>DAOSNS010000015.1:84439-86381 GCA_035373625.1 Anaerolineae bacterium | reverse complement strand
CCAGTATCCAGCAACCAGTATCCAGCAACCAGTATCCAGCAACCAGTATCCAGCAACCAGTTAGAGGAGGTGTTCTATGTACAATATGTCACCAGATGCACTCAAAAAACTCTACGTCGCAGGAAGTTTGAAGAATCAAGGCGAAGGGTTCGTTTTCCAGGTTAAGAATCTCATTGATTCCGGCTCGATCAGCGGCATCACCAAATTCACGGTGGATGGCGAGGCGCGCCCGCTCGAAGGCGCCACCGTTGAGCTGAACGGCAAAGTCCGCCCGGTGACGGAGATCACGTGGGCAAAGTCACTGTATGTGAGTTATGGCGCCGTGCTGACGATCTACGTGCCCGGCCCGCTGGAACCCGGCGAGCACACGATTGTGATGCAGGTGAACGTGCCCGAACTGGGATCGTTGGGCTTCCCCATCACCGATACGGTGGCGTGAGCGACGACCGTTCCTGGTGATAATGCCGGAAATTCATATCGAGAGCGATGGATTGAACGGATTAAGCCGATTTCTATCTCTTTACTCCGTTCAATCCGTTTAATGTCCGTTGAGATATTATTCCGAAGAGTCGCCATGGGGCAAGCCACATCAACGAGGGCGAAAATTGGCGATTCGACTACAAAACTAATGACTATGCGACTAATTTCGGAGGAGAGATGGCAGCAAAGAAAAAGGTTTCCAAAGTGATTTTGGCGTATTCGGGAGGGCTGGATACGTCGTGTATTGTGCCGTGGCTGATCGAGAACTACGGATGCGAGGTGATCACCTTCACGGCAGATTTGGGGCAGGAAGAGGAGCTGAGCGGCCTGCCGGAGAAAGCGCGCATCAGCGGTGCGGTGAAGTCCTACATAGAGGACTTGCGCAACGAGTTCGTCACCGACTTCGTGTTCCCCACGCTGCGGGCCGGCGCGATCTACGAGCGGCAATATTTGCTCGGCACATCGTTCGCGCGCCCGCTCATCTCCAAGCGCATGGTGGAGATCGCCGAACTGGAAGGCGCGGATGCTGTGGCCCATGGCGCGACCGGCAAGGGCAACGATCAGGTGCGCTTCGAGTTAGCCGTGATGGCGCTCAATCCGCGTCTGACCGTCATCGCCCCGTGGCGTGAGTGGGAGATCCGCTCACGGGAGGATGCGCTGGCCTACGCCACCGCGCACGGCGTCCCGGTTACGTCCACGGGCAAGTCCGTCTACAGCCGCGACCGCAACCTCTGGCACCTCAGCCATGAAGGCCACATCCTGGAGAATCCGTGGATGGAGCCGGAAGAGGCGATGTTTCAGTTGACCGTCGCGCCGGAAAAGGCCCCGGATCAACCCTGCTACGTCGAAATTGACTTCAAGTCTGGCATTCCGGTGCGCGTGGATGGCGTCTCACACGGGCCGGTGGAACTGGTCACACGGCTCAACAAACTCGGCGGCGCGCATGGCGTCGGACGGCTGGATATGGTGGAAAACCGGCTGGTGGGCATCAAATCGCGTGGCGTCTACGAGACGCCCGGCGGCACGATCCTTTACACAGCCCTGCGCGCCCTGGAGACGTTGTGCCTCGACCGCGAATCGCTGCATTACAAAGACCTGGTCGCCGAAAAATACGCCGAAATGGTGTACTACGGGCAGTGGTTCACGCCGCTGCGCACGGCATTGGATGCCTTTGTGAATAGTCTGATGGAGAACGCCACCGGCACAGTACGCCTGAAGCTCTACAAGGGCAGTTGCACCGTCGTCGGGCGCAAGTCGCCGTACTCGCTCTACCGTGAGGATTACGCCACCTTCGGGCAGGACGACGTCTACAAGCAGAGTGATGCCGAGGGCTTCATTCACCTCTTCGGCCTGCCACTCAAGGTGAAGGCGCTGCTTGATATTGAGGGGTTGGGCAAATCCAGCTATGCGCAGCCGGATTTTGGGACGTTCAAGCGGGATTGAGTGTTTGTCAACGGATTTA
>DAOSNS010000015.1:58168-84339 GCA_035373625.1 Anaerolineae bacterium | reverse complement strand
ACGGATTTGAACGGATTTCGGAGAGGTTTCTATCAGACGGTTCTATTTCCACGGACTGAGGTTTGTCAACGGACGTTCAAACGGGATTGAGTGTTTGTCAACGGATTTGAACGGATTTCGGAGAGGTTTCTATCAGACGGTTCTATTTCCACGGATTGAGTGTTTGTCAACGGATTTAACGGATTTGAACGGATTTTTGGGAAAAAGAATGGGGGGACGGCTAGCCGTCCCCCCATTGTGTTGTGGCGTAGTGCGCTTACTCTTGCCTGAAGACCAGGGGCAAGAAGATGGTGAAGTCGCGCCGGGTTGGTGTGGAAGATGCCATTGCCGTTGCCGTCACCGGCCCGTGGAAGGTGCTCACGCCCTTCACATCAATGTCCTCCAGCTTGTAGTAATAGATCACGCCGGGCTGCACATCGGTATCGAGCCAATCGTAGACGCCGCCGATGACCTCGCCGGGGAACTGCGGCGGGATGAGCGCGCTGTTCAACAACATATACGGCCCATCCGTGGTCTCGCTGCGGTAGAGGTTGAAGCCGACGTTGTCCAGCTCGGCGGCGGTTTCCCAGGTGAGGAGGATGGCGTCGCCTTGTGGAGCAGCGGAGAAAGAGAGCAGCTCTACCGCGGTCGGCGTGTCGGAGAAGCCAAAGTCGTATGTGGCGTTCAAGAACCCGCGCGTGGTCGAGATCGTCTCGCCGCTGGCCAGGCCCGAGTCTACGTCGCGATTCGAGCCCACGCCCGCCCAGGTGGAATAGGGATATTGGGTCGGCGGCGTCACTGAGATTGAGTACGACGGCCTGTTACTGCCTGCCACGTCATAATCCTCATCCAGCAACAAGTTGGCAAAGCTGTAGTAACCGTCGTCGTCGGTCAAAGTCGAGACAACCGTCGTGGTTCCATTGGGGTAGGTCACGGTCAGCTTGACTACCGCGCCGGCGATACCCGACTCGCCGAGGTCCTGGATGCCGTTCTTGTTCGCGTCGTACCACACCCAGTTACCCAAGGCCGCCGGCTGGACGTAGTAGCCAAAGTCGGCTGTGGTATTCGTCTGGCCGCCGCTCACCGTGACCTGGTACGGGGTGGCCTGGCTGTAGCCATCTTGACCGCAATGGGCAGACGGACAGTGGGACTTCCAGTAGCCGTCCAGCACGTTGGCCTCATCGGTGACATCCACCTTGTACGTGCCGTCGGGCAGATAGGCAAAGCTGTAGTTGCCATCGGCGTCCGTGATCGTCGTCGCCACCAGGTTGCCGTGACTGTCGTACAGCGCCACCGTCACCCCGGCCAGCCAGCCCGTCTCGCTTGCCAGCACACCGTCGGCGTTGGCGTCGTTCCAGATCGTGCCGGAGATGGTATTGGCGCCCTGGTAGCCAAAGTCCTGGCCCAGGTTGACCTGACCGGCCGCCAGGGACACGCCAGACTTGTTGTCGTCGCCACCGTCGGGATCGGCCGTGTTGGTCACTCCCCCGGACAGCGTCGTCATGTCCACGACTACCACATACTTGCCCGCAGGAAGGTTGGCGAAGGTGTAGGTACCCATCTCGTTGGTGGTCGCCTGCGCGAGCGCCGCCTCGCCGGCGTCGTAGATGCCGTTGCTGTTGCTGTCGGCGTATAGGCGAACCGTCACCCCCTCTAGCCCCTCGCCGGGGGTGTAGGCGCCATTCCCGTCCATGTCCAGGAAGATCTTGTCGCCGATCAGCCCCTTGCCGGTCGCCTGCGCGGCGGGTGCGTAGGCTAGGTTCTGAAGCTGGTTGCCGTCGGGCGTCAAGTCGGTGACGGCGCTGATGTTGGCGGTGGCAATGCCGTTGCTGTCGTACGTCAGTCTCAGGCCGGGCAGGACGTTGGCGATGTCGTTCACCCATACCAGGTAATCGAGCGTGCCGTCGCCCACCGGCACGCCATCGAACTGGTAGTAGCCGGCGGGGTTGGTGACGTCGGTGGCGACAATCGGCTCGCCAGGATCCCATGTGCCATTGCCGTTGCTGTCCCTGATCAAGGCCACCGTCACCCCGGCGAGGCCGCTGTCGGCGCCGCCGAGCGCGCCGTTGGCGTCCGCATCCAGCCAGAGCTGGCCACCAACCGTCGCGCCCACGCCGGTGTTCGGCTTGTAGCCAAAGTCGGCGTTGACGTAGACGTCGCCCGGCGCCAGGATGATCGGCGCTGTCGTCCGGGCGTCGCAGGTCGTGCAGGGCGCGCCTGCTTGATCGGGGTCGCCGGTGAGCGTGTAGCCAGTCGGTGCGGTCGGGATGCGCACCACATAGACCCCCGCCGACAGCCCATCAAAGATATAGTTGCCGGTGGCGTTTGTGGTCGTCGAGGCTGCGACCACGTCGTCGGCGGTGCCGAAAAGTCCGTCGGCGCCGGCTGTGACCAGCTCCACCGTCACGCCGCTGAGTCCCATCTCCTCGGCATCCTGCACGCCGTCACCGTCCGCGTCAATCCAGACGCGGTCGCCGATGGCGCCCGTGCCGGTGTTGCCGGTGACGTCGCTTGTCGTCGCCCAGTTGTAGCCAAAGTCGGCGGTCATGTGCTCGCCGCCGGATGTCACCGTCACCGACGCCTGGTTCGTCGTCCCGCCGTCCTCGTCGTAGGTTGGGTTCTCCGCCAGCCCGGCTGGCATGGACGATGGGTCAATACTGACGGTGTAGACGCCGACAGGCACGTTGGTAAAGACATAGTTGCCGTTGGCGTCGGTGTAGGTGGTGTAGGTCTGCGATCCATTGCTGAGCGTCACCTTCACGTTGGCGATGCCAGACTCGCCGGCATCATGGACGCCGTCGCCGTCCTCGTCCAGCCAGACCCGATCGCCGACCGCTCCCGCCAGCAAAAGCCCGGCGCCGGTCTGGCCGCTGAAGCTCGTGCCTGTCGTGCTCTGGTAGCTCACGGTCGCCGCGTTCGCCAGCAGGTTGCTACCGGCCGGCAGCACCTGGATCGTGACCTGGTCGGCGCCGGTGCAGCCGTAGGCGGCACGCGCCGTCACGGTGGCCACATACGTGCCCGGCGTGCTGTAGGTGTGCGATTGACTGGTTAAGCCCTGAAAGTCCACAACGGTGCCATCGCCGAAATCGAATTTGTAGCTATACGGCTTGCGGCCGCCCAGCGCATTCTCGTCTACCGACAGGGCCACGCTCTGGCCGGCCAGGGTCATCGCCGGCCCGGAGGCAAAGGGGCGCAAGCTGCCGTAGCTGGCCTGGAGGTTGAAGAGCAGGCCGCTGTGGTCAGCCCCGCTGTATGCCGTGTGGCCGCCGTGATTGTTGTTCCACAAGCGGACCGCCAGGATGTTGATGCCGGATTGGACGCCAGCGGTTGCGTTCAGGGTGGAGTAGCCGCCGGCGCCCGTGTGCTGCCCTACGCTAACGCCGTTGAGATAGACGGTGGAGACATCGTCGCTGGACAGGTCCAGGTTGGCAGCCAGGGTGTTGGCGTTGAGCGGCAGGCAGAATCCCTGCCGGAAGAAGGTATAGTTCGGATAGGCGACGCCCGCAGGGTCAGCGTTTCTCGAAGTCCACTGGGCGTTGAGGGTCGACTCGGGCAGCCAGTAGAATGACTCTTGATAGGCCGCGAAAGGCTGGCCCCAATTCCCCGCCGTGTCGTCATAGTCGGTGGCGCGGGGGTTCTCGTTCCAGCCGGCCGGCCCGACGCCGTTGGCGTCCTGGTAGAGCCCGCTGTAGCGGAGGCACCTGCCGCTGCTGAAAGCCGAATCGCACCACGGCAACGAGGAGTAGGCCGTGGTCTGGCTGGTCACCGTCACGCTGCCCGAGCCTGTCTCTGTCGAGAGGGTCGGGGCCGTCTGCGTCGCGCTGCCGGCGCCCGTGCCCAGGGTCGCCCGGAAGCTGACCGTGCCGCTTGCGCCGGCCGGCTGGCTGCCTAGGTTCCAGGTGATTACGCCGCCGCTCAACGTCCCGCCGCCGCTGATGCTGCCGGCGACCAGGGTCGTGTTGGCAGGCAGGGTATCCTGGATCTGCACGTTGGCGGCCGTGGCCGTGCTGTTGTTGTACCAATAGATCGAGTAGGTGACCTCGCCGGTCACAGGGTCTGGCCCGGACGCGCTCTTTTCCGTCACCACGTACGGCGCAATGACTGTGTCGCTGTCAGAGGCAGCGTTGTCCGTCGGGTTCTTGTCGCTCTCATTTTCACTGATGCTAACGTGGTTCAGCACGATGGCGCCAGCCAACTGGTCAGTATCCACCCTGACCGTGACTTGGACGGAGCCGGACCCGCTCGCCGCCACGTTGCCTATCGACCAGGTGAGCGTTGACCCCACCAGACTGCCTGTAGGACTCGAGGATTGGTACGTCACGTTCGCCGGAAGCACATCCACGATGGAGACGCCTGTAGCGCCGCCGGTCCCTGCGTTTCCGTACTGGATGGTGTAGACCAGCGTGTCGCCTGCCAGGACCTGCGTGTTCCCGTCGCTCTTCGTCACCCACAGGTCCGGGAGGGCTGGGTTCAGGGCCGTGTCGATGTCAGAGACCTCGTTATCCGTGACGTTCACCTCCAGCGCCGTCGTGCTGACGTGAGCGTAGTTGGTCAGTTGCGTGCCATCCGCCAGAGGGGTAGCGACATAGACCTGCACAGTGCAGCTCGTGCTCTGACCGGCAGGCAGGTCTGCCAGCGCCCAGGTATAGGTGGACCCATTGATGGTCGGGGTGCCGCACGTACTGCTCTGATAGGTGAGATTGCTCCCAATCGTATCCGCCAGCGTCACGCCGGTGGCCGTGCTGGAGCCGTTGTTCTTGACCACCAGCGTGTAGATGATAGTGGACCCCGGGGCGACCGTGGTCGCTCCGTCGGTCTTGGTGACGGACAGGTCGGCGGGCACAATGCGATAGTCTTCCACCTCGCCGCCGGACACGAAACCGGTGGGCCCGACGGCCGTTGTACAGGTATTGGAGCCGTCGCGCGGGCTGAGGCGGAAGCGGAAGTAGGCGCCAGCCGCCCCGATTGCCCCCGGCGGTACCGTCACATTGATCGTCGAGGTCCCTTCACTCACCAGCACGTTCTGGACGATGTACTCAGAGTAGGTCGTCGAGGCGATGGTTGTAGTGTCATAGCCTCCAGACTTGGTAAAGTTCCCGTCAGGAGATGGGGGCGTGGTGCCGCTGTCGTTGGTAAAGTCCATCCAGGCGTTCAGGCAGCCGTCACCACCCGCAACCGTCACCTGGATGTGGCCTGTGCCGCCGCTCTGCCAGGCAGGTTGGGCGCCGGCGATGACGATGCCATCCTCGTCGTCCGCCTTGGGAGGGGTTGTCTGGTTCAGGTCATCGCCGTCGGCGCCGGTTGACGGTTGGCCTTGCAGGTCACGGTCAAAGGCGCTGCCCAGGCTCAGCACGCTGGGGGAGTGTCGCGGGCCATTCGCCGCCAGCGACGTGCCGTAGGTGTCGGGCAGGTCGCCCCAGTCGTTCGACGCCACGAGGTTGGTGGTGCAACTCGTCACGTTGCCGCCGCCCGTGTAGGCGATGTCGCAGTTCGAAACCTCTTCGTAGATGACGCCAGTGTTGTTCAGCGTGACGTCAAACCGGACGTAGAAGGTCGCGCCCGCTGCCAGGTTGCCCAGCAGGACGCCGCCCGTCACGTCCAGCGGGAAGTCGCCACCGTCGCTGCCCGTCGGGATCTTGGTCCAGTTCGTACCATCAGCACTCCAATATGTAGTATCGTTCACATAGGCCGTGTTGGCGGGCACCCCCGCATCGTAGATTTTTACATCGTTCACCGTGCTCGACCCGGTATTCTTGATTGTGATGTTGGTGGTGGCTGTGTCGCCCGGGCTGAGCACGCCGTCGCCGTCGCCGTCGGTCTTGAGCGCCATGCTTTTGGTGCCCTCCATCAGCCGCAGCGGTGGAACCGAGGTGCCCACGTCCAGGCCCGGCGCCGCCGCGCTGGCCCGGCGCGGATCCTGGCCCCAGGCCAGCGCCAGGTTACAGCCGGGGGTACCGCCGCGGCCGACTCCCGCTGCCGTGCGACTCCAAACCCGCGCGCCGCTCTGGTCGTAAGGGTCATTCCTCCCGCTGGCCGGCTTGTAGAGGCGCACCGATTTGAGCTGGGTCACGAGGAAGCCCGAGGCCGAAGTCGTCTCGTTGAGTCCATCGACATTGGTCTCAGTGGTGTTCCCGTTGCCACTAAAGTCCACCGGGTCGGCTGTGCCGTCGTTGTTCCAGTCCACGTAAATGTAGGTATCGCAGGCCGGCGTCACCCACAGCGGGCTGCCGTCCTCGGTGGGGTTGGTTCCAGAAGTGGGGTCCCGGCCGAGCCCCATCCCCACCAGCGCATCGGTCGAGAGGAAGCTGTCGGGGTAGAGGGTAAAGCTCCAGTCCCCGGCCTGGCCGGCGCTCACGCCGCTGACTGCTGTGTCGACCGTTCCGATGCCAAAGATCTTGTCAGTAGTCTGAACTCCGCCGCTGGTCGAGGCGAAGCAGTTCGCGCCCGAATTGTCGTTCAGGTCTAGGTACACGATACCGCGCGCGGCCACCGGGCCTTGAGTCACGGTCGTAGGGGTCGGGGTGCGCCGCTTGCAGGTGATGTAGATGCTGCCGTTGATGCTGGGATTGTACAGGAACAGGCGGGTCGGGCCAGGGGTATAATACAGCCCCTTGTTCACGCCCACCGGGCTCCAGTAGCTGCTGCCGTAGGCGCTGACCGGCAGCAGGTTCATGTCGCGCGATTCGTAGTTGGAGCCGACATCGCCTGTCACCAGCACGACCTGGATCGGTTTGGCCGCGTCTGTGGTCTGCACGCGGGCGCCTTGGTAAATGCCCGTGACCAGGGTGGCACCGCCTTCCTGCAGGGTGATGGTGGTCTCGTAGCTGCCGTTCGCGTCCTTGTCGATCTGCACCGTCGTGCTGTTCTGCGAGGCCATGACCGACAGCGCGCTATACTCGAACATCTTTTCGCCGGAATAGCCCTGGGCCGGCGTGGCGGTGTTCGTACCCACCGGCGACTCGTAGGCTGTGCCCCATTCCGCCGTGGCGTACATCTCGTGCGCGAAGGCGTTCAGCGTGCCGGAGCCGGCCGCCCAGGTGGCGCGGGCCATGGCGATCGAGCTGGTGGCGCCGACCTTGTCCCTGGCGTCAAAGAGAATGACGCTGCTGTTCCTCGGAATGGGGATGCTGTTGCTCGGGAGGATGACGTCGCCGGCGACAAAGACGTCGTTCCCGTCGGTACAGGTGATGGGGACGCCGTTCTTATTGGGCGCGCACCCGTCCGCGGCTTTGCCATTGCCCCAGATCTGCGTGCCGCCGGGGTTGCTGCTGCTGTACAGGTTATCGGGGTTGGCGATGTCCGAGTCGTAGCCGTTCTCCCACTGGTCGTAGTAGATGTACGTCCCGCTCACGCCGATGGCGATGGAGAAGTAGGTCGTGACGGGCGTGACGGCGGCGGCGTTGATGGCACTGAGCACGGTCAGCGCGTCGGCCTCGGGCAGGGTAACGTAGTAGATTTGCACCGCGGCAGGGTTGCTAGCCGCGTAGACCGGGCCGGGGATTCCCATGGGCAAGGCGCCGAACAGGGACAACAGCATTACCAGCGACAGAATGATTTTGGAAAAAATATGTTTCGTTTTCATTTCTCGAGATCCTTTATCTTTTACTTGCGCTCCAGGCTTGTTGCCCTCGCGCCGTTTCCTGGTAGATGGGTTTGATGTGGGTCATGGTTCATGGATGGCGATGCAAGGCGTATCCAGTCCCGAAGCAATCTCCACGCGCTGGATAGCGTAGCATTTCTTACTCAATTATTACACGCATTATATCCCATAGGTCGTCTCCGGCGCGGTGGAGTAGAAAATGCCCAGGTCGCCGTAGACCGCGGGCAGCGTGCCGTTGTTGACGTTGGCGGCGTTGACCAGGTTGGCGGTCACGCCGGCGATGTTGGGGCCGCGGCTGATGCCGGTCAAATCCACCGTCGGACCGCCGCCCGCACCCACGTTGGGCATCAACGCCTGACCCTTGGCGGGGATTTTGTCGTAGCCGGTGATGCCGTCGGCGGCCATGTCGCCGGGTACCAGGAAAGCCGCGTCTATCACCTGCGCGCCGTTGGGGATGTAGAAGGTGGTATAGCCGCCCACGCCGGTGGTGGTGCCGTTATCCGGCACGGCCTTGATAATCAGGCCGATTTCGTCGCCGACCTGAATCAGCGGCGTGCCGGGCGTCCAGCCGCCGGCAATGCGCGCGTCCAACATTGCCTGCGTGTCCGGGTCGAAGAAAATATAGACGGCGCTGGCGTCCAGATTGTGCGCCGCAACGGGTTGCGTCGTATCAATGATGCCGTTTGGAAGCAGCATACTGATCACAATCATCAGCGAGAGCAAGCTTTTGAGCATCCATTGACGTATAATCCTCATATTACACTTCTTCATTTTTGATCCTCTACGACTACATTACCATCAATTTGTTCTATATATATTATCTGTATCATCTTTATTATTATACCACAAATTAACCAAAGATTAACCTTTTAGTCTGGGGCTATCGCATTTGGCTGCTTCCGGCAATCGAATACGGCCTAAAGATTTTGCTTTAGCGGCACAACAAACAGCACGACGGGACAAAGTTCCCCAGATGCGATAGCCCTACCTTTTAGCCCACTCAATCGAGGAAACGGAGGGAATAAACGTATATGTTTGGGTGGGCGCAGCAGGTTAGCCTATGGCTTGGCAATCTTCTTTAGGACCTATCCACCCATAGCTCTAATCCCTGTCGCGCAAGGGTGAGAATTGCCCCGCGACAGAGCCTGGAGCGAATTTTAGGATAGATTCTTAAGGCAATCTGAGCCAGATGTTTATCTCCATTGTATGTGAATTTTTCATGAAAGCAAGATAAAATTGTAATGAATAATCACCAGACATTTTTGACCTTGTGGGGTTTGGCCTTAGAATGGAAGGGCTGTTGTTTCCAGTCCACGGTGCAAGGAGAATGAAGACCATGAGCAAACTCTGGGGTGGCCGATTCGACAAAGCCACCGACACGCTTTTGGAGCGTTTCAACGCTTCCATCGGTTTCGATTGGCGGCTGTACGCGGCGGATATCGCCGGCAGCATCGCCTACGCGCGGAGTATCCGCGACGTCGGTATTTTGACGGATGCAGAACTGGACGCGATTGTGCGGGGTCTGGAGCAGGTGCGCGCGGAGTTCGACGCCGGAACCTTCGTGGCGCTGCCCTCCGACGAAGACATCCACACCGCCGTCGAGCGCCGCCTGGGCGAGATCATCGGCGAGGCGGCGGGCAAGCTGCACACGGGTCGCAGTCGTAACGACCAGATCGCCACGGACGTGCGGCTGTACCTGCTTTACCGGATTCCCGTGTTGCGCGAACACGTCCGGGCGCTCCAGCGCGCCATCGTGGACAAAGCTGAGGCCCACCTCGACGTGATGATGCCCGGCTACACGCACCTGCAGCCCGCGCAGCCTATCCTTTTCTCCCACTGGCTGATGAGCTTCTTCTGGATGTTGCAGCGCGATCTTGAACGCCTGGACGACCTGACGCGCCGCGTCTCCGTCATGCCGTTGGGGAGCGCGGCGCTGGCGGGCAATACCTTCGGCATTGACCGCGATGCGCTGGCCGCCGATCTGGGCTTCGCGCGCATCAGTGAGAACAGCCTCGATGCTGTCTCCGACCGCGATTTCATCGCCGAGATGCTCTTCTGGGCCGCGCTGCTGCAAACGCACCTCAGCCGTCTGGCGGAAGACCTCATCCTCTACGCGACGGCGGAGTTCGGCTTCGTAGAATTGGACGATGCTTACAGCACCGGCTCAAGCATCATGCCGCAGAAAAAGAACCCCGATTCCCTGGAACTGGCGCGGGGCAAGACCGGGCGCGTGGTGGGCAATCTCATCGCGCTGCTGACGACGCTCAAGGGGCTGCCCAGCTCCTACGACAAGGACTTGCAGGAAGACAAAGAGCCGCTCTTCGATATGCTGGACACGCTGGAACTCGAGCTGCCAATCGTGGCCGGCGTGATCCGCACACTGCGCATCCACCCGGAGCGGATGGCGTCCGCGCTGCGCGATGACCTGCTGGCGACGGAACTGGCAGATTACCTGGTGCGCCAGGGTTTGCCGTTCCGCCAGGGACACCACATCGTCGGGCAGGCCGTGCGGCTTGCCGGCGAGCGGGGCTGTGGCCTGCGTGACCTCACCGTAGACGACTACCGCACCCTCTCCCCCTATTTTGGCGACGATGTGCATGACGTGCTGGACTTCCGCCGCGCCATCGAGCAGCGTTCCGTGTCCGGCGGCACGGCGACGGTGGCGGTGAAGGCGCAGATTGATAAAGCTAAATCGCTTTTGGGTGGATGAACCAGAAAATCGGTTACGTCGCTCTTTTGGTCCGGGACTACGACGAAGCGTTGGCCTTTTATACCGGTGTCCTCGGTTTCAACTTGATCGAGGACACTGCGTTGGGAGACGGCAAGCGCTGGGTGCTCGTCGCGCCGCCGGGAAACGCCGGAACGTGTCTGCTGCTCGCCAAAGCGATGACGCCTGAGCAAGTGGCCCGCATCGGCGATCAGACCGGCGGGCGCGTGTTCCTTTTCCTGCACACGGACGATTTTTGGCGCGACTATCACGCACTGCGGGCGCGCGGCCTTCAGTTCACCGAAGAACCGCGCCGGGAACCTTACGGCACGGTCGCCGTTTTCGTTGACCTCTACGGGAACCGATGGGATTTGCTGGAGTTGAGGACGTCATGACATCATGAATCTCTCTATGCTTTGCTAACAGTACCGCACCGATGTCAACCTGAATGCCCGCATTGCCCTGCATCGGCGTTTCAATATCAGGACTTACGCAAATGTATCCATTTTTCACCGCCGAGGCCGCTGAGAACGCCGAGAAATGAGAAAATCTCCGCGCTCTCGGCGTGCTCTGCGGTAAAGTTCCGCCGGTTTGCGTAAGTCCTGAATATCAACCTTTACGCCGTACGCGTTGAAGTGGCGGTGTGGATCGTGGCAGAGGGAGCATTTCACATCGGCAAGGTCGCAGAACTGTTTGTGGCAGGCGCTTGACAGGAAGTTCTAAGCCTTTAGAATGGGGAAGTATTCATCCATCATTCATCAAGGAGGAGCACATGGACATTTTTGAGAAGTGTGGATTGTTTACGGCAGCCAACGATGTGCGCAAAAGTGGACTTTATCCTTATTTCATCCCCCTGACTAACAACGAAGGCTCTGAAGCACGCATCGGCGATCACCATCTCATTATGATCGGCTCGAACAACTACCTGGGATTGACGACGCACCCCAAAGTCCGCCAGGCCGCGCTGGATGCCATCAGAATGTATGGCACCAGTTGCACGGGGTCGCGCTTCCTCAACGGCACGCTGGAGATGCACCTGGAGCTGGAACGCCGGCTGGCCGAATGGGTGGGCAAAGAACGCGCGCTCGTGTTCAGCACCGGCTACCAGGTCAACGTGGGCACGATTTCGGCGCTGGTGGCGCGGGACGATTTCGCCATCACCGACAAGGACGATCACGCCAGCATTGTGGATGGATGCCGGCTCTCTTTTGGAACGATGAAACGCTTTCCCCACAACGACCTTGAGGGCCTGGAGCGCGTGCTGGCTTCACTGCCTGAAAGGGGCGGGCGGCTGGTTATCGTGGACGGCGTGTACAGCATGGGGGGCGATATTGCACCATTGCCTGAATTGATCGAAGTGTGCAAGAAGTACGGCGCGCGGCTGATGGTGGACGACGCGCACTCCATCGGCATTCTTGGCGGCGGTCGCGGGACGGCCGCGGAGTTCGGTGTGACCAAAGACGTGGACCTGATTATGGGCACGTTCAGCAAGTCGTTTGCCTCGCTCGGCGGTTTCATTGCCGGGGATGACCGTGTCATTGACTACATCCAGCATCACGCGCGCTCGTTGATCTTCAGCGCCAGCATCCCCCCGGCCAATGCTGCTGCCGCGATGGCCGCTTTGGAGATCATGCAAGAGGAGCCGGAGCGTATTCAGCGGTTGAATGAAATCGGTGCATACATGCGGCGCCGCTTCCGCGAACTGGGCTTTAACATCGGCGCGACCCAAACGCCCATCATCCCCGTGGTGATCGGCGAGGACTTCAAGGCGCTGCAGTTCTGGAAGGCGCTCTTCGACAATGGCGTTTACACCAACGTCGTGCTGCCACCGGCCGTCCCCCAGGATCAAACCTTGCTGCGCACCAGCTACATAGCGACGCATACCGATGAGCAATTGGAGAAAGTGCTTTACGTCTTCGAGAAGGTGGGGAAAGAGTTGGGGGTGATTTAGCGGTCAGCTTTTGGCTGTCTGCCATCAGCTTTCAGCTTCTCGTTTTCGGAGGGTGAGTTCCAGGCGCAACAGGCCGGAGAGTTTTCGGCCTGTTGTTTGTTGTCAGGACAGTTGATCGAGCGCCCAGGCTGCATGCTCGCGGGTCAGTGCGTCGGGATGATTTTCGGCGGCTTGCTGCAATGCCGGACGCGCCACCGGATCATGGAGATTGCCCAGCACCACCGCTGCATTGCGTGCCAATCCCCGCCATGTCGCGCGCCAGAGTGGCGTGTGACGAAAGCGCGTGCGGAAATCGGTCTCGCGCATGGTCAACACGTCCACAAGGTCAAGTGTAGCGGTGGGCGGTGCCGGCATGGCCCCATGACCCGCCAGGGGTTTACGATTCCACGGGCACACCTCCTGGCACATATCGCAGCCGAAAACCCATTCACCAAGCAACGGGCGCAGCTCCGTCGGAATCGCGCCGCGATGTTCTATTGTGAGATAGGCGATGCAACGCCGCGCATCCAGCACCCCCGGCGCAACTAGCGCGCCGGTAGGGCAGACTTCCAGGCAGCGCGTGCAATTGCCACAATTAGGGAGCTGCGGCGCGGGCAGCGGTTCCAGGTCAAGACCCAGGAGCGCTACACCCAGAAAAAGATATGATCCCAGGCGTGGATGGATCAGATTGGTGTTCTTTCCCACCCAACCCAGACCCGCAGCCTGTGCCCATGCCCTTTCCAGGATCGGACCGGTATCCACTTCACAACGGGAAGGGAACGTGCCGTACTTTTCGCCCAGGCGACGGACAAGCGTTTTCAGGTCATGCAACAGCCAGTGATGATAATCCGCCCCCCAGGCATAGCGTGAGACGCGCCCATGCAAGGGAGGAAGTACGGGATGAGGGGCGCTTGCGTAAGGCGCTGCAACGACTAACACGGTGCGTGCTTCGGGGAGCACGTAGCGGGGATCGGAGCGTCGTGTGACGGCGTCGGGACGCGCCAGGTAAGCCATCTCGGCGGCGTAGCCGTGCGTCAGCCAGTCTTGATAAGCGGCCCAGGTTGGTGTGGAACCAACCTGGGCCACGCCGACCGCTGCAATCGTCAAATCTGCGGTCAAAAGCTCAAAAGTATGGGCTTCGGTACGCACCCCTTATTCGCCGATTGAAATCATGACGTTCGATCCGCCTTTTTCCTCATTAGCGGTGATGGTGAGGTTCAGGGTTTCATCCCCCTTAGTCCAGCTTCCCATGAGCAGACCTTCCATGTCGGTCACGTCACCGGCCGTCCAGCCGGCTTTATCCAGTGCCTCGGTGTAGAACGTTGCCGTGTCTTTGACCGAGGCCGGGCATGTGAACATGGAAATCTTGCCCATCACCGTTACGTCGGCGGCATTTGGGCAAAGCTCCAACCCTGCGGGGAGACCTATATTCGCCGCGCCGGCCGGCGGCTCGATGGTGAAGGGTACATTAAAGTCGAAGATTTCCCAGGTCAGGGCCAGTGTGCCCTTACGCTCATCTTCAAAAGTGCCTTTGACGGTCATTTCAAAGCGGGTCATAACCTGAGGAAGGTTCTTCTCGTCCACGATCCATATATCCATACGGGCATCTTCAACATCTGTGACATTGAAGCCCCAGGCTGCATCCCAGCTGTTGTCCTTGAGCTGATAATGCCGGGTATTCAAGCCCTTGACGGTCTCTTTGCCCACATACTTAAAGGCATCCTTATTTGCACCGCTGAGCATCTCATCCGGCTGCACCAACGACTGCCCAAACTGCCCCAGAGATTCGCCTTCACCGGCCGTGGTTTGCATCCATTCATCACCGAAGCGCGACCATTGGGTATCGCCGATCAGGACGAACTCCATGCTTCCCTCGGCGGAGTTCATCGTATAGTGCTGGGCAAGCGGATCGCGAATGGCTTCTTCCTCAATGTTGAATTCCTCAACCGTTCCATCTTCGGCGGTGAAATTCCACACCATCTTCATCCGGTAGCTGTTGAGGTCTTTGAGCGCCTCCGGGTCAATATTCAGAGTCCCTTCGTCTTCCGGTTCTGCCGTTGCCGGGGCCGATGTTGCCGCGGGCGCTTGGGTTGCCGTCGGCGATTCCCCTTTATCCTCTTGAGGTTTATCTTCTTGAGGTTTATCTTCCTGAACCGCGGTCGGCTGCGCGGTGGGGGCTGGCGTGGGAGTTGTCTTGCCGCTAAAGAGCGAACATCCCAGTGACAGCACAAACAATACGGTGATCCATACAACCCATTGACGTCTCATTGTTACCCTCCTGAATTTGTTGGTTTTGCTTTTGATTCGCGCATCTGCTTGACGCGCGTAACAAATCTCATTGTACCATATATTTGCCAAAAGTTGTCGGTTCGTGCAAGGGGGGGCTTATCGTGTTTGGGAAGCTTCATCTTACCATAGGGGCGAATTCGGTCGGCAGATTGAATTAGCTATACTGGACAAAGTTGAAGGTTGGTGGCATAATCTGTGAGCAGAGAAGCCTGACGACCAGACTAACGACTATCCGACTAACGACTATCCGACTACGCCCAAGGAGGAAAACGTATGCTTGACATTGAACTGATCCGTAACGACATCGAGCGTGTTCGTGAGGCGCTGCGCAAGCGCAATGATGATCCGACACTGGTAGATAAAGTCTACGCGCTGGATGTGCAACGCCGCCAAATGTTGCAGGAAGTCGAAACCCTGCGCGCAGAGCGCAACCGCGTCTCCAAAGAGATCGGGCAGATGAAGGATAAAGACGCGCGCCAGGCACGTATCGCCGAAATGCGCGCATTGGGAGAACGGCTGGCGGCTTTGGAAGAAAAACTGCGTGAAGTCGAAGCCGCTTTTGAAGCGCAGCAAATGTGGCTTCCCAACATCCCCCATGAGAGCGTGCCTGTCGGGCCGGACGAGAGCGCCAATGTGGTGGTGCGCTATTGGGGCGAACGGCGTGACTTTGCCGCAGAGGGCTTCACCCCGCTCCCTCACTGGGATCTAGGGCCGGCATTGGACATCCTCGATTTCGAGCGCGGGGTCAAGCTCGCCGGCAGTCGTTTCTACATTCTCAAAGGGGCCGGGGCGCGGTTGCAGCGGGCGACGCTCTTCTGGATGCTGGATGTGCAGACCCGCCAGAACGGTTATACCGAGGTTTACCTTCCGTTCGTCGTCAAGCGCGAGATGCTGGTCGGCGCCGGACAACTGCCCAAATTTGAAGACAACCTCTATCACGATGTTGAGGACGACCTGTGGTTGTTGCCCACTGCCGAAGTCGCCATCACCAACCTGCACCGTGATGAGATTCTCAGTGCCGAACAATTGCCGTTGAACTACGTGGCCTATACGCCGTGTTTCCGCCGTGAAAAGATGAGCGCGGGGCGCGACGTGCGCGGCATCAAGCGCGGGCATCAGTTCGACAAGGTGGAAATGTATAAATTCACCACACCTGAAACCAGCTTCGACGAGCTGGAAGCCATGGTCAAGAACGCTGAGGGCCTGTTGCAGATGTTGAAGATCCCCTACCGCGTCGTGGAACTGTGCACGGGTGACATCAGCTTTGGCGCGGCCAAAGGCTTTGACCTCGAAGTGTGGGCGCCGGGTCAGGATGCGTGGCTGGAAGTCAGCTCGTGCAGCAACGTCACCGACTTTCAGGCGCGACGCGCCAACGTCCGCTACCGCCCCGAACCCGACGCCAGGCCGCGTTTTGTCCACACGCTCAACGGTTCGGGGCTGGCCATGCCGCGCCTGATGATCGCTATTATGGAAAACTACCAACAGGCCGACGGTTCCATCGTGATTCCTGAGGTGCTGCGCCCCTGGATGGGAGGGATTGACGTCATTCGACGGTAAACATCAGATCTGTCAGGTCTTTTTGTTAGGGCTATCGCATTTGGGAAACTTTGTCCCATCGTGTTGTCTTCTGTGCCGCTAAAGTGGCATCTTTAGGGTGGCGAAGCCCCGCCACATCCTCTCTTCCCCCGGCCTTCAGGCCGTATTCTACTGCCGGAAGCGACCAAATGCGATAGCCCTGTCTTTTTTGTTGACAAGGCGGCGTTGCGTGGTATACTTTTCGACGCGAGGAGTGGGTGACCCCCTCTGCTGGAGGGATGGCCGAGCGGCCGATGGCGACGGTCTTGAAAACCGTTGTGGCGCAAGTCACCGTGGGTTCGAATCCCACTCCCTCCGCTCGTACAAAACGGTACATTACTTTTAGGGGAGGTGCCAGAGAGGCCGATTGGGGCTGCCTGCTAAGCAGTTAGGGGGTCGAATGATTCCCTCCAGGGTTCGAATCCCTGCCTCCCCGCCTGGTTTTATTGAATTCTCATGCCCCCGTGGCTCAACTGGACAGAGCGTTTGGTTGCGGACCAAAAGGTTTCAGGTTCAAGTCCTGACGGGGGTACTCAAGAAGGCCAGCCATTGGCCTTCTTTGAATGTAAGCATATAGTAGATGCATTACGCGCCCCCGTGGCTCAACTGGACAGAGCGTTTGGTTGCGGACCAAAAGGTTTCAGGTTCAAGTCCTGACGGGGGTACTTTTATTTTTTAAGGACCTCTATGCACACGAACGGTTTTGACGTGGTGATCGTGGGTGCCGGTCCCGCCGGCATCTTCGCGGCCCTGGAACTAAGCCAGCATCCTCAGTTGCGCGTCGCCATCCTTGACAAGGGCGATGATATTGACCGCCGTACCTGTCCCCTGCGCGAACTCGGCGGAACGTGCCGCCATTGCCAGCCCTGCGCTATTTTGGACGGTTGGGGCGGCGCGGGCGCCTTCTCCGATGGCAAGCTCACCCTCTCACCGGCCGTGGGCGGCCACCTCGCCGAAATCCTGGGCGAGACGCAGGCCGCAGCCTTGATCCGCTATGTGGATGACCTCTATCGTCAGTTCGGCGCACCGGAGAAAATTCACGGCATCTATACCGACGAAATCGAAGACCTGGAAAAGCGTGCTTCCCTGGCCGGTCTGCACTTCGTCTTCGTCCCCATCCGCCACATTGGGACGGAACGCTGTGTGGATTTGATGCGCGCGATGCGCGATGCGTTGCTGGCGCGCGGCGTCACCATCCGCACCCGTACCGACGTGGCCACCGTCCTGACCGACAACGGGCAAGTGCGCGGCATCGAGACCCGCAAAGGGGAACGCATCGAAGCCCCCGCCGTGATTCTGGCTCCCGGCCGCGAGGGCGCGACCTGGCTTGAAAAGACGGCGAAGCACTTGAAATTGACGCTGGCCCGCAATCCCGTGGATTTAGGAGTGCGTGTGGAAGTGCCCGCGCCGGTTTTGGAACCGATCACGCGCCTGGTTTACGAATCCAAGTTCATCTACTATTCCACCGCCTTCGATGACCAGATCCGTACCTTCTGCATGTGCCCCTACGGCGAGGTCAGTACCGAGTTCGCCGGCGACGTGATGACCGTGAACGGCCACTCGTTCGCGGAACATCGCACCGCCAACACCAACTTTGCCTTGCTGGTGAGCAAGAATTTCACCGAGCCGTTCAACGACCCCATCGCCTATGGCAAAAGCGTGGCGCGGTTGGCGAACCTGCTCAGCGGCGGCATCCTCGTGCAGCGTCTGGGCGATTTGGAAGCCGGACGACGTTCCACGCCGGAACGGTTGTCGCGCTCCATCGTGCGCCCCACACTCCCCAGCGCGACGCCCGGCGACCTCAACCTGGTACTGCCTTATCGCTACGTGATTGACATTCTGGAGATGCTGCATGCCCTGGATGAGATCGCGCCTGGGGTGGCTTCGCGGCATACGCTGCTCTACGGCGTGGAGGCCAAATTCTATTCCAACCGCCTGCAATTGACGCCGGCGATGGAAACGGAAGTCGCGGGATTGTTTGCCTGTGGTGACGGCGCCGGCGTGACGCGCGGCCTGATCCAGGCGTCGGCTTCTGGCGTGGTGGCGGCGCGGGCTATTCTGAATCGTCTATAAGCTCGGCGTCGTCCGTAAGATCAGGATCCCCAAAACTCTCCGGGCGGGTATCCAGGGCGGGATTGAACTCGCCGGGCAAGGCGCGTGCGAAGACGAGATAGCCGGTATGCGCGATGATGCGGTCGAAGGGGCGCAAGCGGCCCGGCACGGCTTTGTAAGGTCGCAGGATCAGTTCTTCAACCTCGATATAGCCGAAGGTGGGCTGTTGCAGGTGACGCAGCAGCGCCGCGACCTGATTGGTTGTGGGCAACAGGCTGCCGAAGAACCCGCCACCCTTGAGCGCCGCATGCACGTGATGCAGGTAATCCCACGGCTCGCGCACATCGAGGAACACGGCATCTACCCCACGCTCATCGAACCCCTCGGCAACATCACGCAATTTGAGGGTCACGTAGGGCAACAATCCCAAAGCTGCCAGGTTCTTTTGTGCCAGAGCTTGCGTCTCCGGGCGGACCTCGTAGCTGTAGACGTGGCCGTGCGGCATCACCATACGCGCCAGGGCGAGGGTGAGGCCGCCGCTGCCGGTCCCGGCCTCGATCACGCGCGTCCCCGGTCCGATGTTCATTTTCATCAACAAGTAGCCGATTTCCTTCGGGTAGACGATCTGGGTGGCGCGGCGGATGGAACGCACCAGTTGTTCAAGCGATGGCGGCAAAATCAGATAGGCGTACCCCAGATGCGTGGTGACGGTTTCGCCCCAGCGTTTGCCGATGATCACGTCATGTGGCAGTACGCCGTGGTGGGTCTGATGTTCGCGCCCCGGCTCTACCGAGATAATAAATTCCTTGCGGTCTTTGCCGACCAGGAGTACAATATCACCAGGTTGAACATTAAGCGTTTCTGTTGAATTGTCCACGATATATCCTGCATTTTCTTGGCGTGTGATCTGATAGGAGTTACTGAGCTTACTTTTCCTGTGACGACAAACCGATTATAATCTAAAGAGAAGTTGGCGGCAAATCTGTGCTGAGACTGATTCGGAAGAGGTGGGTAGCATAAACCTCCGGTGCACCAGGAGTCGGATGAAACAAGGGCCCGACTTCCAGACTAAAGACTGACGGCTTGGGGAGAAGATTATGGAACCAGAAACCATTGATCGTTTAGCGATTATCATCGTGGATGGGAGTCAGTCGCGGGACCTGATTCAAGCGCTGAACAAAGAAGGCTTCCCGGTGACCATCGTGGATGCCGTAGGAGGATTCCTCCATGAAGCGTTGGTGACGTTGTTGATCGGCTTGCCACACAGCCGCCTATCCCGGTTCTTTGCCGTGGCACGTGAACAATGTCCGCGGCGCACACGGTATGTCCCCATGGGCGTTGAACTCTCGATGACGCCCGGCTATCCGATGATGATCGAAGCCTCTGTCGGCGGGGCGACGGTCTTCATCCTTCCGGTTGAACGCTTTGTGCAATTGTGAGGTGAACGTCATGAAACTGGTCATTGCGATTGTCAAAGACTCTGATGCGATGGATGTCTCGGACGCGCTGGTCGAGAACAATTTCCGCGTTACGCGCGTTGCCAGCACCGGTGGTTTTTTGCGGCGCGGTCGCGTCACCCTCCTTATCGGCGTAAACGAGGATGATATAGACAAAGTCTTCGCGCTCATCGAGAAGACGTGTCATGCCCCTGAACATCCAGGGGAACACAAGGCAACGATTTTCGTCATTCCCGCAGAGGATTTTGTGCAACTCGGTTAAACGGCACACAGGACACAGACGTCGGCCTTCATAAATCCTGTCCATTTTCTTGCCTGAGTGCAAGCATTTCACGGATAAGGGATTCATAGTGTGCCTGTCGGGCAGGGAGCGAGATCATGGCAGACAAAGTCGAGCAGCGATTGTACCACGGCAAAATCAATGCTGAGGATATGGCCCGCGCGCTGGTGCTGCGTTTCGATCAAGGTGAAACCCGCGCCCAGTGGGTCCGTGGCGAAGGTGGACGCGCCGTGCTGCAAATCCAAAACCGCAGTGTGGAACGGGGCGATCCCAATACGGCCGTGACGGTGCATATCACGCCCACGTCAACCGGCGTCACGGTTGCGGTCAGCGAGCAACAGTGGCTCGGTGTGGCCGCCGATCTGGCGAAGACCGGCGTAAAGGGCTGGCTTAACCCACTGCGTTTGCTGGACGAACTGGATGACATCGCGCGCAACGTCCGCTGGTTGGGGCTGCGCGCGGAGGTCTGGCGGGCCGTGGACGAGTACTGTCGCAGTCAGGGCAGCGGGCGCGGAACAGCAGCGGCTTTCCAAACGGTGCTGTGTCCCTATTGCGACACCCCGAATCCCATTGGCGCGTACATTTGCCAGGCCTGTGGCGGACCACTCGCCGAGGTCCAGCCGACCGTATGTCCAAACTGCGGCTTCCTCAATGAGCCGGAAGCGTCGTTGTGTGTGAATTGCGGGACACGCATCCATTTGAGGCGATGATATGGCTTGCACGACATTGATCCTGGTTCGACATGGACAGACGGAATGGAATATAGGGGACCGTTTTCGCGGTCGCGCCAACATCTCTCTGGATGCTACCGGTATGGCGCAGGCCGAATTGACGGCGCGTCACATTGCTGCGCATTGGAAACCGGACGCCGTGTATTGCAGTCCCCTCCTGCGGGCGCGGCAGACGGCAGAGAAGATCGCGGAGTGTTTTCAGCTCCACGAGCGCGCCCATCCGGGGCTGTTGGATATTAACTTCGGCGCGTGGGAAGGCCGTACTGTCGAGGAGCTGCGTGCGCAGCACTGGGAACAGGCACTGGAACTGTGGTACACCCGCCCGCAAGATGCCCCCATCCCCGGCGGCGAAACGCTTCAAACGGTGCGGCTACGCGCGATGGGCGCCCTGAATGAGATTATGGAACGACATGCAGGCGGCACAGTGGTGATCGTGGCGCATACGGTGGTCAACCGCCTGCTGTTGTTGGGCATCCTGGGCCTCGGCAACGAGCGTTTCTGGCATCTGGGACAGGATACTTGCGCTATCAACCTCATCGAGTTCGATGGTGAGAACTACAAGTTGCTCAAAATGAACGATACCTGTCACCTTGGTTGTTAGTCGTCAGTTGTCAGTCAGGGGGGAGTATGGCACAGTCTAGGGGATACGGGAAAATCGTTCTCTACAGCGGCACCGGCTGTCCCGACCTTGCGGCGGAGATCAGTGCTCAATTGGGGGTACCGCTGGGAAGCCGCGAAGCCTACAAATTCGCCAACGACAATACGTTTGTGAAACTTCATCAAAGCGTCCGGGGCCAGGACGCTTTTGTGATTCAAACGACTTCGGCGCCGGTCAACGACAACCTGATGGAATTGCTCATCTTCATTGACACGTTGAAGCGTGCCTCCGCCGGCCGTGTCACGGCCGTTATCCCTTATCTTGCCTATGGCCGCTCCGACAAAAAAGATCAGCCTCGTGTGCCGATTACGGCGCGTCTGGTTGCCGACATGATTCAGATCGCCGGCGCCGACCGTTACATCACCCTGGACCTGCATGCCGGGCAGATTCAGGGCTTCTTCAGCATCCCCGGTGACGCGCTGACGGCGTTCCCCCTGTTAGCCGATTATATGCGCCAGAAAGACTTGCGGAACGCCGTGGTCGTCTCCGCCGACCTGGGCTTTGCCAAAAAGGCGCGGTCTTTTGCCGAGGAACTCGATTTACCCGTGGCTTTTGTGGAGAAACGCCGCATCGAGGATCATACGAAGGTGCTCACCGTCATCGGGGACGTGCAGGGGAAAGATGTCATCATCGTGGATGATGAAGTAGACACCGCCGGGACAATGTGCGATGATGTTCAGGCGATGAAACGGGCCGGCGCGCGGGATGTGTACTGCTGTTTCGTCCACGCCATATTTTCCGGTCACGCCGTTGACCTGCTACGCGCCCAGCCGATCAAAGAAATCGTGACGACCAACTCTGTGCCGTTGCGGCCCGGCGCCCGGGAAAACCTGCCCAACCTGACGGTCCTATCGGTTGCTCCCTTGCTGGCCGGCGTCATCCAACGTGTGCATAGCGGGCACAGCGTAGGCAAACTGTTCAAACCTTATCACGGGTATAGTTAAAAACTCTCTACCGCGGTGTGAGCCTTCTCCATTCCTGTCCGTGCCTATGGACTGTTCATAACGACGATTGGCAAGTAATGGGTATAAGGTGGATTGATCCATACATCGGCACATACCGGCTCCGTTTGAATGTAGGTCGTTGATGCCGTCATACAGAAGGGATAAATGCCGTCGGTGAGATTGGGCCACGTCATCGAGACGGTTTGACGGTTTCCACAGCATCCTAGCTCCGGGATCACAACATTCCCTAGTGGCACCTGAATGCTGCCGCTGTAGTAAAACGTAACCGTTAGCGGTTCATACATATTGGAATATCCTCTGTTGCTGAGTGTGGCATAGAGTGTCGCCGTGGTGGGTGTGGTAACTCTCCGTTGGATCGGTGACCAGAGACGTTCCACTTTCAAATCTATATCCAGGATGGTTATATAGAAGTCGTAATTGGCACCGACAACATAGCCCGGCCAGGGAATAGTGACGGTTTCGTGATCGCCACAGCATGTCAGGCTTCCTATCGTTGTTCCGCCGATGACGGTGTAGTATGTAGGGCTGACCACCGAGTTACTGATCACCTTTGCTACGCTTGTCCCTCCACTGGCAATGTTTCCTGCATTAGAAACGGTAAAATAAACGGTGGCTGTCACTACCGCGCCCGTCTCTGTGACCGGCGTAGCAACGTAGGGATCGAATGTCAGAAGTTGCACCGTAGGGGTGACCTGCCGCGTATAGGCGGCATAGTCCCGCCCCATCGCCGTTGGCTGGTAGGTATAGGGATCAAAGAGGGTGCCGCCCGGAAAATCCCCGTGATCGAGACTGTACCACGCCCAACCTTGCACCAGCCGATTGTCATCCATACGGTAGCCGAAGGTAGCATCGCGGGCCGATTGCATCCAGTCGAAACCGGCGTACATAAACTCCCGGCTCTTGGCGTCGTAAGTGGCGCCGCTGTAGACCAATCCTTCATAGAACAGGATGCCGTATTCGGGGATAAGCAGCGGATGGTTGCGGTAACCGTTGTTGTACATCCATTGACGGAAAGTTTGAATCCGCTCTTTGAAAATGTTAATGTCCCAGTGATCGTACACGGAGTAAAATGTGGCGATGGATTCCGATGCGGAGCGGCTTGGCCAGTCGGGAACCCAACAGGCCCCCCAGGCAAACGGCTCAGAAGGGATGTTGTAGGGATAGCACTTCTCGCAGAGGATATAACTGTGAATGCTCCATAAATCTGCCGGCAGCGGTTCGCCGTAGTAACTCTGATAAGCCGCCAGGATGCGGTCCAGGTACATAAAGCGTTGGGGTGTGGGTTGCACGATGTTGCCGGCGGCGACTTTGGCGGTGGGATCGGCAGCTTTGATGAGATAGTACATGTCGTGATAAGCGCGCGCGTACCAATCTGAACGCATGTTGTCCATCGTACTACAGTCCGGCTCGTTGCCGATGAACCATGTTGCTCCTGGCTGTTTATTGATCGCGCTGAGCAAAGCGGTACCGGTGGGCGAGGCCGTATAACCGACCTGGACATTGTTGCTCTTGACCGGCGTGAGATGCACGGTTTGTATATACTGGAGTGGCGGTAATTGTGTCGCGCCCCGCGCGGCCCAATCCCAGTACCACCCGGCGTTGAGGTACGTGGGCCAGCCATGACTCAGCGCCGTGGCCGCCGACTTGGTCAACCCGAAGCCAAATCGCCCGTTGTTGTAGACGAACGGCGGTGCTTCGAAAGATGGCGCCGACATCGCTGCACTGACCCCCAACGTCAGGATAACTCCCACAAGCACGGATAGCACAACACGCATGCTTTTTATTCCAGAGCTGCTTTTAGAACTATTTCCCATTTTAATTGTTTCTCCTTGAAAAACCCGTTGAAACGTTTGAACGTTACTTCCCCTCTCTCGCTGGTGAACATCGGTCAATTTAGTTGGGATTTATGCAATTGTGTCCGTTTTTCACCACAGGCCGCCGAGGACAACAAAATCTCAACGATCTCTGCGCGCTCTGCGGTAAAATCCTGCCGGTTTGCGTAAGTCCGGTTAGTGTAGCGTGCCATCTGGATACCATTATACCGTATTTTCGGGTGAATTCCCCATTTGCTATGCTTGACCATCTGACTCACGACTATCAGGCCCACTGACCCACAGGCCTTTATCATTCTCGTTACAGCAACTTCATTTGGCTTCGAGCGGATCGTCAGCTCCGCGTTTCTCAACCGCTTCAAGCGGATCGTCAGATCCGCGTTTCCAGATCCGCGTTTCTCAACCACTTCAAGCGGATCGCCCGTTTCTTAACTGCTTCGAGCGGATCGTCAAATCCGCGTTGGATCGCCAGATCCGCGTTTCCAGCTCCGCGTTTCTCAACCGCTTCAAGCGGATCGTCAGATCCGCGTTGGATCGCCAGCTCCGCGTTTCTCAACTGCTTCAAGCGGATCGCCCGTTTCTTAACTGCTTCGAGCGGATCGTCAGATCCGCGTTGGATTGCCAGCTCCGCGTTTCCAGATCCGCGTTTCTCGACTGCTTCGAGCGGATCGTCAGATCCGCGTTGGATTGCCAGCTCCGCGTTTCTCAACTGCTTCAAGCGGATCGTCAGATCCGCGTTGGATCGTCAGATCCGCGTTGGATCGCCAGCTCCGCGTTTCCAGAGAGCAAGAATGATAAGACCCCGATTGACCGACTTACCAAGTTGCCGTATACTTATTATGGCTTCCAAAGCCTTCAATCGCTGATGGGCAAATGTAGGTTCTGCAAGTTCTTGACAATGTGGAGGTACGCCGTGAGTGACAGACCGTTCTGCAATCCATACTCAGACTTTACAGTTGTTCGTAACATCCTTTTCGACCAGGTCATGCCTTCGCTCTCCTCGGACGCCTGGAAGGTGTTGTGTGTAGCGCTGCGTCAGACATGGGGTGGCGACATCGAAACGGGGCGGGCGATTCCCATTCATATCACCCTCACGCAATTTGAAGAAAAAACCGGCATCAAGGCGCCCGGTGCGCTGGGCCGGGCGCTCCGTGAATGTGTGGATGCCGGTTATTTGCTACTGGATCAATCCGGCGATCCCATGACCGACTTTGTGCTGAACCTCCGCTGCGAGATCAAACCGCTTGTTCCGGGGGCCGAGGCTGCCGAAAAACTCCCGCCACTCCGTCCCGGCCTTGAGAGTGCCTTCCAGGCATTGGTCAGCTTTGCGCGGGAGATGGGCGCCGTCCCCGATTTGACGTTGGTGCGTCGCGCCGTGGTCGAAAACGGCGCCGACGCCGTCGCCGACTGGATCGCGGTAGGGCGGGTGATGACGCATCTGGAACCGCCGGCGCGCTTCAAGACGGTGCTGGAACGGCTGTTGCAAGGCGTTCCCCCGCTGCCATTGAGCATGCTCGCGCCCGAAGAATTGGAGGAAACCCCAGAAGGCACTGCGCCGGCTTCAACGGAAGAGCGCGCCCTTTCCGCTGCCGAACTGTGGGAAGCCACGTTGAACGAGTTGCGTACTAAGATGCGCAGCAGTAAATTCAAATTTTTTGAGTCCACGGTGGGCATCGCGTTGGAGGATGGCGTCTTGACGGTCGAGGCCCCCAACGAGCGCATCCGCGAATGGTTGGAGACCGGGCAGTTAGCCGAAACCACCCGCGAGACGTTTAAGGCGCTGACCAAGGGGATGGTGACGTTGAAGTTCGTCGCCCGGAGCGAGTGAACACCTCAGGGCTTTACCATTCTCGTTACGATGACTTCATCTGGCTTCAAGCAGATCGTCAGCTCCGCGTTTCCAGATCCGCGTTTCTCAACTGCTTCGAGCGGATCGTCAGATCCGCGTTTCTTGAGCTTCAAGCGGATCGCCAGCTCCGCGTTTCCAGCTCCGCGTCTCTCAACCGCTTCGAGCGGATCGTCAGATCCGCGTTTCTCAACTGCTTCGAGCGGATCGTCAGATCCGCGTTTCCAGCTCCGCGTCTCTCAACCGCTTCGAGCGGATCGTCAGATCCGC
>DAOSNS010000015.1:0-58068 GCA_035373625.1 Anaerolineae bacterium | reverse complement strand
GCGTTTCCAGCTCCGCGTCTCTCAACCGCTTCGAGCGGATCGTCAGATCCGCGTTGGATCGTCAGCTCCGCGTTTCTCAAGAGCAAGAATGATAAGGCCCTGGTTTCACCTTGACAAGTTTAGCATTTCGGCTAATATAGATTAGTAGATGATTCGATTGTCCAGAGTGGTCACAGTATGGTAACACATAGCATCATCGTGATTCCGGCTCGCCAGCAGCCTAAGCCCTGCACCGTATGGAGGGCCGGTTAGCGCTATCTGGAATCAATCAAAGCCCACAAAATCAGCCTACCGGTTCTCGGTAGGCTGATTTTTTATATCAGCAGATTCATTGGTTTGCCGATTGGCTGATTTTCAAATTCTACACAAGGAGGAGCGATGGAGACAAGAACGGGTTTCAAAGTTGAGAGCTTGCTGGTGATGGATAATCGCTTGCCCATGTTTTTGGGCGAGTATCCGGTGGACCAGCAGGTCCACGAAGGACTTGAGGGGGTCCTCGTGGCACGCAGCGCCATCTCGGATGTCAACGGCGACATCGGCGCGCTCCAATATCGCGGCATTGACATCCGCGAGCTGGCCGCCCATTCCACTTTTGAGGAAGTCGTCTATTTGCTGTGGACGAACGAACTGCCCACCCACAGCCAATTGGAGGCGTTCAAGGCCGCGCTGGCTGCGGAACGCGAGGTGGATGCAGGCATTTATGAAATCCTGCGCTTCCTTTCCCATTATATGAAGCCGATGGACGCGCTGCGCACAGCGGTCTCGGCCCTGGCCTCCGACAATCCCGGCGAGGATAACACCCGCCCCGAATCGCGCTTGATGAAGGCCATCTATCTGACGGCCAAACTGCCCACTTTGGTCGCTTACTATTGTCGTGAATCGCAGGGGAAAATGTGGGTTCACCCGGACCCCAAGCTGGGGCATGCGGAGAACTTCCTGTATATGATGCATGGGAAACGTCCCACGCCCCTGGAAGCCCACGCGATGGACCTGACGATGCTGTTGATGGCCGAACACAGCTTCAACGCCTCGACGTTCGCAGCGCGGGTGACGGCTTCCGCACTGTCGGATATGGGTGCGGCGATCACGTCGGCGATGGGTACGCTCAAAGGCCCATTGCACGGCGGGGCGAACCAGGGCGCGCTGGAAATGCTGTTCGAGATCGGAACGCTGGACAACGTCGAGCCGTACATTGACAAAGCCCTGGCCGCAAAACAGCGCATCCTCGGTTTCGGCCACCGCATTTACCGCAAGGCCGGCGACTCGCGCGTGCCGTACATCAAGGACATGCTCTATCAGTTGTGCGCGCAAGCGGGGGATTTCCACTTGTACGAGCTGGCGAACGCCGTCGCCGAGGCGGTTTGGGAGCGCAAACGGCTGTTCCCCAACGTAGATTTCTATATGGCGCCACTGCTGCACATGCTCGGCATCCCCGTGGACTTGCTGACGCCGTTCTTTGCTATGTGCCGGATCGCCGGTTGGACGGCGCACATTATGGAGCAATACGCCAACAATCGCCTGATCCGTCCTAATGCCCTGTACGTCGGCCCTGTTGATCGTCCCTACATCCCGATTGACCAGCGCGCATGAAATCAGATGTCCCATCCCGCAAACGAATTGTTATTAAAGTCGGTACGAGTGTTTTGACCGGCGGGACGCGCCAGTTGAGCCTTCCGCACATGGTCGAGTTGGTGCGGCAATGCGCCGAGCTGCACCATCGTGGCCACGATGTCATCATTTGCACGTCGGGCGCGGTGGCCGTGGGCCGGGCAAGACTCGGTTTCCCCGACCTGCCCGCCACGGTCGCCAACAAGCAGATGCTCGCTGCCGTCGGGCAGAGCCGTCTGATGCTCACCTGGGAGCGATTTTTCGAGATCTACGGCATCCACATCGGGCAAATTCTGCTGACCTACGGTGATGTGGAGAGTCGCCACCGCTTTCTCAATGCGCAGGACACACTCAACACCCTCCTTGAACATCGCATCATCCCGGTCATCAACGAAAATGATGCCGTCGCTACCGATGAGATCAAGATCGGTGACAACGATAATCTCTCGGCGCTTGTGGCGGTGTTGGCAAACGCCGACTTGCTGATCATGCTCACGGACCTGCCGGGGCTATTCACCGCTGACCCACGTGAGCATCCCGACGCCCAGCTCATCCACGAGGTCAACGTGATTGACGAAAATCTGCTCGCGCTGGCGGGCGGCAGCCGCAGCGGATTGGGGGTGGGGGGCATGACCACGAAGTTGCAAGCCGCCGCCGTTGCACGGCGCGCCGGCGCGGATACGGTGATTGCAGCGGGGACGGAGCCGAACGTCATCACGCGCATCGTCGGGGGAGAGGCTCTGGGGACGCGCTTCCCGGCGCTGGATACGCCGCCGGAGAACCGCAAACGCTGGATTCTGGCCGGCGTCACGCACACCGGTCGCCTGGTTGTGGATAAGGGGGCGGCGGACGCGCTTAGTCGGCGCGGCAGCAGCCTGTTGCCGGCGGGCATCACTGCCGTCCACGGCAGCTTTGACCGTGGCGACACCGTCGCCATTTACAACGAGCATAATGGCGAAATCGCGCGCGGCATCGTCCGCTACACCAGCGAAGACCTGAAGCAAATCAAGGGTTGCCATTCCGAGAGCATCGCCGAGCGTCTGGGCTACACCTATGGCGCGGTCGTCGTACATCGGAATGACATGATCGTCTTGTAAGCGTTAGTCAGGTAGTCGTATAGTCGTTAGTCGTTAGTCAGGTAGTCGTTAGTCGTTAGTCATTAGTCGTATGGTCGTTAGTCAGGTAGTCGTTAGTCAGGTAGTCGTTAGTCGTATGGTCGTTAGTCAGGTAGTCGTTAGTCGTTAGTCGTATGGTCGTTAGTCAGGTAGTCGTTAGTCGCAGGACTATCTGACTACGCAACTATCCAACTACGTGACTATCCGACTACGTGACTATCCGACTACACGACTATCCAACTACACGACTACCTGACTACGTGACTATCCGACTACGTGACTATCCAACTACGTGACTATCCGACTACACGACTATCTGACTATGTGACTATCCGACTACGCAACTATCCGACTACGTGACTATCCGACTACACGACTATCCGACTACGTGACTATCCGACTACATGACTATCCAACTACGTGACTATCCGACTACATGACTATCCGACTACGTGACTATCCGACTACGTGACTATCCGACTACACGACTATCTGACTATGTGACTATCCAACTATGTGACTATCCGACTACATGACTATCCAACTACGTGACTATCCAACTACACGACTACCCGACTACGTGACTATCTGACTACGCAACTATCCGACTACACGACTATCCGACTACATGACTATCCGACTACATGACTGAAATGAGGGAGCTAATGAACGAAATATACGTAGACTTGACCGCCATGGGCCGCGCTGCAAAGGCCGCAAGCCGCGAACTGGCACTGTTGACGACGGCGCAGAAGGACACGTCGCTGCTGGCGATTGCCGCCGAGCTGGAGGCGCAGGCCGCAACCGTGCTGGAGCAGAATATCCTCGACATTGCCGAGGCGCGCACGAAGGGCGTAGGCGACGCTCTGCTGGATCGCCTGCTGTTGAACGAGAAGCGCATCGCGGCATTGGCTGCCGATACACGTAAAGTCGCGGCACTGCCCGATCCCGTCGGTATGGAGATTGAAGGCCGTGTGCTGCCCAACGGTATCCGGTTGAGCCGTCGCCGCATCCCCATCGGCGTGCTCGGTGTGATCTACGAAGCGCGCCCCAACGTCACCATTGACATCGCCACCCTGTCCCTCAAAACCGGCAATGCCGTCATCCTGCGCGGCGGCAGTGAGACCCTGCGCAGCAATCTGGCGCTCGTCGCGGTGATCCAGGCCGCGTTACAGAAAGTGGGTCTGCCATCCGCTGCCGTGCAGCTCATTGCCAACCCCGATCGTGCTCTCGTGACCGAACTGCTGCGCCTGGATGAATACGTGGATATGATCATCCCGCGCGGCGGCGCAAGCCTGCACCGTCTGTGCCGCGAACAGAGCACGATCCCCGTGATCACCGGCGGGATCGGCATTTGCCATCTGTTTGTGGATGCCAGCGCCGACCTGACGCGCGCCCTGGACGTGATCGAGAACGCGAAAGTGCAGCGTCCAAGTGTCTGCAATGCCCTGGACACGCTTCTCGTCCACCGCGCCGTCGCCGCGACGTTTCTCCCGGCACTGGCCGGGCGGCTGGCACGCAGTGGCGTCGAATTGCGGGCCACGCCGGACGCGCTGGCAATCTTGCGCGACAACGCCGGCGGCGCAAAGGTCGTCCCCGCCGGGCCGGAGGACTTCGATCAGGAATGGCTGGCGCTGATCCTCGGCGTGAAGATCGTGGACTCGCTTGACGAAGCTATCGCGCATATTCAGGCGCACAGCACCGAACACTCCGACGGCATTCTCACCAACGACTGGCACAACGCTACACGCTTCGTCAATGCCATCAACTCGGCGGCAGTGTTCGTCAATGCCAGCACGCGCTTTAATGATGGGGGGCAGTTTGGCCTGGGTGCCGAAGTTGCCGTCAGCACCCAGAAGCTCCACGCGCGCGGCCCGATGGGATTGGAGGCTTTGACAACGTACAAGTGGATTGTGTATGGGGATATGCATGTGAGGGAGTAGGAATTAGGAATAACGTTCCAGCGCGATAACATGCCAATGCGATAACGTGCCAACGTTTCAACGATAGGGAGGCTTCCCATGAAACACCTGCATATAGGGCGGTATGGGTTTGTAGGTGTCATCGGGGGCGTTGTGCTTGTGGCCGTCATCTATGCATGGCTAACCCAACCTCGGACAGTATTGGCGCCGTCGCCGGCTTTCATGCCGTCGCCATCGCCTACGGTGACGCCCACCTTTGACGAAGCGGCGCTGACGCAAGAACGTCTGCAAATGGTGTCCGAAACCATCGTCAGTCGCAATGTGACCGACCCCGCCGTGCTACGCGCTATGCGCACCGTGCCGCGCCATCGCTTTGTGCCGGCGGATTACATATCCCTGGCGTATGCCGATCATCCCCTGCCCATCGGCTATGGGCAGACCATCTCCCAACCCTACATCGTCGCCTGGATGACGGAGCTGCTGTCGTTGCAACCGGGGGAGAAGGTGCTGGAAATCGGCACAGGGTCAGGCTACCAGGCGGCGGTGCTCGCCGAGCTGGGGGACATCGAAGTCTACAGCGTCGAAATCATCCCTGAACTGGCCGAACATGCGGCCGCCCGACTGCGCGATTTGGGCTATACCAACGTGCAGGTCAAGCAGGGCGATGGTTACTACGGTTGGGAAGAACACGCGCCCTTCGATGCCATCATCGTCACCGCTGCGCCGGATCACCTGCCGCCGCCGCTGGTCGCGCAGCTCAAAGATGGCGGACGGCTCGTCATCCCCATCGGTCCGCCGGGCGGCTACCAGAGCCTGTGGCAGTTCGTGAAAGAAGGCGACGACCTGAAGGCTTACAATTTGGGCGGTGTTATCTTTGTCCCGTTCACCGGCGCGGGGACCGCGAGCGCGCCCACACGGCATCCCTGACCCGCCGTGAGCCACGCGCCGGCATAGCACAGCGCTCCGCCCAGCAACACCACGTCGAAACCGCTGGCGAGCGCCAGCAATGCCGCCAGCACCGAAGCCACCACCGACAGCGCTCCGTTGACGCCCCACGCCCAGGGGATGGAGCGCGGCGTTGCTGCGAGGCGGCGTAGCCCCTGCGGGAACGGCATCCCTATCAACAGACCGGCCGGCACGAGCGTCAGCACCGCGACGGCCATCCGCCCACCCAACGGCAAGGCCAACGTCCGGGCGAAAAGCGTCGGCAGTCCTACCGCATAAACGCCGATCAACCCCACCAGCAAGCCCAACGCCACGTGCAGTGGGACGCGCTGTGCCAGCATACTGCCGATGCCGGAAAAGAACAGCATTGCAAAGAGCACGGTCGTCATCGCGTAGGCCGGATGCCCCAGAAAGAGGATGAATCGCTGCATCAGCGGAATCTCCACGAGCATGAAGCCCAATCCCAACAGCCCAAAGTACACCGGCGTCGTCACTTTGCCGATACGCCGCCGGGCGACGACCACCGGCAGGAGGATAATCACCCCGGCGGCGGCGAGCGCCAATATCAACAACGCTGCCAGCACGAAATACCCCGCGCCACCGAAGGGTTGCCAGGTTTTCCCCAGTTCCGCCAGCACCTGTTGTGCCTGTGACCACTTGAAGAAGTGCCCGAAGAACGGGTGTGCATCGGTGGGGGGCGTCACATCGAAGGGATAGGCTGCATACCAGGCCGCGCGATCTTTGGCCGCCAACAGGGCGGTGAAGGTCTGGAAATACAGCGGCTCCGCCAGCACATTGTAGCGGTTGACCTCATCCGGTTGAATGTCGGGGGCGTAGACCATATCGAAGGCGTTTTGGGCAGTGAAACGGCGGATGTGCGCCAGTTCCATCGCTGTGAACGGCGAATTTTTGACCAACAGCGTCATCACGGCGTAACCGCGAAAGGCGACAATCTGTTGTGCTGGTTCGCCGCCGTTCTGCTCCACCGCCGTAACTGCCAGAGCAAACGCGCGCAGCGACTCGCTCGGCGGCATTTGCAGCCAGCGGGTGACGACGAGCAAACCGTCGGGCGCGAGTGCATGCAGATCATCGCCGAAGGCTTCGACGGTGTAATGGTAATCCTCTGCCAGGCTGTACGCGCCGGAACGGATCGGGCGATAGGGCGTCGTCAGCGCCAGGGTGAGCACGTCGTAGCGGTCGGTGGTGCGGCGGATGAAGCTGCGCGCGTCTTCGATGACGGCGTTGACCCCGGGCGCACGGTAGCTCTCACCGGCCGCCGCGACGATGAGCGGGTTGGCCGCGATGGCGGTGACGGATACCGCGCCCTGCGCCCGCGCAACCCAGATTTCCAGCCCGCCGCCGGGTTCCACCACCAACGCATGCGCACCCGGCCGCAGTTGATAGGCGACGGCAGTGGGCAAATAATCGGTGAAGGCCAGGTCGGCGGCATGGGGGGCGGATGGCCGCAGGATCGGGTTGAGGTCATCGCCATCCACGAGCAGGCCGTCCTGTGGCGGCAGCGGCGCCATGTAACGGTAGCTGAGGCCCGGCAAAGAGCGAATCCCCGCACTCTCGACGACATCCACGCGCGAGAAACTGTTCCAGCGTTGCCAGATCACGCGCGCGCCGGGGAATTGCAGCGCGTAGCTGAGGCTCTTGTACGGCGAGAGGCGCAGTTCCAGTGCAGCAGGCCGTAGCATAAGCACCACGACACAACCGGTGATGAGCAAACCGGCAGCCCAGGCGCAGGGCGAATTGTCAACGCGCACGGCTTCCTTTTGTAGGGAAAGGGCAAAGCCCAACGCCGCGATTCCTCCAGCGAGGCCGCTCAGCCATACGACGCCTTCACCGCCCACCCAGCCGGGGAGGACGAGAGCGAGGACACATCCCAACGCCGAACCGGTCAGATTTGTCGCATACAGACGCCCTATCGCCTGCGGGTGACCGACGAACAACAACCCCAGCACCGCGCCACTGCAAAAGAAAGGGATCGCCAGCGCCACGTATTGCACGATCAGGATCACTGCCTGGCGGCGGTCCCAGGCGATGCTGAATGAATCGAAGGGGAGCCAATTGATGAGCAAATAGGCCGCCGGGCAGGCGACGCCATAGCCGAGCGCAAGCCAGGCAAGCGTGCGGCGGGGATGTCGCCGCCCCGGGCGTGGGGCAAGCGCCAGCCATGTCCCACTCGCGCCGAATCCCAACATCGCCAGGCTGATGATCATAAAAGCGAAATGGTAGAACTGCGCGACGGAGAAGAGGCGGGTGAGGTTGATTTCAAATGTCAGCGTGGCGACGGAGAGGCAGAATAACCCGCCGATATGGCCCGGCGCGACAGGGTGAGATGGGGTTATTTCAACGTCGGTTTGATAAGAGCGGCCTATCTCTTCCACGATCAATTTGTCCTGTACATCCGGATAGGGTTGTGAACTATAAAATCAGTCGAACTATTGACAGATTCTCGCTGGAACGTCGGTGATTGCCGGTTGATCCTGAATTCCTATGATAGCGTATTTGTTCCTGATGAGCAACTGAAAATTATCTTTTCCTGAAAACCTTGAATTGGAGTTGGTATTACGATCAGCAAATTGATGAAGAACGCAGCCAGCCCTTACTAAAGTCCCCTTGACTTTTGAGTCGCTATCCGTATAATTAAAAGTGAGAATTATGTAAGAAATGATTGACGCTCGTAGTAAATTGAAGCTACGTTCTTCTCTACTCCACATACTCATCGGCTAGTATAATCCCTTGGTTCTTTTGCTGGTATGAGCGTCAAGAAATTTCCAGATAACCTGGAAGAAAGTCTTTATGAACCATTGGTATTGATGCGCCAGCGGTTGGATGAAAATAACGTTTCAATGTTCAAACGGATTTTCAGAAGAGACGATGATGCAACTCACGCTCCTGCGAGCATGAAAATGGTGGACTACAAGACAAAGGTACCATAACTGTTTTCGCAGAAGCATCTTTTATGGAGGCCGTATGAAACATGCACCTACTCGAGCACAAAGCCTGGTTGAGTTTGCTTTGATCTTACCGTTACTATTGGTTGCGATCTTTGGCTTGATTGATGTGGCATTTATTTTTCAAGGCTACTTGACCGTAGCGCATGCCTCGCGTGAGGGGCTGCGTTTTGCCGTTTCCTATCAGCCTAACCAGGGTCAGTGCTTGCATCGTGATATTTCCGGCAATCCCATCCCTGAGCCATATCCTGATTGTCCGATAGACTATGCTGAGAATCCCAATGAAAGCGATGCCGCTTATTACGCACGGCGCGTCCTGCTGATCAAGAGGGCCTCGGTTCAGGCGGTGGTGGGGTTGCGCACAACGACAATCTGTAGTGGGGCGGACAGCGCCGCTTGTATTTTGGCCCACAATAATGAGCCTGGGATGCTGGGGGTACGCATTTGGGGATTTCAAAGTTTCGATGGAGCTGAACAACAAGATATGCCCGGTCTGCAAGGGCTTCCGGTGCGAGTACAAGTTGTCCACAATGTTCCCTTAATTGTCTTTGGCACCGTATTACCCAATGCGCATATTCAGGTGCGCAGTGCTGTCGGTGGGATCAATGAAGGTGTACAAGTGGGGTTTGGCAATCTCCCGCCGCCCACTTTTGGGGCAGTACCGCCGATTGCCCCGCCGGGAACGGCGGTACCGACCACTACGCCTGTCCCGTCTGTCACGCCGGGGCCAACGCCTACATCAACCCCTATCCCCGTTTATTATATCACCCTGGATTTCGAGACGGCGATGAATGAGTTGCCAGATGATCGTATCCATCGGCTTGCTGCGCGGGTGACAGATGAGGCTGGGCGTAATGTGGCCGGCGCTCGCGTAACATTCCAAACTGACCTCGGCAGCTTTAGTTTTTCCGGTGTAGGAACACCGGCGGTGATTTTGTCTACCGATGCCAACGGTATAGCACGAACCACCCTGTACGCCAATCGCCCTGGTGTTTCTACGGTGACGGCATGGTTGGACTATGATAGTGATGGTGTTGTAGATGCCATTGAACCGGTAGATATAGGAGAAAAGACCTGGCATGCGACCGGCCCATATCTGGTGGTGTCTGATCATAACCCACCCCCTGCCGCCTGGTTAGGGGTGTCGGTGATGGATCATGTGCCGGGTGACGCACCTTATTCGCTGTGGTGGTGTCCGACTCTGATCACTTCGACCCAAGTGACGGCGCGTTTGGCCTATCCGGTTATGGTGGACGGCGCAACCTGGGATTATGAGGATGTCCCGGTTCAGGTGCCTTTGGGGGTCGCCGGGCAGTATCGTATCGAGTCGCACCGTGGTGATGGTGGAAGTAATGGCTGCAATGAGGCGGCCACTCTGGTAGCCTGGTCGGGTGCGATTGAAATCGCGGAGGTGCCTCCCGATTTGGTGATTACCAGTGTGCAGGTTATTTCCCAAACCGGTATTGCCCCCGGGGCCCCGGTGACCATACAAATCCGTGTTGCCAATCTGGCACCGGTACCGGTGTCGCAGCCGGTGGACGTGGATATGTATATGGATTTGTCCTCGCCTCCTGGTACAATGCAATTTGGGCAGAGCAAGCAATGGGTGAGCAACTTTGCTGCGTTTGGGAATGACATCGTGACGATGAGCCTCACCTTGTACGATTTGGATCCGCATAACCTGTGGTTTCAAATTGATACGACTAACTACGTGGATGAAGGTAATGTCGGGGGGGAGGATAACAATGTTTTCGGCCCACTTGCGGTCCATGCCTTATCATGTGTGCCTTTGCCAGGGCGCAATGATGACTTCAATGCTGGGTTAGGAGGACAATGGGCAGGCATGGATTTCCCCGTAGCTTCGCACGATGTGGTGGGAGGACAATTGCGTATTATGCCCAACCGTGGCCGGATCGGCGGTACCGGTACCAATTATGACGGCGGTTACTACGTTTATCAGGCACCTGTAAGTGGCGATTTTGACATGAGATTGCGCGTGATCAGTATCGGTTCGACCGACTCCGATGCCGAGGCGGGGTTAATGGTGCGTGAATCTATGGCTCTCAACAGCCGCTACATTGCTACATTGGTCAAGGCCAATTTAAGTGTTTATCAAGATTATCGCACTACCACCGGTGGTACCGCTTCGGAATCTAGTGCGACTGCCAGCTTGCCTTTGTGGGTGCGGATTACCCGGACAGGCAATGTGTTCCGTTCCTATTTCTCCACCAATGGGTCTACCTGGACAGAGCGGGGTTCGGGACGCACGATTACAATGGGAGCCGTGTACGTGGGTATCGTGGCTAATAGCGATAATACCAACATCCCCGGTCCGGCGTTTTTTGATGATTTCTCGATTTCGCCCATCACCGGGCGCAACGACAACTTCAATAGTGGCCTGGGGGCACAATGGTCTGCAGCGGTATTACTTGGGGGGTCTCAGAGCGCAAGTGGAGGGACGCTTGCCGTTACACCGGGGTGGGGTGATATCAGTGTACCGGCAAACTACGATAGCTTCCGCTACCTGTATCAATCTCCTGTGAGTGGCAACTTCAGCATGACCGTGAAGGTGCAAAGCTTGCAATCGGCCGATAACGATGCCAATGCCGGTTTGATGGCGCGGGCGTCTTTGTCGCCGGATGCGGCACATTATTCCCTCTTTCAGACTAAAGGCGGGGCTGTTTCGCGCGAGTACCGAACTGCGACTGGCGGCAATGCCACGGTGAATAGTAACACTGCCAGTGCGCCTCAGTATCTCCAGATCACGCGTCTTGGCGATGTATTCAAAGCCTATTCTTCGGGTGATGGGGTGAACTGGACTCTGCGTAGGACGGATACTCTGGCAGGTTTCCCCTCTACATTGTATATCGGCCTGGCGACTAGCGCCGATAACGGTGCTGTGGGGCCGGCCATTTATGATGACTTCGAGGCGTGTACACTTTATGACGCGTCGAATTTGCCGGAGGAGCCTGAGGATCCGGCAGTTAACCCGCCCGGTAAGGTGGAATGTACGGAATTACTTTCGATGGGGGGATTTGAGGGTAACCCGGAGGTGCTCTTCACGTATTGGAAGGCCGGCGACCTTAATGGGCTGACCGGGGCCTATCAAAGAACATCAGCGCAGTTTTATCGAGGAAGTTTCTCAATCCGTCTCCATGCTTCTAATGGCGCCATCCCTTGTGCATCCAACCAGTTGCAACCTTATCTGTATCAGACGGTGCAATTTCCTACGAAGATATACACTTTCTCGACATTCAATGTCTCCGGCTATTACTATGTAGACAAGAGCAATTTGAATTGTAGCCTTGGAATTGAGGCCGACCCTGATGATAAGTTGTTTTTGAATCTTTACTCAACGGGTGGGACGCCGTTGCTTACTGCACAATCCGTGATCAATGGTGGCAGTGCCTCAAACACGTGGTACCCAATTAGTATTATGTTGAGTGATGCTATGCCTGACATTACCGCTTATGCGGGGCAGACGGTGCGTTTGCAATGGAATGGCTACAATGATACCGATATTAATGGTACTTTCTTTTACCTTGATGAGCTCAAAGCCCAGGTATGTACTACCTGGCCCATACCGCCGGATCAACCGGGGACGGCCTCGATTGGAGGACAGGTCAAAACCCGTGGACAAAACAATATCCCGGTCCTGTTGCCCGGCGCTGATGTATGGGCTTATACGCAAGGGGGAGAGGTCTATCACACTCGCTCGATTCAAGATGGTACCTATCACTTCTATAACATCCCACCGGGAACCTATGTTGTCTATGCAGAAGCCTTGATGAGTGGTCAGTTGCGCACGGCGACGACCCAAGTAACCGTGGCGGCCGATGAACGGAACTACAATGTCAACTTGTTGTTGCAATAAAAGCGAGGACGGTTGATGCCTTATGTAGGGGACACCTGGGACGTTGCTTATTCTGACATTGGCTATGGATGAGGTGTGATGAGGAAACATTGGTGGGGATGGCTGATTGTGCTGTTGATTGCTGGGTGGATTTCGGGGGCTACAGCAGCGTTAACGGCGTGGGTGCACTTACCTGTAAGGCTATCGGCGTCAACTTCCGTTTGTGATTTCGAACCGCGTTCGGCGCTGAGTTCCGATGGCAGTTGGTTGGCGAGCGTGTGGATTCAGGGACGCCGGGTCAACAAAGGCTGTGTGAATCGGGGTGCAGCAGTGTTGCGCTGGGCGACGACAGAGGAGGCGCAAACCGGTTGGAGCAATCCTACCCTGTTGCCGCTTCCGGCAGGCTATGTCAGTGGTTGCTTTGTCCATGCCGACGTGGCTCTTAACGGTAATCTTGCCCATCTGGCAACAACGGTGTGGTCACCTTGTGATCAAACAGACGCAGACAGTGCCATCGCGTATTACACCTGTGATCTATCCGCCGGCACATGTTCGGCGGCGACGGTAGTGGTGGCCCAGGCCGGTTCGGCAAACTTGCGTTTCTCTGACGTGCGAATTGCGCTCGATAGTCAGAACCGACCACATATCGTCTATGGCCGTGGTGAACACTCACTGGCACAAAGCAAAATTTTCTATACCCGCGATCTGGGCAGTGGATGGGAAGCGCCTTTGCAGATTTCTTCGAATACCGAAACCTCCTATCGTCCATCCATAGCTGCTTCCAATGGGCGGATTCACTTTGTGTGGGAAAACCATCGTGACTATGTGGATGGGCTTGGCCGCTTGCGTCAGAATGGGGATGTGCGCTATCGTTACTGTGCAGAAGCCGGGACATGTGGCATGATTATGGGATACCCCAGTCCGACCAACTTATCAGAGACTACCTATCCTGTTCCCAGCATTGCGGCCCGCGACGATCGTGTCATCCTAACCTGGAATGTGTGTGCGGATGTTGATAATAATCCCCCATGCGAAAAATTTTACCTGGTGTATGCACGTTCCAATAATAACGGAACAAGCTTTTTTGCGCAACCATTAGAGGTGGGAACAGAGACAGAATTGCGTTATATCAGCCTTTCGGTAAGATACTATGCTGGAACGGATGCGACAGATACAACGGCTGGGGAGTATGCCACACATCTCAATGCTAAGGTGTCCCTTGACCCTGATGGAATGCCCCATTTTGCCTGGCAGATGAAGCAGGACAACGGTTACGTACTCACCACCACCTGGGCCATCACGGCGACTAACGAAAACTTTAGCTGGTTTCAGGGACCGAGTCCACAGTTTGGCGATGGCAGCGATAACCGCGTCTACCCGTCTTTGGTTTTGATGCCGGCTGAAGAGACATGGGCGCATCATCTGATCTATATGCTGACATGGCGTGAAGAGGACTGGGGCCGTTCGCAGATCTTCTATGATGTGGCCAGTCCTGCACGGCCTACGTTGCGTCTAAACTATACAGAACGTACCAGCTCTCTGCCTCAGGAACGGGCGCAGGTGATTACTGCCTATGTCGAACAGGAAAACAGCGTTGGGGTGGGCAATATGCCGGTCATCTTCACTACTACGTTGGGAAGTTTTCTCCCTGCCGGCTATGGCTCTTCACAGGCTCAGCTCTTGACCGACGCTCAGGGTAGGGCGACGTTGACGCTGTATAGCAACCAGACAGGTACGGCACTGGTCCACGCCTGGGTGGATTCAATATCTAATTCGCAGTGGGATGTTGGGGAACCGGACGCCGTGTTGACGCAAACGTGGGTTTTTACCGGTACCCCGTCCTTGTTGGCCTCTCCGGGGCCTGTGATGGGGGGAGAATGGATTACAGCCACGGTGGTGGACCATCCTTATACGGATTTAAGCGATTTTGAGAGGGGGGGCGAGCCGTTGCCTTATTACCTGTGGTGGTGTCGGATCAATGCACCGGAAACCCCTCCCTCGCAGCAAATAGGGGATGGTTTCTATGTAGACATTAACACTTGGGATCATGCACTGGTCCTGCAAGTCCCCGCCGATGTTACCGGAACCTACCGCTTGGAAACTCATACCGATTCTTCCGGTGATCCGTGTGATAATTCTGCGACGCTGTTCGCAGCGTCGCAGGTGCTTACGGCAACTTCTGCTTATCCGCCGGTTCCACTCATCACTGTTCCGGCAGAGCGTCCTTATCCAGGCGGTACTCTAGTAGCGAGTTTGCGCTATCATGGGAATGGCGTTTACGATGTGTGGTGGTGTACTCAAAGCGGCAAGTATATTGCGCAACGTGTTGCTAATGATGTGCCTGTGGAAACGCCGGAAGATGAACTTGAAAAAATGGTGCCGGTGCAGGTTCCCTTCAGCGTGGCTGGGCTGTATCGCCTGGAATCCCATATAGATAGCCCAGAAGCTACCTGCGGTAATCTGGCGACGCGATTGGCCTTTTCCTCACTAATCTGGCCGTACTCGCGTGTTTATTTACCGCTGGTGCAGCGGGCGAAATAATATGGGTGTTTCTATGAAACAACGCAGGTATTCTTATGGCTTGATCGCCATGCTGGTGTTTCTGGTCATAGGTTTATTTGTGATCGCCTGGCAACTGGGGACACCATTAGATGGGGGGAGAAATATGGCATCTATGCCTCCCATAGCGCAATCGGCGGGCGAAGCGGCACAGATTTTGCAGGCCTGGCTTAAGGAGAATTGGGCAACAGACGGGGCGATTGTAGCCTGTACATTAACTTTGTCACACCAGGCTTCTGTTGAGGCCAACTGGACTTTTCAAGTCTATTCTGCTCAGAAGAATCACCTGTTGGTGGCTCTGGTTCAGGATCATGGAGTGCGTATCTTGCGTGACATCGTGGCACTCTATCCGCCAGCAGTTCTGTCGGCGGTGGCATGGACGCAAGATAGCCGGGATGTTTTGAATATATGGTGGCGTGCCGGCGGCGCAACAGCGTGGAACAAAACACCGAAATCTACCCTGGCATTGCGTTTGGGAATGAGGGCGGATAATATTCCCGTATGGCAGTTTACCCTGGAAGAAGCCGGCACGGCGGAATACTGGGAAATCCGTGCAGATACGGGAGTTGTGTTAGAACATGTTGCGGGAGGACAGCGATGAAACGATTACGCATTTGTTTGCAGAAGAATGCATGTGGGCAAAGCTTAGTTGAATTTGCATTGATATTGCCGTTTTTTCTCTTGCTGATTATCGGCATTGCAGAGGTAGGATTTGCGTTCTATGATTATTTGACTCTGGCGACGGCGAACCGTGAGGGCGTGCGTCTGGCTTCGCGTGCCCGGTTTACCGATGAGTCAACCGCCAGCCTCATTTCTAGCAGTGGTGGATTGGTTCAGCAGCCTGACGGTACATTTGCGCCGGCGATGAAACTGAGCGGTAGCGACGCCAACCTGGGGGTGATTATCACCCACATCGCCGTAGATACCAATGGGGTTTTTCTCAGTAGTTCGACGTATGTCTCGGGAACCATTTTGGGGGCAGATGGTACGCCACGGTTTATCACGCCTTCTGATACTAAGTTCACAGCCGAAGAATTGCAGACATTGCTTGAGAACAGTACTTTGTCTACAGGGCAGATCAATACCCACCGTGAGGCTTTAGCGTATGATCGCATCCCTGAAGAGCTGGTAATTGTTGAAACTTTTCTGACACATCAGTGGCTTTCATCATACATTCCTCTTTTTGGTAAGGCGACGACCCTTCGCTTCTATTCTACTATGCGTGTGTTACGTGACTCGCGGGATACGGTGGGGGGAAATTAAGTCTGGGTCGGGGGGCGGACATGATCGAGGATATTGGAAACGATTATTATTGTAAGTGGTGGTTTTAGGAGGACGAAGATGAAGAAGATGAAAAGGATAAACTGGCATCGAAAGGCAGAGAGCGAGAAAGGACAAAGTCTCGTCCTGCTTGCCTTTTCCATTTTTGTGTTGATAGGATTTGCCGGGATTGCAGTAGATGTTGGCCTATCGTATGTGGACCGTGTAAGGGCACGCCGTGCCGCAGATGCCGCTGCTTTGGCGGCTGCCAGTGAATTGCCTTTGGAAGCGGCGGCTCAGGTACGGGCCTTGGAGTATCTTGAGGCGAACGGCTATCCATGTGGCCTGCAGGTACAAAGGGTGAATGGTGTTTTGCTTTATAGTTGTAGTAATCCTGAAACGCGTGTTGAAATCAATTCCGGTTACCCTGAAAGCTATGTGGCTGGGCCGGGAGCTGAGGACGCGCAGCGTGTTATCGTCATCAATACGGTACCCTATCGTGATAATGTTTTTAACCCTGACACCGCCAGTCGTATTGAGGTCATTGTGCAACAGGCCTCTCCGGTTTTCTTTATGCGTGTCTTGGGCTTTCGCGACTTACGTGTTAGTGGGCGTGCTGTGGCCGAAAACATCAACAACCTGGATGTGGTGTTGGTGTATGATAATTCCGGCTCTATGGAATTTGACACGTTGTGCTATGGATGCTGGTCACCCCGGACGGGTGTCGCCTATCCGGACGGCAATCGTTGGCCGCTACCGTGGAACGGGCCGGCCAGCGGCCCTCCGGCGCATTGCAGTGGCAATGCACCATTGACTTACAGTGGCAATAAATATATCATCATTGAGGCGGAGGAATACAGCAATAACAATGTACCCTATGACCGAGAAGGGTATTCGCAGGGTATGACATATTGGGTTATGCAACGCAACGGCAGTCAGGCGCCAAGCTGGCATAAGAATGCTAGCGGTGGTGCCGGTGCACTTGGCCGCGATGCCTACGGGGCCTATATCTCCCATTTTCCCTATTATAACTACACCAGTTATGGTACGGGTGTCAGCTGTACGTTGGCCGATCTCACAAATGGGGGAATGTGTTCACGTGCAGCCTGGGTGCTCAATAACGGTGGCCCCTTCCCTGCCCCACGGGTGGATTATGATTTCACGATGCCCTCTTCCCCTTCATCGGCGACATGGTATGTGTGGCTGCGTGGGCAGGGGGGAATGGTGATGTGGGGATTGGATAATAACGCACCAGCTTCGGTGACCGGAGATGGTACCCAAAGTTTTACCGGCGCCAGCAATACTTACAATGGTGCAAACTCTGGCGACTGGCGTTGGGTGCGCCTGGGTTCATTGGGAACTTTGATGGCCGGCAGCTCCCATACTCTTCATTTGTGGGCCGGATCGTCGGGGTTCGATGTGGACCGGATTATTGTGACTACCGATAGCCGTACACCCCAAAATGCTCAGAACGCAGATACGGCATTCGCAACGCAAGTGCTGAATTCCTCAGCACTTGATAATAACCGTACTGGTTCGGCTTGCGACCCCTGTGATGCGCGCTTTGGTGGTTATCCCGGTGGGCCGGGGGGCAACCAACCTCCTCATTGTGTACTGCCGGGGTTCCCACCAGAAGCCCCACAGAACTATCGCTATACCGACGATATTTATGATGACGAACAACCTATTCGTGGTGCTGTGGAAGCTGCCAAGCGTTTTGTGTTACGTATGGACCCCCAGTATGACCAGATTGGGTTGGTATCGTATAACACCAATGCCACAATTCGCAACGAATTGGAGTGTGTGCGTAAGCGTGGCGTGGCCAATTGTAACCAGTCGGTGATCAATAACACGGTTATCGCTTCACTGGACAGTTTACACGCTGGCGGTTCGACGAATATTGGTCAAGCGATTCTGTTTGGGATACAGGTCTTGAGCCATCAAAGTGGCCATTATGGACGACCGGGGGCCGCGCATATTATGATTTTAATGACCGATGGTGAGGCAAATCAGGTGGGTGGGCTGGACCCGGCCTGTTATGCTCAGGATTTCTGGCCTCACAATAGTGGCAATACTAGTAATGATCAGGCTAAAGACTGTGTCGTCTTCTATGCGCGGCAGGCACGTGATAATGGAATCGTTCTTTTCACGATCACGTTGGGTGCGTCGGCAGATGTTGAGTTGATGCAGTTTATTGCTGAGATGACCGGTGGCGTTCATCGCCACGCGCCCCGTCCTGAACAACTCGACCCGATCTTCGATGAACTATACAACCGCATCTTCTTGCGTCTGGTTGAGTAAGGGGAGTAAAAGCTACGTCTGGTCTGAAAATAGCCGGTATTTTCATGTTTATGGTGCTTCCCAGGAGCATGGGACTGTGGTTAAAGACAGCCCGGCGACACTCAACGGAGAGATTATCAGGTTTCACCGGTTTATGTAAGGGCCTGGATACTTGAGCCTTGTCCTGGTTTAAGTTGGTCTTTGACCAGACTCAACGTGGTGGCTCAGGTCGTATAGAACAACAATCCCGTCCCTGGGATCAACAGGGACGGGATTGTTGCTGCTCGTTGCGTTTTGTTTTTATTGCTGCGCCGGCGGGGGAGTGGCCACTGGTGTTAGCTCCAGGGGAGTCCGCAGGGGGGTGGTAGCCACCGGCAGATCGGAGCCGGTCTGCGGGATTTGGTAGAACTCTAAAACATAGCGACTCCATACCGGACTGGTGCGCCAGGTTGCGGTGTCGTTGGGAGCGCGGATCACCAGGTCTAAGTCAGCACCGATTTCATAAAGGTACTTTAAGATAAGCGCGTCTTGTGGCGCGACAAGCAACGTTACCAATTCAATATCTCCCCGTTGGTTTGTCAGAGTTTGCGCTACCGGCGTGGCAGCAGCACCTTGTGACTGCATTACGATTCCACCACCGCTCGCCGGCGTAGGGGCTGCCGCGGCCTCTTGGGGAGCTGCAGGGGTCTCTTCAATAGTGTACTGTGCGCCAATACGCCATACGATGGCATCTTGTACAGTCATCTGCACAAATACCTGGGGATAAGGATCGCCATTGGGAAGAATCATGCTGGCCATGCCGTTAGGCAAAGTCCCGAAACGCCCATATACACCGCTAAGGGAGGGTGTAGGATTTTCAACGTTAGGCTCAGGTAGCGTTTGGAACAAATTGGGCATCTTGCTCTGGAATTCGGGATCCACATTCACCAGCTCAATGGCTGCTAAAACATCAACATGATCACCTTCTTGAATGTGCCAGCCCACGCCGCCTTGAACGTCCATAGGGATCCCATACGCTACACGTCCTGCCGGAAAAGGCGCAATGGGGGCTTCTGACAGCATATTTTCCAGGATTGGCGTGCCTATGGGGATGTCGGTGGCTGCATATTTATTGTTGAGTTGGTCCAGTGAAGTTAAATAACCGGAGGGAGGCAAAGCCTCAGCTGGCCATTGTTGTACGGTTGCTGCGTTATCACCGCTTTGGAAACGCCATCCGCGCGGGATTGGATCTTGGGCCGAAACTACAATATTGTAGGTGGGAGGTGGTGTCTCAGTTGTAACAATCTGAGGTTCTTGTTCAGCTCCCTTTTTTGTTCTGGTTAATAAGAAATAGCCTATAAAGAGTATGCCAATAATGATGATGATGATAAGAATAGTAACAAGTGCCTTTTTTCCACGCATACTCCCCTCCAGTGAGATTGTTTTGGATACATTGAACCGTTACAGTTTTGTTCTTCAGAGCAAGTCTGCAGGATTAACCATAGAAACGTCCTCAGGCTTCTCTGACCTAAACTCCTGCCCCAAAAATAGAGTATGTAACTCCAACAACTGTAACTAGTCTAGCATAAGTTAAAAAGTTGTCAACAACTACTTGCTGAGGAGATAAGAGAAATGTGGTGTAGCCCTGCTGACCTCTCTGTTCCCACCGCCGACGCCGTTCACGTCTGGCGGATGGATCTGCCCGTCGCGCCGACTTACTTGCGACATCTCGAAGCTACGCTCTCTGCCGGGGAACGCGCTCGCGCCGACCGGTTTCGCTTGCCGGAACACCGCGAACGCTTTGTGGTGGCCCATGGCGGGTTGCGTGACATTCTCAGCCGTTATCTGGACATTCCTGCTGATCAACTGACGTTTGTGACAAACGATTATGGGAAACCGGCGCTGGCGGCGCCCGATCACACCCGGTTGCAATTCAACCTTTCCCATTCCGGTGCCTTGATTCTTTTGGCCGTGACCTGCGATCGGCCGGTCGGTATTGATGTGGAGCAGATCATCCCGCCGGACAATTTCTCACGGCTTGTGGAGCAGTTCTTTTCCACAAACGAAAACGCGGCCTTTCGCGCTTTGCCCGAAAGCAAGCGCGCCGCCGCGTTTTTTGCCGGCTGGACGCGCAAGGAGGCATACGTCAAAGCCCTGGGGATGGGGGTTTCCCTGCCTCTCGATCAGTTCGATGTGACGATGGACCCGGATGCCCCGCCCCACTTGCTCGCCGACCGCCGCCATCCTCATCACCCCGAAACGTGGACGCTGCTGAGTTTTGTCCCGGCTTCAGGGTACATTGCCGCCCTGGCCGTCGAAATCCCACATCCTACCATAGCTTTCTATCACTGGCGTCCCGATCCTCAACGCCTTATCCCCAATCCCTAATCTCCGCTCTTCAATCTCTCCATCGCTTCCCGTATCTGCTCCGTAGACGCCGTCACCGAGATACGCACGTACCCCTCGCCCGCCGGACCGAAGAACGATCCGGGCGCGAAGACCACGCCGGTCCGCTCCATCACCGCTCGCGCGAAAGTCTCTGAGGAGTCCCATCCCTCCGGAATCGCTGCCCAGAGGTAAAGCGCGGCCTGCGGACATTGCGCGGTGATGCCCAGTGCCTGTAGCCCTTCGATGAGAATATCGAACCGTTCACGGTAGAGGGCGTTGCGCGCGGCAAACCACGTCGGTCGCGTCTGTGTGATGGCGACGATGGCGGCTTCTTGCAAGGGCTGAAATAGCCCCGAATCCATGTTCGATTTCACCTGCGCCAGGGCCGCCAACGCGGCCGGATTGCCTACGGCCATTCCCATACGCCAGCCGGCCATGTTGAACGTCTTGGAAAGCGAGTTGAACTCCACTGCCACATCCAATGCGCCTTCCACCTGCAGGATGCTCGGCGCGACATAGTCACCGTAGGTGATGTCGCAGTACGGCGCATCGTAGCACAGCAGGATGCCGTGCCGACGGGCGAAGTCCACGGCCCGCGCCAGAAAATCCAGGTCGGCGACGGCGCCTGTAGGGTTGTTGGGGTAGTTGAGCCATATCAACTTTGCGCGGTCGGCCACATCGGTAGGGATGGCATCGAAATCGGGTAGAAAATTGTTTTCCGCCAGCAAGGGGAACATCACGAAATCCGCACCGGCCAGCCGCGCGCCGGCGGCGTAGGGTGCATAGCCGGGATCAGGGATGAGGGCCAGGTCGCCTGCATCCAGCCAGGCCAGCGCCATGTTGACGATGCCTTCTTTTGAGCCGAGCAATGGCACAACATGCTTATCGGGATCGAGCATGACGCCAAAGCGGCGGGCATAATAGTCGGCAAGGGCGCGGCGAAATTCGGGCAGCCCGCGATAACCGGAGTATCCGTGCACGTCGGGTTTCTTCGCCGAAGCGTACAGTGCTTCAATCACAGCATCATCCGGCGGCATATCCGGGTTGCCGATGTCCAGCCGGATCATCGTTCTGTCACCGCGGCGTGCATCCGCCACTACCTTCTCCCATCGCGCAAACGGATACGGCGGCAAATTGCGCAGACGTTGTGCAGGTTGCAGGTTACAGGTTGCAGGTTGCGGGACAGATGATTTGTGATTCGTGATTCGTGATTCGTGATTCGCCGATTCGCCATTCGCCATTTGCCATTTGCTATTTGCCATTCGCTCCAACAACGCCTCCAATCCCAACACATAGCTCCGCCAGCCAAAGCCGCAGATCTGGCCGACGCAGACCGGCGCGAGCAGGGATTTGTGGCGGAATTCTTCGCGGGCATGGATGTTGGAGAGATGCACCTCGACCGTGGGGAGCCCCGTCCCGGCAATCGCATCCCGCAGCGCGACGCTGGTATGGGTGTAGCCGCCGGGATTGATCAACACGCCGTCGGCCCAGTCCATAGCCGCATGCAGGGCGTCAATCAATGCGCCCTCGCTGTTGGATTGCAGGATACGCAGCTCGGCACGCCCCTCCGCGGCTTGCAACAATGCCGCATTGATTTCGTCCAACGTCACCCGCCCATACGTTTCCGGCTCCCGCCGCCCCAACAAATTCAAGTTCGGCCCGTGCAACACGAGGATTTTAGATTTTTGATTTTCGATTTTGGAGATTGATTTACGATTCATGATTCGTGATTCATGATTCGCCAATTCGCCATTTGCCATTTGCCATTCGTCCTTCATTCCTTCGCTCCCATCTCCATCAGAATTTGCCTGACCAGGGTTTCCGGCACGTCGTCGGCAATCGTCACATCACCGATGGCGCGCGGCAGAATCCAGCGCAGGCCCTTGCCTTGCTTTTTCTTGTCGTGTGTCATCGCTTGCCAGATGGCATCCACAGGGTAGGGGGGACAGGTCACCGGCAAGCCCCACGCCGCCAAAACATCCGCGATGTGCGCCGCCAATCCCGGTTCTGCACGCCCCAACGCCTCCGCGATCCGCGCTGCCGTCACCATCCCGATGCTCACCGCATCGCCGTGGCGCAGCGTGAACGCGCTCACCTGTTCCAACCCGTGCGCCGTCGTGTGACCCAAATTCAGTACCGCCCGCCGCCCCTGCTCGAACGGATCTTCCTCCACAATGTCAATCTTCACCCGCAACGACCGCGCTAGATCGGTAACCGGTAACTGGTAATTGGTGATTTGTGATTCGTGATTCGTGATTCGTAATTCGCCGATTCGCCGATTCGCCGATTCTCGACTATGGACTTTGGACTTTGGACTTTGGACTAACTCCGGCGCCCCAATCACCCCATGCTTTAGCAACTCCGCCATCCCGGAACGGAATTCGGCTTCGGGGAGCGTGTCGAGCACATTCAGGTCAATCAACACCATCTCCGGCTGCTTGAACGCGCCGACGAGATTCTTGCCCTGCGGTAGATCCACGCCCGTCTTGCCCCCCACACTGGCATCCGTCATCGCGAGCAAGGTCGTGGGTACCTGCACAAAGCGCACGCCACGCATGAATGTCGCTGCGGCAAAGCCGGCGATGTCGCCGGTCACGCCGCCGCCAAGCGCGAGCACCACACCGCTGCGATCGAGCTGCCCCGCGAGAAACTGCTCGTACAGGGCGCGCACCGTATCCAATGTCTTGTGCTGCTCGCCATCGGGAATCGTACAGACGAAAGGCCGGTAGCCCGCCTCGCGCAACGCCGTCTCCACTCGTCCCGCGTATAACGGCCCAACCACAGTGTTGGTGACAATCGCCACCGCCGTCCCTTCGCGCACGCCCACCGCCCGCAACGCCCCGCCCAGGTACGCCAACAATCCACGCCCGATATGGATGGGGTACTCGCCGCCGGGATGCCGCACAGGCAGTGTGATAGTTTCCGCCAGCGCCAGGACTTGCGCGGTGACATCGTCCACGCTGCGCCCGGTCGTCGCCACGTGCCAGGGAAGCGCGCCGTAAGCGTCGCGGCGGGCCGTCAGCAACTCGGCGACGCGAGCCGCAGGGTCGGGCACGTTGAGCAGCGGACGGTCGGCGTTGCCGCCGACGCGCCGCAGAATTTCGTCAGGACTCGCATCCAGACAAACCACGACGCCGCTGCGCTCCATCGTGATGCGGTTCGCCGGATTTACCAGCGCGCCGCCGCCCGTCGCAATCACCAGCCCGTCCTGCGCGCTCAACTCGATGCACACCGCCGCCTCGAGCGCGCGGAACGCCGCCTCCCCATCCTCCGCAAAGATGTGTGGAATCGGCTTGCCCGCCCGCGCCACGATGACGTCGTCCATATCCACAAACGCACGCCCCAACCGCCGCGCCACTTCACGCCCGACGGTGGTTTTCCCGGTGCCCATGAAGCCGGTAAGAATCAGGTTCAAGTTCCTCGGTGAACACAGGTTCATAGGAAATTCCTTTCATCCCTGCTGAAAAGCTGAAAGCTAATCGTTGACGGCTGCCGGCTCTGCTGCATCAACACGGCATTCAATAACTCAATCGCCATCCGTGATTCCAATGTCACGCCTGCACGCACGCCAACGCAGGGATCGTGGCGACCTCGCTTGAGCGCGAAGTTGATCTCTGCGAGATTCTGACGCACGGAAAGCTGCGGCGTCTGGATCGAGGCCGTCGGCTTGAAGGCGACGCGGCACACCAACGGCATCCCCGTGGTGATGCCGCCGAGCAACCCGCCGTGGTGATTGCTCTGGTAGCCCGTCGCACGGATCGGGTCGTTGTTCTCGCTGCCGCGCCGCGCAACCACGTCGAAGCCGGAACCGACCTCGACGCCTTGCGCTGCGTGCAGCCCGCCGAGCGTCCCCATCAGCCGCAGCTTGAGGCTCTCGTAGAGCGGTGCGCCGGCCAACGCTGGGACGTTCACCGCGACGACCTCCACCACCGCACCGATGGAGTCGCCGTCCGCGCGCACGGTTTCGATCAACGCGGCGGCCTCGCGGGCGAAATCGGCGTCGAGCGTGGGCAGTTCGGCAGCAGCGAGCATCGCTTCGAGTTGACGCAAATCATCCGCCGGAACGGGATGTGCCTGCGTGTGCTGCAAAGCCAGCCGTTCTACCGTCTCCGCCAGGGTGGCGGACGCCTTGAGTGCCCCCACCTGCACCAGCGACGAGAGGAACACCGTCCCAAACTGCCGCTCCAGGTACAACCGCGCAATCGAACCACCGATTACGTCGGAAACGGTCGCGCGATAGCTGGCCCGCCCGCCGCCGCGCGGATCGTTGAAGCCGCGCGATTGGTGATACTTCACCAGGTCGGCGTGCCCGGGGCGCACCTCACCTTCTGGCCCGGCGAACTGACTGTAATCGCCGGAGCGTTTGGCGGCAGAGAGCACCACGGCGGCGATGGGTTCGCCGGTGGTGTAACCGGCCTCATAGGTGCGGGTGATGCTTTCTACGCCATCGGCAACGGTTCGCACGTCCGGCCCGGCGAGCAGGGTATCCAGATCATCCGTATATAAGCCGGAAAGCAGCACGACCTTGTCTGCCTCACTGCGCGGCGTCCCGTGGATGTTGCCGCCGGGGCGGCGGCGGTCCAAATGGCGTTGAATGTCGGCCCGCGTCAGCCACAGGCCGGGGGGACAGCCGAGCACGATGGTGGTATAGCCCGGCCCATGGGATTCCCCCGCCCCGGCCACCGCAAAGAGAGGCCCACCGAGGAGTTCCATATCAATCAGGGGTGATTGTTGGGGTTATCTACGGCCAGCCCTTCGGCGGCAGCCGCAGCGAGCAGACGCTCGTCGGCGCAGAGAAAGGTCAAAGGCGGTTGGTTATTGGCAAGCAACCATTGATTCACGATCAAGGCGGTTGCCAGGTGCATCGCATCCAATGCACGCAATAAATGCTTTTCGAGCAGAGTTTTTGCTGTATCAATGATTTCTCCGACAGCAGTGATCGCGTTGTAGCTATCAACACAATCCGCCTGGAATATATTTTGCAGCTCGTGATAGTCTGTGAGAGTTAGCAATCCTTCACGTATACGCCGTGTGAAAGCGCTGGTCACTTCAACCACAAAAAAGTGCGCCACAAAAAAAGAAGCTTCTGGCATATCGAGAAGCGTGCGGACCCAATCGCTTCCGATTTCATCAATATAGCGTTTTATCAACGCGCTGGCATCCAGATAATAATATCTCATATTCGATCTTCACGCTCGGCAATGATTAACTCTGACAGCGGCGGACCCTCCGCGAGCTTTTTTGCCAAACGTTCGCGTTCTGCTTGTGAAACTGGTTCAATAGCAGGCGCATCTATCTCATATAATAGACCCACCTCACGCAACATGTCACGCACATCATCGCGTGTTATCGGCGCCGCTTTAGGACGAATCACGATCCGATGTTTTTCCTGAATTACCTCTAGCTCCATATCTTGCCATTCTTCTAATGCTGTGTATGGAATGAGCACACCCTGCGGTGTTCTCTGCACTGTAATTTCAGTCGTCATGGCTGACCTCCCTCTTCACTGTTATCTCAGATATACCATAGATATGAAACGACGTCAATGGACAGGGCTTTGACACCCTCGTTACAGTGACTTCCTGGCTATGAGCGGATCGCCAGATCCGCGTTGCTTCAAAAACGGGGAACTGGCGTTCCCGTCGGAGCAAGAATGATAAGGCCCTGCGTCAATGGAGGGTAGGGCTGTCGCATTTGGGAAACTTTGTCCCGTCGTGCTGTCGGTTGTGCTGCTAAAGCGGCATCTCTAGGGGGAATCTTTGTGGCGAGACGAAGCCCCGCCACAAAGCCCCCCTTTTTCCCTGGCCTTTAGGCCGTATTCAGTTGCCGGAAGTGACTATGTGCGATAGCTCTAAGACTGACGCGGCACGGCTTCGGTATTACGCTCTCACCTGCACCAGATGGTAGCTCTTCTTCCCCTTGCGCAGGACAATGAACTGCCCTTCAATCGTATCCGCCAGGGTGATTGCCTGATCCACACCCGTGATCTGGATGTTGTTGACATAGACGCCGCCGCTCTCGATCAGACGGCGCGCCTCGCCTTTGGATTTGGTCAGCCCGACAGCGACCAGCATATCCACGAGGGGCATCCCCGGCCCTTCGATGGCATTTTTGGCGATCTGGCTGGAGGGTACGTCGCTGAAGATGTCGTGGATGTCCTCCGCACTCAGGCCGGCAATCTCGCCGCCAAACAACACTTGCGATGCCTGTTCGGCCTTCGCCAGCGCCGTCTCACCGTGAACCATCGCCGTCATTGTGCGCGCCAGGGTGCGTTGTGCCTCGCGCAGCTCCGGCTGGGTCGCTACCTTGTGCGCCAGCGCGGCGATCTCATCCCGGGTCATCCAGGTGAAGTGCTTGAGGTCGTCAATCACATCGGCGTCGTCGCGGTTGAGCCAGTACTGGTAGAAGCGGTAGGGCGAGGTGCGCCTGGCGTCCAGGTAAATCGTCCCATGTACCGACTTGCCGAGCTTTGAGCCGTCAGCATTGGTGAGCAGGGGATAGACCAACCCATAGGCGCGGATGTTGCGCGTGCGGCGGATCAAATCTACGCCGGCGGTGATGTTGCCCCATTGATCGCTGCCGCCCGATTGCATGGTGCAGCCGTAACGGTCGTAGAGTTGCAGGAAGTCGTAGGCCTGGAGCAACATGTAGCTGAACTCGGTGTACGAAATGCCCTCCTCGCGGTCCAGCCGTGACTTAACCGAGTCCTTCGCTATCATGGAGTTCACGCTGAAGTACTTGCCCACATCGCGCAGGAAATCCATCATCGAAATCTGGCACAGCCAGTCGGCGTTGTTGACGAGGCGCGCCGGGTTGCTTTTGACCTCGAAATCCAGGAAGCGCGCCAGTTGCGGTTTAATCGCCTCAACGTTGGCTTCTACCTGCTCATGGCTCAACAGTTGACGCTCACTGGTTTTGCCGCTTGGATCGCCGATCAGGCCCGTGCCGCCACCCGCCAGCGCGATCGGTGAATGGCCGAAGCGTTGCATCCGCGCCAGACCCATCAATGTCAACAGGTTGCCGATTTGCAGGCTGTCGGACGTGGGGTCGAAGCCGATGTAGACCGTTACCTTCTCCGTCGCCAACACCTCCGACGTCCCCTCTGTAAAGCTGTGGATTAACCCACGCCACTGAAACTCATCGAATACGTTTGTCATAATGTCTCCTCAGGATATTGATGAAGAGTATAGAGTACGGAGTATGAAGTATGGGCATTTAGCCCCATACTCCCTACTCCTTACTTTCTACTCCTTGTTGACACGTTGTACTAAAACTTTCCATATCCCACCAGCCGAAGGCAAATATCGGTAATACAAGCACAAATCCGTCGCCACCATCACCAGGTTGATCGCATACAGGACAATGACCCAATCCAACGAAAACAGCAATTTGTGCAGGATGCCGCTCAGATAGCCCAGGCAAATTACCGCCATAAACACCGGGCTTTTGCCTTCCACCTTCTTCGTGCGCAGCGCCTTGGCTATCGAAATCGGCCAACTGACGCCGAAGCAGACTAACATCATCACCTCAAAAACGCTCACCGGCAACCTACCGCTGTCCTAATGCACGCTCACAGGCGTCGCGCATCACGTCGAACGGGGCTTGCTGGCCGGTCCACAACTCGAAGGCAATCGCCCCTTGTCGCACGAGCATATCCAGCCCGTCAATAGCCAGCGCGCCCGCCGCGCGTGCCTGGCGCAAAAGCTGCGTTTCTTGTGGATTGTAGACGAGATCGAAGACGGTCAGGTGCGCCGGGAAGGACGCCGCATCGGGCCAGATGGAGGCGTGGATCTGGGGCGACATCCCCACGGGCGTCGCGTTGACCAGCAGATCCGCCGCGCGCGCCGATTCCACCAAAATCTCGGTGGATAGCGGGGCAGTGCGCAACGGCACGCCATTTCCGCCCAGGTCGGCCAACAACGACTGTACCTGCCGCGGCTGTGTGTCGAGTACCAACACGTCGCGCGCGTTTGCCTGCAACAATCCAAAGACCACGGCACGTCCTGCCCCTCCGGCCCCGACAACGACCGCAGACTTACCCGCCGGCTCGAAGCCTCCCTGTCGCAGCGAACCAAGGAAACCCTGGTAGTCCGTGTTGTGCCCGGTGATCACCGGCCGTCCGTCTGTATCGCGTTCGATGACGATAGTGTTCACCGCGCCGAACCGCGCTGCGTCTGGCGCGATCACATCCAACGCCGGAAGCACCGCCTGTTTGTGCGGCACAGTCACGTTGACCCCCCGGAATCCAAGCGCCGCCACGCCGCGCACCGCGTTTTCCACCTGCGACGGCGCAACCGGCAGCGGAACGTAACACCAGTTCAAGCCGAGAGCCTCGAAGGCTGCGTTATGCATCGGCGGTGAGACGCTGTGGCCCACCGGCCACGCGATCAGTCCGACCAGGGTGGTGTGTCCATTAATTCCTGATAAAGCCATTGGGCCTCCTGAAATGTTAAGTGACCTCCTAACCCTTGCATTATACTCACAAAACCTGGAAATGAATCTGTGATGCGCTCCGCACCTTCGATCACCGTTTCACCCTCCGCGATCAGTCCCGCTACAGCGAGCGCCATCCCCAGGCGGTGGTCACCGTGGCTATCTACAACGGCCCCGCGCAGTTGGGTCGGTCCGTTGACGATGAAGCCGTCTTCACGTGGTTCGATGCTTGCGCCAAGCTTGCGCAATTCTTCCACGACCGTGGCAATGCGGTCGGTCTCCTTGACCCGCAGTTCATGGGCATCGCGTACCAGCGTTGTGCCACGCGCCTGTGTCGCCGCGACCGCCAGGATGGGAAATTCGTCAATCATCCGCACCACTATGTCACCGCCGATTTCCGTTCCCCTCAGCGACGCCGTGCGCACGGTCAGATCGGCCACCGGCTCGCCGCCTTGCGTGTCTTCGTTCGTCAGCGTGATCTCCGCGCCCATCGCAGCGAGCACATCTAACAAGCCTGTGCGTGTCCAGTTGATGTTGATGCCGGTCAGCGTGATCTCCGAGTCCGGCACGAGCAGCGCCGCCACAAGGGGAAACGCCGCCGAAGAAATGTCGCCAGGAACGGTCATGTTCAAAGGTGCCAGATGCTCAATAGCGGACGGGTTCAACATCACAGTAAGCCCGTTGATGACAAGCGCTGATTCGCCGATTCGCTGATTCGCCGATTCGCCATTTGCCATTTGCCATTTGCCATTTACCTGCGCTTTAAGCATCCTCTCGGTATGGTCACGGCTGGGGCCGGGTTGGTGGACGGTCACCGGCATGTCGGCAAACAGGCCCGCCAGCAAAAGCGCACTCTTCACCTGAGCGCTGGCGACGGTCAGTGTAAGCTCCCCACCATGCAATTGTTTCCCGTGGATGACAAGCGGGCCGTGGCCGTCGGTATCGTGGATGTCCGCACCGAGCGCGCGCAGCGGTTCAACGACGCGGCGCATGGGGCGGCGCAGTAGTTGGGGATCGCCGCTGAGTATGCTGTCGAAATCCTGCCCGGCCAGAATCCCTGCCAGCAAGCGCATGGTTGTACCGGAGCGGACGCAGTCCAGGGGTGCGCCCGGCGCATGCAGGCCGCGCAATCCGCGTCCGTGGATAATGATGTCAACGGATTCAACGGATGAAACGGATAGATTTCCGTTCAAGCCGTTGACCTCTATCTCGACCCCCAGTGCGCGCATACACCCTAATGTCGCCAGGCAATCACCGCCGGGCAGGAAGCCTGCGATGTGGCTGACGCCGTCGGCCAGGGCACCGAGCATCAACGCACGGTGCGAGATGGATTTGTCGCCGGGGACGCGCGCCTGTCCGCGGAGCGGCGACCCCGGAGAAACGATCAATCGGCTCATGGGAACATCTCCTTGCGGGTGTTGCGGATATGGGTGAGCCTGGCGCGCAGGGCATCTTCATCGCCGGCGGCGATCATGGCGGTCAGCGAGCGCAATTGTTCTTCAAAGACACGCACGGCTTCTAAAACATGGGTCTGGTTGGTCATCAGGATATCCAGCATCATCGTGACATCACTGCCTGCCACGCGCGATGTATCGCGGAAGCCGCCCGCGACGATCTTCCACGCCGCCGGGTCTTTGGATGTGGTGGCGTCTGCGGTGGCGACCAGCGCGCAGGCCAGCAGGTACGGCAGATGGCTCACCGTGCCGACGATGTAGTCCTGTCGGTCGGCGTCGAGCACCAGCGGCTTCGCGCCGACGGCTTCGGCAAGCGCCGTGCCGAGTGCCAGTGTCTCCGGCGTCGTGCGAGGCGACGGCGTGAGGATGAACGTGCGCTCCCGGTACAGCGTGATTTCGGCGACTTCGATGCCGGAGGTTTCTTTGCCGCACATCGGGTGTGCGCCAAGTGGTTGAATGTGTTCCGGCAGCAAACGTTCCATCGCGTCAATGATGTCCTTTTTGGTGCTGCCCAGGTCCATCACCACGCAGCCGGGGCGCAGGTGCGGCGCAATCTCGGCCAGCTGTTGTATGATCACACGCACCGGCGTTGACAGCACCACTATATTGGCGTCATGCACGCCGGCGCTCAGGTCGGTCGTCCCCTCATCCACGAACCCACGCGCCAGCGCCGTTTCGATGACCTCCGCCCGCCGCGCCACACCCACAACGCGCGCACACTTTCCGCGCAGCGCCCCTGCCAGCGATGCCCCCATCAGGCCCAGGCCGACAACCGAGACAATACAATCAGAAAGTGATTTCATTTCTCTCGTCTCCTTGTCGAATTGCGAATTGCGAATTACGAATTGCGAATTGCGACGGTCATTACGCGGTGCATTTCTTTGGAGGGGATTAACAGGAAGGCCGAATGTCTATAAAGCCTTTCTGACCCTGAAAATCTCTTCAGACCATGCAAGGTGCGTCACACCTGTCCCGAAATTCGCAATTCGAGCAGGCCCGCCGATTCGCCAATTTGCTGATTCGCTGATTCTGAGATTCTATAGTGTTCGTCCTACCGCTTCGGCGATGGGCTTGAGCGATTCGACCAGTGCGGCAAAGCGCGTCGGTTTGAGCGACTGTGCGCCGTCGGAAAGGGCTTCTTCCGGGCGCGGGTGGACTTCGATGATAAGACCGTCGGCGCCGGCGGCAATGGCAGCCCGTGACATCGGTTCGACCAGTTCCCATTTACCGGTGCCGTGGCTCGGATCCACGATGACGGGCAGGTGGCTGAGTTGTTTGAGCATGGGCACGGCACTCAGGTCGAGGGTGTTGCGCGTGTAGTTCTCGAAGGTGCGGATGCCGCGTTCGCAGAGGATGACGCGATGGTTGCCATGTGAGAGGATGTACTCGGCGGCCATCAGCAATTCCTCCATCGTCGCCATCATGCCGCGCTTGAGCAACACCGGACGTTGCGACTCGCCGACGGCGTGTAGCAAGGCGAAGTTCTGCATGTTGCGCGCGCCCACCTGCAAAATGTCGGCATAGGTGGCGACCAACGGCACCAGCTCCGGCGCGATGACCTCGGTGACGATGGGCAGGCCGGTGACGCTGCGCGCTTCGGCCAGGAGCCGCAGGGCCTCTTCACCCAATCCCTGGAAGCTGTACGGGGAACTGCGCGGTTTGTAGGCGCCGCCCCGCAGGATATGCGCGCCGGCTTGTTTCACGGCATACGCTGTTTCTAACAACTGCGCACGGCTCTCCACCGAGCATGGCCCGGCCATAATGGTCAATGCCTTGCCTCCGACACTGACGCCGTTGATCGGAACGACGGTGTCCTGCGGATGGAATTCGCGGCTGGCGAGTTTGAAGGGCCGCAACACTGCCACCACGCGATCCACGCCGGACATTCGTTCGATCTGTTCCCGGTCAATCGGCCGGCCGTTGCCGATGACCCCGATAATGGTGCGCTCCTCTCCTTGTGAGAGGTGCGTCGTACAGCCCATACCCTCGATACGGGCCGTCACATTGGCAATTTGTGCTGCTGTCGCACCGTGTTTCATAATGACGATCATCGCTTTTCCTCCTCTTCTATCACCGGCGTTGTGGCTGCCGGATATGAACCCAACAATTTGACGAATGAAGAATGACGTAATAGTCCCATCAAAGCGGCCTCACAGGCCACGTCCTGACAATGGCCCTCAAAGTCCAGGTAAAAAATGTAGCGCCAGGGTTGATTCAAACGCGGGCGCGATTCGATTTTGGTGAGGTTGATGCCGCGTATCGCAAACTCGCCCATAGATTTGTACAGCGCGCCGGGCGTGTGTCGTGTGGAGAAGACGATAGAGGTTTTAGGGCGTTGCGCACGGGGCGGATCCTCAAGCCCCATCACAAAAAAGCGTGTGTAGTTGAAGCGATAGTCTTCGATGTTTCGATCCAGGATTTCCAGATTGTACAGTTCCGCCGCTAACGCGCTGGCGATGACGGCGACATCCGGTTCGGGATGATTCGCCAGATCACGTGCACTGCCTGCCGTGTCGAAGGCCGGTTCGCCGATGAGGCCGTAACGATCGAGATAACGCTGGCACTGTGCCAATGCCTGTGGATGCGAGCGCACGCGCTTGATGTCTTCACGCTTTGTCCCCGGTAAGGTCATCAGCATGTGATGGACGTGCAGGATGACCTCGGCGTTGATGCGCAAATCGCGTTCCAACAGCAGCTCATAAGCACCGGCCACCGACCCGGCGACGGCATTCTCCACCGGCAGCATGGCATAATCGGCTGCGCCGTTCTCCACAAGTGGAAACATCTCATCCAGTGTGCGACATGGCACGCTCTCCACCGTTGGCCCAAAATACTGCCGCACGGCCTCTTCCGAATATGCTCCGGCAACTCCTTGAAAAGCTACTCTGACCATAAGATTCCCCCCCCTTAAAGAATTACGAATTACGAGTTACGAATTACGAATCACGAGTTACGAGTTGTAATTCGCTATTCGTAATTCGCTATTTTTAATTCGCCATCCGCTATTCGTGATTCGTTATATCCGGTCTGAGGGCTTGCGCTTCGCCCAGGTAGATGTGATGGATGTCCGTTTGTGCGCGGTCGGTGTTCCAGTGCAATAAGACACGAATACAGCGGGGCAGGCTTCCCAGAACGGCCATTTCCTGCATACACAGCAACGGTGTGTGGTTCCATCCCATCTCGCGGGCGGCGAGGGCGGGATAAGCCGCGTTCAGATCGGGCGTGGCGGTGAAAATGACGCTGGCGATGTCAGCTATATTCACGGCATTAGCTGTGACTATGTGTTCTAACAACGCTCGCGTCGCCGCTTTGATGGCTGCGGCAGTGTTTTCGGTGACGGTAATTGCTCCTCGAATGCCTCGACATGCCATAGTCTTTCTCCATAAAGTTGAAAATCCGTTAGCGACTGTTCGATCGGTTGATAGATCCGGTACAAAAAAGACGTGGAGCGGGTCGCTCCACGTCTTTTTTTGCATTTTTGGGTTTACCTTTTACTCTTACCCTTTACAACGCCAAGGAGCCGACCCTGTCAGGGACAGCTAAAATAAAAGTAATAGTAGGTAAACCAGATTTGTGATTTCATGTGACTTTCGACCAAATTATCCAGTCATTCATCATATTACAACCCATCATACTCCATTTGGAGAAATTGTCAAACTGGCACATTCACCTGACCTGAAACGCAATAACGGTGACGTCCGTGAGCAAACGCTCTTTGTTTACTCCTATTATGGTCAACTATACAGATTGGATTGAAAGGTGCAGCTTCAATCCATGCTATCTTTGCAAGATTGTATGTCTATCCCCATACGCAGCGCCGCCACGAATGTCCGTGCGGCTTCGGCGGGGTGGTCTGCCGCCCCAATGACTTTGACGAGCGCGCTGCCGACGATGACACCGTCTGCTAGGCGTGCCACCTGCGCGGCTTGCTCCGGTGTGGCGATGCCGAATCCCACGGCAAGCGGTTTCTCTGTGACCGCACGCACGCGGGCGACGAATTCCGCCAGATCGGGCGGTAGGCTCTCCCGCGCGCCCGTCACGCCGACAAGTGACACCAGGTAGATGAAACCGCCGGATCGCGCCGCGACCGTCTGCACCCGCGCCGCGTCCGATGTGGGGGCCAACAGGAAGATAACATCCAGCCCACGCGCCGTTGCCGCTGTGTACAGGTCCCCGGCCTCTTCTGGCGGCAGGTCAGGGACAATGAGGCCGTCAATGCCGGCGGCCACGGCCTGTTCCACGAAATGCTCAATGCCGAACTGCATGATGGGATTGTAGTAGCCCATCAGCACAAAGGGGATAGTGACGCCGCGCGCGCGCAAGGCCGCGGCCTGCTCCAGACACAACGCCAACGACATGCCGTTTTCCAGCGCCCGCTGCGCCGCTGCCTGGATCGTCGCCCCATCGGCCAGGGGATCGCTGAACGGCACCCCCAGTTCCACCAGATCCGCTCCCGCCTCGGCCAGCGCCGGGACGATGTCCAGGGCACTGGTCAACGCCGGATAACCCAGCGTTACATAAGGCATGAGTGCCTTACGGCCTTTCTCTTTCAAAAGGGTAAAGGTCTGCGCAATGTTATGCATTACAGGATGCACCTTGTCGTTGGTTTAATATCGTTCGGGAACAAAGGTCTGGTATTCCATCGGCGGGCGGACGTAGGCGATGTCATCCTGGCGCGGCGGCAGTTCGATGGGGCCGGGGGTCAAATCCTCATAGGGAATCAGGCTGAGCAGGTGGCTGATGCAGTTGAGATGCGCCCGGCGTTTATCGTCGGCGTTGACCACGTACCAGGGCGATTGTTTGGTGTCGGTGTGGGCGAACATCTCATCTTTGGCCTTCGAGTATTCGATCCATCTGCGGCGCGATTCCAGGTCCATGGGGCTGAGTTTCCAGCGTTTGGTGGGATCGTTGAGGCGCGCCTGGAAGCGACGCTCCTGTTCTTCATCGCTCACCGAGAACCAGTATTTGATGAGGATGATGCCGGAGCGGATGAGCATGCGCTCGAATTCGGGGCACGAGCGCAAGAATTCGCGGTATTCCTCCTCGGTGCAGAAGCCCATCACGTGCTCGACGCCGGCACGGTTGTACCAGCTTCGGTCGAAGAGCACCATCTCGCCGGCGGCCGGCAGGCGATCCACGTAACGCTGGAAGTACCATTGCGTCTTCTCACGGTCAGATGGGGTGCCAAGGGCTTCCACGCGGCAGATACGGGGGTTGAGCCGCTCGGTGATGCGTTTGATGACGCCGCCCTTGCCGGCAGCGTCACGCCCCTCGAAGATCACGACGACCTTCAGCCCTTTTTCCTTGATCCAGTATTGCAATTTCACCAGTTCGATCTGGAGTTTGCGCAACTCTTCTTCGTAAACTTTGCGCTTGAGTTTCTTGGGCTTTTTGGGCTTTTCAGACACTTCGGCTTTCCGGGTCTCTTTGCCTTCCGTAGAAGCAGCTTCTGCAACGGCGGCTTCGTCCTTCTTGGGTTCGGTTTTGGCTTTCTTGGACTCCTTGACTTCAGTAGGGACACTCTCTACCGCAGCGACTTCGTCTTTTCCGGTTTTAACACTGTCGGTGTTATGCTCTTTCTTCCCCTTAGGCATTGTGTCCTCCTTAAAGAAAATCCATTTGAACGTTGGTACGTTGATATGTTGCCACGTTTATGAACCTGGGATATCCGGGCTGGAAATCCGTTCGCTCCGTTGGCGAACTCTCATTCCATCACGGGTAAACCGCGGATTTATCATCATTGTAGCATGTACAGGCAAACAGGTCAATATCCAATAAAAACTGAAATGCCCTCTTTTCTGTTTTGCTACGGCGTGTCTTTTCACCTGTCAAGACGGGCGTATACTCTGGTTGGGGCTTTATCATTCTCTAAAGTTACATTATCTGACTTCGAGCGGATCGCCAGATCCATGTTGCTCAAGATACTCTGGTTATTTCAAGTGTTCGACGTGTCAATGCGTCAACGTTTCAACGTTCAAACGGATTCGAGGGAGTCACGATGAAAAAACGGGTTTATATCGTCTACACAGGCGGAACAATTGGGATGCGGCGGACGCCGGATGGTTATGTGCCGGCTCCGGGCTACCTTGCGGCGCAACTTGCAGAGATGCCGGAGTTGCGCGACCCCGCTATGCCAGCCTATGACATCCACGAGTACGATCCACTGCTGGATTCTGCTAACATGACACCTGATGACTGGTTCAAGATTGCGCAGGACATTGCCGCACATTATGACGCCTACGACGGTTTTATTGTGCTCCACGGCACAGACACGATGGCCTATACCGCCTCGGCGCTGCCGTTCATGCTGCAAGGTCTGGCAAAGCCGGTCATTCTCACGGGATCACAACTGCCGTTGTGCGAGGTGCGCAACGACGCGCGCGAGAATCTTATCACGGTGATGTTGATTGCGGCGAACTATGCCATCCCCGAAGTGTGCCTTTACTTCGGCAACAAGCTGCTGCGCGGTTGCCGCGCCGTCAAAATCAATGCCGTGGATTTTGAAGCATTCGATTCTCCCAATTATCCACCGTTGGGGACGGTCGGTATTCACATCAATATAGATTGGGCGCACATCCTGCCGCCACCCAAAGACGGCGTCCCTCTGACCGTCCACCCCCTGCGGGCAGGCCAGGTGGCGACATTGCGACTCTTCCCCGGCATTGCGACGGACATCATCGCCTATAGCCTGAACGCGCCACTAAGAGGGTTGGTTTTGGAGACGTATGGGGTGGGGAACGGCCCAACCGACAACCGTGCATTTATGGCGGCCCTGGCAGACGCCGTCGCACAGGGTATGGTGATCGTGGATTGCACGCAATGCTTGAAAGGGACCGTGGACCTTGAAGGTTATGCAACGGGATCGGCTCTGGCAAAAGTCGGCGTCATCAGCGGCTTCGATATGACCGTCGAAGCGGCGCTGGCGAAGCTGTTCTATCTGTTCAGCCGCGAGGAAGATGTGACCGTCATCAAGCAGCAGATGCAGTTGAATTTACGGGGAGAATTGACACGGTGAGGGCACGCTCCGGGAAGCGCGATGATGCGGCGCTTGTGGTTTGTCTGTTGCTTGTGGCGTTTGGCTTGCGCGTCTGGAACCTCGGCGGTCCGAGCCTGTGGTACGACGAAGCGTATTTATGGTGGGCCGTTCGACTGCCATTCGGCAAGATGTGGGCCTTGAGCGTGGGTGAACTGGTGCCGCCGTGTCATTACCTGGTGTTGCGCGTCTGGACATTGCTCGCCGGGACCGGCGAATTTGCCCTGCGGTTTCCCTCTGCTCTGTATGGCCTTCTTGCCCTTGCCGCGTTGGCGCGCATGGCTCGCCGTCTGACGGGGCAACGCACTGCGGCAATCTGGGCACTTGGAGCGGGCGCCGTCGCTACATCTCTGATCTGGGCGGCACGGGAGACGCGCATGTACGGCGCCTTTATCGCCTGGACGCTCCTGGCGAGCATGGCGCTCATCGAGACATTGTACAGCCGCACGCCGCAGCGACGTCGCTGTTGGGCCTGGCTGTGGGGCGCGACGCTCCTCGGCGCTCTTGCCACGCTGACGCTTTCGGTGTTCTGGCTCATTGGGCAGGGACTCTTCGCGCTCATCGTGCTCCTGCGGCGGCCTCGCGCTGCCGTGCAGGCATGGCTCTGCGATGTGACTCCGCCCACACTGGTCGCCGGTATGCTGTTTTTGCCCTGGGGGATCGGCGCGTTGCGCTCATTGGGGGGCAATGCCACCTACTGGGCCGGACATCTCCCCATCGCCGAATTTTTGCGCGTTGCTATGGCCGGGATGACAATTTCCGACTATTGGCCTGCCGTGTGGAAACTGAGTGCGGCCGGCCTCATCGTGTTGACGACGTTTCCCCTGCTCTTGCTTGCCCGTCGCCATCCCCATGCGGGGCTTTATCCCCTGCTGTGTCTGCTGCCGCTTGGCATCATGGCTTTGATCTTCCGCAGCCTGCCGAAATGGGGCAGCCGCCATGCGACGTTTCTGGCGCCGCTGCCGGTTTTGGCGCTGGCGATAGGCTGGGGGATGACAGCGTGGCTTCGACACCGGCGTGCTCGCTTGCTCGCTCGCGTCTGGGCAGGTGTGTGCAGCTTGATGTTCGTCACTGTTGCGCTCCGCGCTGACCTGAATTTGCTCACCGACCCGGCCTACGCCGTCGAGGACTGGCGCAGCGTCGCCCATTACATTGCCGCACACCGCGCGCCCGGCGAGGTCATTGTCATCGAGACCGGCTCGGTTTTCCCTGCCTGGGCTTATTACGGTGGCTTGGATGGGCTGGTACCGCTGCCTGACGATGAACTGCTGGACGTGAACCACGTGCTGCATTACGGTGACACTGCTCCCGCTCTCAACGCCGCTCTGCAAGAAGCGTCCGGCGTATGGTTGGTCACCTGGCTGGAAAACATCACCGATCCTACCGGCATCGTCCCGGCTCTGTTGGGGACCCTCGGCCCGGAGACGCCGACGCCGCAGTTCCACGGGCTGGGGGTGCGCCACTTTGTCCTTGAACGCCGGGCGGACTTTCCCGCCGAACCGCCACTCACCGCGCAACCGATGCAACCTACGCTCTCCGGCCTGATATTGTGGGGGTATCGTCTGCCGGAAACCCCACGGCCTGCCGGCGCGCCGCTCGATGTGTGGGCCTTCTGGATGGCCGACGCGACTGTTAGCCACGAAGATCGCTTTTACCAGGTCGTTCTGCGCCTGCTGGATGCGCGTGGCGATGAGTGGGGGCGCGTCAACAGCACACCGGGGGGTGGCGATTATCGTCCTTCGCGCTGGCCTGTCGCAACGCCCGTGCTGGGCCGTTACGCGCTTACCCCCGACCCCTGGACCCCACCGGGCAGCTACACGCCCACCCTCACGGTCTACCTTGCCGGTGAAGCCGAGGCAACCGTGACGTTGCAGCCGGTCACCATCACGGTGACCACGGGCGAAGCACCGGTACTGCCGGCGAAAGCTGTATCTGTCGAATGGACAGGTGCGGATATCCTGGGAAACCGATCTCCACAAGGAGAGGGAACACAACAAGATAGCCCCCTGCATTTGCTGGGAATCTGGATCGGGAGGAGCACGGCGCGGCCTTGCCAAACCGTTGAAGGCTGGACCTATTGGGAAAGTGCTGCTGACGCCGCACCGGGGCTGCGCCTGATGGTAGGCATCGAGGACCATCGCCTGGAATTGCCCGTTGTGGCGGCATCGGCGGCGCCGGTCTGGCCTGTTGGATCACGTTTCGCCACACAGTTCCGCCTGCCTATCGGCTGCCGTGCCCTGGATGCACAGTCCCCGCTGGATGTGCAACTCCGCTCTGCCTCAGGTACGACGCTTGCGGCCTGGCATGGACCGATGATGCATATCGTTAGCGGACGGTCGTTTACGCCGCCTGATGGCATCCTGGCTATCACGGGCGATTTCGGGCCGGGGGTCGCCGCATTGATCGGCTACACGATAACGCCGGAACCGCGTGCCGGAGAGCCGTTCACGGTGACGTTGTACTGGCGTGCCGGCGAGACCGGCGACGCCCCGTATACCGTTTTTGTTCACGTCACCCCACCGGAGGCTCCCGCGCCCCTTATCGCGCAGCACGATGGCTGGCCCGCGTTGGGCGCAAAGCCCACGAACACCTGGGTTGCCGGGGAAATTGTCGCCGACGCGCATCCGTTGGGGGGCATACCGGCGGGAACGTATCAGTTGCGCATCGGCCTCTATGACGCCGCCGGGCGACTGCCGCTTTATATGGATAACGCAGCAAGGGATGCTGTGACTATTCCTCTTGTCGTGAAGTAGCCACATTCATTTAGGGGACAAGCCACACACCACCGGCACTGGCTTTGGAGCTGTAGCCGGTTTCAGTCGCCATGTGGTGATAGCGTATGGGCAGCAGTTCTTGTTCCGCCAGCAATGCTTTGCGCATACGGGCACGGGCGCGCGCCAGCCGCGACTTGACCGTGCCTATCGGCATGTTCAATGTCGCGGCGACTTCTTCGTAGGAATATTCCAGCCGGTCTATCAGCACCAATACCGTCCGTTGATCCTGGGGCAGGTTGGAAATCGCCCGATCCAGCAGGCCGCTGAGTTCCCTGCGTTGCACACTTTCCTCAGGCAACTCGGCATGGTCAACCAGATGGGGGTTGGATTCCTCGTCCAGGTCCTCGAAATCATTCCAGGCGACGGCAGGGCGGCGCCGATGGAGGCGTAGCTGGTCATAGCAGGCGTTGGTGACGATGCGCATGAGCCAGGCGCGAAATGAGCCGCCACGGAAGTCGCCCAAGGCGTGGTAGGCGGAGATGAAGGCTTCCTGCGTGGCGTCGTCGGCGGCCGCGTCATCACGCAAAATGTAGCGCGCCAGATTGTAGACCTGGCTTTGATAGGCCAAAACCAGCGCGTTGAAGGCATCCAGACTGCCGTTTTGCGCCGCTGTGACCAGAGCTGTCGTATCAAAAGATTCTGTTGCCATTGCGTTCAACCGTTTCCTGTGACTTCGCAAGATTCCGGCCAAGTCCGATCTCTCGGAAGGGAATACTCTTATTCACATTCACAAGTCATGTCGTGATTTTATGGAAAAGGTAACAGTGCAGCGATTTCCCATTTTTTCACAAGGGACTAAAATCTAGACGTAACTACACCCTATCCGACAATTCTCAGGAGGTGCGCTATGCAAACCGTATTACCCCGCTGGCGGGGCTTTAATCTGCTGGAGATGTTCACCGTGAGGAGCGATGGCAATTTCCGCGAGGATGATTTCCGTTGGATGCGCGACTGGGGCTTTGATTTCGTCCGCATCCCGGCGTGTTATACACTTTGGATTGAGAACGACGATCCGTATAAGCTCTATGAGCCGATGTTGGAGAAAGTGGACCGCGTGGTGCGTCTGGGGCAGCAGTACGGTATCCACATCTCACTCAACTTCCATCGTGCACCGGGTTACTCGGTCAACCGCGAACGCGAGGAGCCGTTCAACCTGTGGAAAGACCAGGAGGCATTGGATGCGTTTTGCTTTCACTGGCAGACCTTTGCCAGGCGTTACCGGGGGATTGCTGCGGCCGATTTGAGCTTCGATTTGGTCAACGAGCCGCCGAATCCAGGGGAGGGCCGCCCCCCGCATTACCCGATGACCCGTGCTGACCATGAACGCGTTGTGCGTGCCGCAGTGGCTGCCATCCGTGAGGCCGACCCCGATCGGCTGATCATCGCCGATGGGATGGGGTATGGCCGTATCCCTGCACCGGAGCTGGCCGACACCGGCATCGCGCAAAGTTGCCGCGCCTACGAGCCGATGGGCGTCAGTCACTACAAAGCGAGCTGGGTCAATGGGATGGACTGGCCTACGCCTCAATGGCCGGGCGCGTGGCACTACGGCGCGATGTGGGGCCGCGCCGAGTTGGAGCGGGCGTACCAACCGTGGTTCGACCTGGCGGCGCAGGGCATCGGCGTCCACTGTGGCGAAGCCGGCGCCTTCAACCAGACACCGCATGGCGTTGTGCTGGCCTGGTTCCGCGATGTGTTGGAAATTCTGACGCCGCACAACATCGGCTATGCCCTGTGGAACTTCCGTGGCCCGTTTGGCATCCTGGATTCCGGGCGGGCAGATGTCGCCTATGAGGATTGGTATGGCCATCAGCTCGATCGGGCGTTCCTGGAATTGCTCCAGGAATTCTGAGAAGCCGACGGTTTTTAGGGACGAGGTGTTGTCATGCCGGCGCGGGTCTGCCTGACCTGCGCCGGCTTTGTTCTAAATTTTAACGGATAAAGAAGAAAACTCCGTTGAATCCGCTAAATCCGTTGAGGAATTCTGTTCAAACCTGAATGATTTTATCCGCAATGAGCTGTTGGACGGCTTCGTAAATCGCCTGCAACGAGCTATAGCGTGGCTGGTAGTCGAGCCAGCGGCGGGATTTGACGATGCTGTAGCAGTTGGGATTGTGTTCCAGATGGGCCCAAGTGGCGTTGGCATCCTCCTCGGAGACGGTCGCTTTCCACTCTGCGAAGGGTAAGAACGTGAGATTGGCTTGCTTTCCAAACCATCCGGCGACGGCCTCCGCGTAGCCGCGCAGGGTGAGTGCAGCGGGGGAGACGGCGTGGAAGCTCTCACCGACGGCGGCGTTCCAGTTCGCCAGGGCCTTCATAAAGAGCTGTGCCACATCGTCGGCGTGAACGTGGTGGAGAAGCTCATGCCCCTGATTGGGCAACGTCACTTCCTCGCCGCGCGCGAGCCTGGCGAACACCTCTGGATTGAAATTGCCCTGTGGGTTCAGCGGTACCCATCCCGGCCCGACGATGTGCCCCGGCAGGATGCATGTCTCCGGGAACCCGTTGCTGCGCGCTTCGGTGTGCAGGTAGGCTTCGATCGCCGCCTTCCGGGTCCCGTAATCCCCGATCGGACGGCGCGGTTCATCTTCGCTCACCGGGACGGTGATCGTATGACCGTGTACCCAGACCGTGCTGCAATGCAGGAAGTGCTGCACGTATCCTCGCAGCGCCTCGACAAGGTGTTGGGCGCTCTCTAATGTGAAGCAGATCATATCAATGACGGCATCCGGCTCCAGGGCGCGAATCTTTTGCCCGAACGTGCCTGCCCGTTCCTCTGCTGCGCGGTCGAGCGTCACCCGCTGCACCGCGCGCCACGCTCCATGCTGTGTGTATGGCCCGCGACCTCCACGGCTGACGACCACCACCGCATGCCCCGCTTCTACCAGACGCGGCACCAGATACGTCCCCACATGACCCGTGCCACCGATGACGACAACACGCATGTCACACCTCCTGAAGAATCAGCGAATGAGCGAATCAGTGAATGAGCGAATAAACGAAGCGCACCTCGAAACTCACAACCCTCAACCCATAGCCCATCTTTACGGCTTAAGTTCGGCGATGTAGATCTCGAAAGGCGCGACCGTCAGGGCCGACAGGTCGCCTGCATCTGGACGACCTGCGGATGAGAACAGCAGGCGCGACGGCGCGCGGTTCAGGTTGAAGGCCAGCGTGTGCGCGTTCTCCGAATAGTTGAGCACGACCAGACACGTCTGCGCTTCGGTCTGGCGCAAGAAACACAGGCAATCCACGTGATCTTCGAGCAGCGGTGTGTAGTCACCGGCGATGAGGGCCGGCGTCTGCTTACGGAGCGCGAGCATGCGTTTGTAGAACGCAAGCATCGAGCGCGGGTCGTTCATTTGATCGGCGACATTCACGCCCGCCGCATAATTCGGGTTCACCGGCAGCCACGGCGTCACACCCGCCGGACAGAAGCCGGCGTTAGGTGCGTTGGCCCATTGCACCGGCGTGCGGCAGACATCCCGCGTCTCTCGACAGACCAACGCAGCGGCTTCCTGCGGGGCCATTCCACCCAGCTTCACCGCCATCTCATACTGACGCAAGGCCAGGGTGTCGCGCAGCAGCGTCACATCGTCGAAGGGGGTATTGGTCATGCCGATCTCTTCGCCATTGTAGAGGAACGGCGTGCCGCGCAATGTGAGCATCAGTGCCAGTGAGAGTTGTGCCAGTTCGCGGTCGTGGACGCCGTCGCCGTAGCGGCTCCATACGCGCGGCGAGTCGTGGTTGCCCAAAGTGTTGCAGGGCCACGCGCCCGGCGGCAGCGCGGCGAGTCGCTCGGTCTGGTTGCGGCGGATGTGCTCCGGGGTCAACCGTTCGGTGCGCATCAGCGGGAAATTGAAGACCATGTGCAGTTCGTCGTCACCGTTGCCGTAGTAGGCGATGTTGTCATCCTCACCAACCAGCATGCGATCCGGGTACGCATCCACCACCGCGCGCAATTCTTTCATCAGTGGGTGCATCTCCTCGGCGCGGTCTACCTGATACTTGAACATCTCCTTCCACACTTCTTCCACCGCTTCCGCCTCGCTCGGCGATTGCGCCACCATCCCCCGGCGATAGAGATCGAGCAGGGTCAGACCGGTCGTCTGGTCGGGCATATCGGGGTCCTCGAAGATCGTGCCGATGGCATCCAACCGGTAGCCATCCACGCCCAGGTCGAGCCAGAAGCGCACCGCGTCCCACATCGCGGCTTTGACCTCCGGGTTGCGCCAGTTGAGGTCGGGCTGCTCCTTGAGGAAGAAGTGGTAGTAGTATTGCCCTGTGGTTTCGTCATATTCCCATGCCGAACCGGTGAAAGTGGATTCCCAGTTATTGGGCGGGCCTCCCCCCACCTGCACCTCCCCCCCATGGGGGGAGGAAGGGAGGGGGGAAGGGTCGCGCCAGATATACCAATCGCGTTTGGGGTTGTCGCGGCTGCTGCGGCTTTCGATGAACCACGGGTGCTGATCCGAAGTGTGGTTGAAAACCATATCCAGAATCACGTGCAGGCCGCGCCGGTGCGCTTCGGCGAGGAACGTCTTGAAGTCGTCCAGCGTGCCGTATTCCGGCGCAACGCCCGTGTAATCCGCCACATCGTAGCCACAATCGGCCTGTGGGGAAGGATAGTGCGGCGAGAGCCACAAGGCGTCAACCCCCAAATCCTTGAGATAATCCAGTTTTGCAGTCATGCCGATAAAGTCACCGATGCCGTCTCCGTTCCCATCTGCAAAACTGCGCGGGTAGATTTGGTAGAAGACGGCCGTTTGCCACCATTTCAGATTTTCCATATTATGCTCCAAAGTATCAACTTTTTTACCGCCGAGGTCGCTGAGAGCGCAGAGAGAGAACAAAAAACTTTGCGATCTCCGCGCACTCTGCGGTGAGAAGACCTTTCAAGTCTAGAACGGTTACAACGCGATAATCACGCCTTCGTTCGCGCGCAGCGATAGGGCATCCAGGGACACGGCTTCTTCGCGGTCGAGGTGGGTGGAGAGGAGGATGCGCCCCCCCGTTTCGCCCGGAATCGCCAGGGTGCGCGGCTCGGTGGCGAAGTTGAGCGCGATGAGATAGCGTTGCGCGTCAGCCTTACGCAAGTAGACATAGACATTGTCGGGTTCTACGTCCAACGGGCGATAGCTGCCGCCGTAGAGCGCGGGCGTCGCACGGCGCAGGCGCAACAGACGTTTGTAGAGCGTCAAAATGGAGTGGGGGTCGGCGGAAAGCGCGGCCACGTTGCGCGTCACATAATCGGCAGCGATAGGCAACCACGTCTCCACGCCCGCCGGGCTGAAGCCGGCGTTGGGGCCGGCGTCCCATTGCATCGGCGTGCGGCAGACGTCGCGGGTGCGCTCCGGGCCGAGGTTGATGCCCTGCGGGTCCTGGATTTTGTCCGGCGGAATGGGCACGTCCTCCATGCCGATCTCCTCGCCATAGTAGATCGTCGGCGTCCCGCGCAGGGTGAGGAGCAGCATCGCCGCGACCCGCGCCTGAGCCTCCCCACCAAAGCGCGTCGCCAGGCGGGTACGGTCGTGGTTGCCGAGGACGTAGTTGGGCCAGGCGAAGTCGGGCAGCGCGGCTTCCAACGAGTCCACGACGGCGCGCATCTGCTGCGCGTTCCACGTCATGCCGTCCATCAGGCGGAAGTTGAAGGGCAGGTGCAATTCGTCCCCGTGCTCACCGTAATATCTTACCCACTCCGACAGCGGCCCCCACAGTTCGCCGATTGCACAGCGGTCGTCGTATTCATCGAGCACCTGACGAATCTCCCGCATGACGGCGTGGTTTTCGTCCTGGTACATATTGTAGACCTGGAGCAGACGGCTAAAGAGATCGTTTTCCGGCAGATTCGGCGGCGCGTTGGGATTGGGTGGGTTATCGCGCAGGTCTTTGTCTTTGATCAACAGGCCGATCACGTCCATGCGGAAGCCGTCCACGCCGCGCTTCATCCAAAAGCGCAGAGTATCGAGCATGGCGGCTTTGACTTCGGGATTGCGCCAGTTCAGTTCGGGTTGTTCCTTGCAGAACTGATGCAGGTAGTATTGACCGGTCTGTGCGTCATACGTCCACGCCGGACCGCCGAAGAAGCTGCCCCAGTTGTTGGGCGTATCGCGCCAGATGTACCAATCGCGTTTGGGATTGTCGCGGCTGCTGCGGCTCTCGATGAACCAGGGGTGTTGGTCGGAGGTATGGTTGGGCACCCAGTCAATGATGATTTTGAGGCCGCGGCTGTGCGCTTCGGCGACCAATCGGTCAAACGTCGCCAGGTCGCCGAACAGCGGGTCCACGTCACAATAATCGGCCACGTCGTAGCCGAAGTCGGCCATCGGCGAGGGGTAAAACGGGCTGAGCCAGATGGCATCAATGCCCAAATCGTGCAGGTAGTCCAGTTTTTCGATGACGCCCTGCAAGTCTCCGACGCCGTTGCCGGTCGTGTCCTTAAAACTGCGCGGGTAGATTTGATAGACCACCCCGCGCTGCCACCAACGCAGATTCTCAACAGGTTGCATGTGGTTCCTCCTATGCTCTCGTCAGATGCACCAGGTCATAACGACTTTCGATGCCCCGCAACTCGGCGTTGAAATGGTGCAACTGCCAACCACTGCCGTCTACGATTTCGCGCACCCGCGGTTCTTCGTAGAAGGAGCGGGTCAGCATGATGTCGCGCCCGGTCGAAAGACCCTGTACGCGCGCGGCAATGTTGACCGTGTGCCCGAAGTAGTCCAACCGGTCGTTGGAGTTCACGGCGATGCACGGACCGCGATGTCCCCCGACCTTGATGATGATGTGACCTTCGGGGATTTTCTCCTGCACATTGTACGCTTCAAAGGCTTCCTGCATCGCAAAGAGCGCGTTGATGGCATCGGTAGACACCATAAACGTCGCCATGACGGCATCGCCGATGGTTTTGACGACTGCGCCGTGGTGCTTGCTGACCACATCCCGCATGATTTTGAAGTGTTCCTTGACCAGGTAGTAAGCATCGGAGTCGCCGAGGCGTTCGTAGAGGGCGGTGGAGCCTTTGATGTCCGTAAAGACGATGACCTGGTTGCGAATGGCGAAGGTCTCATCCGGCGAGATCAACTCACTGGAAAACAAGTCCCGGAAATTCTGCAAGGAGGTTATTTCAGCAGCAGAAGTCCAGGGATATTGTTTGCGGCGCAAATAGGACAGGGTCACCGGTTGATCGGTCAGATTTTGCGCCCGGATGAGGCATGGGCCAGGGTGGCGCACATTCCTGTCCCGACGGTCCCAGTCTTTCCCATCCCAAAACAAATCCAAAGTCTGTGGCCTGTCCAGCGGCCCTTCTTCCACAATTACGGGCGGGTAGCCGATGTAATAGTTGCCGGCTTGAAAATGCGTTGGGATTTCCAACGTCTCGCGGGGCGGAATCTCAAATTGCCCCAGAAGCTCCGAGTAGTCCCAATGTTCCGCCAATTCGCCATACTCGGCCGGCTTGATCTTGCGCACATCATCGTTCACTTTGAAGGTCACTTCCACCGAGCGGTCAAAGCTGGCGTCAATCTGAATCTTGCAGTATTCGCAGTGCGAGGCCGATTTGAGATGTTCCAGATGCGCCGCGCGATCCGTAACCCCTGTACAGGAAGGACAATGGACGTCCCATTCAAGATCGAACAGGCCCAGACGTGTCCCATACAGGAAAGCGGCCAACACCTCCTCCCGTGGCAAATGCCACTCGTCGGCCATGCGGTAAGCCGACATTTGTTGCAAACGCGGGGGCGCCGCCGTTTCTATATACTCGCGCATAGCGACAACAATTTCGGACTTGACGCCCAACTCTTGTAAACCGGCCAACTTTTCCTCCAACACCGTTGCACTCATTTCCATACCTCCATAACGGCACAACTTAGAATACTTTTTGACTCCGGCGTTCTACCAGGATGGTATCGCGCCAGACTCCGTTGATCTGTCCAATGCGCTCCCGGCGTCCCACAACGCGAAATCCACACGCCTGATGCAGTGCCAGACTGGCTATATTTTCCGAGAAAATGCTGCCTTGTAAAGTCCAGATGCCGGCGTCTTCTGCCGCCGCGATCAACGCCCGCAGCAACGCCTTCCCCACGCCCCGGCCCCGGGCCGCAGTGGCGACGTACACGCTCACCTCGGCGACACCGGCATAGACCGCCCGGCGGGAAACCGGACTCAGCGCCGCCCACCCGATGACGCGATCCCCCTCACGAGCTACGAAGCGGCAGTACGGCAGGTGATTCGCGTCCCACACGTCCCATTCGGGAACCTGCGTCTCGAACGTGGCGTTGCCCGTGGCGATGCCCTGCGCGTAGATGTCACGGACGGCGGGCCAGTCTTGAGGCTGTAGTGGCTCAATGCGCATCGTCATCCACCTGCTGCAACGCCGCCGCCGCTCGCTCTCGCCACTCTTCCGGGCCAAATTGCTCGAACATCGCCAGGCTCTCCGCGATATGCGCGCGTGCCGCTGCGACCTCGCCCAACTTGCGGCAGACATCGCCCAGGCGCAGCAGGGTGAAAGCCAGCGGGCGGCCCGTTTCGCCGATTTCCCGGCGGATTGCGCACGATTCGAGCAAGAAGTCGCGCCCTTCGACCAATGCGCCTTCGTCGCAGGCGATCTGTGCCAGAGCTTCGAGTGTGTCGGGGTTGCCGTGCGGCGCGCCGATTTCACGCTGTAGCTCCAGGCTTTGGTGCAGCATTTCCCGCGCCGTGTCGCGATCCCCTAACCGATACATCACCCGCCCGACACTCTGCATACAATTCGCCGCGCCGTTCACGTCCTTGAGCCTCTGCCGCAATTCCAGGCTCTCCTGATAATAACGGCGGGCCTCCACAAACGCCTTGCTCCACTCGGCGATCACTCCCAGGGTGAACAGGGCAATCGCCATGCCCCACAGGTCGCCGATCTGACGCCGGATGTCGAGACTTTGCTGAACGGAATCCCTGGCTGCCTCATGGTTGCGACGGACAAAGATGTGGAGACTTTCCCCGATAACACCCAATGTCAGTGCGACGCCCCAGAGGTCGTTGTTAGCCCGATAAAAAGCCAGGCTATCGTTCAGCCGGCGCTCTATTTCTTCCGGGGGATACCACGATCCGGTATAGGAATTCAACACGTTCACCAGCGCCAGTTCCGGCCCCGGCGGCGCGGCTTCTAATACTTGTACGGCGCGTTGCAGCGTTTCCCGCGCGCCAGGCTGTGAAAGGCGCAGCAGACATTCGCCCTGGATCCCCAAAAGCAAACCCAGAAGGGTGGGGGGAGCCTCAACGCCCGGCCGATTGAGCGCGGCAGAGGCTTCTCCGAACAGTTTCTGGCCCTCACGGAAACGGCTGCGGATGTCGCAGAACATCCCCAGGCTCAGCGTCGCCGCATGCAAACGGTTGAACTCACCATGCGCCACTGCCCACGTCCAGGCGGCGTGGATGTTTTCGCGCTCTGTGTCAATGGCTTCCAGTGCCGCCAGTTGCCCGAAGGCCACATCCTTGCCGGGGCCTTTGAGCACCGGCTCGAGACGATGCAGCCAATCGAGGTAATACGCGCTGTGCCGGTCGCGGATGGCGTCGTTAAGGTCGGGGTTTGCAGCCAGTTGCTCTTCGGCGTATTGGCGCAGCACGTGGAGGATGTCATAGCGGTCTGGTGCGGCGCGGTAGAGCATGGATTTGTCAACCAGCGCGGCCAGTAGCGGCAGGGAAGCGCCGGCTACTGCTTTCGCTGCCGCGCGCGTAAAGCCGCCCCGGAACACGGCCAGCGCGCAGTAGACGGCCTGTTCTTCTCTGGAAAGCAAACTCCACGAGCGGGCAAAGACGGCGCGCAGGCTTTGGTGGCGTTCCGGCAAATCACGCAGCGCCAGGGTGAGAAAATCGAGGCTGATAGCAATTTCGTCGGCGATTTCCCGGCACGAAAGCAGCTTCGTCCACGCAGCGGCCAGTTCCAACCCCAGCGGCATTCCCTCAACCAGGTGGCAAATACGGACGATGGCCGCCATTTCCTCCGCGTCAGGCGCAAAGGCATGGTTGACGCGCTGTGCACGTTCGATAAAGAGCTGGACCGCACCATAGTCTGTCGCCTCCGCGAGGTCTGTGAGTTTCGGACAGCGCAGGCCGTGCAGCTCCAGCACCCATTCGCCTTGCACGTTGAGCCGCTCCCGTGATGTGACCAGCAGCTTGGTCGCCCGCGTCTGCTGTACCAGGTCGGCCAACATCACCGCGCCGGAGAGCGCCTGTTCGAGGTTATCCAGCACCAACAGCATCCGCCTGTTGTGCAGATAGCGCACCAGTTGTGTGAAAGGCGCGTCGGCGCTTTGCTGGTAAAGCACCAGCTTCAGCACGTCGGCGATTGTCGAAACGATCATATCCGGGGTCTCTGCGGCCGCCAACGGGACGAAGAAGACGCCATCGGGGAAAGTCGTGAGTGTGGCTTCGGCGGCGCGCAAGGAAAGCCGCGTCTTGCCGATGCCGCCCGGCCCGGTGAGGGTGATGAGGCGCGTTTCCGGGTCATTCAACAAACGCTGCAATTCGGCCAGTTCCGCCCGACGGCCCACGAATGCAGTCGAAGGCGTCGGCAGGTTATGGGCGGGCAGGATGCCGGTCGTCAACGGCGGGAAGCTCGCCGGCAATCCCGGCGCGACGACCTGGAAGAGATGTTCGGGCTGCGCCAGCCCCTTCAAGCGATGCTCCCCCAGGTCCTTGAGCGCGACACCCGGCGGCAGCTCGTGCTGCACCAGGGCCGCCGTCTCCTGGGATAGCAAAATCTGCCCGCCGCTGCCTGCCGCCATCACCCGTGCGACGCGGTTGAGGGTGTGGCTGACGGCGTAATCTTCCGCACCGGCCTCCCGGGCCAGTTCCGCCGGGCCGGTATGCAGTCCCATGCGCACACACAGAGGACTGAGGTCACCCCAGTCTGTCTCGCACAGCGCACGCTGAATCGCCAATGCCGCCGCCAAAGCCTGTGGGGCAAAGGTAAAAGCGGCCTGGAAAGCATCACCGATGACTTTGAAGACGTGCCCGCCGTGTGCCTCGATCCCCTCACGCAAAATCGTGTGATGCCGGACGATCGCTGTTTTCATAGCAACAGGCTCTTGGTCCCACAGGGAAACGCTTCCCTGGATGTCGGTGAAGAGAAAGGTAACGGTGCCGGTGGGGAGAGGCGACGGCGTGACTTGTGGTGGATGTGCAGCATCGGGTTGAGCGGTTTCACGCGGGCGGGACGACGGCCCTATGTTGACATCGGAGGCGCGGATGCGTTGGTAGAGGGCCACGGTCTCGTCGGCAGGGGCGAGGCCCTGGGCGCGCAGGTCGCGGATGAGCGTGTCGTAGAGGTGCAGCGCGGCGGCGCGCTGACCCGATTGGGCGTACAGCGTCATCAAATGGCGGTGCGCCTCTTCGTTCAACGGGTCACGGCTTTGCCAGCGCCGCGCGTAATCGAGGGCTATTTCCGGAGCGCGCGAGCTGTACCAGAGCGTCAGTTTTTCGAGCGCGCCGGTATACGCACGGCGCAGCGATTCGGCCTGGAAGAACTGCCACTCATCGAAGGCTGCGCTGTCTTCGAGGGTGAACCCGGTCATAAAATCACCCTGGTACAACGTGACGGCTTCTTCAAGCAAAGGGATACATGCCTCGCAAACCTCACGCTCCGGGTGGGGATGCGCCCGGCGTGCGGCCAGTGCCGCCTCAAAGCGCGCCACATCTACCCACGTCGCTTCATCCTGCCGGAACGTGAGCGTTTCCTGCTCCACCTCCACCCGGTCGGCGAGCGGCGTCTGCTTGAGCCGCCACAGGGCGTTGCGCAGATAGGCATAGGCACTCGGCGCGTCAAAATCGGGCCACAACAGCGCCGCAATCGCCTCGCGGCTGTGTGGCTGTCCGGTGACGGCGAGGTAAGCCAGCAGGGCCGTCACTTTGCGGCGCGTCAATTTGACCGGCGTGCCGTCGCACTCCAGCCGGGGCGTCCCAAAGAGGAAAAGGCGAAGCTCAGACATCATTCACATCGGCGAGCTGTGGTGTGGCTACAGGTGCAATGACGGGCTTCAGTTTAGGTGAAGTTCGGCGCGTCGTCAGCACCACCGCGCCGACGATGATGGCCGTCGCCAGCAACGACCGTGTGGTTAGCGGCTCGTCGGCGATGAGGAAGCCGAGCACGACCGCCACCACCGGGTTGACGTAGGCATACGTCGAGACGAGCGGTGTTGGCGCGACACGCAGCAGCCAGGTGTAGGCCGTGAAGCCGATCAACGAACCAAAGATGATGAGATAGCCTAATCCAAGCCATGAGGCCGGGGCAATCGCGCCTGCCTGCAACGCCCGTGCATTGCCCACGAGGATGCCAAACACGAGCAGCGCTGCTCCACCGACCAGCATCTCCATAGCCGTGCCGAGTAACGGGGACGCGGGGAGCTGCGCTTTGCGGCTGTACAGCGATCCGGCAGACCAGGCAAACGCCGCGCCAAGCAGGACGATTGCGCCGATGAGGTCAACGCTTTCCCTGTTACCAGCAGCCTGCGTTGGATTGATCAAGAGGGCGATCCCGCAGAAGCCGATGACAATGCCCAGAACCGTCTGTACGCTGGGTTTCTGACCGTGCGGGCGCAGCGCATCAATCAGCGCCATCCACAGCGGAGTCGCGCCGATGAGCAATGCCGCGATGCCGGAGGCCACGTGCTGTTCGGCCCACACCACACCGCCGTTTCCACCCAGGAGCAAGCACAGGCCGACAATCGCCGCCGAGCGCCACTCGATTTTGGTGGGCGCGGGGTCGCCCTTCAGCCGCCGCCAGGCATACAACACGCTTCCGGCGACCAGGAAGCGCGTGCTCGCCATCAGGAACGGCGGCATCGTCTGCACGGCGAAGCGAATCGCCAGATACGTCGAACCCCACACGATATACACAGCCAAAAGCGCCGCCCAGATCGCCAGGGAAGAGGGTGGGTGTTGTGAGTGATCAGGTTGCATGGTTGTACCTTCTCAAGAGGGATATGCCTGAAATAGCTACAGGCAAGGCTCATTATAACACGGTAAGGGAGAGTCGCAATCGAAGAGGTTTTATGAAAAACTCAGGGTGTGGAGTGTTTACAAATCGGGCAGTGCACTAAAAGGCGTTTCTTCACGCTGACGAATAACCGCGTACACACATTCCATTTCGTCCCAGGCCAGCAGGAAATCACCCTGGGAGACAGCAATGGGCGCGGAGTCGGCGGCGGGGTCAAGCAGATAGAGCGATTCGGCGTCACTGCCGGTGAGCAAGAGCGCGTGTTGGAAGTGCTGCCCCTGCCAGTAGGGGAGCTGGTCAACCTGGACAAATACGATGACCGGCGTTCCAGCCTCCAACCAGGCGAGCAGGTCGTACAAATCACCGTCGGCGTATACCACATCCAGGGTTTCCGAACGCAGACGCAACAGGCGCGATGAAGGTGCGCCAATGCGCGGGCGCACTTCCAAACGGCGCGCCAGTTCCTCTTGGGCGACCGGTATACCCAGGTAGTCCAATGCCATCTGGGCGCAGGCTGCCAGGCAATAGCCGTCAGTTATCTGGCGGAAATGGGAGACATTCAAGACGTTCGCCACGGGCAGCAATCTCCTCGGCGGTGCGCGCATCGGCTAACACCATACCGTTGATAGCATCCACCTCCACATAGCCTACCGGCCCTACCGGTTCACGGGAAACAGCGGTCACATACGCGCCAAACCGCCACAGCGGGCGCGTCGCCGAACGTACAAAGGTTGGCCGGTCGGCCCGCAGCATCACGCCGACATGCTCCAACAGCCAACGGTTGGCTTTGCGCCGGGCTGTGATCGCATCAACTGTCACTGGTACCAGCACGTAGACCATGCTACCTTCCGGCAATGTCACCGTTTCGGCCAACTGGATATGCCCCTCCCGAACAAAGCCGGTATAGGCTGTCAGTCCTCCGGCTTGCACTTCAGTTTGCTGCATGGGTTACCTCCACTCATTGTTGCTCCACCAATCTGTCCCTAATCCAAGTATACTCGCCCCCTATTTCTATGCAAGGGTTGTCATATCCTTAAACAGAACAAAAGTTCTATCTATATAACCTGCCCTGGCGTATTCCTGATGGATACTGATTATGTTCTTAAGCTGACCGAAGATATAACCGTCTCACGCGACATCTTGTAGGAGACTCTCCACAAAACGCCGGACAAGACGCCAGAAAAGACGCGCAAAAGACGGCGCGCGGCTATACTGAGGGCGTAGTTAAGAAGAAACACAAGAGAGCGGTACAGTCACAGAAAGGAGGATTGCGATGTGTGAATGGTTTGCAACAGCAAAACTGGCAATGGCGATCAGTGAAGAGAGGATCAGCCGCAAGCGCCAACCCATCATCCTCGAACACTTCAATTTGATGCAGTACGTGCGGCCCATCGTGCGCAGTTTGTTGAGCTTCTTGTTCTAACCCATCGAGGCGCAGTTCATCTGGGAAACGCAATGCGCCTCTTCAAAAAGATAAGTTCTTGTCAAGGAGAGAGACCATGTTTTACAATCCGATTGAATTAGAAGTATGGAAAATGCGTGTCCTGCGCGCAGAGCGCCAAGCGATGCAAAACTACCAAACCCGCGATTTGAAGTCCCCGGAGACGCGGATGCTGGAACGTCTCCTGCGTGGCATGCGCTGCCTGTTCACAGTACGCCCTCTGTCGAATTTCCGCTTGATGCAGTACCCGGCATCGTCGAAATAACATTCATACCAACCATGGGGCTTCAACGGAGAACCATCATGATTTACGAACTTGAGAAAACAGCCTACGAAAAAGCCTGTCCATTGTTTCAAGGGATGGGGTACAGCCAACTCTTTGCCGAGGCCATCTTCGAGGGTAACCACGCCGGGAGAGTTTTCGTAGATGATCCGGAACGTCCGACGGCGGCATTACTCGCGCCACTATGTGAGTTCTTCTTCATTGTGGGGCAGACAGAAAATATAGCCTTCAACCAAGCGATGCGAGTACTGATCTTGTCTGAATTAGTATCGTCTGAAGGAGATATGCTTCTCTTCCCTGCCTCGGAAGCGTGGCAAAGCACGTTGGATAAGCTGTTTGCAGATTATGCACGGCTGCATGTCGCCCGTAAAGCGTTCACCTTCGACCCGGAGGTGTTTGTCGCGCGTCATGCCGGATGGCGTGAGCGGATCCCTTCCGGATATAGCATCCGCCAATACGACCGCGCGTTGGCCGAAGGCACTGAACTAGCAGATTTCTGGGGGGGCCTCGACAACTTCCTGGCGCGCGGTGTCGGATTTGCCGTGATGAAGGGCGACGAAATCGTCAGCCGGTGTCATAGCGTTATGGTGGGCGGCGGCGAGGCGGAAATCAACATTGAGACGGCGGACCCCTATCGCCGTCAGGGGTTTGCGAGGCTGGCGGCCTGCGCTTTCATCGAACAATGCCTGGAACAAGGCTTGCGCCCGGCCTGGTCGTGTTGGGATAACAACATCCCCTCGCAAATCCTGGCACAGCAACTCGGCTTCAATCATCCGGTGGATGTGCCGGCAATTTATACTAAAGTTAAATAGAACAAAGATTCTATCTATATGACATGATTTGGCATATTCTCGATCTATACTTGTTGTGTTACCCACTTAACAGGGAACAACCAAAATCAATCTAAGGAGGTTTTTTGAAATGGATAGGATCATTGCTTACTGCGGTCTCGTATGCAGCGACTGCCCTGCGTACATCGCCACCCAGGCGAACGATCAGGCGGCGCTGGAAGCCGTCGCTGCCCAATGGCGGGAGGCGTACAACGCGCCCGGCATCACCGTCGCGTCGGTCCTCTGCGACGGCTGTCTGAGCGGACCGAACAAGTGCAGCCACTGCGGCGAGTGCGAAATCCGCGCCTGCGGCGTGGAGCGTGGCGTCGTCAACTGCGCGCACTGCCCTGACTATGCCTGTGACAAGTTGCAGCGTTACTTCAGCTTTGCGCCACAGATGCGGACGATACTCGACCAGATCCGCCAGGCAATGTAGTTTGAAGCTTTCAGCTATCAGCAGTCAGCCTTCAGGCTGAAAGCCTGATAGCTGACTGCTGACTGCTAATAAAAGGAATTGACATACAATGGATCAAGAAACTGCAATTCAACAAGCACTGGCTCTGGCCGACCGTTCCGGCATCGTGATGCTCGGCACGAACGGCGACAATGGATTCCCCAACATCAAGGCAATGCTCAAAATGGAGAACGAGGGCCTGAAAACGGTCTGGATGAGCACCAATACGTCATCCCGGCGGGTAGGGCAACTGCGCCGCGACCCGCGGGCGTGTCTCTATTATCATTGAATTGACTCGCCGATTCTCAATTCTCAACGAGGTAAACAACGATGCCTGAACTTCCTGAAATCTACGTGATGGCCCGCGATATGCGGAAAGAATTGGTCGGACGCACCTTCGGCGAGGTCGAGGTGCTGCAACCCAAGTGTCTCAACGTGCCGGTGGACGAGTTCCAGACGGCGATCAGCGGCACGGAAATCCGCGACGTGACGCCGCGTGGCAAGTGGGTGCGCGTTGAGCTGTCATCCGGCTGGCTGCTGCTCTGCCTGGGGATGGGCGGCGAGATTTTGCTGACCGACCGCGATCATCTGCCGGAGAAACGCCGCCTGATCTTCGACCTGACCGACGGGGCTGCGATTGCCGTCAACTTTTGGTGGTTTGGTTTCGCGCACTATGCTCCCACCCTCGCCGACCACAAAATGACCGCCGAACTCGGCCCCGATATGCTGGATTTGAGCCTGGACGAGTTTCGCGCGCTCTTGCGCGGGCACAAGGGCGCGATCAAGACGTTCTTGCTCAACCAGAAGCGCATCGCCGGCATCGGCAACGTCTACGTGCAGGATCCGCTGTTCCTGGCGCGCATCCACCCGCTGCGCTCTATCGCCACGTTGAACGACGCCGAGATCGCCAACCTGTGGGCCGCGCTCCGTGAGACGTTGCAGCAGAGCATCGCCCTGGGCGGCAGCGCGTGGGAGCAAAACCTGTACGGCCAAAAGGGGCAGTGGGATCAACGTTCTATGCACATCCTGCACCTGGAAAATGAGCCGTGTCCGGTCTGCGGAACCACGGTCGAAAACATCAAAACCGGCAGCACACGCACCCGCGTCTGCCCGGTATGTCAACCTTTGTAAAGATGCAAGAGACAGAAGGCAAGAAGTTCTGCTCCTGGATATCCTCTCGACTTCGGACTATCCGACTCAGGACTACAGACTACAACAAGGAGACTGAACAATGACAAACGATATGTTGACCTACTACGCCCAACCCGGCCCGACGACGGATCCCGGCCCTTACGTGCACCTGTTCGATGGTCTGCCCACCGACATCCCGGCGCTGGTCAAGACACTGCAAGGGGTGATGGTACACATCTTCTGGGCGGGCAGCTACGGCCTGGAATTGACCGACGAGCGCAAGGCCGAGGTGAACCTGCGCACCGTGGAGAAGCAACTGGCGCGCATCCTGGAACTGGACGACCGCCCGCTCACCGAAGCGCGCCCCCACGAGCGCAAGCTCGTCGGCAA
>DAOSNS010000014.1:0-88057 GCA_035373625.1 Anaerolineae bacterium | reverse complement strand
TGGCGCGTGCTGGCGGCGGGGAAACGCGCTTTGGGGCGTGCCTGCTGGCAAAGGGGCTTTCCCCGCAGTCGGCGCGGCGGCTTATGCTTATCGTTAGCCTGCCGTGTCATCCTGAACATAATCGTTCCACTCGCAATGTTCAATTCTGGAGGTAGCCGTGAAAAGATTTGGTATTCTGCTGTCTATTTTGTTGCTGTCCATTACCTGGCAGATGAGGACAACCACAGTTCAAGGGTCAAGAGAAGCAAGCCCGATCGTTGAGCTTATGCCCCACAGCGCCCTGGCCCAGAGTTTTGCCAATGGCTGGGTCATCGTCGATTTTTCATCATATAGTGGCGCTTTTACTTCTATCGCCATTGACTCAAACGACCTGGTTCACATCAGCCATGTGCACGAGGGCGCCCTGATGTACACACGTCAGTATCGCATAGGAGATGAGGTATGGTGGGCCACATACACCGTTCCCACTGGCGCCGTCGAAGTTATGGAAACCTCTCTGACGCTGGACGAGAATGACCGCCCCTATATTGCCTACTATGACCAGACCAACCAAAACCTGAGTTGGGCCTGGTGGCCGGAAGGTGGTAACTGGTCTGTAGAAACACGGAACACGGTAGGAGAAATCGATGGCAGGCGTCTCTCTGCTGTTGTGCGTGGGGGGGGCTTGCACGTTGCTTACTCTAATGTCTCCTCCTCAAGTGTGGAATACATCGAAATTACACCCGGTGGGGGTGGGTGGCCACCAACACCCCAAACTGTGGCGACATCGGTCGATGCGGTTGCTGATGTCTCTTTGGCGTTGCGGTCAGACGATCTTCCGCGCATCAGTTTCCATACCGATGATGGCAGGCTAATGTATGCCCGATACAACGGTTCTGCCTGGTCTCTGGATGCATTGGATGGCAGTGTCGAACATCCGATGGGAGCGTGTAGCTCGTTGGCCCTGACTGCCGATAATCGAGCGCGCATTGCCTACTACGACGGGACGGGCGAAGCTCAGGTGCTGCGACAGATATCCTATCTGTTATTGGGCTGGGGAGCCCCGGGCGTCGTGGACGACGATTTAGGATCCATCTGTTACACTTCGTTGGCTATAGACGACCAGGGCTATTCCCGCATCCTGTACTATGACGGGCACCAAAGTCCTGGAGATTACGATGGCTCTTTGCGTTACGCACAGCAACGAAATGGTTCTGGCTGGTCGTTCGAGACGGTTGATGGGCCAACCAATAGTTGCGGCATGCATAGCGCACTGGCATTGGACTCGGAGGGACGCCCGCACGCCAGTTACTATTGCGGGCATCTGAAGTACGCTTATCGAGCGTTCACAGTTTACTTACCTGCGGTTATGCGCGGTCAGTGAAGAGGGGAAAGTGAACCGGTGAAATACCCTGTCTGAGGTTCTGCCTTTCGAATGGGGCTGTGACTCCATTCACAGTGATGTACTGCCCGGCAGCAATGGCAATCTGATGGGCTTGGTGCAGGCTAACCGGCGCCTGAAGCCGACGCCGCTCCGCGGCGCGGCTTAGCCGCAGGCCGTTGGGCGGTCGCCCAGACAGAAGTTCTTGGGAGTAACCTATGGAAACAAGAGCAAAGCATCATGAACATAAAGGTGGGCTTATTCAACATCTCTCGGATACCTGCAATGTCTACGACATAAGAAAACAATACATACTCTATACTGACCCGCACGACAGCAAAGTGAATAAAACTTCGTTTGGCTTACCAACGGAAATAAGAATCGTTCCTACAGAAAAAGGGTTGGTAACAGTTTTGTATTTTGACCAACTGGAGAATAGTCATATTGTATTTGTGGCTCAAATTGCACCAAAGCGCGGCGCATGGCAAAATATGTCTTGGGAGCCAAATTTTCACAGAAATTGGGATCAAAAACGAATTAAGGAAGCGGTAAATAACTTCGGGTGCGTTTCAACTTGGGGGCAAAAGCCAGATAAACCTCTGATTTAACCGCCGAGTTCGCCGAGAGCGCGGAGAAATCTTTGGTAACTCTGCGGGCTTTGCGCTCGGCGGTAAAAGTTGCCCCCGTCCTGAAATGCACCCCGTCAGTAGGGCTGCATTTCAACTTGAAATCACTTGACAAAGGGGCTGATATACCACAAAATGGAAGAACCGCCATTGTTGTGGAAAGGAATGTAAAATGACGACCTATCAAACCACCTATACAGACCGGATTCGCCAGGAAGTAGCGCAGACGCCGTTGGAGAGTGCTCTATGACTGAAAAGCAAAAGAAAATCAAAAGTACACTTGGTGCGATTCTTTCACAACTGCTCAACGTGCCCATTTTATCTGGCGCGTTGGTCACTTATTTCTATTTCCGTCTGCCAGCTGGCGAGCTGAATACCCTGCCCGGATATTTATGGACAATACTCTTCATATTCCTGATCCCCCTGTGCAGCCTGTTTTTCTACATCCCCAAAAAGAACGAAGAAAAGAAAAAAACCGTTCACCGGCAGCGTGTGGCCAGTTTTATCTTTATGATCGTGAGCTATCCGCTTGGCTGGCTGGCGCTGGCCCTTACCCATGCCCCACGAATCTTCACCGCCACGCTAGCCACTTACACCTTCGTCACCATCGGCCTGATCATTTTCAATCTGTTGCTGCGTTACAAAGCCAGTGGACATGCGGCGGGTGTCGCGGGCCAGTCGTTTCGATGATCTACATCTTCGGCATCTGGGCAGCACCACTGTTGCTCTTGCTGCCGTTGGTCACCTGGGCGCGTCTGGCAGCCAATGGGCACAGCTTCTGGCAAACGGTGGTGGGAGCTACCATGTCCGGGTTGGTCACGATGGGTGTCTTGTGGGCCTTTGGGTTTGCGCCCTTCGCAGGCGCGGTGTGGTAAATCAGCTTTACTTCATGAAAGTCAATGATAGAAGGCTAGAGAATTCTCACAGGTCTGTTCTCGAAGGTAAATCGCCGCACCCGCCGCGCGCCTGAACCCTATCGTTAGCCGCGGGAGGAGTGCCGCGGGGCACATAAAGGGAATAGCGATACAGGCGTTGGCTGATCGGTGCAATAACGTGGGGGTCGAGTCGCAGGCAGGCAAACGGCCGTGTCCCTGCAGGTGGAGGTGAAAGCGGCTAACCCTCGCTGTAGCCGACCGCCGCCTCAGCGGCGCAGCAAAGGCTCGCGCAGGGGAAGGCTCTGGGGCCATCTGGAGCTCCGGCAGGCGAGGGACGGCGGCGGCTAAGCTCTCCCGTTGGGCGGCATAGTGACTTGCTGCAAACCAGGACTTTTCATTCCACAACAATAATCAGGAGATTCAGGTGGGCACATTTTCATTCACGCGGCGCTTTGCAACTATTCTCGTTGGTCTACTGTTGGTTGTTGTTGGTATGCAGACAACATCCTCTCAGTCACTAGAAGTACCAACTTTGCCCACGTCAGCCAACGATCCGGTGGAAACCGGTGAGTGCCATCCAGGAAGCGGGTGGATGTGGACATACGGGCCAATGCAACCGGAGATTGCAAATCAGGTTAGAAAAACACTCAGTTCAATGGGAATGGATAGCACCGTCATTGCACGCAGTTTTGGAGAGACTGACTCCTGCGGAAATTTCAGGCCATACGCAATAGACTTTTCTGTGAGGATAAATGAGCCTCAGATTGTTACAACGGCTGAACAGCAAGAAACAGTTGAGAGAATCGAGCCAATCTTGGCCGAGTATGGAAATCCCAACTTGGGTAACGTTCAGATCACGTTTTTACCCAGCGAAGCAGTGTTTACCATTCGGCCCGATACCACCACACTTGTAAACAATAGAAACATAGCCGGTCAAGTCTCCGCTCCCAATTTTACTGCTGGCTGGCATCAAATAGTAACTCCAAATTCACCTCCAGGGCGATATACGCATGGCCTTGCCCATGATACTCATCGTAATGTCACGGTCCTTTTTGGAGGTGATAGTCCTACCAATTCACCTCGGGCAAATGACACTTGGGAGTTCGATGGTACGAACTGGATCCAAGTTACTCCAACTCAATCGCCGCCTGGCAGAGCAAATATTGACCAGGCCTTGATATATGATTCAGTTCGTAAAAAGGTGGTTCTCTTTGGTGGTCTGGGCGCAAGTGGTTATTTGAGCGATACTTGGGAGTATAGCGGCACAACCTGGACACAGATTGTTGGTCAGTCACCTCAAAAGCGTGATTCACACGCGATGGTATTTGATAGTCAGCGTGGCGTTACTGTTCTATTCGGGGGGTACAGTGGTTCAGGTGCTCGTCTAAATGATACTTGGGAATACACTGGCACTTGGCATCAAATTAGCACTCCACAGTCGCCAACAGGCCGTTATCATCACGCAATGGCTTATGACGCAGGGCGTAACAGGGTTGTTGTGTTCGGTGGGTTAGATAACAGCAATACGGTATTGGGCGACACCTGGGAATATGATGGTACTACTTGGCACGCAGTTACTCCAACTCAATCGCCACCTGCCCGCCATAATCATAGTATGGCCTATGATAGCCGCCGTGGCGTTGTTGTTCTATTTGGGGGAGAAAATAATGGTGGACTGTTTACCGATACTTGGGAATACAACGGAGTAACTTGGCAACAGATAAGCGTTACACAATCCCCGTCTCAGCGCAAAGAAATGCCCCTGGTGTATGACCAGCAACGGAATAGCATCCTGTTTTTTGGCGGGGGCTATTGGAATGGTAGTTTAGTTACATTCAACGAAACTTGGGAATATACTGCGACTTCGTCCAGCAAGATTTTCTTGCCGTTGGTTATGCGGTCATACGCGCCCAGCGAGGTTCTTACCAGAAGAGTTTATGTCATTGTGTATGATCCGCTCTTAAGTAATGGGCAGTACCTCAGCGATTACTTACACTGGAACGAACACACTGACCTAACTCAAGGAACAGCAGGATTCTTTAGACAAGTAACGAATGGGACATTGAATTATGAGATAATTTATACCACAATCGTTACAGATGGTTGGCCGCAAAAGATTGATGGTTTTCGTTATACTGAAGCAGAATACTTGGCGGCTATTCGGGGTGAAATCCCGTTCCACTCTCCAGACAGTGTAGATTACAATTTGATTGTAAACTCACCGGCCTTTGATATTTGTGGGCGTGCCAACCGTGATGAGGTAGATGAAGTATGGATATACAATGGCCCCGGATTTGGGTTTTATGAGTCTACGCTTGTAGGCCCAAATGCTTATTGGTATAACTCCCCACCAGTGCCAGGCCCGCATACTTGCAATCGGCTTATCCCTATTATGGGGCCAAGTCCAGAGCGTGGTCTCGATTGCGCGGTTGAAAATTTTGGGCATCGAACCGAAGCCACTCTGACTCAGGTTTACGGTAGTTGGCAACAAAATAGAACTTCTCATAACTGGGAGAGATTCGCTTTAGTTAAAGCATTGTCTCCCAACTACTCCTATAGTGGGTGTGGTAATGTTCATTATCCCCCAAATGGTGTGGCCGATTATGATTATGGGAACACGGCGACAGTTTTGTCAAACTGCGATGACTTCGCCAACTATCCTAACTTAGGCAATCCCTTAGAGACAGCCGTGCCTGTTACCTGCTCACGTTGGAACTGCGACCATCTCGATTACTTTGGGTTTTGGTTTGCTCATTTGCCTTCTAATCCAGGTTGTGGAACAGACGGAGTAGCCAACAATTGGTGGAAGTATTTTAGTACACCTGTTCTTGCTCTTGATCCTTCTTCACCCTGTCAATAGTCCAAAAGGCTATTGACACTCATGGTTAAAGCGGACGAACACTATGATACGCCGAATTAAGTATTATCTATCCTCAGTGCCCACAATTCTAGGACAGATTAGCAACTGGTATGTATGTTTTGGTCTCTTGCTAAACAAGAAGCCAGTAGTTATCAGATTAAGGAATGGCTGTCAGTTCAAGGTGCGGAGTTTGATGGATGTGTGGATTATCAAGGAAACTTGCCTTGATCGCGATTATGAATCTAACGCCATCTCAATTCAAGATGGTTGGACGGTGATGGACATAGGCGCGGGGTTGGGGGACTTTGCTATTTCAGTGGCCTACGAGCATCCAAACTGTCAAGTCTATGCCTATGAACCTTTTCCAGAGTCTTACAGGCTGTTGGATGAGAATATTAGACTGAATTCTATCCGCAACGTGGTAGCCGCGCCTATAGCCATTGGCGCGCGGTCAGAGGAGATGACACTATTTACTACGGGGGCAGCAGTTCAACATACAACTACAAATACTTCAAGTACAGCAGCAAAAATTACCATACAAGGGCTTTGCCTGGATGATGTATTTGAGGCGAACGCCCTTTCGGTCTGCGATTTTCTGAAAATGGATTGTGAAGGGGGCGAATTCGATATACTCTTCAATGCAAGCGAGGCAACCCTGAAGAAGATAAGAAACATTTGTCTTGAGTATCACGACGGAGCGACAGAATTTTCACATACAGATTTGGTAGACTATCTGCGGCAAAGAGGCTTTCAGGTGAGAACCTCTCCCAATCCAGTGCATAACCATTTAGGGTTCTTGTATGCCCATCAATAGTTTGTGCAAAAGCGCCGCCGCTCAACATCGCTTCAACCCGACCGCGCTTGCGCGCGTGCAATCGGCGGCTCCACGCGCTTGCAGGTAGTCTGCTAGCGCAGGGGCTTTCCACGCAGCCGCGCGGCGGGTTACGCTTATCGTTGGGCAGCTGAACCCTGCCCGATTGCAAGTAGTTGTGAGCGATACCTGCAAAATTGTAAGTACAGGAGATTCTAATGAGCGTTTTTTCTGGACAATCATTACACGTTACTGTCCAAGATTTACCACCTGTTTTTGTTGTTTATGTTTCTTGTCAAATACAGCAAACTACAGGCAATTACAGCGAACAAATTCGGGACGGTTTTCAACGCATCAAAGATTGGGTTCAGCAACACGGTTATGATCCATCCCTACTCAAGGTGATTGGCATCCCGCGCACAAATGATACTCAATTGGTCGGTTATGAGTGCGCCTTGGAGCTCACCGCAGCCGCATCCCTTAACACAGGAGACATCTCAACAAAGCAACTGCCAGGTGGACGTTATGCAGTCCTATCGCTTGACAAAAACTCCGCTACAATTGGAGAGACTATCGGACGTTTCTTTGCGGAGTACATACCGCAACATCAACTGATCATAGACTCGCAACGCCCTATTTTTGAAGTCTACTACGAGCACACTATGGAGTATTGTGTTCCTCTGCAGCAAGCAACCTAAATTCGCACTGCAAATCACCGCCCAGCCCGCGCTTCCACCTGACGCCGCTCCGCATGCGACTGAGCGGCAGGCCGTTAGCCCGCCAAACGAAAAATGGAAAAAGCAAAAGCAGTCGTTGAAGTAGTAATTGTCTTTGGGCTTACCTTGTTGCTTATAGCACTGGTAAGTCTGTCGCCTATTAGCAGGTGGGAAAGGCAAGTAACCAATTGGTTCTTTGTTGAGTATGGGGTGATGATCGTCTTTCCTTTGCTTTTACTGGTGGCGTCTCACAGGAACTTGGCAGCTTATGGCCTATCTCTGCGCAATGTCTCATACCATCTGGATATAGCGGCAACCGCATTCGTGCCTGTGGCCATTGCCAGTGCTGCCATCGCATTTGTTGATTACCGGGAATGGAGCGGTTCGCTTATCCTGGCGGCTGTTCAAATTGCAGTTCTCTTTGCATTAGGTTGGTTGTTGAAGCGCAAGCCAACGGCAAACGATAATGGGAGCTTGCTTAGCACAGTTTTGCCGATAGCCTGCTTAAATCTCACTCTCGAAGCCAGGGTTGGCAATGCCTTATCTGCCTTTGTTTTCTACGTCTTTTTTGTTGGGTTAGGGGAAGAGCTTTTGTTTCGGGGGTATATCCAATCCAGGCTAAATGCTGCTTTCGGCAAGCCGTTTCGGTTTTTCGGTGTCAATTGGGGTTGGGGTATCGTGATAACCGCCGCCCTATTTGGATTGATGCATATACTCAATATTGGCAGTTTGGTTATCGGTCGTTGGGAACTGGCGTGGTGGTGGGGTCTTTGGACGTTCTTTGGCGGCTTGGTTCTAGGTTTTGTCAGGGAGAAAAGTTTTAGTATCATTGCGCCTACGATCTTGCACGGGTTGCCCCAGGCAATTGCCCATGCCGTGCTTGGGCTTTAGGCAGCAATGGCGGGCTAACCCGCTGCTGCAGCCGACGCCGCTCCGCTGCGCTTCGCGGCGCGGCTGAGCGGCAAACCGTTAGGCGGCGTACTGCAAGATGGATGGCTGAAATACCTGGTTCATCAAAATGCCGTTGAGGAGGTCTTATGTCAGGTCGTGCCTATGAATTGATTCGAGCCCTAGTTGAGCGTCTCGGAGGCTCGATGTACTACGAGCGCAAAGGTCACCGGTACGGGGCGTGGGTGATCAGGATTGATGAGAGTAACGTCACCATTGAGAGCAGTGGCAATCGGTCGTTTCCGGAACTCGATCGGCTGTATGTTCCGCGGGTTCCAAACCCAAGGCACTGGGATGACTACTTGGATGAACTCGTACCGGACGCTGAGGCGCGGCTGTTATCCTTGCTGGGCATCTCAGAGAAAAGGCCAAAGCGTCTTCCTGATGATGAAATAGAGGAACTTGCACAGCTCGTCGAGCGGGCGAAATGGAAATTTGCCTGGACTTATGCCCGTACGTATCCCCACGAATATACGACCAGGGTGTTGTGCAATCCGGAAGATCACGCAAGGCTGATTGAGTGCATCGAACGATATGGGGTCGTCGAACGTTTCGGCAAATCTCGACGAAAGTATTTCTATTTCCAAGAGCGCAAGTACTGGCATATGGGCGATCCGCACTCTGAGAATCCGGATGACTGGCCGAACGTTATCAACCGCACGTGGGTAGATGTCAGACGCCATGCTGAAAACGTCAGGCATGTATGGACGCCTGAGAAGGTGGAACTTCAGATGCGGTTGTGGGAGATTCAACTCGAAAAGTCCACCGATCGCCCCAAGTCGGAGATGACACCATAGTGTGAAAGCATTTGCTACTCTGATGGAAGGGTTCGAGCACAAACGCCGCCTACCGATGAGTTGCACTGTCAAGCCCCCGCACCTTAAAGTTTCTCGGCCGATCAGCCCTGCGCCATCCAGGCGGTCGTGAGATACACCTCCCCCCTCCCCCCGCGAGTCTTGTGCGGTGCAGGCTCGACAGATGCTATCCGATTCGGGCCGCTTCCCGATCAGGCCGGAGGGGCTAACTCAGGGAAGAGGGCCACGATTTCGTCAACCGAGGCCACGCCGCGCGGCTTGCCACCGTAGGTCAACCGTAGTGCAATTCGACCATCCGCTCCGCCAGCAAATGCAGCGTCCAGTGCGCCCGGCCACTGGGCGGCTCACTGCACCGCAAGGCCACCAGATGCGCTTCCACCTCCCCGTCAAATACCTTTTCGCGATACACTTCCCGCTTTTTTCCATAGACCGCGCTCTGCAAGCCCAGTTCCACAAAGCGCTGTCGGACCCGCTCGACCGTCCGCACCCCCACCTGGTAGGTGCTACTGATGGTCGCGTCAGGCCACTGCTGAGTCCCATTTTCATCGGTCGCCAAGAGAATGTAAGCACGCTTCACTTCCGCAGCTTTCGCGCTCCGACGGGCGATAAGTTCTTGCAACTCCTGCTGTTCCGTTGGGGTTAAGGTGACCTGATACTTTTCCTCCATCTGCGACTCCTGTACGGATGATTGGCTTTTTGGGAGTCTCAGCATAACATGGAATGTGTGCTTGTCCATTCACCGCTTCAGTTTGACGCTACCCGTCATTCACACCTTGAAAGAACATTAGCATTTACTGGCGAACTCGTCATTCTTGAGTCATAGGCGGTCCCGTTTGCGAGCACACAAGCCGGAAGACAGCATCTCGTTTGATCCACTTGCGTCGCTGAACGCGGATGCACAATCCGGCACGTTGAAACCACCTTATGCTTCGCTCGACTGCGGCTACTGCCTTACTCCTGCGCTGCTTGCCTGTGAACGGGTGGCGACCAGGGGCTGTGCTAAACTCGCGGTTCGTTGAGCAGCATTGAAACAAGCGTGGTACGCCAGCTGCCAGCAGGGATGCCTGATTGGCAGCAGGGGTATGAACAATGATTATGCCGGTAAAGTCTGGCTCTACCTCAGGAGATCGCTATGCGCGTGATTCACTGGTTAATAACTGATTTCGATCGAACGCTTACTCAATTGTTTTCCGATAAGACACTTCGGGCATTGCGGGAGAAGTTGAAACCTGTGTACCTCAAGCACGGTGTATCTCAAGAGTATTTGGAGCAGATAAGAGATCCTTATAAGATGTGGGAACAAGCTTATCGGTATCTCCAAAAACATTACCCTATCCAGGAAACAAAGGGTATACATAATATGGCGTCGGCTGTACTCACTCAATATGAATTGCAAGTGGCATCCCAGGCAAAACTGTTCCCCGGTGTTGCTGCGACTCTAGAATGGATCGGGAAGTTAGGTTTAGGTTGTGCCATTGTTTCAACAAACTCAGATTCGGCAATCAAATTGGTATTGGAGAAAAATGGGGTGATTGATTTTGTGACATGCGTATTTGGGCGTGATAGTGGGATTGAGATGGAATATCTCAAGCCGCATCCTGCGCTCGTTGAGCGAGCTATGATTACCCTGAATGCCAGGCGAGAGTGCACTATTCTTGTGGGTGACAGCCCAGCCGATATGATGGCAGGTAAAGCAGCAGGAGTCTTTGTAATTGGAGTCCTAAGTGGCCAAACAAAGGCAGACGACCTACTCCAATCTGGAGCCCAGATGATTATGAAAGATTTCTCATCGCTGCGCAACTTGAGGCATATCTTGAGGCTAAATGGGATTCCAAGCAACGTGTGAGAAAACATAGAGATCACTGAATCTATGCAGTTTCTTCCAAAACCACATTTGTGGCCTGCTAACGGGAGAGCTTAGCCGCCACCGCCTTTCACCTATCGGAGTCCCAGATGACCCCACAGCCTTCCCCTGATGGAGTCCGGCGGCATCTTCCGCGCCTACGGCCTCCTCAACCTGCTCGAAGGCGACTTTTTCGAGTGGTACCTCCACGCCTGGAACGATGAGATCGAGGCCACGCTTCGTGAGATCGTCCGCCGCCTGGATGAGTACGACCCCACGACACTGACGCTCGTGCCGGAGGAGACGCGCGACCTGTTCAAGAAGCTCTATCACTACCTGTTGCCACGCGAGGTGCGCCACAACCTGGGCGAGTATTACACCCCCGACAAAGCGATGGTAACCCCTTGATCGGGCGCGCGGACGATGGCGGATAGATTGGCAGCACTGTAGCGGTAAACCTGGGCGGTGGCGGCGGGCGTAAAGCCGGTGATGGCGACGGTGCTGGTGAACGTTTGCCCGGTCTTGTTGACGACCATCAGCGTCAGCGCGCCATCACCGCTGCGCCGGGCAGCATAGATGGACAGTTTCCCCTGGTCGGCGCTGACGGCGCGGACACTGGTTTCACCAAAGGCGTGGCCCAGGCCATCGTAATTGCGGTACATGCGGAATGCGAACGCACCGGGTTGGCCGGCCTCCGGCGGCCCCCACAGCGTCGCCAGGTCGAGTCCCTCGCGGCCAAAGATGCCCAGCACGTCGGCCTGCGCCAGCGCGCCGTTGATATGGTCGAGCGCGCCCCAGTTGTACTCGGTGATCGCCAACCTGGTGCCGGGATAGTTATCGGCCACCCACTGCTTCATGCGCGGGATGAGATAGACCGGCTCGCCGATCCAGCTTTCGTCGGTGTAGGTGGGGTCCCACAGCGAGCGGGTCGAGCGCAATCGCCGCGCCTGGGTCTCGGCGTTGCCGGCCGGTGAAAGCGAAACGTCCTCGGCCTGGGGGTAATAGTGCAGGTCGAGGTAATCCAGGATGCGCACGCCGTAGGTGGTCTCGTAGGCGCGCATCTGCTGGAGATACCACGGCACGAACGGCGTGTTGCCGTGCGCCAGGCGGTCGAGAGGATTGTTCCACCATGCGCCGCCCGGCGCGGCGTCCAGCGCCGAGTAAAAGTAGGCCGTCCAGCCCCACAGCACCGGGCCGAGCGTCTGCGCCGAGGGGTCGGCGGCCTTGACCGCGGCGGCGTACAGGTAGGTGCGGTCGCGCATCTCGTCATAACTGGTGGGGGTGGGATGCACGTCGCGGTGGGTCGAATTCCACAGCATCGGCTCGTTGTCCAGGTTGTAGAACAGCACGCCGCCCTGAGCCGCCGTGCCGTAGGTCGTGGTGAGGTGGCGAATCCAGGAGATGACGAATGTGGTGGTGATGGGGATGCTGGTGCTATACGGACTGGCGCCGGCAATGGGATTGCCCTGCCATTCGCCGTTGCCGCAGTTGGTGTCCCAGGGGTCGAAATCGTCCTGGTTGGGGAACACTGTGCGGGGGAAGCCGCAGTCGTAGGGGTGGTTCGCCAGGCGACGTTTGGGCGTCCAGCCAATCAGCGGGACGGTCAGGAGCGTGCGGGTTCCGGTGCGCCGGTCCTGCTCGATGAAATGGTCGGTGACGCCGATTTCGTCGGGGATGTTCTCAAAGTACCAGTCGGAACCGGTGTTGTGTACGTCAATCTGCCAGTTGTAGCGCGTGGTCGAGTTACCGCTCAATCCCTCTTTCTGAAGTTTGGACAGCATCAAGCTGATGACCGGCGCAAACGTTTCAGCAACTGTTCGTATGGAGCACGACAAATTGCGTTGAGCGCGCACTTGTGGTAGAATGATGGCAGACCCATCTGGTTCCCCATTGGACGCTAAACAAATACTAAACGAATACGAAGAGGACTTTCAATGCCAGGCCAGAAGACGTTTCTTCCACTGCTCGCCCTGCTGACCCTGGTCAGCGTGATGTGCACATGCAACCTGCTCACGCCAACCATACCGCCCTCCCCCCAACTCACCTCGCCGGCTCCCGTAGTCACACAGCCCGCGCCGTTTCCGACCCCCGGGCCGGCCGCGACTGCGGCAACCCCCTCCGACGACTCGATCTACAACGAGAACATCCCCCACACACGGGCCGAACGCATTGTCATCAGCGAGATCTTTTTGCTACGGGAGGCGCTGCAGCTCCTCGTGCAGAGAGGCTGGGACGGCAACCCGGACGAGCCCCTGCCCCTCTCGGCGGCCGACTTTGACCCGGCCCACCTCCAGGCCTATATCGCCGACGAGTCCCGCGACGACCAGGCGCTGACCCTGCCGGCCGAACTAGAATCCATCTATATCTCCCCGGATGCCGCCGCAGAGATCGCCGCGCTCTTGCTCCAGGCGCGGGACGAGTACATGGACTATGCTGCCAGCCAGGGAACGCTGCCGCTCTACCTGGACGAAGTCAACCAGCGCACCTTGCCTCCTGACCCCGCGCGGCTCCTTTACCACCCCATCAACGACCCCAACGCTCCCCCCACGGAGGTCGGGCCGCTGACCGTCGGCGAGAGGGATGATTTTTCCCAGTTGGTTTTGAACGTGTACCCGGTAGACATCTACAACGCTGCCGAGTCGCTGCGCAAAGCCAGGATACTCGGTGAGGAACCGGCGTCCGCGGCGGAACGCCTGGCCTACAATCGCCGGCTGCGCGACATCGGCCTCCGCTTCCTGGTCTATCACGAGATGACCCACGTGCTTCAGCGGGCCTACATCACCGTGCATACACCTGAGGAGTACAGGACGGACAAGGCCGCCTGGATCTATGCCTCCCAGACTCTGGTTGACGTGGACACCCAGTATCACTGGAAATGGGGTGGACACTTTGCCGACGTAAACAACCGGCACATCAGCAACGAAAGCCAGGCCGAGGGGATCGCCTTCGTCGTCCTGGTGGCACATTACAATATGAGTCCACAGCAGCAGGCAGCGGCGTGGGACCACCTCTTCGGCCGGCTGGAAGATAGTCGGGCGGCCCTGGATGAAGCCCGGGACCTGTTCGACCGCTACTTCCCCGACTATCCGCCGGACAATTTCGGCAGCCAGCTTGGTCCGATTATGGAGAGCTACACCAACCCTGCCGGGCGTTATACCCTGATGCAGATCTGCTCGCGACTGTCCAACCTGCCGGCCGCTGTGGGCTATCTCCACCCCATGCTGCCACAGGACACGGTCAAGTTCTGGGCCGCGCTACGCGAGCCATAATGGACTAAACAGCGCAATTGCATCCCGCGTGAGGGGCGTCCCCCTGGACGTGATCACCGTAAAGTACCGGGTGACGTCGAACTCGTCGCCGGTCCTGGCTGCATCGCCGCTCTTAAAATGCTCCGGGAAAGGCATGTCCTGCCGGAGCGCCGCCATCGTGTCCACCGTGCGCTGCGCCTCGATGGCTTCCTGCGAGGGCGTGGGTGTGGGTTTGGATAAAGCGCACGCCACTGTAACAAGCCCGATGGTCGTCAGAACCACAAGCAAAGTGTTGTCTGTCCATGTTGCTCCTTTCCCCCGATTTCTTTTACCTGCACAAATCCCTGGCACCGCTCGCCGATCAGTGCCTGGCGGACTCGCACCATCTCTATTTTCCTCTCATCACCAGCGGCAGGTAGACCCGCGCTCCGCCGACGAGCAGCCGCACACTGGTGGTCTGCGTGACGCCGCCGCCGGTGGCCGTGATGGGGATGGTGTACCACACGCCGGGCAACAGCGTCCCGGCATGGGTGTCGGTGATGGTGAGGCGGGACTGGCCGGGCGGATGGACGACGGCAGGATTCAGGCCCACGAGCAGGGCAGCGGAAGGGCTGTTAGCCGTCAAAGCGACGCTGGCGTTAAAGCCGCCGGTAGGCTGGATCGAGAGCGTGGACGTAGCGACTCCGCCAGGAACAATCACATGCACCGATGGATTGGCCGCCAGGCTAAAGCCATATCCCTGGTATTCATAGGCCCCCGCATCGTGGGTGGGGCCTACCGGGCGGGGATTGCCCTCCAGGTCGTTGGGCACGTCGGCCAGGAGTGTCCCGACGTTGATGGCCGGGCTGCCGGCCTTGAGATGGTAATCGTCGGCAGAGACGTTCACAAAGAGCTGCGCGGGCGTGGCGATGATCGAGTGCGTGTCGTACCCCAGCGCCTGCCACTGGGCGAGTGTGATGCGCGTATCGCCGCCATCGGTGCTAAAGCGGTCCATCACCACGTTATAGTCGCTCTCGAACCCTGTGCGCGCCGTCGGTCCGACAGTGATGCTGCCACGCCAACTGTGATAGTTGTAGATGATGTTGTTGAACAGCTTGTTGTGGCTGTTGGGGATGGGGGCGGAATTTTCGGGTTCGGGATCGGGAATATTGACGGCCCAACGGCCGTCAGAGGGCATCACGATGGTGTTGTTCAGCACGCGGTTGTGGTGCGAGCCGCTACCGCCGTCAATCTGGTACATAGAGATGCCGCTGGCGTGATTGTCGTAGAGCAGGTTGTTGCGGATGAGCGAATTGGTAACGCCGTCCATGTTGATGCCCGAGCCGCCGCCGAGGCCATTCTCGTAGATGATGTTGCGCTCTATCAGCGCATACGAGATGATGCCATCGCCGCCCATGCTGATGTCGCCGTTCATGTGCAGGCCGCAGCCGTTGTTGTGGTGCAGGCGATTGCCGCGGATGATAGGATAGTCGCTCGAGTTGCTGATATAGATGCCGTGCTCGTTGACCGCCCCGTAGGACTCGCAGTTCTCGACCGTGGTATAGTCGCTAAAGTCGGTGAACAGGCCCCAGGTTCCGTTATTGGCAAAGGTGCAGTTGCGCACGGTGACGTGGTGTGAGTTGTCAATGCGCATTCCGGCGCGGGTGGCGTTCTGGATGGTCAGCCCATCCACGATAATATAGTCGGCCCACGTGATAAAGAACGCATCCCGCTCCTCGCCGCTGCCGTTGATGATCACCCCGGCGCCGTTCGCGCGGAAGGTGATCGGCTCGCCGGCCGTCCCATCGGTCTCCACGGTGATGCCGCCGCTGTAGGTGCCGGGGTTGATGAGCACGGTGTCGCCGGCCGCCACCAGATTGGCTGCGTATTGGATGGTGCGGCAGGGCGAAGCGACCGTCCCGCAGCCCGGCATGTCGGTGCCGGTGGTGGCGACGTAGTACGTTATGCCCTGCGCCACGGCGGGCGGGACGTGAGAGGCTAGAATAAGCAAAGCGATGCTTAACACAACGAAGAGGTGTTTCCCGATCATATCAGAGTCCACTGCAAAAAGGTTGTTTTACCGCCGAGACGCAGAGTGCGCAGAGATTATGTTGTAGAACTCTGCGCTCTCGGCGCCTCTGCGGTGAGTTTTTGTAGTGAAGCCATAGTTGTTACTATCGGTTTCTGAGCGTCACCGGCAGGTAGACCCGCGCCCCGCCGACGAGCAGCCGCACGCTGGCGGTCTGCGTGAACCCTCCACCTACGCCGGTGATAGGGATAGTATACCACAGCCCCGGCGCAAGTGTGCCGGTGTGCGTGTCCGTGACGGTCAGCGTGGCGACACTCCCTGCCGTGATCACCGCCGGAGCAACGGCAAGCGTCAATTCGGGAGAAGGAGAGATGACGCTCAACGTGACGCTATAAGGCAAATCGGCCGGGTACAAGCCGATGACGTATTGCGCTGTGCCGCCGGGGGCGATGGCGTGAGCCGATGGCGTCGCCGTCAGTCCAAACCCGGCCTCGTACCGCCCGATGTCATACGCCGCGCCCCAGTGGGGATCGGGCACGCCGAACTGGGTCAGCAGCGCAACCAGCGACGCCGGCAGCGCCGTCGTGCCCCGGTCAATGGCGTTGGCGCTGGCGGCGGTGAGGTGGAAATCGGGCCAGGAGCCGTCGAACAGGTCGTGGTCGGCAGCGTTGTAGGCCCAGAAGGCCGGGTCGCCTGCGACGCCGTGATCCTCCCAGGGTGTGTTGGCCTGCACCTCGGCCAGCGTTTGCTGCGGCTCCCACGAGAGGCTCCCATCCGGGCGGCGCTGACGGACGACCATCGGCCCGGCGTGCCACATCCCGCCCCAGCCGTTGGCATGGTACAGGTTGTAGTCAATGGTCATGTTCTGGGTCTGGCCCTGGGCATAGATCACCTGCACGCCAAACGCCTCGTTGTTGACGATGATGTTATTGATGATCCGCATGTCCACGTTGCCGTGAGTATCATACGTCGGACTGCCGAATTCGAAACCGTAGAGCGAGTTGGCCGCGATGTTGTTGACGTAGATGATCGGCCCATCGCGCCAGACGCCGGCGAACATATAGTCGGCGTAAGCGTTGTTGTAGGCCACGTTGCGGTAGGCGTGGATGCCGCTGGCGTGATCCACGTACAGCCCCAGGCCACCCATCCCCTGCACCGGGCTACCCGTCCCGCCACTCCAGAGGCCGCGCTTCTCAGAGACGTAGGTCCAGCCAAAGGTGTTGCGGAAAATGTTGCCGGTGATGAGCACGTTGCGATAGACGTGGTTATCCGGCGGGCTGCCCCAGAACTTGAGCGCGCCGCAGTCGGTGGTCAACTGGCAGGCCCGCTCGAAGATGTTGTTGGCGATGAGGATGTCGCCGGTCTTGATCTCGGACGGCGCAAAGTCGTAGGTCTTGTCGGACTGGATGACCGACCACAGGAACTGGACGCCGTTGTGCGCCACGTGATGGACGTGGTTGCCTTCAAAGTGGAGTTTGTCGGCAAAGTAGAACGCAGAGCCTATGGCGTTGTCGCCGTCGGTGCGGAAGCCCAGGTGGTGCATCTCGTTGTTGCGGATGACGGTGTTGAGGATGCCGGAGCGGGTGAAGGAGTCGGCATCCGCATCGTTCTCCCACCAACTGGCCAGGCGGATGGCATGGGTGTCCATATAGGCGATTTCCGAGTCCTCCAGGGTAAAGCCGTCTATGGCGTTGTCGGGCGGCGCCGTGGCGCTCACCGATTGTAGAAGGTACACGCCCCAATTGGCGTAGCGCAGGGTGGCGTTGCGGACGGTATCCCCGTAGGCTCTGTGTTGCGTCCAGTTGGCCAGGTAGACCGCGCTCCCATCAAGGAACTCGATCGTCAGCCCGTCCAGGACGATGTAGGAGCGGTTTTGCAGGACAAAGCCGTTGGTGCGGCGGGAGATTTCGATGTCGAGCGTGGCCGGGTTGGCCGGAGTGGGCGGCCACAGATAGAGGCGCTTCGTGGTTGTATCGTACCACCATTCGCCGGGGGTATCGAGCAGGCGCGGTTTGTTCTCCACATAGTACTTGGTGCCCCACCCCAGGCCGGGATTGCCGGTCCCCGTGTCGTGTTCGCAGATGCGGTCTACGGTGATGCGCCCATTGGCCACGTCGTGGGCCACAATCGTGCGGCGATACACGTAATGCCCCTGCAGCGTGTCTATGGCGACGAGCGTCCCGCTGATCAGGCTGCCCAGCGTGGTGAGATTGCCCGGCTCGATGCCGGCCGGTTCGGTGTCGTTCGCGGTGTCGGTGAGTTGCGTCATGGAGCGCGAGGGTTGGTCGCAATGGCGATTGTCGCCCGGCGTGGGTGTGCACCCGGCAACGGATGAGCCGCCATTGGCTGCCCACCAGAACTCGTGATATTTCCACTCGGTGACCACCTGCCAGTCCGGCTCGCGGGCCAGCGGCAAACGCGCCCTCACCCCATCCCCGCTCCCCTTCCCCTCTCCCAATTTTGGGAGAGGGGAAGGGGCTGGGGGTAGAGGAGAGGGAGAATCCATCTCGACGATAAAGCGCGGTGGGCTATCCAGGTTCCACGCGCTCAGGTCGGCCCAGTAGACGTTGGAGTAGACGCCCGTTGGCAGGCCGATGGGGTCGCTGGTCAGGCGCGTCCAGGTGAGCGCGGACGATGGCTCCGAGCCGCGGATGATCACCGTGCCGGGGCCGTTTTCGGCGCGGTAGACGGCCGGCTCGGCGGCGCTGCCGCTCAACGCGGGATAGACCGTCTCACGGTAGATGCCGGGGAGGATGTGGACGATCGTGCCCGGCCCGGCCAGGTCGGCGGCCTTTTGGATGGTCTTGAAGGCCTTGTCGGAGGTAAGGCCGTCGTTCGAGTCGCTGCCGTGCTCGGCATCCACCCACAGATCGTCCACGCGCGGCACCTGAAAGGCCACGTCGTCGAGGAGAATCGAGCCGGAGGGGGTGGTGCTGGTCTCCCTCGTCTTGCCGAGTTCGATCACGTCGCCGGAAGGGTCCTCGTGGGCAACATCGCTATCATCATACCGCACGAGCGCGTCATTGACCCAAACCGCCACCCAGGAATCGATCCGGTAGCCCAGCGTGATTTTCTGCCAGCCGTTCGCCAGGTCGAAGGAGCCGGATTGATAGTCGTAAAAGTAACCGCCGGCCTTGGGCCAGGCGATGTAGCCTTTGTAGCCCTGGCCGGGCGGTTTGCGCATGTAGAACTCGACCATCGGCGGCCACCAATCGGAGGCGGAGCTGCGGATCCTGGCCACACTCAGTGACGCGCCCGGCGGCCAGCCATTGGGATCGGGTTCCGGCAAGACGACGCCGTTGGGATTGAGCCAGAAGGTCAGGTAGCCTTCGACGGCATAGCCGACGCGGCTCTGGTAGATATAGGCCTCATTCTGGCCGACGGTGACGGCCAAACCGGTCGAGCCGCCACGCCCGCTGCCGCCGACCAGGTTCAGGTTGCCCGAACCGACCTTGCTCCAGGCGGCCAGGCTGCCGCTCTCGAAATTTTCAGAGACAATGTCCCACGTCACCGGGATGACGGGCTGCGCCATTGCCGTTTGACGGATTGGCGCCCCGGCGACGACCAGCAGTAAGCCAAGCAAAATCTGGCGGGCCCGTGTCATCTGTCTCCTCCTGTGTGATGCCCGATTCTCGGGCCAGGTTTACCTCAGGCGCCGCTTTTACCGCGCGGCTGTGTTACGCAACACCACCGGCAGATAGACCCGCCACTCTTGGGCGGCAGTGGTGAAATGCCACAGTGGCCCAACGGTGGTGCTGATGCCGTCGGTGGCAGCGATCTGCCAATAGTACGTCGTATTGGTGACGAGAGCGGGCTTGTACAGCGCCTGCGTCACGGTGGCGACTGCCGTCGGCGAGGGCGATGTGCCCAGGGAGACGGTATAGGTCACGGGGTTGCCGTCGGGATCGCCGCCCTGCCAGCGCAGCGTTTGGTCGGTAAAGACGGTCGTCGCGCCGTTGGCGGGGTTGGGATTGGATGGGACGTAAGGCGCGGTGTTGAGGATGCCCAGAATTTTCATGGCGATGTTGTGGCGCACCTCGTCCATCAGGCCGGCGTCGGTGAGCCAGTAGAACTTGCCGTTGACCGGGGCCGGGCAGCCGGACCAGTCGCAGCCGCCGAACTGGCCGTACACGCGGGCTACCTGCGAGCGCGCATAGTCCGCATGCCCCTGCGACTCGGCCAGCCTGAACAACGCCCAATCCTGCAGCCCCTGGCGGATTACCTTGAGCCGGTATGAGGGGATCGGCCCATCGAGCGCAATGTCCGCCGGCGAACCGGCCGGAGCAAGGATGCCATCGTGATGACCGGGGTAGATCAGCACGCCGTCGCCGCTCTTGCCATAGTCAACGTTTGGCCCCCAGGGGTTACCTCTCGTCCACGCGACGGTGTCCCACAGCAAAAAGCCGCTGGCCCGCTCGTACCAACTGCCCCACATGATGATGCGCGGCTCCACACCCAGAAGAGTGTTCGTGGCAAAGGTCGGGTATGGGTCGCCCTGAGCGTTGCTCTCGTAGAACCACAACTTGATCCCCTGCGCGAACAGGGCCGGCCATTCGGCGCGCCCATAGTCATCGTTCTGATTCCAGTGATCGTAACAGCGCAGGCACTGGCAAAAGATGCCGAGCGCCGGGGTGAGGATGTTGGTGCTCGGCGCAGCCGAGATCGTGTCCATGATCTGCGCTTTCCAGCCCGCGTCGCCGGCCTGCATCAGCGCCGAGTCGGCGGCGATGTCGTCGTACACCTCCGGCGGCGGCTCGTCATAGGCGTAGACGATGGTGCGCGTGAACCAGCCTTTGGCCTTGAGGTGCGCCGCCCACGCCGAAGCAAGCGCGGTGTACTGGGCATCCGTGCAATCGGCCTCCAATCCCCAGGAGACACCCGGCGAAAACGGCGCATCGGTCCGGGTGCTGGGGACACCATCGCTCCAATAGCTGCCGTCCATGTAGGGCTGTATCGCCGCGTCGTAGGCGTTCCAGTCGGTCGGCGGGTTGCAGCCGTTGCCGGGATCGGGGACAAAGTACGGCCCGGTATCAATGCGATGGGCGTGGGCCAGCTCCTCGTAGCGCTTGACGATCAGGCGCGAGTGCGCTCCATCGTTGATCCAGCAATCGCTGCCGGAACAATCGTAGGTGTTCCGGTGATAGTAGATAATCTCTTCCCAGTGGGAAGCGAAGTAGGTCGTCACCGCGCGCATATCGGGCAGCACCAGGTTCCACACGGTCAACGTCACCGGGACGACGACGGCGGGTTGGCCGGACGCCGTCACGGTGATCACGCCCGTGTAGGTGCCGGCGACGGTGGATTCGGGGATGTAGAAATCCACCCACACCGGCTGGTTGCGGCTGGCGGCGACGCTGAACGGCGCGCCGACCCAGCGGGTCGTCGTCGTGTAGGGGTCGGTGAACGGGATGAGCGGGTCGGGGATGTTGGGGTCGCCGGTGGGCGAGTTTTCGGGCACAGGGGCATTGCCCGGCTCACTTTCGCTGACGCCGGTAAAATCGGTAAAGGCCTGGCGAAAGAAGGTGATGTTGGAGGCGGCGATGGTGTGGCCCGCGCCGTCGCTCAAGGGGCCAGCCGTCATGTTCACCCCGCTGAGCGCCGAGCCGCCGGCGCGGACGATGATCTGTGCGGCTTCATACGACCGGCGCGCACCTTCGAGGACGATGGCCGTTCCAGGTCCGACGGCGGTGGTCGGCTGGACTTTGTGGGCAATGTGTTCGGTCCAGACGGTTATCGCCGCCGGGGCAAGGGAAAGAGCCTCGGACGGCCCAGATCGCAGGAACAAAGCGCCGGAGACGACCAGGCTAATCCCCACGAACAGACTGAGTAAGATTCTCTGCGTTTTCATGTTCCTCCCATCAGTTGCCTCTCATCACCAGAGGCAAGAATATATCTTCGTGCGGGCAAAACGCCACGTTCGAGAGAGCGGACCAGGAACCGCCTGTCAGAGCGGAACGCAGTGCCAGGTAGGCCGTTTTTCCCTCGACATAGGGTACCACCGCCGTGTAACTGCCCGTCCCACCGGGCACATTGCCGAGTACGCTGGCAGCAGGCCAGTTCGCCCCGGTGATCAGAGTGTCAGAATAGTAAACAGTGGTGGTCACTGCGCTCGTAAGCGGCGTCCAGGAAAGTGTGGCCGTGAGTGTACCGCTTTCTACGACGCAACGAACACGCAGGTCGGTGACGCGCGGCACCGCAACCACGTATTCGTCGGCGCCGATGTCGAAAGCGCTTCCCTGGGGACGAGCGTCCCCGTCAAAGTCGTCGTTCACACTGGACAGCGTCTGTCCCCGGTCAATCACGCTGGCAAGGCTGCCGGAGGCCAGATGCAGATTGCCTGTTGTGGCGCTGACGAACCAACTCGATTGTGCGTTCGTCACATTGTTTTGCACCGTTCCACTGCCGCCGTCGCGGCTGGCGATGGCCGCGTTGGTGAGATTGTTGATGATCTCGACGCCCGATGTCGTTGCGAATCTGTACTCGATAGCGTTGGAGTAATTCTGGACATACACGCTATTGTTGTACACCCGCGCGCCCGGCGCGCTTTCCAGCCCGATGCCCACGTCGCGCGTGACGTACACCATATTGTTGCGGATGATCCCACCGACGTGCCCCCGACTATCGAGTCCAAACCCGATTCCCCGGTCGCAATTGACGATCTTGTTGCGCTCCACGAGGGTGCCCGAAGCGTTAGACCAAAAGTGGATGGCGTGCTCGGACAGGTCTTCTTCCGGGCTTCTGATGTGGCGGAACTCGTTGTCGCGCACGATCCAGTTGGCCCCTCCGTGAACGTCTATGCCGCCGATGTAATACTGCGGCCCGATCCCGGCCGTGTACTCAAAGAGCGAACATTCGACGATGCCATGATCAGAGGCCGGACCGCTGCTGCTGTATGATCCTTTGACCATTTGCTCACCGGTGTTATAGATGCGCACGTTGTGCACCCACAGGTTGTCCTTGTCGTTCTCGCCGTGGACCTGCACCGCGTGATTGGCAATTTCGCCAAACGTGATGTCGGCAATCGTCACGTTGGAGGCGTTGACGTTGAACACGTGGGATACGCCCCCACTCATCCCCTGTCCCCTGATCACCACATTGTTCCGGTTGCCCGATACGCTACGAATGATGATGTTCGTTCCCTCGAGCCACAACTGGTCATTCAGAACATAGGTACCGTCCTGTAAAAGGATCGTCGTATTTCCACCTCTGGCATTGCTGGCGTTCACCGCGTTCATCAACTGGGTCACGTTGGACACCGTAACGACCGTGCCGACGGTCAGCGTGAGCGGAGCGCAGTTTGCGGAGGCGGCCGGCGCGACGTTCCCACCCAGAGGCACATCGGCCTGTCCGGCAGCAGGCATTTCCAGACATGCAACGGTCAGCAAAACCGCTGCAGAGAGCAAAATCTTGAAAATCTTCATTGTTTTTCCTCTATCACTTGTTCTTTAGGGTCACCGGCAAATACACGAACCGATCCGTCGGCATCACGCGCACAGTGTCGGATAGGGCAGGTGTCACGCCCACCGTGCTGAGCGTGACGGTGTACCACTGATAGTTTTGCACATTTTGCGTCAGCACGAGCGAACGGGTCGTGCTGTACGGGTCGGTGGCGGTGTAGATGGTAGTCGTGTTGGTATAGTATTCGACGCGCCAGGTGGAGGTAACCGGCAGGGTTGCGTTGACCCCCGCCAGTTCAGATGGATGGCGCGGTCGGCCGGCGTGGCGTGCAGTGTGAGCGAATCGGCGGGCGTCCCGCCCCACCCGGCGATACGCGCCAACAACCACCAGAAGGCACGTGCTATGTCAACCAATTATGAATCATTCCCCATTTTACCTCGAAACTCCAACTCTTGCAAAGGTTCCACATTCACCGTGTAAAATGTTACCGAAGTGGTATCACGCCTCGAATTGCCTCCCATCAGCGGTGGGTGTATATTTAGAATGTAATCCGGGAAAGGAGAACATTTCGCAGATGTCCCAACGAAATTTTCTCACCCATATTGCTTTTTTATTCGCCGCCATCCTGCTCTTGAGGGACGCCTTCACCATGCCATCCCCGACGCGCGCGCAATCACCCGCGCCGCACTTCTTTCAGCTCACCACCATCAATGGCCTCTCTCACGACATCGTCTATGCCATCGTCCAGGATCACCAGGGCTTTCTCTGGTTTGGCACCCAGGACGGTCTCAACCGTTATGACGGTTACACCTTTACCGTCTTCCGCCATCTGCGCTCTGACCCTCATTCGCCGATCCACAACACCATCCAGGCGTTGACAGTAGATTCAACCGGCGCGCTGTGGGTGGGCACCGTCGGCGGATTGGACCGCTATGACCGGGATAGCGGGGGCTTTATTCACTACACCGAGATTGCCGAGTCGGTCACGGTCATCTACGAAGACGGCGCGGGTACGCTTTGGGTCGGCACGGCGGGTTCGGGCCTTTGGTACTACGACCGTCCGGCGGACAGGTTTGTACCTTATGAGAATTCTCTGCCTGACAATCACATTCTGGCCCTTCATGGCGACCCGGACGGCACGCTATGGGTGGGAACGGAATATGCGGGCCTGTGGAACAACCTCACAGGGCACCTCGACAGTGCGCCCTATACGCGCATAACGGCCATCATCCAGGATCGCGCCGGCGCGCTCTGGGTGGGCAGCGGCGCGCTCCATGAACCGGCTGTGGGTGGATTGGTCGCTTTGGATCCAACCACCGGTCAGGCCGCCTCCGACCACCAGAGGGTGAATCAAGTCCACGTGACCGCGCTCCTGGAAGATCGCACCGGTACGCTGTGGGTTGGCACGGAGAACGGTCTGGCAACGCTGGATCGCAATACAGGTGAAGTCCGATTACGCTTCTATCACCACGATCCACTGGATCCCTACAGCCCGGTCAATGACCACATCTATGCCCTCTATGAGGACCATGCCGGTATCCTTTGGATCGCTACCGATGAAGGCATCAGCCGCTACGTACGTGAAAAGAACCGCTTCGTCCTCTATCGCCATGATCCGCAGAACCCCGACAGCCTGGGCGCACCACGCGTCGGTGCGGTGCTGAAGGATCGGGATGGCGCTCTGTGGATCGGCCTGCATAACGGCGGACTGGACCGCATAGATGCCACAGGCACGGTGGTGCACTACCGAAACGATCCGGCGGTTCCCTACAGTCTAAGCCACGATCACGTCACCGCCCTCTATCAGGACCACACCGGGGACATCTGGATAGGAACAAGTGCGGGACTGGATCGGCTGGGGTCGGCCACGGGTGAGGGCGAACCTCATCCCTACTTTACGCACTACGTCCACGATCCTGCCGATCCTCATTCGCTCGGCCCCGGTGCGGTTAAGGTGATCTACGTGGATCGTTCCGGCGCCCTGTGGATTGGGACGGAAGAGCCGGGTACACTCTCGCGCCTGGAGCCGGGTGAGGACAAAGGTGAGGGCAAGCCTCACCCCTACATTACCGTCTATCGTTACGATCCGGCACATCCCGATGCCTTCCCCAACACTTACGGCATCCGCGCCATCCTGGAAGACCAGGCCGGCCATCTCTGGCTGGGCACATACAACGGTCTGGTATGTTTCGACCCACAGAACGGGACATTTATCCAATACCGTCACGACCCTGAAAATCCCCACAGTTTGAGTGATGATTTCGTGTGGGCGCTCTACGCAACTCCTGACGACACGCTCTGGGTGGGCACGCACGGCGGATTGAACCGTCTGGACAAAATCAACGGGCAGTTCACCGTCTATACCATAGAAGATGGCCTGCCCAATGATGGGATCGCGGCCATCCTGGGCGACAGTGCGGGGCGCCCCTACCTGTGGCTGGCGACGATGGGGGGCGGACTCTCCCGCTTCGATCCACGCACCGCGACATTCCACAATTACGACATCGGTGATGGATTGCAGGGGATGCACTTTATTCCCGGCGCCGCTTACCGCAGTCCTGACGGAGAACTCTTTTTCGGCGGCAGCAACGGCCTCAACCGTTTCTATCCTGCTGCGATCCTTGAAAATTCCCACGTCCCTCCCGTTGTCCTCACTGCTTTCCGTAAGTTCGACCGCAAAGTAGATTTTGGCCGTGATCTGGCCGATGTCCGCGAGATCACCCTCACATATCGAGAGAACTTTTTCTCTTTCGAGTTCGCCGCACTGGATTACGCCGATCCGGCGAAAAACCAGTATGCCTACATCCTGGAAGGCTTTGACCGTGATTGGGTCTTATGCGGCACACGGCACTATGCGGCTTACACCAACGTCCCCCCTGGACGATACACCTTCCGTGTCCGGGGCAGTAACAATGACGGCATCTGGAACCAGGAAGGATTAGCCGTGCAGGTGATCATCACGCCGCCGTTCTGGGCAACGTGGTGGTTCAAGGGGCTGATAACAACCGTTGTGGTGGGCATCGGAGCAGCTATCTATGCGGCGCGGGCCAGGAACGTCGCCGCATTGCGCGAGCGTGAGGAACGCTTCCGCACTTTGTTTGAAAACGCGCCGTTGGGCGTCTTTGAGGTGGATATGGCCCAGTCTCCACCGCGCATCCTTCGCGCCAATCAAGCCGCGAGCCGCATCTATGAACGGACGGCGGCGGAACTGAATGACATGTCATTGGAGCAACTGGTCGCCGACAAGACACAAGCGGACCTGCAACGCCTGCTGGATGGGTTGCGGGACGATAAGACGGTGACCCTTGAATCCACCCATCGGCGCCGGGATGGAAGCGAGTTTCCGGCACGGATGAGTGCGACCCGGCAACAGGCGTCCCGCCATAGACAGACCGCCATCGTCATCGTCGAGGACATCACGGCGGAGAAAGCGTGGCGTTCAGAAGAAGAGGCCATCGCCGAAGAGCGTCGCCGCATTGCCCGCGAGATCCACGATGGGCTGGCGCAAGACCTGGCCGCCCTGCGCCTGCAAGTGCGCCGCTGGCAAGCCCTGGTAGAGAGCGACCCGGCTCACGCCAGGATAGAACTGGACCGGCTTCACGACTTTCTGGGTGAGAAAATCCGCGAGGTGCGCCGCGCCATTTTTGCGTTGCGTCCCGTGGCCCTGGAGGAACTGGGGTTCTGGAACGCCCTGCGCCGTTTCCTGAATGAGTTCGGAGAACAAAATCAATTGCACGTATATCTTGAGGTCACAGGTGCAGAGGAAAATCTGCCGGCTTCTCTGGAACCGGTACTCTTTCGCATCGTCCAGGAGGCGTTGAACAACGTCGCTAAACACGCCCGCGCGCGCATGGTCTGGGTGGAACTGACCCTGACCGACGGCGTTCACTTGCGGGTACGAGATGACGGCGTCGGCTGTGATCCGGCGACACTGCCGGAAATGGTGCGACGGGGACACGTGGGGCTGCGCCAAATGCGCGAGCGGGTAGAAGCGTTAGGCGGCACGCTGACGATCCATTCCCAACCCGGCCAGGGCATGGAGATCGGCGTGGACTTCTAACGGCTTTCACGGAATGTGATGGGTCCTTTTGACCTCGGCGATCACCTCGCGGGTTCTTTCAGCGACGTACTCGCGGGCAGCGTCGCTCAGCGGGGGAGACTCGTGGTCGCGCAACCATTGTCCGCCGTAGCGGGCGCGATAGCTTTCCGGTAAGGCGTCGGGGAAAGTCTGCCCCGACATCACGCCGAACGCCAGTGTCCAGGAACGCGGCACCACGTCGAGATTGTATCCGCCGCCGCCGAGCGCCAGCCAACGGGGGGCAAGCGCGTCGAAGGCTTCAAAAAGGGTCGTCTGTCCGGCGGTAGTCAGCGCCATGTGCGCCAGCGGATCCTTGTAGTGCGTATCCACACCGAGCTGTGAGACCACCACATCCGGCGCAAAACGCTCCAACAGCGGCGGCACCACTTCCCGGAACGCCCACAGATAAATCTCATCGTCCGTATCGGGCAACAGCGGCACGTTGACGGCGTAACCTTCACCGTCGCCGGAACCAATATCGTGGATGAAGCCCGTCCCCGGGAAGAGCGTCCGCCCGTCCTGGTGCAACGAAATCGTCAGCACGCGGTCGGTATCGTAGAACGCCGCCTCCACACCGTCGCCGTGATGCACATCCACATCCACGTAGGCGACACGCAATCCCTGATCCACCATCCACTGAATGGCAATCGCCGGGTCGTTGAACACGCAGAAGCCGGAGGCGTAACTCGCCATCGCGTGATGGAGTCCGCCGGCATAGCTGAAGGCCACATCGCAGTCGCCGTTCACCAGCAGACGCGCCCCCATCAGCGAGCTGCCGGCCTTCAGGCTCTCCGTCTCATACATCTCCGGGAAGATGGGATTGTCGCCGGAACCGAAGCCGTAGCGCATGGGATTGATATACTCGCGGGTCTCGGTCCACGCGCCGCCTTCGCTCAGGATGCGCACCACTTCGATGTAGTTGCGGGAATGGAACAGCGCCAGCTCGTCTTCGGTCGCGGGCTGCGGTGCAACCACCCGGACGTTGGGGGCGGCAAACGCGCCGTAGGCTTCGAGCAGTTCAAAGGTGCGCTGCAGGCGTTCGGGTTTGAGAGGATGGTTCTTGCCATGTCCCCGTTCCCACAGGGCCGGCGTGGTGAGGAAAACGGCGCGTCGCAGTGGTTTATGTGATTTAGAATTCACGGCATACTCCTTTCGTTCAAATACCCCGGAGAGGACTTGAACCTCTAGCCTTGTGCTTAGAAGGCACTTGCTCTATCCACTTGAGCTACCGGGGCAAGTGAAGTGAATCCACAGAAAACCCGCCTACCCCATCGGGATCATCTCGACAAGTAAAGTTTCCAGGGCAATACTTGTCTGATCCTCAATCCATAACCGGTCGTAGGCCCTTGCGCACGGTAGCGCTGGAAAGCACCCGCAGCACATGCTCCGGCGGATAGCCCACCAGCGGAGCCAGCGCACGCGGGGATAGCGGTTGATTGCCGTTGCTGAGAAACACCCGGAAAATTGCCTCCAACAGCGTCGGTGCCTGAGCGATGTAACCGGGGTCTTTGCTGCATCGCGTGGTGATCAAATACTGCAACCCTTCCACCTGGTGCACCTCGCCGGTCTCCCAATCAATCAGGTCAATCTTCTCATCAATACGCCGCCCGGCATAAGCCTCGCGTAATTCCGGAGACAGGTGTTGTAACAATTGAACGTTGAAGTCAAGCCCCTGTTCTTCCCACCAGCGATAATCAATGTGGAAAGGCGTGTCCAAAGTCGGCTTGACAAAGCGCGCTAAAGCAGGAATCGGAGGTAATGTCGGCATTAGCTCTCTCCTCGATAGGCCCAATAGTTATCCCCCAATGCCACGTACCGCGACGATGTCGCCAGTACGGCAAACATCGGCGCCGGAGGCACACGCCGCAACAGGTTCAGAACGCTGTACAGCGTCATCGCATGAACGGCGCGCTGTAGACTGAGACCGGCCAGACCACTGAAGATCTGTTCCAACAAAGATTCCAGCGGCGCACGTTGTAATTGATGCGCCAGCGCGTCCACGGCATCAGGATCGGTCACTGCCACCGTCGCCAACTCGTCAAATTCGCACGCCACGGGCACGCGCGTCACCTCCAGCACAAGCTGCCCGGTATCGGTTGTCGCCGTCCGCAACCACTCGCGGCGTTTCGAGCGGATGGGACGCACGCTCACTTGAATCGTGCCGGGTTCGCCACCACGCTCCAGGTCCACATACGTCCCGACGCTGACGCTGTTCTTCTTGTACCACTCGGTCAACCCGTGGACGTAGCGGCCACTGCGCACCACCCAACCAGGGAAAGTCTCGCCGGTGCGCCCATCCATAAACGTAAAGCAAATACGGTCGGTCACCCGTGCGGTCGGGAATAGCTGCGCCACACGCGGCGACAAGGGGAGCGTCCCACTGCGCCAGTGCGGGTAGTTGAGCACCACCGTCACGCTATCCGTGATCGGCGGCACAGGCCCGGTCGTGTCGGCCCATTCGTCGTCTATCTGACGCTCCAACGCCAACATCGTCTCGTCCAGCAACGCCCGGCTGTAGGGGATGGGCACGTAACGCAACGGCAGCGGCACTTCCAAAACGCCCTGCGGCTCCATCTGACGCAGGTGCCACAGCGCAATCCCCGCCGGCCCCACCTCATCGAAACGCCGGTCGTGCAACAGAGCATATTCCAACGAGAAAAGCTGTAAAGGCCGCGAGACCTCGCCGGGCACTTCCAGTTCATCGAGCAGTTTGGACGTGGGCAGCGGCCCCCCACCGGCCATATCCAGCAGGGCTTCGGCGATGTTCAACTGTCCGGCAGGAATCTCCACCAGCAGATCGCGGAGGAACCACTGCTCCCCCACACTGACAAACTGGGCATTTTTCTCCAACGCGGAACGCAACGCCGTTTTGATCTTTTCACCGTAATGAGCGTAAATATCCCGGATATCCAGGTTCTTAGAAGGCACGTATGTCGCCGTGTTCAGCGGATGCTCGCGACGCAGGTCGGCGACAAATTCACGCACCGCACCGTTAGTCGTTCTCACCGTGATCACGGAAAACGCTTCGTACTCCGGGTTATGACCGGGACGCACAGCAATCACTTCCCCCAAGAGATTGTTCAGATGCGGGAAAATAAGCCGTTCGCCAACGCTATAGCTTTCCCCAGGCCGATAAATGCGTCCTTGCGACAAGGTGTTTTCAATCAATGCCACCATCTGCCGGTGCCGCGCCTGGATCAATTCTTGGGCTAACTGGTCAAGCATTTGGGGGCGTTCCGTCTCCACCAGGTAATTGATGATATGTTCAATATCGCCCGGCAAGATGGAGAACTGCTCCCAGTATTGGTCATTTTGTACAGTACTGCTCATACGCCTCTCACTTTAACGCTGTGTTCTCCTGTAAAACGTTTAGATTATACCAGGAATATAAGGGATTGACAAATACATTATTTTAGCGCAAACTATGAGTAGCAGCACAGTCAAGGAGGTATGATACCGTGACGCAAGAAAAGAAGCCTACCGGGCTTGTGACCGTTTATGTGACGCAAGGGATGCTGCGGGCTATGGTGATACGCGGCGCGCTCGAAACTGCCGGTATTCCGGTCATGCTCAGCTACGAATCGGTCGGGCCGGTGCTTGGGCTGACCGTCAACGGGATCGGCAGAGTCGAGGTGCGGGTGCCGGTGGAGTGGGAAGCCGAAGCGCGGGATCTGCTCAACACGCCTCCTCGCAGCGGCGAAGTGTATGTTTCGCCGGACGCGCCGTCCTCGATAGAGGAATAGCTCGATGGTAACGCTCCGACTGCTCCCACCGGCTCACCAGATCCGGGGTTGAAGCGGCGGAATCCGGCAATCCCGCCGAAGCTGAAGGGGTCAACAAGGCTATGACCGACTCTGTCACGATTGTGGGCGGTGGGCTGGCAGGCAGCGAGGCCGCCTGGCAGATTGCCCAACGCGGCATCCCCGTGCGTCTCTATGAGATGCGCCCGCGTATGATGACGCCGGCCCATACCGGCGATCAGTTGGCCGAACTGGTCTGCTCCAATTCGCTGGGGTCCGATCTCCCCAACCGCGCACCGGGATTGCTCAAGGCCGAACTGCGCCAGCTCGGATCGCTGCTCATCGCGGTCGCCGACGCACACCGCGTCCCCGCCGGCAGTGCGCTCGCCGTGGACCGCGAGGGTTTCGCGGCGGAAGTGACGCACCGCATTGCCACCCACCCATATATCACCCTCATCCGCGAAGAAGTCACCGAAGTTCCCGAAGGCCCAACGATCATCGCCAGTGGGCCACTCACCGCCGACCGGCTCGCACAGTCCATCCGCGCCTTCACAGGCAGTGCCGCGCTTTCATTCTACGATGCCATCGCGCCGATCGTGGAGGTGGATTCCATCAACTTCGACATTGCGTTTCGTGCCTCGCGTTACCACAAAGGGGAATCCGATGCCGGCGATTACATCAATTGCCCCATGGATGAAGAGGAATACCGCCGCTTTGTCGCCGCGTTGCTCGACGCCGAGCGCATCCCGCTGCGTGACTTCGAGCAGCACGATCCGCAGTTTTTCGAGGCTTGCCTGCCCATCGAGGTATTGGCCGCGCGCGGGGAACAGGCGTTGGCCTTCGGGCCACTGCGTCCGGTGGGCCTGCGCGATCCGCGCACCGGCCGCCGTCCCTTTGCCGTCGTCCAACTGCGGCAAGACAACGCCGCCGCGACGCTCTACAATCTGGTGGGCTTTCAAACAAATCTCAAGTATGGAGAACAGGATCGCGTCCTGCGCCTGATTCCGGGGCTGGAAAACGCGCGCTTCGTCCGCTACGGCTCGATGCACCGCAACACGTACATCAACGCCCCATCGCTGTTACAGCCAACATTGCAAAGCCGCGCACGCCCCGATCTCTTTTTTGCCGGGCAGATCGCCGGCCTGGAAGGCTACGCGGGGAACATCGCCGGCGGATGGCTGGCAGGGGTGAACCTGGCGCGCATGCTGTCAGGTCTGCCGTTGCTCGTTCCCCCGCCAGAAACGATGATCGGCGCGCTGATGCAGTACATCACGCGCGCCGATCCGGCTACATTCCAACCGATGAAGGCCAACTTCGGCCTGCTCCCGCCGCTCGATACAACCACGCGGGGCAAACGCGCCCGCGGTGAAGCCTATGCCGCCCGTGCCTTAGCGCGTCTGGCGCAATGGCTGGATGACGAAATCACGATCCGCGAATGTCATCCGCTTCAAGCATAACGCCACGATGGCTCAGGACTGTGGCCGCTCCCCCAGGGTCACGGAGAAAGTCTTCTCCTGGCCATCGCGCAACACGGTGACCTGAACGGTATCGCCGGGACGGGTGCGCGTCTCCAAATAGGCAATCAAACCGCTGGGATTCGTAACCGGATTGCCGTCAATCGCCACAATCACATCGCCTCCCACCTGCACATCCCCATAGGGGGTCCGCACGGTCCGCTCGCCGCCGCGCAGCCCGGCACGCGCCGCCCCGGACTTCGCATCCACGCTGATAATCAAGATGCCGTGATCGGGGACTTCTACTCCCAGTTTGGCGAAGGATTCCGCCACCGATTTGCTCAGGGCCACGGGGAAAAAGCGGATGCCCATCCACGAGTGCCGGTAACGCCCCTCGGCGATCAGGTCGGGAACCACACGCTTGACGGCATTGACCGGAATGGCGAAGCCGATGCCGGCATTGGCCTGGCTGGGGCTGACGATCTGCGCGTTCACACCGATGACCCGCCCTTCCAGATCGAGCAGCGGCCCGCCGGAGTTGCCGGGGTTAATCGCCGCATCGGTTTGAATTGCCTCGCCGATATAGCGCCCGTCCGGGCTTTCGATGACACGTCCCAGGCTGCTGATGACGCCAAAAGTGACCGTCTGATCCAGACCAAAGGGGTTGCCGATCGCCACCACGAACTGGCCGACACGAATAGCATCGGAGTCACCGAGGGGAATGGGACGGAAAGTGCGTTCCTCGCGGGCCTCTTTGGGCAGGGCAATAACCGCCAGGTCATAAGTCGAATCCGAGCCGATCACCTCGCCGGTATAGGTCGCGCCATCCGCAAAGATAACGCGGATGTCTTGGGCGTTCTCGATGACATGGTAATTGGTGACGATGTGCCCTTCTTCGTCATAAACAAAGCCGGAGCCGCTGCCCTCCTGCGGAACCGCATTAAAGAAGAAGTCGTAGCCCACGGCGGTAACGGAGATGTGCACGACCGAATCTCCAACGGCTTCATAAACCGCTTGGACTTGCGTCTGCAACTCCGTCACCGTGACGTCCACAGGGACAACGTTAACCGGCGTGGCCGTCGGCGCAATCACCTTCGGCGCCGTTGTCGGCGTGGGGGCAAGCGTCGGCGGAACCACCGTCTGCAAAGCGATGCACCCCAACGATGTCGCCAGCAACACCAAAACACTGAGCACTCCATAGAGTTTTCGATTCATACGCACCCTCCTGAAACTAAGGCACCAGCAATACAGGACAGTTAGCCCGCCGCAGAACTTCGGTGCTTACATCCCCCAACAAAATGTCGGTCATATTCGATGGGCCGCGCGTCCCCAAAACGATCAGCGAGATTTTTTCATCCTGAGCCGTTTCCAGAATAGTTCTGGCCGGAACACCGGCATGGATGATACCAAGCGCCGCAATGCCGGCCTTCTGGAGATGTTCAACCGCGTCGTTGACCACTTCCTGCGCCACGGTCTCCAATTGCCGGAGCAAAGCCTCGTATCCCTGCGTCGCCAGGTAACGCTCCGGCGGTTCGTAGACGTGCAGGACGATGACCTCGGCGTTCTCCAATCGCGCCAGGTGCTCCAGATACAACAAGGCGCGCTCGGCTGCCGGGGTGGCATTATGCGCAAAGAGTATGCGTTTGAACATAGCTTCAATGACCTCCTCAAAATCGTTTGAACGTTAGAGCGTTGATTCTATCACACCTGCTATTTTGCGCGCAGGCGGCGCAATGATTCGAAAAGCTCGCGTTCCTGCGCCGTCAGGCGCATCGGCAGTTTGATCTCGGCCACGGCGTAAAGATCGCCGCGCTCGTTGGGACGCCCCAGGACCGGCATGCCCTGTCCGCGAAGCCGGAACTTGGTGCCGTTTTGCGTTTCCGGTGGAATGCGCAGCATGCGCGTCTGGCCACCGGGCGTCGGGACGGCAACTTCGCCGCCCAGGATGGCCGTATACAGGTCCACCGGCACGACGGTTTCGATGTTTTCACCCTGCCGTTTGAATTGAGAATGTGGCAATACCTCGATGTTCAAATACAGATCGCCGGCCGGCCCGCCGGCCCCGCCGGGTGCGCCCTTTCCCGCCACCCGCACGCGGGTGCCGGTATCCGCACCGGCAGGGATGTTGACCTCGATGCGCTGGTTGCCGATTTGTACAATCCGCGATGTGCCGCGATAAGCCTCCTCCAACGTGATTTCGACCGGCTGCTCATAGTCCTGTCCGCGCCGCGGACGCGCACGCCGACTCGTCCCCCCACCAAAAATATCGTCGTAAACGCCATAGCCACCGCCGCCGAAGAGTTGCTGAAAGAAATCGGAGAACGGGCTGCTCTCCCCGAACAGGTCCCGGAACTCTTCAGGGGTGACACGCCGATAACCGCCGGGCTGTCCACCGCTCCAATGCTGCCAGAAATCTTCGGCCTGACCGCCACGCTGCTGCCATGTAGACCACTCGCTGCCGAATTGATCATACAGCTTGCGCTTTTCGGGGTCAGAAAGCACTTCATAGGCTTCGTTGATTTCTTTGAATTTTTCCTCGGCGGATTTGTCGCCGGGATTCATATCCGGGTGATATTTGCGGGCCAGCTTGCGATAGGCATTTTTGATGTCCTTCTCGCTCGCGCCCTTCGGAACACCCAGAATGCCGTAATAGTCCTTGTATTCCATAACTCACACCTCCGCCGCGTCAGCGTTTCGCTACAATCACCCGCGCCGGACGCAAAATCTGATCTCCAATACGGTATCCTTTCTGTTCTTCTTCGACGATCAGCATACTCTCTGTCTGATTCTCACGCGGCGGTACCACGGCCACGGCATCATGCAGGGATGGATCGAACGGCACATTCACCGCCACGATCGGTTCGACTCCTTCAAGCCGCAGCAACTTCAGCATATCGTCGTAGGTAGCTTTGATGCTCTGATGATGGGGGTCGGTCGGATCAAGGTGGCGGATGATCCGTTCCAGGTTGTCCACCACCTGCAAAAACCCCAGCAACAGGCGTTTCTTTTCCGCAGCGATTTGTTCTTCGGCCAGACGTTGCTGCCGTCTGCGGTAGTTATCCATATCCGCACGCAGCCGCAGGGCCATATCGCGCCAATCCACCGCTTCTTCGGACGATGTCACATCCGCAGGCGCAACCGCCGGCGTTTCCGTCGGCGTTGCTTCCTCGAGCACGGCTTCCTCGGCATCACTCTCGCCTGTACGGTGCACCGGAATACGGTATTGTTTCTTTGTGTCCTTTGTCATGATAACCTCACTCCACATTATAAGGCGGGGGTGACCAAAGGCCACCCCCACCCCTCACGATACTCACAACGCTACCCTCCACGGGGCAAACGGTCACTTTATACCTCGCGGAACTCACCGTCCACCACATCCGGGCCTTGCGGACCGCTGCCCGGAGCGTGGCCATAACCTGGGCCGACATTCGGGCCGGGCGTTGGGCCGGGGCCGGCCTGACCACCGTAAGCCTGTTCACCCAGTTTCATCGCCGCTTTCTGCAATTCATCCATCTTGCGGCGGATGGTGGCGGCGTCTTCGCTGGTTTCCTTCAAGTGCCGCAGGTCGTTGATCAAGCCTTCCAATTGACCGCGCAGCGTGCCGGGCACTTTTTCACCCAGATCGTTCAAGGTTTTCTCGATTTGATAACACAGGCTATCGGCCTGGTTGCGCGTGTCCACCAGTTCCTGGCGTTTGCGGTCTTCCTCGGCATGCAACTTGGCTTCCTCCACCAACCGCTGCACCTCATCGGGGTTCAAGTTGGTGCTGGCGGTGATGGTGATGTGCTGTTCGCGGGCCGTAGCTTTGTCCTTCGCCGTGACGTTCAGGATGCCGTTCGCGTCAATGTCGAACGTGACCTCGATTTGCGGCACACCACGCGGGGCCGGCGGGATGCCGTCCAGCCGGAACTGGCCGAGCAGCATGTTGTTGGCGGCCATCGGGCGCTCGCCCTGGTAGACTTTGATGTCCACAGCAGTCTGCCCATCCTCGGCAGTCGTGTAGATTTCGCTCTTGCGCACCGGCACCGTCGTGTTGCGGGGGATCATCACCGTCATCCGCCCACCCAGCGTCTCCACACCCAGCGAGAGCGGGGTTACGTCGAGCAACAGGATGTCGGTCACATCGCCGCCCAACACACCGCCTTGAATGGCTGCACCCACCGCGACAACTTCGTCGGGGTTGACGCCCTTGTGCGGTTCCTTACCACCGGTCAACTGGCGCACCAGTTCCTGCACCATCGGCATGCGGGTCGCTCCACCGACAAGCACCACTTCATCAAGGTCTTTCGCCGTCAACTTGGCATCGGCCAGGGCGCGCTCGAAGGGCAGACGGCAGCGCTCCACAAGGTCGCGCGTGAGCTGCTCAAACGTGGCGCGCGTCAAACGCATTTGCAGGTGCTTAGGCCCGCTGGCGTCGGCGGTGATGTAGGGCAGGTTGATCTCCGTCTCCATCATCGTCGAAAGCTCGATCTTGGCCTTTTCCGCCGCTTCGCGCAGACGCTGCATGGCCTGGCGATCTTGCGACAGGTCAATGCCCTGTTGTTTCTTGAATTCGCTCAACATCCAACGCACGATGCGCTCATCCCAGTCATCGCCGCCCAGGTGCGTATCGCCGTTGGTGGCTTTCACTTCGATCAACCCCTCGCTCACCTCCAGGATCGAGACATCGAACGTGCCACCGCCCAGGTCGAAGACCAGGATGGTTTCATCCTTCTTTTTATCCAGGCCGTAAGCCAGCGCCGATGCCGTCGGTTCGTTGATGATGCGCTTCACCTCGAGGCCGGCGATTTGCCCGGCGTCCTTGGTGGCCTGGCGTTGGCTATCGTTGAAGTAGGCGGGCACGGTGATAACCGCCTGGGTCACCGGTTCACCCAGATAAGCCTCGGCATCCTTCTTCAACTTCTGCAAGATCATCGCCGAGATTTCCTGCGGCGTGTACTCTTTGTTCATCACCGGGATATACACCCGTGCGTCGTTCTGGGGGCCGGAGACGATGGAATAGGGCACCATCTCGCGTGTGATCTGGACTTCCTTCTCATCAGCACGGCGTCCCATCAGCCGCTTGACCGAGTAGATCGTGTTCTCCGAGTTGACCACGGCCTGCCGTTTTGCGGGCACGCCGACCAAACGCTCGTTGTTCTTGGTAAATGCAACTACAGAAGGACACAACCGTCCCCCTTCCGCTGTGGGGATAACCGTCACTTGTCCGGCTTCCATAACGGCGACCGCTGAGTTTGTCGTTCCTAGATCAATACCTACAATTTTTCCCATGTTTTCACCTCCTGAATCTGAATCATTCCGACTATGAGTATAACCGTGAATCATTGGAAAATCATCAGAGCGATATAAGAATTTAGTATATTTTTTCAGTAAAGTAGGGCGCACTGCGAGTGCGCCCTACTTTTCCTTGCTGTTCCTTGCTATGCGGCGGGGTACTATGCGGTCAAACGGCGATAAATCAACACTTGCGCATCCAGAGGCGCCACGGACAAGGTCAATGTGTTGCCGTTCGTGGGGTGCGGGGTCTCCGTCCACGCCTCTGTGAAAACGGCATCCGGCGGCACGATGGAGGTCAGGTTGATGGAGATGTCCACAGGCGTCGCCCCAACGTTAAGAGCAACGATGATGACCTCGGCGTCATCGGTACGCGCGAAGGCATAAGTCAGCTCCTTCGCATACAGCGTGACGAAATTGCCGTCACGCAGGACAGGATGCGCTTTGCGCAGAGCGATGAAGCGCTTGAAGTCCTCACGCAGCGCGCGATCCCAACGGCTTTCGTCCCAGGGGAACGCACGCCGACAATCGGGGTCATGACCGCCTTCCATGCCGATCTCGTCGCCGTAATAGATGCTTGGCGCGCCGACAAACGTCATCTGAAACAGAGTCGCCAGGCGCAAACGGCGTCTGTCGCCGCCGACCATCGTTAAGAAACGCGGTTCGTCGTGGCTGCTGAGGAGGTTGTATTGGATCAACGTCACCGGCCAGGCATACAGGTTCAACAGGTGGTCAATCTGACGGGCAAAATGAGGCGCATCGAGACGCTTGAGCTTAAAGCCGCCCGGACGCTGACCGGTATCCAGCACTTCCTGTCCGAAAAATCCGTAACAGGCGCGGTTGAAGCCGTAATTCATCACCGCGTCGAAGTGCTCCCCTTGCAGCCAGGGCTTGGCTTCATCCCAAATCTCGGCGAGGATATAGGCTTCGGGGTTGACGGCTTTCACGCGACGGCGAAACTCCTCCCAAAACCCCGGCGTCTTGATCTCCAACGGCACATCCAATCGCCATCCGTCAATGCCCTGGCGCAGCCAGTGCTCCGCCACGTTGTAGATGAAATCGCGCACCTGATCGTGGTCGGTGTTGAGCTTCGGCAGCTCGCGGTTGTTCCACCAGCAAACATAGTTAGGCTTATGCCGATCATCGAAGGCGTACAGGGGGAATTTCTTGACGATAAACCAATCAACGTAGGGGGACTGCGGCCCGTTTTCCATGATGTGGTTGAACTGCAAAAAGCCGCGGCTGGCGTGGTTGAAAACGCCATCCAGCACTACCCGGATACCGCGCCGATGCGCCTCCTCCAAAAATTGCGCGAAGGCCCGGTTGCCGCCCAGGATCGGGTCCACGGTGTAGTAATCGTGGGTGTGATAGCGGTGATTGGCGGCGGATTGGAAAATCGGGTTGAAGTAGATGGCGTTAATGCCCAAATCCTCCAGATAGTCCAGATGTTCGAGGATTCCCAACAAATCGCCGCCCTTGAAACCGCGCACCGTCGGCGGCGATTCCCATGATTCGAGGTTCGCCGGTTTGGTCAGCCGCTCACTGCGTGCAAACCGCTCCGGGAAAATCTGGTAGAACACAGCGTCCTTCACCCATGTAGGAAACTGCCCGATCATCGTCACCTCCCTAAAATCTCAAAATCAGCAAATCAGCGAATGAAGGGATTAACATGCCCTATTCTCGATTCTCCATTCTCGATTCTCCTCGTTTTTGCACCGCGCGCCCCAGGAGTGCCAGGGCAAAGGCCATACAGGCTACCGCCACGGCAATCAGCATACCGGCATCTGACCAGAACTGGAGCGGGAACAGACGAATCAGGGTATCGGAGTAATCAAAAAGCCAGGTGCCACTTTCAAAGAAAACGCCGTGGAAGGCAGTGAAGAAGCTCTCAAAGCCGACCGCCATCCAGACGCCCAATCCCACCAGCAGACAAAGCGTGACCAACCCGCCATCCGATAGCGCGCCCCAGACCACTGCTGCGTGCCCATTGCGGACCAGCCACCACACCGCCACGGCAGCGACGATACACGCGAGCGCCGCCGCCGTCGTCAGCCGGTCGTAGACCAGCTTGACATCGTCCATGTGACCGACCTCGCGGGCATTGAAGGCCGGCGTCCCGTCGTCAAAACGCAGCTCGGCCAGACTCACCACCCCGCGGGGACGATTGAGGAAGGCAATGCAGGCGCGCGCCAGGCGCAGACGTTCCGCCGGCGCCATGGCCAATGGATCTTCGGGGAAGCCGGGCTTACTGTACTCCCACGCCGGATACCACGGCAGGGTCAGCAAACGCACCGTCCCCATCACCAGCACCAGGGGGACGGCGATAACAATGAGCACACGGAGTCCAACACGCATACGTTTCTCCTGAGATGAGTCTTCAGTCCGTCAAGCACAGATTTAACGTGCACTGCGTACAGTTATACAACAGAATCAGAAAATCGGTAGTAGCGATGAGATGGCTCCCCTGAGAAAACCACAAGGGACACGAAGCCCACATCTGAGAGGCGTTTCAAAGGTGACGAAGTAATTTGATAATTTTGCGGACTCTGCGCCCTCTGCGGTAGAAGTCGCCCCCCTCCTGAAACGCACCTGTAATTTTGCGCGACTTTGAATTATGTTATAATGCTTGTGGTATGGAAGAAATGGCGCTTACAATTAAAGGTACCCAACAGGGTATTCTTTTGCGGCCCTTGTCGGCGTCCTGGGCAGACGTGCTCCAGGCGTTGGACAATGCGTTACGCGACGCGGAGACCTTCTTCCGGGGCGGGCGCGTGATCCTGGACATGGGCACCCAGGAACTCACCCGAGAAAACCTGGGCATGTTACGGGACGTTTTGGACCGTTACGACATGGAGCTGTGGGCCGTGTTGAGCGAGAACGAAGACACCGTGCGCACGGCACGCTCTTTTGGTCTGCGCACGCGCCTGCCGGGCGAGGCCACGCCGAAGGAACAACCCACCCCTGCCCTGCCAGAAGCCAACGCCCTGGTGGTACAGCGCACCCTGCGCTCCGGGCAAAGCCTCAAGTATCCGGGGCACATCGTTTTGATCGGTGATGTGAACCCGGGCGCGGAAATCATCGCCGGCGGGCATATCATTGTGTGGGGGAAAATGCGTGGGCTGGCGCATGCCGGGGCGCTCGGCGACGAACAGGCCATCATTTGTGCTCTGGAACTGGCGCCGGCGCAACTGCGCATCGCCGGGCATTTCGGGCGTCCACCGGAGGGCCGCCGGCGCAAGTCACTGCCGGAGACGGCAAAAATCAGCGACGGGGATATTGTTGTAGAACCCTGGTTCACAAGGGAGTAATATGGCAGGCAAAATCATCACCATCTCATCGGGGAAAGGGGGTGTCGGCAAGACCACGGCTACCGCCAACATCGGCCTGGGGCTGGCAATGCTGGGCGTTCGCGTCATCTGCATTGATGCAGACATCGGTTTGCGCAATCTGGACGTGATGCTGGGCCTGGAAAACCGCATCGTGTACGACATCGTCAACTATATCGAAGGCCGATGCCGTTTCCGCCAGGCGTTGGTGCGCGACAAACGTTTTCCGGAGCTGTTCATGCTGCCCGCAGCGCAAACACGCGCCAAAGATGCCGTCACCGTCGAACAGATGAAAAGCGTCGCCTATGAAGCCGCGCAGATGGTAGATTATGTGCTGATTGACTCACCCGCCGGGATCGAACACGGCTTCCGCTGCGCTTCGGCACCCGCCGAGATGGTGCTGGTGGTGACCAACCCGGAGATCGCCTCGGTGCGCGACGCCGACCGCGTTGTGGGACTGCTGGAAGCCGAAGGCGGTCCGCCGGTGCGCCTGATCGTCAACCGCATCAAACCCGAACTGATACGGCGCAAAGAGATGCTGGCCCCCGAAGACATCGTGGATATGCTGGCGGTGGATCTCATCGGGCTGGTGCCTGAAGACCCGGAAATTCTGGCCGCCGGCAACCGTGGGCAGCCGGTGGTGCTCAACAACGGTTCGCCCGCCGGTCAGGCTTTCATGGACATTGCACGGCGACTGCAAGGAGAGGACGTGCCCTTCGCACCTTTGAAGGCCCCCTCCATTTTCACACGCATTTTTGGCTCTCATTGACCGAGGAAGCGCCATGAACCTATCCAACCTTTTCAAACCCCGCAAGAATTCAGGGAAGGACATCGCCGCGCAACGTCTGCGGCTGGTGTTGGCGCACGACCGTGCCAACATTTCACCGGGGATGTTGGCCTTGCTCAAGGATGAGATCATCGCCGTCATCTCCCAGCACCTGGAGATTGATCCCACCAAAGTCGAGGTCAACTTTACCGAAGATGAACACGAGACGCGCCTGGTCGCCGACATCCCCCTGTACACGTCGCGGAAAAGACAGGCATAAGCTATGCGGACTTCAGCGTGGGAACACTTTGATTGGGGGCTGCTGCTCATCGCTGTGTTCCTCACCATCATCGGGCTCCTGATGATCTACAGCGCCACCCGTGGCTCAGAAGACCTGGCCGATGCCTGGCGACGACAGGCCATCTATGCCGCCGTCGGCGTCGTTGTCATGTTCCTGGTGGCTTTCATCAACTACCGCTGGTTGGAGAGCTTGCAATGGCCGCTCTACTTCCTGACGCTCGGACTGCTTGTTTTCACCTTATTCTTCGGAAGCAGTGAAATCGGCGCCGTGCGGCGCTTCATCTATATCGGCGGCACCTCGATCCAACCGGCCTTTCCGGCGTTGGTGCTGCTCATCATCAGCCAGGCCAGCTTGCTGGCGCGCAATGCGCCGGCCGCGCCGGGTCTTCAAGAACTCATCGTGTCTGCGGTGCTGACCGGGTTAGCGGCGCTCCTGGTATTCGAGCAACCAAATCTGAGCACAGCCACCCTGTATATCGCCACGTGGATTGCGATGGTCTTTGCCTCCGACGTTCCGCTGAGTTACCTGCAAGGTCTCGGCATTGTGGGGTTGCTCGCCGCGCCCATTGTGTGGGCCAATATGGATGACTATATGCGCAATCGCATTTACACCTTCTTAGACCCCAAGAACGACCCCGGCGCGTATTACAACATCCAGCAAGCCCTGATCAGCATCGGCTCGGGCGGATTGATGGGCAAAGGGTTTGCCACCGGCACGCAGAGCCAGTTGCACTTCCTGCGCGTCCGCCATACCGACTTTATTTTCTCGGTAATCTGCGAGGAACTGGGGTTCGTCGGCGCGGTGCTGATCCTGTTCGTTTTTGCCTTGCTGCTGTGGCGCCTGTTGCGGATCGCAGCCAACGCCGCCGATGCTACCGGTAAATTGATCGTGACAGGCGTCATCGCCTACATTTTCTACCAACTGCTCATCAACCTGGGGATGAATCTCAACGTCATCCCCGTTGCCGGATTGCCCATGCCCTTCATCAGCAGCGGCGGCAGCGCCCTGGTCATCACCTTTGTGGGCCTGGGGTTGGTCGAAAGCGTCGCCATGCGGCAAAAACGTGTAGAGTTCTAGAAAGTAGCCAGATTCGCCATTCGCCATCTTAGACTAAGGAGTTCATTATGACCGTTCGTGTTCGTTTTGCGCCCAGTCCGACAGGACATCCCCACATCGGCAATATCCGTACCGTGGTCTTCAACTGGCTGTTTGCCCGACAACAGCACGGCAAATTCATCTTGCGCATCGAAGATACCGACCGCACACGCTATGTTGAGGACGCCATCCACGTCATCACCAGCGGCCTGCGCTGGCTAGGGATGGATTGGGACGAAGGGCCGGAAGTCGGCGGGGATTACGGGCCATACATTCAGTCACAAAGACTGGAGCTTTATAGACAAAAGGCCGAGGAATTGGTCGCAATGGGAAAAGCCTATCGCTGCGACTGTTCCCCGGAACGCCTGGAACAAGTCCGCGAGGCGCAACGCGCGCGAGGTGAAACGCCGATGTACGACGGGCACTGCCGCAATCGCCCCCCCGGCGAAGTGTCGCCCGACAAACCCCACGTGATCCGCCTCAAAGTGCCCCGCGAAGGCGTCACCGTGATGCACGACCTGCTGCGCGGCGACATCGTCTTCGAGAATCGCCTGCTCGACGATCAAATCCTGCTCAAGAGCGACGGCTTCCCCACCTACCACCTTGCCGTCGTCATTGACGATCATATGATGGGGATCACCCACATCATGCGCGGCGACGACTGGATCTCCAGTGAACCCAAACGCCTGTTGCTTTATGAAGCCTTCGGCTGGGAGCCGCCTGTCTACGCGCACGTTCCGCTGGTGCTCGGTACCGATGGCAAGAAGCTCGGCAAGCGTCATGGCGCAGTCTCCATTGATGAATTTCGGCGGCAGGGTTATTTGCCGGAGGCGTTGTTCAACTTCCTGGCGCTGCTCGGCTGGGCGCCCGGTGGCGGCGAGGAGCGCGAAATCTTCTCGCGTGAGGAGTTGATCGAGCGTTTCGACATCACGCACATCAACCTGGCGCCGGCCGTCTTCTCCTACGACAAGCTCAACTGGATGAACGGCTGCTACATCCGCGCGCTCTCCCACGACGAGTTACTCAGGCGGCTCATCCCCTTCTGGGTTGAAGCGGGCATGATCCCGCCGGAAGTGCCGGTGGAAATTCTACCGACGCTTAAACTGCTGGTGCCGTTAGTTCAGGAACGACTGAAGACTTTGCGCGACGTGGTTGAGCTGACCGATTTCATCTTCACCGACATCCCCGTCCCGCCGGTGGAGAAGCTGATCGGCGCAAAAATGACCGCCGAGCAAAGCCTGGATGCCATTCGCCGCGTGCAGGCATTGATGGCGGGGGCACCGCACTTTGAAGCAGAGGCACTGGAAATGCCCATGCGCCAGCTCGCCGCCGACCTGGGACTCAAGGCCGGACAACTGTTCGGGATTGTGCGTAATGCCGTCACCGGCAAAGAAGTCTCACCACCGCTTTTCGGCAGTATCGAGGCATTGGGGCGCGCGACAACACTGAAGCGGTTAGAACGCGCCGAAGAGGCGTTAGAGGCGTATATCAAACAAAACTGACTACGCTTCCATATTGCAGGACAGCGCCCCCGCCACCTGCCCCCATTCCTCCAGCGTGAGCGTTTCGGCGCGGCGTGTAGCGTCCACGCCGACGCGCTCCAATGCGGCCACTACGTCCGTCACCGGTAAGGCCAGGGTCGCCGCCAGGGTATTGCGCAGTTGCTTGCGGCGCTGCGCAAAGCCTGCGCGTACTACACGGAAGAAGTGGGCCACATCGGTCACCGGAATGGGTGGCGTAGCGTATAAATCCAGGCGCACGACGGCGGATTCCACATCCGGCGGCGGGAAGAACGCTCCGCGCTTCAAGCGCAATCCGATGCGCGGTTTTCCGTAAAACTGCACACTGACCGCCAACACGCTCATCTCGTCCGGGACGGCGATCATCCGTTCGGCAACTTCGCGCTGCACCGTCACCACCATGCCCGCAGGCCGTACCGTGGCTTCCAGCAGATGGCGCAGCACTGCCGCCGTGATGTAATAGGGCAGGTTAGCAACGACGTGGTAATGCGGCAAGCGCGTTCCCCACAGAGGCATAAGCGGCGCGGGCGGGACGTTCAGCAAAGCGGCCGGATCGAGATCGAGGATGTCGCCGTGGACGATAGTAACGTTGTCAAACGCCGCCAATTCTTGATGCAGGATGGCGACCAGGTGCGGATCCGTCTCCACAGCGATGACGCGCCCGGCGCGTGCCGCCAGGGCCGCCGTCAACGTGCCTAGCCCAGCCCCCACCTCGATAACCGTGTCGGCAGGGGTCAACTCTGCCAGCGCAGCAATGCGGGCCGGTGCGGCCGGGTCAACGAGGAAATTTTGTCCCAGGGATTTGCGAGGCGCCAGGCCATAATGGCGCAATAGCGCGCGGGGATCGTTCGTCATGGGCCGAAGTAATTGATGACATCCGGCACCGGCGTGAGCAGGTAAACATCCACCCAACGATACCAGAGTTGCAGATTGGAATCATCAAATCCCAAATCAATGCGCCGCCCCCGAATGGCGCCGCCGGTATCGCCCGCGTAACCGATGCCGTAACCGGGCACATACACTTGCGTTCGCAAAGGAATGACATTAGGGTCTACCGCCACGATGCCATGACGCATTTGCATGCCGGTCGCCGTGCGCCCGTAGTAGGGCGACGATGGCGAAACCCCCGCCGTCCCTGCGCTGTATGAGGTCGCCAGCATGCGGATCACGCGCCAATACTCGATCACGCCGCTCTCTGTCGCCAGTTGCCGCACGATGATCTTCGTGCCGTAGCCCATCACGCGGTTTGTCGGAGGGAGCACCACGCTCTCGCCTTCCACCCAGCGATCCACCACCTGCCCATCCTCATAACGCAGGCGGATGCGGCGCTCCAACACACCCGGCGCGCCTTCCTGAAGCAAGCGCTGCGTGTCAATTTCAGAATCGGGGTCGGCCTGCCACACAGAATCGTAGGGGATTGGACTTTGCTCCACGACCACACTTTCGGTCACCCGATGGACATAGATCTCTCCGCCGTTTCCGAGCGGAGCATCCAGGGCCGGCGTGGTGTAATCCTGCCCGTTGAGCGTCACCCCCAGGTCTGCCAGCACCTCCCCCACCCGGTTCCGATGGGTCCGCGTGCGCAGCACGTGTCCGTCCATGTGGACGGCAACCGGAATCGAACGCTCGGTGCGGATGTGCATGCCGTTTTGTAGCGGCGTCGCCAGATCGGGATAGACGCGATCGGCGCGGTACAACTGAATCCCGGCCTGATACAGGGCCGCCCCTACCGTGGCCGCATTGGAATACAGCGTTGTGCGCATGCCGCCATCCTCCAACACAATCTGCACAGCGCGCTCAACAACGATGCGGAAACGGGTGTCCGGCGGGTCCATCGCTGTAGCAGGCCGGATCTGGACGCTATCGTGAGTGTCCAGCGTGATGCCCGCAAGCGCCAACAGATCGGCGGCGCTCTCTTGATGGGCATAGAGGAGGCGTTCACGCCCATCTACCACGATGACGACCGGTTTCGCCCGCTCAATCCGCACTTCCAGGCCAGAGCGCAAGGGGGTTTCCATCGAAGGGGACAGGCGGTCTTCGGGGCGCAAGCTGAGGCCGAGGTCGGTCAACAGCAACGCGACGGTCGGCTGATGGGTACGCACAATACGACTTGTGCTGTCCACGGTCACGGTCACCGCCATGGCCGTTGCCCGATACCCGGCGGTCAAAGCTACCAGGGCCAGGCATGCCAGCACAAAGGTCGCCAGTTTATGGAACCAGTTCATTCTTCAATCTCTCAACTTAAAAGACGATGCCCGAAGGGGACCGGAGACCAGGCACCCCTGCGGCACCCGGAAAGACCTCCTTACCGTTGCTTCCTTCCGGACCTGGCGGGGTTCGAAGGTTTCCGCCGCGCAGGACCCAATCTTCGGCCCCCGTCGAGCATCGTCCTCACCCATAGTTCCCGGTTACGTTGAACCTACGCAACCGCACTCCATACGCTATGGTAACGGAAAGCAGCAGTTTGTCAAGTCAAAGCGTAGGGCTTATCGCATTGGCCGCTTCCGGGAACTGAATATGGCCTAAAGGCCAAAGAAAGGGGGTTTTTATGGCAGAGCGAAGCCCCGCCCCCCTAAAGATGCCGCTTCAGCAGCACAACAGACAGCACAGCGAGACAAAGTTTCCCCAATGCGATAGCCCTCAGTCAAAACGAATCAGGGACAATTTGCGTAAAAGCGAGGTATAGATATACTTAAATTGAAGGAGGAATATCGTATGCCTACCGTTTATGTCGAACCTGCTCAAAAATCTCAAGAGGTGTTTGATCTGATTCGCGCAGCGATCGCCGGTCAAATTGCTCGCCTGGAATTAGGATTGCAGTTAGCACGACAACGCCTGGCCGTATTCGAGCAAAAATATAATGTCACATCGGCGCACTTTATGGCTGAAATGGCCGCAGAGGACCTTGTTGGTGGCGACGATGAATATGTGCAATGGGCTGGCGAATACGCCCTGCTACAACGTCTCGAGGAAAAATTACAGCAGCTAACGGAGATCAAATATCGTGATCCAGCGTTACTTTGAACAGATTCGCACCTGTGTGGATGCGTATTCTGCTGCAGACCTGGTTGTCAGCGCTAGCGTAAATTGCGAAGTACGTCCTGGCTTGCAAGGTTATCTCAGTGGCGCAGTCATATTTGCGGATGGTTCAATCTTGCATTTTGCCGAGTTCCTTGATGAGGCGCACGGACAAGTAGAAAAGCTCATGTACACTTATCATTATCAAGATGCCAATCACCAGCTACTCTTTCGCTATGATAACGCGCGCCACCGCCCGGCCCTGCCGATGCGAGAACACAAACACACTCCAGATGGGGTGATCAATGCGCCTGCTCCTTTATTGGCCGAGGTGTTGGCCGAAATCATGAGCTACCAGGAAACGCTTTTGTTTAGGTAGTGGGGATGGTTCGCTTCTGAAATTGGTCTACACTCTGGACCGTTTTGAAAAATCGGCGGTCTGTACCGTGCCCACCGCCTGGTGATAAATCAGCAGGTTCAGAAAGCTCAAGCCCGCTCAAGCGGGCTTTGTCTTTGTTAGACCAACGATTGATCGTCGGACTTGCCAAGTAACACAAAAGGCATATAATTAAGGACGCTATTGTTAGGGGAGGTGAGTACTATGCCGTTGTATGAATATCAATGCCAGGAGTGCGGATTACGTTTTGAGCGTCGCCAGCACTTTACAGACAAGCCGATTACCGTATGTCCAGAGTGTGAGGGGCCGGTCGTGCGCTTGATCCATCCCGCCGGCATTATTTTTAAGGGGTCGGGATTTTATGTCACCGACAATCGTTCAAAATCCCCAACAGCCGTAGCCGGCAGTCGTAAGGACGAAAAGCACACGACGGAAGAGAAGAGCACCGCCAAAGCCGAAACCACCTCTTCCGCTGCCGGCGACGACGCCAAAGCGTAGTCCCCAAAACTTTCATACCATACATAAGGGCTTAGCCTCAAGCTAAGCCCTTATTGTTTGGGCCTTTCTCATCCACTATGGACCAGGTGCGCGACCGTGGCGCCGTCCCCACCCTCATTTTCGGCGGCAGATTCATAGGCGCTGACCAGGGGATGGGTGGCGATGAAGTCCCGGACCTCGCGGCGCAGCTTGCCGGTGCCTTTACCATGAACGATCCGCACCCAGGGCAGGCCGGCCATCGCGGCGTCATCCAGATAGCGATCCAGACGCTCGAGGGCCTCTTCGACGGTTTGTCCCCGCAGGTCAATTTGCAGCCCCGGCGACGGTCCACGCGACGGAACCTTGATGCCGTCGGAAACGACTTTCGAGGGTTGAGCGCGGTGCAATAATTCAACGGCATCGGCGCCGACGCGCGTGCGCAGCGGACCGGCCTGCACGACGATCTCGTCGCCTTCCACCGCGATCACCTGACCCTGAACCCCCAGCGAGAGCAGCTTCACCGTGTCTCCCTCGCGGATGGGGCCGGTAGGAGCAGCCGTTTCCGGCGCGGTCAGCACGTCCGCCACCGACGGTTCCGTTGTGGGCATGGAGAACTCCAGCTCGTCGAGTTCTGCCGAGACTTCTTCCAACACCGGCTGCGCTTCACGCCACGCTGCCGAAAGGAGACGCTGGCGTAACGCGCGGATTTCCTCACGCAAAGCCGCAAGTTCGTCGCGCGCTTCTTGCTCTGTCTTGCGCAGAATCTCCCGGCGTTCTTCCTCGATGTTGCGCAGGCGTTTGCGCAGATCGCCGGCCAGCGCTTCGGATTCCTTGTGCGCCTGCCGCGCCTCATCACGCGCGCGGACGGTCTGCAAGCGCAGGTTATGCAGATCCTCCAACATATCGTCGGCGCGCAATTCCTCGCCGGAGACCATCTTGCGCGCTTCCATGACGATGCCTTCGGGTAATCCCAAGCGACGGGCAATCGCAAAGGCATTCGAGCGTCCGGGAAGGCCGATGATCAAATGGTAAGTGGGCGCCAGCGTTTCCACATCGAATTCCATCGAGGCGTTGCGCACCCCCGGCGTGCCGTGCGCGTACAGTTTTAGCTCCGGGTAGTGCGTAGCCACGAAAGCTGTGCAACGCCGTCTGCGGAAAGCCTCCAGCAAGGCGCGTGCCAGCGCGGAGCCTTCGGCGGGATCGGTGCCGGCTCCCAATTCGTCCAACAACACCAGCGACCGGTGATCCACCTGCTCCAGAAACGAGATGATGTTGGTGAGGTGCGACGAGAAGGTCGAGAGGCTTTGTTCGATGGATTGCTCATCGCCGATGTCCGCGACGACCATCTCGAAGCACGAGAGACGCGCGCCGGAATCGGTCGGCAGGTGCAGGCCGGCCTGCGCCATCAGGGTGAGCAGGCCCACAGTTTTCAAGCAGACCGTCTTGCCGCCGGTGTTCGGGCCGGTGATGACCAGGATGTGGGTGTCGTCGTCCAGTTCCACATTGACCGGCACCACGGTTTCGGGATTGAGCAGCGGGTGACGGGCGCCGGGCAGGTACACCACGGTGCCGGGATGCAGGTTGCCGTCGCGAGGCGGGGCCGGTTGCTCAGGAATCGGCAGCAGTTCCGGTTCGGTGGCGTCAATCTCGATGGCGTAACGCGCTTTGGCAAACGTGAGATCAATCTCGGAGAGGGCGTCCAACGTCGCCATGATCTCGTCGGCATCACGGCCAACATGGTCGGTCAACATCCGCAGCAGGCGATAAATTTCCTCTTCTTCGGCCAGGGTGAGTTCGCGCAAGGTATTATTCAACTCGACGACGGCGGCGGGTTCCATGAAGAGCGTCGCGCCGCTTGCCGAACGATCATGCACGATCCCCTGAACGTGTCCTCTGAAATCGGCCTGCACGGGGATGACGAAGCGGCCTTCGCGGCGGGTGATGATGGATTCCTGAAGATAAGGGGCCACTTCCGCCGAAGTGATGATGCGCCGCAGTCGCTCCTGGATGCGTTCCTGGGCGACCCGCAGATCGTGACGGATACGCGCCAGCTCCGGCGAGGCGTTGTCGCGGACCTCGCCACGGTCGTCAAACACGCGCACAATCGTTTCCACCAGGTTGGGCAAAGGCTGAATACGCCAGGCGATGTCGGCCAGGCCGGGGAATTGTGTTTCCAACTGCGTCAACGTGCGCTTCACACGCCCGGCGCTGACCAATGTGTCGTGTATCTGAAGGAAGTCGGCAGGTTGCAGGGTCACGCCGCGGCGCGCACGTTCCGCAAAGGGACGGATGTCGCCCACACCGCCCAGCGCGAAATCCGGACGTACATCCAACAGAGCGCGCGCTTCGCGGGTCAACGCCAGACGCTCGCGGGCTTCGCGGTAGTCGGGAGTCGGCAACAGGGAAAGCGCCAGGTCCGCGCCGCCGGAAAAGTCGGCGTAGTGCGCCAGGCGTTTCAAGATTTCGGGATATTCAAGCGTGACCCAATGACGATTCATGAAGATTCCCTTGAGAACTCGTTGAAACGGTAAAACGGCGGAATGTTATTCCAACCGCCGGTGAACCGCAGATTGATGCAAAATTCTTTAAGATTGGTTATTGTGGCGTCAGGATCGGCGGCGGGATGCGGAAGAAAGGTGCAAACAGCCAGCGATAGAGACTCAACAGTTTTATCGAAAACGGGCGTAGTGGCGAAGCCAGATAGTTGTTGCGCCAGGTGATCCAGGTTCGTGGATTGGTCCAACGCTCACTGACCATGAGGCCGATGGCGCTTTGGAACAACGCCACCATCACCGCCGCGACGATGATCCCCAGCAAAAGTCCCATCAAGGGATCCAGAATGCCTAATTTGGGCAGTTTGGTCACCGGGAATGCTGCGTGAATGGCAGCGTAGCCAAGTCCGAAAAAGAGCGCGAACAGCGCGATGAACATAAGCCCCTCAGTGACCGAGGTATCGGGTCCGGCAACCGCCTGGATGCGGTACGCAGCCTCCTTATAAAGCAACAGGCTAAACATCGTCGCCGCCCACAATATGGCCAGCGAGAACAACGCTTTTGCCATGCGGGCATAGGTCAGGAAAAAGACAACGCCCGCAGCAACAAGAAGGATGAGCAAATCCGCAGGTCCCATACGCCCTCCTCCAGGTATTGGTACGTTGACACGTTGGAACGTTCCAGGGAAACGGTTAACTCGTCATTGCCTCGGTTTGTGGTTCTGTCTCCACGCTTTCCAGGGCAAATTCCTTTTCACAGCTCAAACACTGGGCCGTGTCTTTGCGCGCGATGACCAGCAAACCGCCACAATCCGGGCACGGCGCAGGCAAAGGACGCTTCCAGGTGGTGAACTCACACGTTGGCCAATTAGAACAGCCATAGAAAATGCGGCTTTTCCTGGTGCGCTTTTCGACGATGTCGCCATCCGCGCAGCGAGGGCACTTGACCCCGATGCGTTCCAGCCACGGTTCGGTGTAGCGACATGTGGGGAAATTCGAGCAGCCGATAAACTTCCCATAACGTCCCCAACGCACGATCAGGGGTGCTCCACATTCCGGGCAGTCGCGCCCCACGTACTCGACTTGCTCCACGACGGGGATGGTTTCTTCGGCCCGCGCCAGCGTTTGCTGGAATGGTCCATAGAAGTCCCGTACCAGCGTCACCCAATCCTGTGTCCCTTCGGCAATGTTATCCAGGTCGGATTCCATCCGCGCGGTAAAGTCCACGTTGATCAGATCGGGGAAGTTCTCCACCAGCATATCGTTGACCAGGAAGCCGGTCTCGGTGGGGAAATAACGCCGCGCCTCGCGCCGCACATAGCCCCGCTGCTCGATGGTGGAGAGAATGGTGGCATACGTCGAGGGCCGCCCGATGCCGTATTCTTCCAGCGTCTTGATAAGCGAGGCATCGCTGTAACGCGGAGGGGGTTGGGTAAAATGCTGTTCCGGCCACAAGCGGATCAGATCCAGCAGCTCGTCCACACGCAACGGCGGAAGTTGTTGAGCTTTTTCCGCCTGCTCCTCATTATTATTCTCGGCGGCGGCCTCCTCGTAAACCACCAGAAAGCCGGGGAAGCGCAATGTCGAGCCGGAGGCACGAAACAGGTAAGGCTTATCTGTCTCCGTGCCGGCGAGAATTTCGACGCTGAGGGTATCGTACACGGCCGCTTCCATCTGGCTGGCCACGAAGCGCCGCCAGATGAGGTCATAGAGGCGATACTGCTCGGAAGTCAGATGCGCCTTGATGCCGTCGGGCGTGCGCAGAACGCTGGTAGGACGGATAGCTTCGTGGGCTTCCTGAGCGCCTTTAGCGCGCGTTTTATAGACCGGCGGCGTAGGGGGTAGAAATTCGGCGCCGTAGGTATCGGCGATGAAGCGCCGTGCCTCATCCTGCGCCGATTGGGCAATGTTGGTGCTGTCGGTGCGCATGTAGGTGATCAAACCGACCAGTTCGCCGCCGCCCACGTCAATGCCTTCGTAAAGCTGTTGGGCGATCTGCATGGTTCTCCGCGCGGTAAAACCGAGTTTGCGCGAGCCTTCTTGTTGCAAAGTGCTGGTGGTATAAGGGGCAGAAGGTTTGCGGGTGCGTTGCCCCTCTTTGACCTTAGAAACGATGTAAATGGCGCGCTCCAGCGCTTCCAGCAGGGGGGTGACTTCTGCTTCGCTGTGCAGGGACACTTCCTCACCGTTAATCCGCGCCAGGCGCGCCTTGAAGGTCGGACGCTTCCTGGCTCCTGCCGATGCCTGCGATGCAAGCTCGGCGTCGAGGGTCCAATACTCCACGGGCACAAAAGCTTCGATCTCGCGTTCGCGCTCCACAATCAGACGCAAGGCCACCGATTGCACCCGTCCCGCCGAAAGCCGGCTGCGCACTTTGCGCCAGAGCAGCGGGCTGAGGTTATACCCCACCAACCGATCCAGGATGCGCCGCGCCTGCTGGGCGTTGACCAGGTCCATGTTGATGTCGCGGGGATTGGCGAACGCTTCATCCACCGCCTCCTTGGTGATTTCGTGAAAGACAACGCGGTGCGTCTGCCGGGGAGGCAGGTTCAGGACCTCGCTCAGGTGCCAGGCGATGGCTTCGCCTTCACGGTCAGGGTCGGTCGCCAGGTAGACGGCCTCCGCTCTTTGCACAATCTTGCTCAATTCCTTGACGACCGCGCGTTTTTCGTTGGGGATACGATATTTGGGGGCGAAGTCGTTCTCCACATCCACAGAAAGCTGTGAACGCAACAGGTCGCGGACATGCCCCACCGACGCTTTGACGGTATAGCCCTTCCCCAGGAAACGCCCCACCGTGCGCGCTTTCGTCGGTGACTCCACAATCACGAGTTTCCCGGCAGATTTCAATTCGGCCGGCGTGGGTGGTGTTACGTTTTCATGCAAAGGAGTGCGGCCCATCATGAACATTTTCGTCCCGCACACCGGACAGACACCCTCCACGGCCGGCTGTCCTTTTACCGTGAAAACGGGAACAGGCTGCACCATTTCCCGCTTCTCTCGACATTTCATACAGTAGGCTTCGATTTTCAATGATTCGGTCATGTTTGTTCTGGCGAATTACAAGTTTTTTATCATCAGATCCGTAGATTGAGCAGATAATTTTTCAAGAGTTGTTCAACCCACACAGCGGCCTATCATATAAGGAAAGCCGCTGCTGTCAAGTGGAATTACAGATAGGTATGGCGGCCTGCGGCCTGCAGGCGACCGATCACTTCCTTGACACGCTCGGCCTGATCGCGCCGCGTGATCAATACGGCGTCCGGCGTATCCACGACGATCAAGTCCTGCACGCCGATGGTGGCGACCAGGCGCTCGCCCTGTGCGAAGACCAGCGTATTGACATTGTCAATGCCGATCACATCGCCGAGCAACACGTTGCCGGCGGCATCGTGAGGGTACGCGTCCATCACCGCAGGCCATGCGCCGATGTCGGACCACTCCAGGTCTACAGGGATAACGGCGACCCGGTCGGCTTTCTCCATAATGCCGTAGTCAATCGTCTCTTTGCGCAGAGGGGGCCACAGGCGCGCCAGGGTCTCGGCGTAAGCAGGCGTATCCCAGACCGCTTGCAAAGCCTCCAGGGTCGCGCTCAAATCAGGCATCCAGCGCCGGATTTCTTCCAGGATGCGGTCGGTGCGCCAGATGAACATGCCGCTGTTCCAGGAATACACGCCTTCCTCAAGAAAAGCCGCCGCCGTTGGGGCATCGGGCTTCTCGGTGAAACGTTCCACCCGGTAATAATCAAAACCATCCGCCTGACCCAACAAAGTGCCGCGACGGATATAGCCATAGCCGGTCGCTGCAAATGTCGGCGTGATGCCCAGGGTGACCAGATAGCCCTGTTCCGCCACCTGCTGCGCGGCACGCAGGACGGCACGGAATGTGTCCACGCGACGGATGAGGTGATCGGCTGTGACCACGGCCATCACGGCGTTGGGGTCACGCTGGCGCAAAGCCATCGCTGCAAGTCCGATGCAGGCGGCGGTTCCTCGCCCCAACGGTTCAACGATGAAGTTCGCGCGTGGCAGATCGGGATATTGAGCCGCCAGAGGGTCCACCTGTTCTGCCGCCGTCACGACGCAGATGTGCGCCGGCGGCAACAAGGGCAACAGGCGATCCACAGAAAGTTGAAACATCGTGCGTTCGCCGAAGAGTTTTAACATTTGCTTGGGGTGTCCACTGCGGCTCAACGGCCACAAGCGCGTTCCCCCACCTCCGGCCATAATTACGACATACAATGATTCGGTCATATTCGGGCCTCCCTGGAAAATCGTTTGGATGTTGGATGTTGGAACGTTGACACGTTGGAACGTTTATCGTAGTGCAAGTTAGAAATCCGTTTAATCTGTTGTTGAATTTTCCCCCACGGTATACGCTTCTTCCGGTTCGCGGGCGATGACGTACTGCAAAGGCGCCACCTGGCGCGCCATGCCCTTCAATTCCATCATCACCAGAGTACTGCTGATGACTTCGACCGGCAGCGCCGTCTCCCGCGACAATTCGTCGAGGTGGCGCGGCTCGGCGGAAAGGCAACCGATGATCGCAGCTTCGGTGGCGTTCGCCGGCAGGATTTCCCGCGCCATCTGTTTTTCGGCCAGGTGATCCAGGTGCAGTCCCTCCAAAATGTCGCCGACTTCGGTAACGATGCTCGCCCCATCGCGCAGCAGACGGTTGCACCCCGCCGACGCCGGGGAGAGGATGCTGCCGGGCACGGCGAAGACCTCGCGCCCCTGGTCAAGGGCAAAGTCCGCCGTGATCAGCGCGCCGCTTTTGATATCCGCCTCCACAACCACCACACCCAGGCTCAACCCGCTGATAATGCGGTTGCGCGCCGGGAAGTTTGCCGACTCCGGTTGCGTCCCCAACGGGTAATCGCTGAGCAACGCGCCGTTCTCGGCAATGGCCTCCGCCAGTTGGCGGTGTTCGGAGGGATAGATGCAGTCCACACCCGACCCCAAAACCGCGATGGTCCGTCCGCCGGCCTCCAGCGCGGCCTTGTGGGCGACGCTATCAATACCGCGCGCCAGGCCGCTGACCACCGTGACGTGGTTGTGGGCCAGGTCGGCGGCCAGCATGCGGGCGACCTCGCGCCCGTATACGGTGGCCTTGCGTGTGCCCACCAGGGCCACGGCCCATTCGTCGGCCGGCGTGATTTCGCCACGCACAAAGAGCACCGGTGGAGCATCGGGGATTTGCCGCAACAAGTCGGGGTAATCGGGGCTATCCCAGGTCAACACGTGGACACCGACACGTTCCACGTGGCGCAGCACTTCATCGAGGTTCACTTGTTCGCGGACTTTCAGGAAATTTTCGAGCGAGCGCCGTTCGAGTTTCATTTCGCGCAGCACCTGCTCGGAGGCTTCCCAGGCCGAACGGATGTCGCCGAACATGTCCAATAGCATGCGCAGACGTACCGGTCCAATGCCGCGCACCAGGTTAAAGCCTAGCCAGTAGCGCAGGTTGTCCATGAGTCATTAGTCGGATAGTCGTCAGGCGGGTGAATGTCAGAGTTGGTTATACTTCGTCGGCGTCCAGCAGACCGGGCAGGACGTGGATGAGCACCCGCCCGGCTTCCACGTCCAGATCCATAATGGCCTCTTCGATGACCGGGATCAAAATCTCGCCCAGAGGGCCATGCACAACGAAGACGTCGTTGGCGCCCGGCGCAGTAAAGACATCGGTGATCCGGCCTAAGACTTCCCCGGTATCGGTCTCGACCTGCATGCCGATGACCTGGAAGTGGTAGTATTCCCCTTCGTTCAATGGGATTGCATCCGCCAGCGATACTTCCACCAAAGCCCCCCGCAAGGCCTCGGCCGCATCGCGGGTGGTACACTCTTGCAAGGTAAGTAACATCGCCCCTTGATGAAAGCGCACTCCCTTCAAGGTGTAGGGACGATGCTCTTTGCCGATATACAGGGTATGCAAATCGGCGACCCGCTCCGGGTAATCGGTCAAAATCTCGGCGCGGAGTTCGCCACGCACGCCGTGGGGTCGCAAGATGCGCCCAATAGCTAAATAACGAGGCTCAGGTTGCTTTTCAGACATCCCTGAGCCCCTTGACTTCACTGCATATCCAGGCCGTCTCGGCCATAACTAGACAATCTCCAGCGTGACCTTCTTGCCCAGTTTAGCGCCGAGCACGCGCGCCAGAGAGCGCATTGCGTTGATCGTCCGACCCTCGCGGCCAATCATTCTCCCCATATCATCCGGGGAGACCCGCAACTCCAGCATGATTGAGGTTTCACCCTCGATTTCGGAAATTTTCACTGCGCCAGGTTTATCGGCCAGCGCTTTCGTGACGTATTCCACCAGATCTTTGACTGCAGACATCGTTACGCCTCCTTGAGTATGTGAAAGACATTTACGAATAGGATACAGCGAGAACAAGTGACCGAGGCGAAGTCCTGCAGCTTATGGAGTGCTAATCGCTGCCACCCTCAGTCACAGGCTCTTTTTCTTGAACTATGAGATTGGTTTTGGGGCTTACAGTCTGCTCAGCAGCCCGGGCCTCTTCGACCAAAGCCGCCACAGATACGCCGGACTTCATGCGCTCAAAGCGTTCGAGCGTTCCCACTTTCTTCAAAAGCCGCACAACAGAGTCGCTCGGTTGCGCACCTACCGAAAGCCAATGCAAGACACGGTCTTCTTTGACCTGAATCGTCTCAGGTTGCGTGCGCGGGTTGTAAAACCCGACCGTCTCGACGGATTTCCCATCGCGGGGGGCCGTCGCTTCAGCAACAACAACGCGGTAACTCGGCTGCTTCTTACCGCCAACACGACGTAATCTAATCCTAAGCATATTCCTCCTGTTCTCTTCCTTATACAAGAAAAAAAGTAATAATCGCAAAATTATATATCAGCAAATTGAGCAGATTAGGCAGATTTTTGATTGATTTACACCTACACTCTAAAAAAGTTTGGGTAAGCCACGCATTTTGGTACCATCCCCCAAACGCTTGAGCATCTTTTGCATCTCCCGATGCTGGTTCAGGAGCTGGTTGATTTGTTGAACGCTCGTGCCGCTACCGGCAGCAATGCGCCGCTTGCGGCTGGCATTCAAAATCCGCGGATTATGGCGTTCTTCCGGCGTCATCGAAAGGATAATGGCCTCAATGTACTTGAGACTTTTCTCGGCTTCGAGTTTTTCGAGATCCACTCCTTTGAGGGCTTTGCCCAAGCCGGGGATCATCCCCAGTAATTCGTTGAGCGGTCCCATCTTGCGCACCTGACGCAACTGCCCCAGAAAGTCTTCCAGGTCGAACTCGCCCTTGCGCAGTTTTTTCTCCATCTCGGCGGCCTGGGCTTCATCAAAAGCCATCTCGGCGCGCTCGATCAGCGAGAGCACATCGCCCATTCCCAGGATGCGACTGGCGAGTCGTTCAGGTTGAAAAGGCTCCAGGGCATTGGTTTTCTCGCCGGTCCCCAGGAATTTGATGGGCACCCCGGTCACTTCGCGCATGCTGATGGCCGCACCACCACGCGCATCGCCATCTACTTTCGTGAGGATCAGGCCCGTCAGCCCCACCCGCTCATGGAATCCCTGCGCAATGTTGACCGCTTCCTGACCGGTCATCGCATCGGCAACCAACAGGATTTCGATCGGATGGACGCGCTCCCGAATGGCGACCAACTCGTTCATCATGGCATCGTCAATCTGCAAACGACCGGCGGTGTCCAGCAAGACAACGTCGGCACCGCGGCTGCGCGCTTCTTCAAGGCTGCGCGCGCAGATGTCCGGTGGTTTCGCGGTGCGGTCGCTGTAGACGGGGACGTTGATCTGCCGTCCCAGCACTTCCAGTTGGGTGATGGCCGCAGGGCGATAAGTATCGGCGGCCACCATCAGCGGGAAGTGTCCTTTGGAGCGCAGGTGCAGGGCCAGCTTCGCCACCATAGTCGTTTTGCCGGAGCCTTGCAGGCCGACCAGCATGATGACATAGGGTGCGCGGCCTTTCAGTTCCAGCCGTCCCGGCTCACCGAGCGTGGCAACCAGTTCCTGGTGTACGATCTTGATGACTTGTTGTGCGGGATTGAGGGCGCGGGAGATTTCCTCGCCGACCGCTTTTTCCCGCACGCGGTCAATGAAATCCTTGACGACCTTGTAATTGACGTCCGCTTCTAAAAGTGCCAGCCGGATTTCGCGCAGTACAGCTTTGACATCTTCTTCGCGCAAGACACCACGCTTGCCTAGCCGGTCAAAGATGCCCTGTAGCTTCGTGCTTAAAGATTCAAACATAACCATCCAGCCTCATAGAATCAGATACATTCTAACGGATATTGTGAATTCGTCAAGCACTTTTTGACCTTGCCAAACTGCAAGAGCACGGCATAATATAGGAAAAACTGTGGTAGGATCACAAGCGCATCAGGATAATCAACGCCGTTCTGACAACATAACTAAAGACTATCCGACTATCCGACTATCTGACTATCCGACTATCCGACTATCCGACTATCCGACTATCAAACTATTTGACAAGATGAGGTAACTATGGCACAACAACGGACTCCCGTTCCTTTAATCCGCGCGTTGATCGTGAAGGACCGCGAGCGGAGAAGGCACAAGAGCCGCACCGGTTTGAACCTGGTGTTGCGGATTATAGGGCTGTTGGCCCTGATTTCGATGCTGTTCACCGGCGTGATCATCGGCATGGGCGTGGGAACCGCCGCCGCAGCTTACAACGCCATCACCGCAAATCTGCCGACCCCGGACGAGGTCGCCGCGGCCAGCGTTCAGACATTCGAGACGACCAAAATCTACGATCGTACCGGCCAACATCTACTCTACGAGGTGATTGATCCCAATGCCGGAGACCGCAACTGGGTATCGCTCTCGGCGATACCGGATTATGTAATCTGCGGCACGGTCGCCGCCGAGGACAAAACCTTCTGGACCAACCCCGGCGTCAACATCCGGGGGTTGCTGCGCGCGTTTTATTCCAACCTGCAAGGCGGCGATGTCCAGGGTGGTTCTTCCATCACCCAACAGGTTGTGAAGAACTCTGTGATCCCGATCGAGGAACGCTACGAGAAAAGCTATGCGCGTAAGATCAAAGAGATCCTCATCGCCCTGGAACTGACGCGCCGGTATAGCAAAGAAGAAATCCTGGAATGGTACATCAACACCAACCTGTACGCCAATCTCGCCTACGGGATTGATGCAGCGGCACGGGTATACTTCGGGAAATCCGTGGGGGAGTTGACCCTTTCAGAAGCCGCGACGCTGATCGCCATCCCCCAGTATCCTTTGCTCAACCCCTTCGACGCCCCTGAAGAAGCCTTTGAGCGCAAAAAGATCATCCTGCAACGCATGGTCGAGGAAGGGTGCATCACCAGCGCCGAAGCCAAAGCCGCCGAAGACGAACCGTGGAAACTGGCACAGTCCAACAAGCGTTTCGACATCCAGGCGCCGCATTTCTCCATGTACGTACGCCGGCAGTTGGAAAAAATGTTCCCGCCGGAGTTAGTGGCCGGCGGTGGCTTGCGCGTCTATACGACGCTCGATCTGGGACTCAACAACCAGGCACAATGCACGGTGCAGGCTTATCTGCGCATCCTCAAGGGAGAAGACCCAGCAGTGGTCATCCCCGAAGCTGTCGCGGCGGGCTGTGAAGCAGCGCAGTACCTCCCTGATGTGCCGGCCAGCCGCATCGGCAAAGATTTCAACATCAAGAACTCCGCCGTTGTTATCATCCGCCCCACAACCGGCGAAATTCTGGCGATGGTGGGCAGCGCCGACTACTGGAATGACGAAATTGATGGGAAATTCAACGTGGCCGCGGATGGGCTGCGCCAGCCCGGCTCGTCGTTCAAGCCGTTTACGTATGTTACCTTCCTGGCGCAGGGACACAATGCCGCCTATATGTTCCTCGATGTGCGCCAGGCGTTCGATCAGGGGGCGGGGATGGCCCCCTACGTTCCGGAGAACTACAGTCGCACCTATAACGGCCCGGTCAGCCTGCGCGACGCATTAGCACGCTCGTTGAACATCCCGGCTGTGGAGGCCATGTCCATTGCCGGGATTGATAACGTGCTGCGTACCGCGCACAAGATGGGTATCACCACGCTCGATAAGAGCCTGCAGCACTATGGCTTGAGCCTGACCCTGGGGGGTGGAGAAGTTAAGTTGATAGACATGGTGTATGCGTTCACCGTGTTTGCTAACAACGGCGTGATGTATGGCGAACCGGTTCCCGAATCGGAACAGCGCCCCAATTTCCGCGAATTGAACCCGGTCGCCATTCTGCGGGTCGAAGATCGCAACGGCAAAGTCCTCTACCAGTACGATCAGCCGCAATCACGCCAGGTTCTCGAACCACGGCTGGCTTATCTGATTACCGACATCCTCTCTGACCGGCAGGCACGCATTGCCGGTTTCGGTAGTCCCAATGCTATGGAGTTGTCCAATAACCGCCCGGCAGCCGCCAAAACCGGTACAACCAACAATTTCACCGACAACTGGGCCGTGGGGTACACGCCCCAAATCGCCATTGGCGTCTGGCAGGGAAATAAGAATGCAGATGATTTTATGATCAATACCCCAGGCGCACGCGGCGCGGCCTACATCTGGCACGCGCTGATGGAGTACGCGCTCAAGGATGAACCCATTGTCCCCTTCACGCGCCCGGAGGGGCTGGTCGAGGTGACCGTGTGCGCCGTTTCGGGCCTCAAGCCCAACGGACACTGCCCCACCCGCACCGAGCTGATGATCCCCGGCACGGAGCCGACCGAAACCGATAACATCCATCAGGTCTTCCTGGTGAACCGCGAAACGGGCAAACTCGCCACCATCTACACGCCGCCGGAACTGGTGGAAGAACGTGTCTATATGGTCTTGCCGCCGGAGGCGCAGGATTGGATCAACAGCCTGCCGGAGGAACGCCGGGCCGAGCTTGTCCCGCCAACGGAGTACGATACCATTTACGGTCCCAATCAAACCCAGGCCGAGGTCGCGGTGATCTCCCCAACGGCCTACTCCTACGTCAAAGGCGTCGTCCCTATCATCGGCAATGCACGCGGGGGAAACTTTGCCTTCTACCGGCTGGTTTTCGGCAAAGGGCTGAATCCAACCGAGTGGATGCAAATCGGCCCCGATCATTGGAATCAGGTAGATAACAACATCCTGGAATTCTTCGACACTACCGGCATTGAAGATGGATTGTACACGCTACAACTTCAGGCTGTTGGCCAGGATCAAGGCGTGCGTCTGGCAACGTTGCAGTTCACCATTGACAACACACCGCCCAAAGTGGACCTCACCTACCCGGTTGACGGCTCGGAATACACCTACGGGGTGGATGAGTGGGTCAACCTCAATGCTGAGGTCCAAGATAACTACGCGGTGGCGCGCGTGGATTTCTTCAAGGGCGATGAGACAGAGCCTTTCAAAGTCCGCAACATTGCGCCGTTCAACGTCAACTGGACCCTGAGCGGGCCGGGGGAATACAAATTCCGGGTTGTCGCCTACGACGCCGCCGGGAATAAGACCGAAACGGAAGCGGTGAAAATCCGCGTGGTGCCGAAAGATTAAGTTAGGGATAAAAAAGCGGCGATACTTTTTCAAGTATCGCCGCTTTTCTTGTGGATGAACGTTGATCTTACCCGCGCTTTTGGCGGTTGAAGATCCACTTCTGGATTTCAGCCGCAACAGAAGGCAGCAAGATGAGCGGGACCATCGGCACCCATTCGTTCAACGTGATGGGCGTCGTATTGAAGACCTGGCGTATGGCCGGCACGGGGATATACACCACCAGGAACAACAGGAACAGCGAGAATCCCACGGCGTACTGCATATACTTGTTGGTGAAAACCCCCAGCTTGAACAGCGGATAACGCTCCGAACGCGAAGTGTAGGCTCGCAACAATTCCGAAGCAACCAGCGTCACAAACGCCATCGTCTCCGCCGTCAAGAGAACGAAATCATCGAATGGATCATTGAGCGGATCAAAGATACCGGGGGTAACACTGACGAGTCCCCGATAGACCGCGTGTTCCGGGCCAAACACTTTCCATCCCAACAAATAGGCAACGAGAACCGCAACCGTGATGGCCACCGTCTGAACCGCAACGCCGATCCACATCTCGCGGTTGATCACCGGCTCCTCCGGCGGACGCGGCGGACGATCCATCAAATCCGGGTCGCCCTTCTCCAAGCCCAACGCCAGCGCCGGCGCGCCATCGCTCAGCAGGTTAAGCCACAACAGTTGAATGGCCGTAAGGGGCGGTGACCAACCCAACGCTGTGGCGATGAAGAGGATAGCAATCTCGGCCACATTACACGAGAGCAGGAAGTAGACGAACTTGCGAATGTTGGAGTAGATGATGCGGCCCTGCTCGATGGCACTGACGATGGAGACGTAGTTGTCATCGGTCAACACCATATCCGCTGTCTGCTTGGTGACGTCGGTGCCGGTGATGCCCATCGCTACGCCGATGTCGGCCTGCTTGAGCGCCGGGGCGTCATTGACGCCATCACCGGTCATAGCGACGATGTTGTTGCGCTTGCGCAACGCCGAGACAATGCGCATCTTGTGATGCGGAGCTACGCGCGCGAAGACATCCACTTTGTCAATGACCTCGGCTAACTGATCATCGCTCATCGCTTCCAGTTCTGCGCCGGAGACAACCGCATGGCCTTCGCGCAAAATGCCGATCTCGTCCGCGATCGCCGCCGCCGTCGCCGCATAGTCGCCCGTCACCATGATCGTGCGCAAACCGGCGCCCTGGGCTTTCTGTACCGCCGGCAACACCTCTGGACGCGCCGGGTCAATCATGCCCTGTAACCCGACGAAGATCAAGTCTTTTTCGATGTCTTTGGGCTGCGGTTCATCGGGCACTTCGGTCAACGGACGGTAGGCCACACCCAACACGCGCAGCGCCTGCGAAGCCTGGGCCGCGTTGGCCTCCAGGATTTCCTGGCGCTTCGCATCGGTCAGCGGCACCACACCCTGAGCGGTCAGGATGGAGGTGCAGCAATCCAGGATCAGATCCGGCGCGCCCTTGACGATGGCGACGTAGTTATTTTTCCCGCCGCCGGGCAAGGGGCTGACGTTCTCTTTGCCCGCCGGTTCAAGATCATGGATGGTCGTCATGCGCTTGCGCTCGGAATCGAAGGGGATTTCGTTCACACGAGGGAACACGGCTTCGAGCTTCTCACGCCACAGACCGGCTTTGGCCGCCGAAACCACCAACGCGCCTTCGGTCGGGTCGCCGACCATGCGATATTTCGTGTCGGTGTGCGGCTCAAGGATGGCATCGTTACACATCGCCCCACCCCACAGAACCGCCTGGAGAACCGGATGTTCGCTGAGAGAGACTTCCTGACCGTCCAGCAGGAAGCTGCCCTCCGGCGTATAACCGCGCCCCGTGACTTCGTAGGTGTGCCCATCGGCCCAGATGCGCGTCGTCGTCATCTGGTTTTGGGTCAGCGTGCCGGTTTTATCGGAGCAGATGACGGTGGCTGCGCCCAACGTCTCAACCGCCGGCAGGCGGCGGATCAGCGCGTGACGCTTGACCATTTCCTGCATTCCCAGGGCCAGACAGATGGTGACGACGGCCGGCAGACCTTCAGGGACGGCGGCAATCGCCAGGCTGACCGCCAACATGAAGAATTCCTTGCTGTGGTCAATCCATTGTTTGAACTGCCAACCGACCGTTTCACCGGTGATGACGGGACGCAGCATACCCACCAGGAACACCAACCCACAGATCGCCAGGCTGGCAATGCCGAGCGTCTTGCCGACATCATCAAGTTTGCGCTGCAAGGGCGTGTCCTCTTCCTCAACGGATTGAATCAGTTCGGCGATGTGCCCGATGACCGTCTTCATTCCGGTGGCAGTGACTATGCCCTGCCCACGTCCGTAAGTGATGGTGGTGCTCATGAAGGCCATGTTGTGTTGATCCCCCAGGCCGGCGGCAGGATCGAGGACATGGTAAGCGTTCTTGTTGACGGGCACCGATTCCCCGGTCAGCGAGGCTTCCTCCGCCTTGAGGTTCATACTCTGCACCAGACGCAAGTCCGCCGGGACGATGCTGCCGGCTTCCAGAAGCACCAGGTCGCCGGGCACCAACTCGCGGGCAGGTACCATCACGCGCGAACCATTGCGAATCACATGCGCCTCAGGTGCCGCCATCTTCTTGAGCGCCGCCAGGGCCTGTTCGGCGCGGGTGTCCTGGATGATGCTGATGGTGGTGTTGAGGATCACAATGGCGATGATCGCCGCGGACTCGATGTAGTCTCCCAGGAAGAACGAGATAATCGCGGAGACAATGAGGATCATCACGATGAATTCACTGATTTGCTCCCATAGACGCTCCAGGAACGTGGGCGGTTTCTTTTCCGCCAGCTCATTATATCCGTAGGTTTCAAGCCGCTTTTGAACTTCTTCGGTGGTCAAACCATTGCGAATATCTGTGCCGAGTTTCTGGGCAACCGCATCAATATCGAGAGCATGCCACTTTTCTTCTATTTCACTCATTCAACCTCCTCCATGCAAATGATATTGTGATGCAAGACCTGATGATGTTATGGGGATGTGCTTCTCCTCGAAAATCACCATTGAAAAGCCATTTTAGCATACTCTTACAGATGAGCAAGAAACCCACGGGAAATGACTTGACATTTTTAGGGTTCGTGGTTAAATAGAAAGTGTTAAAGGCTTTGATTGGGAAGAGTACATATCAAAGCGGGGTTACAGAGAGCCGGAGGCAGGTGCGAATCCGGTACCAGCGCCGATATCGAATGGGCCCAGGAGCCGCCCGCCGAACGCTCACACGAGTCAGTAGTCCGGGCCGGAGACGCTACCGTTATCAGAGCGCAGGGCATCGTCGCAAGACTGTGCTCGCAAGAGTGAGGCTGGCATAATCCACAAACGCGCTATCACGGCGCGTTTTTGTTTGGGAGTATGCGCCTAAGCCGGGTGGCACCACGGGTGATTAAAAACGCTCGTCCCGAGAGGGACGGGCGTTTTTTTATGTCAACGGATTGAATGGATTTAAACCTTTTCGGCCTGCGCAAGGGCCAGGTCACTGTTCTGCGTTTTTTATGTCAACGGATTGAACGGATTGGATTTAAACCTTTTCGGCCTGCGCAAGGGCCAGGTCACTGTTCTGCGTTTTTTATGTCAACGGATTGAACGGATTTGAACGGATTGGAGACTGGAGATTGACTCCGTTGACTATTTTGAAGGACACTGACTACAAGACTAACGACTACAAGACTAACGACTACAGGACTAACGACTACAGGACTAACGACTACAAGACTAACGACTACAAGACTAAATCACACAAGGAGGCCTTATATGAATCAAAAGAAACGCATCTTAACCGGAGATCGGCCCACGGGGAAGCTGCATTTGGGTCATTACGTGGGCAGTTTGAAGAACCGCGTGGCGTTGCAAGACACCTACGAGTGCTACTTCATCATCGCCGATTTGCACACGCTGACCACGCGGCCTGAAAAAGAGCATGTGTTGGAATTGGGACAGAATATCTACGACGTGGTACTGGATTATCTGGCGGTGGGTATTGACCCTGAAAAAAGCGTCATCTTCCTGCAATCGGCGCTGACCGAGACATTCGAGCTGAACCTCATCTTCGAGAATCTGGTGACGCTGCCCCGGCTCTCCCGGCTGCCGAGCATCAAGGATATGGCGCGCGCTGCCAATATGGACGACGAGACGGTCCCCTTCGGCCTGATCGGCTATCCCGTGCTGCAAGCAGCCGACATCCTGCTGCCGCGCGCCCACCTTGTGCCGGTCGGGAAAGATAACGAGGCGCACGTCGAAATCACCCGCGAGATTGCGCGCCGCTTCAACCGCCTTTACGAGACCGAAGTATTCCCCATCCCCGAAGTGCTCATCGGCGAAGTGCCAACGCTCGTGGGGACCGATGGACAGGCCAAGATGAGCAAGTCGCTCGGCAACGCCATTATGCTCTCCGACGATGCCAAAACGGTGGAAGAGAAAGTGCGCAGTATGTACACCGACCCCAACCGCATCCGCGCCGACATCCCCGGACAGGTGGAGGGCAACCCGGTCTTCATCTACCATGATGCCTTCAATCCGAATGTGGATGAGGTCAACGATCTCAAGGAACGCTATCGCCAGGGTAAGGTCGGCGACGTGGAGGTGAAGCGTAAGTTAGCGCGCGCGCTCAACGCTTTCCTCGATCCCATCCGTGAACGCCGCGCCGCCTACGCCCAAAAACCGGGGATGGTCGAGGAAGTGCTGATGGAAGGGACACGGGCGATGCAGACGCAGGCGCGCCAGACGATGGAGATGGTCTACGAGGCGATGGGGTTGACCGGCCCGCGTCTACGCAAGGCGTTGCAGAGCGGCGCCGCGTTCAGCCTGCTCGCGTGATAGGCGGAGTTCGTCAGCAGGTTGAGCGGATTAAGCAGGTTTTAGGAGACTCTCGCTCGTTGTCGGAAGAGCACGAAATGACCAGCCGACTGCCAGACCGGCGACTACGTGACTGTTTCGGAGGGAAACGATGTACATTACCCAGGTGAAGCTGCACAGTGAATATTACCCGACCGACCGGTATTATCCGTTCAATATCCCTACCTTGCGCCGGACGAGGGTGTTGACGTTCAAAAAGCCGGTGGCCTTTTTCGTGGGTGAGAACGGCTCGGGGAAATCCACGCTGCTGGAGGCGTTGACCCGCAAGTGCGGCGTCCACATCTGGGACACGCCCAAGCGCCGCTCAGGCTATGACAATCCTTATGCGGATCGTCTGGTGGACTTCATTGATGTGACGTGGGCCAACGGCCATGTGCCGGGGTCGCTTTTCCGCGCGGAAACCTTCAGGGAAATGGCAGAGTTTTTCGATGATGCCGCGTTGAGCGACCCGGGCCGGTTGGCCTACCAGGGCGGGCAACTGCTCAACACCCTCTCGCACGGGGAGGGGATGCTCGCCTATTTCAAAGGGCGCTATCACGTCAAAGGGCTGTATTTCCTGGACGAGCCGGAAGCGGCCCTCTCGCCGACAAGCCAGATCAAGTTCCTCAAACTGCTGCAACTTCTGGTCGCAGGTGGGCAGACGCAATTCATCATCGCCACCCATTCGCCGATTTTGCTGGCCTATCCAGACGCACAGATTTTCAGTTTCGACGAGGGGCATATCGAGGAGGTGACATACGAAGAAACGGCACATTATCGCATCTACAAACAATTCTTTACCGACCGTGACGTTTATCTTACGAGTAACCAGTAACCCAGTAACGAGTAACCAGCAACCAGCAACCAGCAACCAGCAACCAGCATCCAGTATCCAAGCTAAGGAGGAGTCAAAATGAAACAGTACAAGTACATACTACAAGAAAATGAGATGCCCACCCATTGGTACAACATCATCGCGGATATGAAGACGCCGCCGCCGCCCTATCGTCACCCGGTCACCCTGGAGTTGCTCGGACCCGATGATCTGGCGCCGATCTTCCCGGCAGCCCTGATCGCGCAAGAGGTCAGCACCGAACGCTGGATCGAGATCCCCGACGAAGTGCAGGATGTGCTGAAGATGTGGCGTCCGGCGCCCCTCTATCGTGCCTATCGCTGGGAAAAGGCATTGGACACCCCGGCGAAGATTTACTACAAATGGGAAGGGGTCAGCCCGGCGGGAAGCCACAAGCCCAACACCGCCGTGGCGCAGTGCTACTACGGCAAGCAAGAAGGGTTGGAAGGCTTCGCCACCGAGACCGGTGCCGGGCAATGGGGCAGCGCGTTGAGCTTTGCGACGAACCTCTTCGGGCTGAAGTGCAAAGTGTTTATGGTGGCGGTCAGCTTCCAGCAGAAGCCCTACCGGCGCATTATGATGGAAACATGGGGCGGCAGCGTCGTTCCCAGCCCCAGCACTGAAACCAACGCCGGTCGCGCCATCCTGGCGGAGAATCCCGAATCACCGGGCAGTCTGGGGATTGCCATCAGCGAAGCCATCGAGTACGCCGTCACCCATCCGGGGTATAAGTATTCGCTGGGCAGCGTGGTCAATTTCGTACTGCTGCATCAAACGGTCATCGGCCTTGAGGCGTTGAAGCAGATGGAAATGGCGGGCGACTATCCCGACATCCTCATCGGCTGTGCGGGAGGGGGTAGCAACGCCGCCGGGTTGATCTTCCCCTTTATGCGCGATAAGTTGACCGGCGCCAAACCTGATCTGCGGGCCATCTTCGTAGAGTCCACGGCCTGCCCCAGTATGACGCGCGGCATCTACGCCTACGACTGGGGTGACACCGCCAAGACCGGCCCGGTAGCGAAGATGCACACTGTCGGTCACGACTTCATCCCCGCGCCGGTGCATGCCGGCGGATTGCGCTATCACGGCATGGCGCCGAGCATCTGTGCTCTGCTGCAACAGGGGTATGCTGAGGCACGCGCTTATCATCAGATTGAGGTGCTCGAAGCGGCGCAGAGTTTCGCGCAGGCCGAGGGCTTCATTGTCGCGCCGGAGACAGCACACGCCGTCAAAGCGGCTATGGACGAGGCACTGGTATGCAAGGCCGCCGGGGAATCAAAGGTAATCCTCTTCAATGCCAGCGGACACGGGCATTTCGACCTGGGGGCTTACGATGCCTATCACCGGCAGGCACTAACGGATTACAAACTCGAAGAGGAACAGATCGAGCGGGCGCTGGCGAAGCTGCCCAAAGTGGTCGAGTAAGGCTCCTTTATCGTTGTCAGCAGATTGAGCAGATGAAGCAGATTTTCTATGGCCGTTCAATAATCCATCTGCCCAATCCGCTCGATCTGCTGACAGGGGCGCTTCAGATGCCCATTGTCGTCAGACGACGGGTTTGTTCATCCAGGGTGAGCGCCTCGATGAAGTCATCGAGGTCGCCGTCCATCACCGCCGGCAGGTTGTAGGAGTTCAAGCCGATGCGGTGGTCGGTGACGCGGTTCTGCGGGTAGTTGTAGGTGCGGATTTTTTCGCTGCGCTCGCCCGTGCCCACCTGGGAACGCCGCGCCGCATCAATTTCGGCGTCCTGTTTGGCCTGCTCCATTTCGTAGAGTCGGGCGCGCAAGACGCTCATCGCGCGCATTTTGTTCTGCGTTTGCGAACGCTCACTCTCGCAGGTCACCACGATTCCCGTGGGCTTGTGGGTAATGCGGATGGCGGTCTCGTTTTTCTGCATGTGCTGCCCACCGGGGCCAGAGGAGCCGTAGGTGTCAATTTCCAGGTCTTTGGGGTCAATGACCACTTCCACGTCATCCACTTCCGGCAACACCGCCACGGTGACGGTAGAGGTATGGATGCGCCCACTGGCTTCGGTGACCGGGACGCGCTGGACGCGATGCACGCCACTCTCATACTTGAGCCGCGAATAAGCCCCCTTGCCCTGTACCGCGAACACCACTTCCTTGTAGCCGCCGATGCCGGTGCGGTTCTCGCTGATCAGCTCGGTCTTCCAGCCGGCCTGGCGTTCGGCATAACGGGTGTACATGCGCAGGAGATCCGCCGCGAAGAGGCCCGCTTCATCGCCTCCGGCCCCGGCGCGAATTTCTACGATGACGTTGCGTTCATCGCGCGGGTCTTTGGGCACAAGCATCTGACGCAGTTGCTTTTCCAGCGCTTCCATCTCCGCCTCAAGGCGGGTCAATTCCTCCGCTGCCATCAGGCGAATGTCCTCATCCGTATCTTCCAGCATCTCCTCGGCGGCAGCATGTTCCGCTTCAGCCTGCTTGTAGCGACGATAAATGTTGACCGTTTCTTCCAGGTCGGCGCGCTCTTTGGCGTATTCGGCGACTTTCTCGTAGTCCTGCGCAACATCCGGATCGGCCAGCAGGCGCGTCAATTCTTCAAAGCGCGCCTCGACCGTATCCAATCGCGCTAACATGTGCTCACTATCCATACAAGCCTCTTTCCAGAAATGCGACACATAACAAACGGCCTGCATCTTGCCAGGCCGTCCATCAACTATTCAAGTGGGCCCACCAGGATTCGAACCTGGAACCAACCGGTTATGCTTCCCCCTACGGCTTTCGCCGCCCCTTTCGAGTTTGTGGGCCGGACTGTCCCTTCACCCTGGTTAAAAACTGAGGGTGCCTGCCATCCAGTCTCTACACCTTCCCATAAAGTGGGCTTGGCTCGGGATTACCATACCTTACAGTTTAGGCTTCCCCGAATTTGGCAGGTAAACACTTATCAGTTTCCCGATAAGCCGCCCCTTGACAGAGGAACATATCGGATAAGATATGGTTTATGAAGACCGCATCTACCTGCATAGTTTGCGGTATTCCTCTGCACGGACGCCAACTGCCACGCCGGGCTTCATAATCCAAACCTTGACTTAGCTCCCCTGTCAACCGAAGCCGGTCGCTCTAACCGTTGAGCTATGAGCCCAAAAAGCGGGCGACGGGGATCGAACCCGTATCATTGGCTTGGAAGGCCAAGGCTTTACCGTTAAGCCACGCCCGCGTACACAGGAGATATTATACCATAAATCAGAGACTGGGAAAGTCTCGATTTGACCCACCGCCAAAACGCTTTATAGTACCCCCCACATTGGCACAGGAGAAGGGTATGGCGATAAAAGTGAAAGTGTGGGGACTTATCGTTGGAATCATCATAGCGGGCGGCGTGGGGGTCGCTGCCCGAACAGAACACCCACCCCAGGTTCACCGGGGGATAACTTACAACGCGCTCCCGGCCGCCGTAACACCCGAGAGCAGGGCAACGCTCACGCAAATTGACGGCTCCACCCTCAATGCCGTCTTCCCCGATACCCTGCGCACCGACATCCCCGTAGAACTGTGTTTCAACGTCACCGTCCAATCCCCCGATCTGGAGTACATGGATCGCTTCACCGTGGATTTGCCGGACACGTGGACCGTCAATGCGGTGCGCCCTGGGCCGCCGGGCAACGGTCACTCTGAAGAGGGCGTGGAGCCGGGCAACGGTCTCTACTGGCAAACCGTCGGCTATCCCAGTAGTTGGGGCGCGTGGGGCAACGGGACGTATAACTTCTGCGCCTCCATCACGGTGCCGGATTGTACCGGATCCCCCTGGGACTTACCGTGGACGATCGTCGGCGATCAATTCGGCGCTTCACCCCACACGATCAGCGGGACGGTGGCTACGCGCTGCCGCGCGCCCGGCCTCTATCTGAAACCGAACTCTTCAGCAGTCGTGGGTTGCGCGGCGCTCACAGAAACGCACAGCCTCAACCTGTTCAACTACACCGGCGCAGACGGCGTTTTTTCTCTCTCCTACGCCTCAACTTCTCCAGAGATGGAAAGGAATGTCGTAATCAGCGGCCCTATCTCGCATACGCTGCCGGCCGGCGCGGATGTTGACTTCGCCGTGACGCTGTTACCCGGCGCCTGTATACCGGCCGGCGTGGATATTGGGGCGCTCATAACGGCAACCGGCAACGGCTACACCGCCACGACCATCCTCACCACTACCATCGGCGGCGATAGCGTGTGGGCGGATATGGCGACGGGGAACGAACCGTCGCTGTATTGGGGTCACAGCTATTATCACGGCGGTAAAATCTGTTTCGTCGGCGGGCTGACCGGCACATCCTCGCCATCCCCGACGACCGTCCATCGCTGCTACGACATCCACACGCACACATGGTCAAGCCGCGCCCCTATGCCGGCGGCGCGCTTCGGCGGCGCTTACGGTTTGATCGGCAACCGCTTCTACGTGGCAGGTGGCTTCGACGCCGATTTCACCGGCTACCGCACACTGTACATCTACGACATCAACACCAACACCTGGTCCACCGGCGCGAATCTCCCCACCGCGCGTGGCGGACAGGCCAGCGGCGTGCTCCGGGGGCAACTTTATTCGGCAGGCGGCAGCGGTAAGAACAGTTACCCTACCGACTGTCCCACCTATGTTTACAACCCGGCAACCAACACCTGGACAACGCGCGCCGGTTGCCCGCTCCAGGATGGCTATGGTTTTCTCCTGGGGGGAAGCGTGGGGAGCGATTATCACGGACGGCTCTTTGCCGGCGGACACTACGACGCTTATTACGGCTGGTACGCTTATAATCCCGGCACCAACGTATGGGAGACGCTGGCGAATCTGCCGTATCATCGCACGCCTTTGATCGTCGAAGACCCGCGCAACGGGCGGATCTACGCGCTCGGCGGCCTGGTCGGATGGACAGCGCAGCGCGGGGGATGGGTTTACGATTACGCTACCGACACGTGGGACGATAGCCCGCCCGATCTGCAAACCGCACAGGGCGGCAGCCTGGGGCCGCGTCACGGCTCATTCGGCGACCCCGACACCGAAACATTTTGGATTCTGGGAGGAACACAAGGAACAGGGGCAATCGAACCGGCGACCTTCGCGCGCTGGCAGGATTGTCCGTTCTGCGCGCAACGCGGCTGGCTACAAGGTCGCGTGTTCGACGCCGAGACCCCAGGACGTCCTCCCGTCACCCCCGCCTTCGTCTTCCTTGAACCGGGGAAGGTGACGCTGCCGGTGGATGCCGTCAGCGGGCAGTTCGGCCCGACGGAGCTGATCGCCTGGACCTACACGGCGACGGCCTATGCGCCGGGCTACGCAGCGGGTGGAGCTGACGCCGTTGCCATCACCGCCGGCGTCACGCACACGCAAGAATATGCCCTGTTCCGCCCGTCCGTTGCTCTGACGCCCACCGCGCTCGTGCCTTTGACGGCCTATGTGGGCCGGACAACGCCGGTGACGCTAACGCTCGCCAATGTCGGGCACGCCCCCCTGACATTTCGCGTGGCGGAGTCGGGACTGCCGCTGCAGGGAGGGGCACGGTCAAAGACCGGCTCAAGCCCTACGGAGACCGGACCAGAAAACAAGGTCACCGTCGAACCGCAACTTGCGGCGGCGCTGGCAGATGACGGAACGATCGGCTACCTCATCCGCTTCCGCGAGCGTCCTGATCTGACCCCCGCTTACACTATGACCTGGGAAGCGCGGGGCGAATTCGTTACCCAAGCGTTGCAAGCCACAGCAGAACGCGCTCAGGCGCGGGTACGCGCTTATCTCGATGCGCGGGGTGTGCCGTATCAAGCGTTTTGGATTGACAACGTGATCGCGGTCGAACGCTCCAACCGGCAAATCTTCGAGGGGCTGTTGCGCTATACCGAAGTTGCCTCACTGCACGCGCGGCGCACGCTTGGCCTGACCGAGTTCACAACAGGCACACCGTCCTCCGGCAACGCCGCCATCGAGCCGAACCTCACGCACATCCGTGCCAATGCGGTATGGGATAGAGGGATCACCGGTAGGGGCATCGTGGTCGCCAACATAGATACCGGCGTCCGCTACACCCACCGGGCGCTGGTTGCCCATTATCGGGGCACGCTGGGGAACGGCATCTTCGTCCACGATGGCAACTGGTTGGACGCCAGTAGCGGCAAAGCCGCGCCTTCCGATGACCACGGGCACGGCAGTCACACGATGGGGATTATGATCGGTGACGACGGCGACGAGAATCACATCGGCATGGCGCCGGGCGCGCAGTGGATCGCCTGTGACGCCTGCAACGCCGACAGTGGCTGCCCGGATGCTGCACTGCTCACCTGCGCCGAGTGGGTACTCGCGCCCTACCCCATGGATAATCCCTACCGGCGCGACCCCGACAAACGCCCTCACATCGTCAATAACTCGTGGGGGGATTGCGGACGTGCGTATGATGGCTGGTTTCAAAACGTCGTGGATGCCTGGCATGCGGCGGGCATCTATCCCGTCTTCTCCAACGGTAACGCGAGCAACTGCAATTACGCCTCTCCGCCTGGACTGAACACCGTGGGCAATCCGGCGCGCTACGGCAACGTCACAGGTGTAGGCTCCACGGGGCAAAGCGACGGCCTCTATGCCGTTCATTCCAACTGGGGACCGACCGACAACCCGGACTCGCTCAATCCGCGCGGCTATGCGAACCTGAAACCGCAGGTCGTCGCGCCGGGCGTCAACATCCGCTCCAGCCTGAACAGCAATGACACGGCATACGCCAGTTGGAGCGGCACCTCGATGTCTGCGCCGCACGTCGCCGGGCTGATTGCCTTGATATGGGAGGCCGGACCGTGCCTGATCGGCGATTACGCCGCCACCGAGACGCTCATCGAGCAAACCGCAACGCCCATCCCCTACGCTACCCGCAATGGTGACGAAGGGCCGGGCAACGTCCCCAATCACGCCACCGGTTGGGGGGAAATTGATGCACTGGCGGCGGTTCAGGCTGCGGCTACGGCCTGTGATCTGCCGTGGCTGACGGCGCACCCGCTCAGCGGGACGGTCGCCGGACCGGGCACGCTAGAGGTCGCTGTGACGCTCGATTGCCCTGCGCCGGGCCTCTATACCGGCACGCTCAAGGTCTTCCACAATGACCCAGCCGCCGGAACGCTGAACGTGCCTGTACAAGTTGCCTGTCACCGTTGCACACCGCTCACAACAGTAGATTTCACGTGGACGCCGCTGCACCCTGAAACAGGTCAGGAGGTCGTCTTCACCGCAGTTCCTCCTACCTCCACAGCGTTCCTGCCCGTCACCTATCTCTGGCAGTTCGGCGATGGCGGCACCGCGCCCGGCAACCCGGTCACACACACCTACACCCAGAGCGGTGTGTATCCGGTGCGCATCACGGCGGCAAATGGCTGCTCGACGGTTGAGATGACCCACAGCCTCAGTGTGACCGGCAACCCGGTCACGCCGACCTATGGCGTGGCGTTGTGGCCCTCTATGGCCGAGGCAAGCGGCGAACCCGGCGCAACCATCGTTTATACGTTGACCGTACACAATACCGGTGCCGTAGCCGATACCTTCGATCTGAGTGTCGGCGGCGCGCACTGGCCGACGAGGCTCTCGGCAACGCAGGTCAACCTGAGCGCGGGGGCAGTGACGCAGATTCATGTGAACGTGGACATCCCTACCGATTTGAGCCTGCCGACAGATGTGGCGACCATCACCGCACAGTCACAGGGGAACGCCGCCGTCAATGCGGCAAGCCGACTGAGGACAACCACAATGAGACAGCGGGTTTACCTGCCGTTGATTACGAGGGGGGATTAATAGGATCACGGTCATGTGCATAAAGACGAGATCGGGTTATAATATCAGCAATAGAAACGAATCTTGTTGCGATTTTAGACTTTCAACATCTCGGAGGAACGGTTCACTTGAATACCTTCGATCCAACAATGCACCCACACCGACGTTATAACCCGCTGACCGGCGACTGGATTCTGGTCTCGCCGCACCGTACACAGCGTCCCTGGAAAGGGCAAGTGGAACGTCCCCCGCAAGAAGATCGCCCGGCTTACGATCCCAACTGTTATCTGTGCCCCGGTAACGCACGCGCCGGCGGTGTGCGCAATCCGGTATATACCAGCACCTTCGTCTTCGACAACGATTTCGCCGCTCTGCTGCCCGACACGCCCGCCGTGACCATCCATCAGCATCCCCTGCTGCGCGCCGAAACAGAACACGGGACCTGTCGGGTGATCTGTTTCTCGCCCCGTCACGACCTGACGCTGGCAGAAATGCCCCCGGCGGACATTCGCACCGTGATTGATGTGTGGGCCGAGCAAACCACCGAGCTGCTCCAACGCTACCGCTGGGTGCAGGTTTTTGAGAATCGTGGCGCCATCATGGGAGCCTCCAATCCCCATCCCCACGGACAGATCTGGGCCGGCAGTGCCCTGCCTAACGAACCGGCAAAAGAGGAACGCGAGCAGCGCGCCTACTTCATAACACACGACGAACCCCTGCTGGTCGCTTACACAGCAGTAGAAGCCGCGGAAGGCACGCGCGTCGTCGTCGAAAACGCACATTGGCTGGCGGTTGTGCCCTATTGGGCGGTGTGGCCGTTTGAGACGCTGCTTATGCCCCGCCGTCACGTCACGCGCCTGCCGGATTTGAACGACGTAGAACGCGACGCGCTGGCCAACATCCTCAAGCGGCTGCTTGTCAAATACGACAATCTTTTCGAGACCTCATTCCCTTATTCAATGGGCTGGCACGGCGCACCCGGCGGTATGACCGATGACGCGCACTGGCAATTGCATGCGCACTTCTATCCGCCGCTGCTGCGTTCGGCAACGGTCAAAAAGTTTATGGTCGGCTACGAAATGCTCGGCGAGGCGCAGCGCGATTTGACGCCGGAACAGGCTGCCGCCCGGCTACGGGAACTGTCGGAAGTGCATTTTTGAGCGAGAAAATTCTGATCGTTGAGGATGATCGCGTTTTACGCGAGACACTGGCGTACAACCTTGTCAAAGAAGGGTACGTCGCCATCACGGCTGCGGACGGGAAAAAGGCTGTGGAACTGACGCACGTGGAACAGCCCGATCTGGTGTTGCTCGACATTATGCTGCCCGGCCTGGACGGTTTTGAGGTATGCCGTATCCTACGGCAAGAACAGCGCATCCCAATTCTCATGCTGACCGCGCGCACGGATGAAATTGACAAAATTGTGGGCTTCGAGGTAGGTGCGGATGACTATCTCACCAAGCCCTTCAGCATGCGCGAGCTGCTGGCGCGGATCAAAGCGCAACTGCGCCGGGTGCGCCTGCTGCGGGAAGAGTTTTCCGCCGAAGCAGGCGGCGCGTCCATGCAACGTTTGCAGTTCGGCGACCTGCTCATTGACCAGGAACGGCGCGAAGTCTGGCTCGGAGAACAGTTGTTGACCCTGAAACCCAAAGAATATGAGCTGCTGGTCTTCCTCGCGCAACGGCAAGGAAGAACCCTCACCCGTGACCAGCTTCTCGAAGAAGTTTGGGGTTGGAATTACAGTGGCGGCAGTCGCACGGTAGATGTGCACATCCGCTGGCTGCGCGAGAAGATCGAACCTGACCCGGCTAACCCCACCCGTCTCGTGACGGTGCGCGGCGCCGGCTATCGTTTTGAGGGGTAACCATGTTTTCCTCGATTCGTTGGCGTATGATTGTCCCTTATACCGTCATCATCCTGGCTACCACGTTGGGACTGACACTGTACCTTTCCGAGGCGGTGCGTCGCACACACCAGGCTGATCTGGAAGCCCACCTGCTGACCGAGGCCCGCCTGATGGCCGACAGCGCCATCCTATGCCTGGAGAACTTGCCGGCAGATTCCACAGCCCTGGAAACCTACGTTAACCGCTGGGCATCGTTGACCGGCAGCCGGGTGACGGTCATCGGCATGGATGGTGTCGTATTGGGGGATTCCGAGGCGAACCCTGAGAATATGGAAAACCATCTCTACCGACCGGAGATTTCACAGGCGATGCGCACGGGCAAGGGCACGGCGATGCGCTTCAGCCGCACTCTGGGGACCGATCTGATGTACGCGGCCGTGCTGGCGCGCCGCAACGGTCTGCCCGATGGGGAACCGCTCGGTGTGGTGCGCATTGCCGTCCCCATGCGCGAGATCGAGTTGGCCGTAAGGCGGTTGAGCCACATCATTGTCATCTCCGGCTTATTGCTCGCCCTCACTTCCATTGCACTGGCAACCTATATCTCGGCGCGTACCGTCAATCCCATCCGGCAGTTGACCAACGTGGTCGAACGAGTCGCCGGCGGCGACATGAACGCGCGCCTCTTGCCCACAACGCGCGATGAGATGGCGCGGCTGACCCATGCTTTCAACCACATGGCCGATCAACTCAACGACAAGGTCGCCCGATTGGCCCAGGAACAGACGTTCCTTTCCGGAGTGCTGAACACGATGGGCGATGGGGTCATCATTACCGATAGCGATGGGGAAATTCTGCTAAGCAACCCCGCCGCCCTGCGGATTCTGGCTTTTCCGGGCACAACGGTCCACGGCCTTACCTTTGCCCAGGTCACCCGCGAACATCAATTGGTCGAGATGTGGGAACTGTGCCGCCAAACCGGTGTCGAACAAACCGGCACGGTGGAAACCACACTGCGCAACACGTTCATCCAGGTTGTCATCACCCCACTCAACGAGCCTGAGTCCACCCGCTTCCTGGTCATACTGCAAGACCTCACCCACATCCGCCAGTTGGAGACCATCCGCCGTGACTTTATCAGCAATGTTTCCCATGAGTTGCGGACACCGCTGGCTTCGTTATCGCTGGTCGTCGAGACTTTGAAGGATGGTGCAATTGATGAACCGGAAACGGCCCGGCGTTTCCTCAGTTACATTGAATCAGAGCTGAGCGCGTTGACCCAGATGGTCGAGGAGCTGCTGGAGCTTTCCCGCATTGAATCCGGCAGAGCGCCGCTGAAGCTCAAATCCACCTCAGTTGCCAAGCTGATTAAAAAGCCCATCAAGCGTCTGACGCCACAAGCCGAACACAAACAGATCACTATCGAGGCCATCATCCCCGCCGACATGCCGCCCGTCCTGGCCGACTCACGCCGGATACAACAGGTGGTGATGAATCTTTTGCATAACGCTATCAAATTCACGCCTGAAGGCGGGCGGGTCACGATCAAAGCCCAGGTGAGTGGCCAGGAAATGCTCATCTCGGTCACAGATACAGGCATAGGCATCCCCGCCGACGAATTGACGCGCATCTTCGAGCGTTTTTACAAAACCGACCGTGCGCGCGCCGATGAAGGCACCGGCCTGGGGCTGGCGATTGCCAAACACATTGTCCAGGGGCACGGTGGACGCATCTGGGCAGAAAGTGTTGAGGGGAAAGGTAGTACGTTCTATTTCACCTTGCTGCTCGGCTCAGAAGCCCATGAACAAGAAGCGCAAGAAGCGGATGAATAAAGCAGATCAATGATCACAGGCAATTCCCCGATGTTGATAGAGGGACATCGTGTCCGGGTCTTAATCGTCGCAGACGATCATCTGGCAGCACAGCAGCTTGCAGAGTTGTCGCGCGAGTGCCACTGCGAGGTGGCGGAAGCGGTGACAGATGGCCATGAGGCGGCCACGTTGACACAAACACTAAAGCCCGATGTAATCGTGATGGATACTCACATGCCCGACATTGAGAGCATGGCCACAAACCAGATCATCCGGGAGGCCTATTCTATTCCCGTCATCGTACTCGCCGACTACGGGGACAAGGCGTTGGTCGAAGCAGCCGCCAAAGCCGGCGTTGCCGCTTATCTTATGAAGCCCGTAGACCGGCGCGAATTGGAATACGCCATCATCATCGCCAGAACACGTTTTGCCGATATGGTGGCCCTCCAGAAACTGAACCAACAGTTGACCGATCTCAATACAGACCTGGACCGGTTTGCGCAGATGGTCGCTCACGATTTGCGTCATCTGCTCACCCCGGTCCAGGGCTATGCAGAGGTCTTGCAGGCAGAGCACGACAGTATGTCACCTGAAGAGGTCCAGGAGAGTCTGGAGACGATCGTTCAAGCGGTGCACGATATGGACAATCTGATCGGTGACTTACTCTTGCTTGCCAACGTCCGCCGGCAGGAGGTGCCGCGTTCGCCGCTGGATATGAGCGCCATCGTTCAAGAAAGCCTGCGCCGTTTGCAATTCTTGATCCAACGGTATCAGGCACATCTTGTCCTCCCTGATACCTGGCCGGTTGTCTATGGCTATGCGCCGTGGGTTGTGCAGGTGTGGGTCAACTATATCAGCAATGCCATCAAATACGGAGGGCCGATGCCGCGTGTCGAACTGGGATGGGAAATCAATCCGGCGGACGCCGTGGCTTCTCAGAGCAGCGGGGGCGTGCGGTTCTGGGTAAAAGATGACGGTGCAGGGATCGCGGACCAGGATCTCCCCCACGTATTCGAGGCGTTCAACAAAGTCAGGAATGTTCAATCCCATCGCCACGGATTGGGACTCTCCATCGTCAAACACATTGTCGAGCGACTGGGAGGTGAGGTCAGCGTAGTCAGTACATTGGGGATAGGAAGTACCTTCAGCTTTACCCTGCCGCTGGCGTCGCCGAATGAAGAGGCAATCTAAAATTCTCAGGGAGCACTATGACTGAATCTCGTTCACGCACGTATCTGGGGCTAAGTTTAGGGCTTGCAGCCGGCGCGGTGTTGGGACTTAGCATGGGGCAGCGACGGCGTGCAATCGCAACATCACCGTTCCGTCAGGGGCACGCCCAACGCACGGCGCTCATCACCGGCGCCTCCAGCGGAATCGGTGAATGTTATGCGCGCCAACTGGCCCGGCGGGGCTACAACGTGATCCTGGTAGCGCGCCGTGAAGCGCGGTTGCAGGCGCTTGCCGCAGAACTATCCAGGCAATATGCCGTACAGGCCGAGGTGCTGGTCGCCGATCTGACCGACGCTGCCGATGTTGCCCGGGTAGAAGCCCGCATTGCGGAAACCGACACCCTCGAAATCCTGGTGAACAATGCCGGTTTTGGCACAGCAGGCGCGTTCATCGAAAATGAGATTGCCAGCCAGGATGCTATGATCCGTATTCATGCCACGACGGCCACGCGCCTGACGCACGCAGCTTTGCAGGGTATGCTGGCGCGACGGTGTGGCGCGATTGTCAATGTGGCCTCGATGGTGGCGTTTTACCCGGTCGCCGGTAGCGCAACCTATAGCGGGGTCAAGGCATACCTCAAAGGCTTCAGTGAGGCACTCTGCCAGGAAGTGGCCGGGACAGGTGTGCGCATGCAGGTGCTCTGTCCGGGATTCACGCGCACCGAATTCCAGAAAGCAGGGCACATTGACGAAGTGGGGGTGCCGGACTTCCTATGGCTTTCGCCCGAAACGGTCGTGACACAATCTCTGCGCGATCTGGACGCCGGACGAGTGATTTCTGTGCCCGGTGTGGGGTATCGCCTGCTGGCAATCCTGGCGGGACTGATTCCACGCCCTCTGCTTTATCAATTCGGGTATTGGATACGCCGCTACCGCGCGGCTTCTATGAAACGATTCGAGGGATTCGACTTATATCACATCGGCGGCCAACAAGAAAAACGCTGAAGGGGAAAACGTTATGGAGAAGGGGAAATACTTTTTAATCAACAACCATGCACGTATCTATCTGGATGTGATTGCCAGCATCAGCGGACGGCTTGGCTTCGAGAAAGTTCTGCAACACGCCGGCCTGAATGCCTGGCTTGAAGCATTGCCACCGTACAACGAGGCCAGCGAAGTAGATTTTGCCGACTTCAGCGCACTCAATGCGATGACATCCGAAGTATACGGGCCGCGCGCCGGACAGGCAATGGCGCAACGGGCAGGGCGTGCGCTGTTCACGGCACTCACACCGCACTTCAGCGAGACCCTTGACATTGACAATCCTACATTCAAAGCCCAACCGCCCGCACAGCGGGTCAAGGCGATACTTGAAGTCCTCGTCCATGACAATTCCTCGGGCGACATGCATGGCACGTTCCAGGTTGCCGGCGAACAATTCATCTACATCGTCAATCCATGTCCCTTCTGCTGGGGACAAACGCACGCGCCGGAAGCAATATGTTCCGGGGTCGTCGGTTTCCTTCAGCAAGCGGTGGAATGGATCGGCGCCGGGGATCATTATCGCGTCGAAGAAGCTGCCTGCGCGGCTGCCAAAGCATCACCTGACGCCAGTTGCGTATTTGTGTTTCTGAAATTAGATTGATCGGTAAAGAAGAAAATGACAAACAACGATCCCTACAAATTGCTGGCCGAGCGGCTCGACGCCCTCCCCAACGGCTTCCCGCCAACCGATGATGGCACGGAACTGCGTCTGTTAGCCCTGATCTTCACGCCGGAAGAAGCCGCGCTGGCCGCGCAATTGCGTCTGACCCTTGAGACGCCGGCTCAGATTGCAGCGCGCATCGGTGGGGATATCGCCACGCTGCGTAAACAACTCAAAGAGATGGCCCGCCGTGGCCTGATTGCAGCCGGGCGGACGGAGGACGGTCTCGCTTATGGACTGATGCCGTTTGCCGTTGGCATCTACGAGATGCAGGTGCAGACCATTGACGCCGAATTCGCGCGTCAGTTCGAGGCATATTACCACAAAGCCTTTGGGCAGATGCTCGCCGTCACACCACAGATCCATCGTGTTGTGCCGGTCGAACAAAGTGTGCGAACGGATATGGAAGTGCATCCCTTTGAAAGCGCCGCCGAGATTGTCGCCCAGGCCAAAGCGTGGGGCGTGCTGGATTGCCTGTGTCGCAAACAACAGACGCTCATCGGGCGGCCCTGCAAGCATCCCATAGACGTCTGTATGATTCTCAGCGACACCCCCGGCGCGTTCGATCACTCCACGACAATACGCGCCCTTACTCAAGAGCAGGCCATGGCGACCCTGCGCCGCGCCGCCGAGGCCGGCCTTGTCCACTCGGTCAGCAACAACCAGCGAGGACTGTGGTACATCTGCAATTGCTGTACCTGCGCCTGTGGTGTTTTGCGGGGGATGGTGGATCTGGGATTAGCCAATGTCATCGCGCGGTCGGCGTTTGTCAATCAGGTGGATGAAGATGTGTGCATCGGCTGCGGTGCGTGCGTCGAAAAATGTCAGTTTGGCGCCCTGAGTGTGGATGGCGTCGCCCATGTGGAAGCCATGCGCTGTGTGGGCTGTGGCGTCTGCACCCTTGCCTGCCCGGTCAACGCGCTGAGCATGGTACGTCGCCCCGACGCAGAAGTCACACCGCCGCCGGAGACCAACCACGATTGGCTGGTTGCCCGCGCCGCCGCCCGTGGGCTGGATTTGGACGCAGTCCTGTGATACAAAACACAAGGGGTGAAACGTCATAGCCTCACGCTTCACCCCTTACCACTTTACCCCTTACCCATTACTCTTTACTCTTCCCTGCAATCTTAGCCCAGTCGTCCAGAAATCGCTGCAGGCCGACATCGGTGAAGGGGCTATGCATCATCGTCTTGAGAACCGGGAAGGGCATGGTGAGGATATCCGCGCCGGCAAGCAGCGCCTGTGTGACATGCATGGTGTGGCGGATGCTGGCCGCCAGCACCTGGCAGGAAAAGCCGTAATTGTCGAAAATCTGGCGCGTCTGTCGCACCACTTCCATACCATCCAGCCCGGCATCGTCCAAACGCCCCAAAAAGATGGAGGCGTAGCTCGCACCGGCCTTCGCTGCCAAAAACGCCTGGTTCGCCGAGAAAATGAGCGTCGCGTTGATGCGCCCGTTGGGCCAGCGGGAGATCTCACGCATCGCTTTGAGCCCTTCGGGGATGGTAGGAATTTTCACATAGACGTAATCCGACCAGGAGAGAATCTCCCGCGCCTCTTCGATCATGCCGGCAGCATCGGTACTGATGACCTCGGCGCTCACCGACCCCCGGACGATATCCACGATTTTGAGCGTCTGTTCTTTGCGATTGGCGGTCCCCGCTTTGAACATCAGCGTAGGATTCGTCGTCACGCCATCCAGCACGCCCCAGGCCGCCGCCTCGCGGATTTCCTCGATGTTTGCCGTATCCAGAAAAATCAATGCCATCGTGCACCTCCTCAATGTAAATGGCCACAGAGGACACGGAGTTCATAGAGAGAATACGCTGCGTTCTCCGCGTGCTCTGCGGTGAGATTTTATTATCGGGGCTATATCGCAGGTTCGGCTACACCCCTTATGAAAATCCGTTTGATTCTCTGACTTGCCTATCCAATCGCCAGCTCATAGATGCGATACCGCTTGTCAACGACAGCGCCGATGCGTTGCGCCAGCTTGTTGGTCATCGGATTGTCATCGCCGGTGAGAGAAAGATCAACCCACCGATACCCCCTGCGAAAACAGGTCTGAGCAATATGGTTGTAAATCAAAGCATCCAACCCGTGTTCCCGATACTCAGGCAACAGCGCCATAATCTTGAAACTGATGCCGGGGAGATGGCGGCTGTACCACCACAATTTGAGATAATCCCACGGCGCGCGCAGGCCGTCACAATGTAGCAGCGCCTGATTGACGTCAGGAAGCGCCAATCCAAATGCCACCGCTACCCCATTCACCTCCACAAACGGCGCCAATTCAGGATCCAACAGCGGGCGGATGGCGAGTGCCATCCGTCGCCATTCCTCCTTGCGTTCCGGTGTAAAACCGGGTAGCGTCGCCAGACTGCGGTTATAGATGTCGCGCGCAACCTCCAATTCGCCCTCCAGATCGTGCAGGTCGCCGAGGCGGATGCGACATCGCCCATTATAGCGGCGTTGGACATATTCGGCAATGCGCTCAATATCGTGGGGAACGTGGAAGACACCTTTTTCATCCACATAGTCGGCGATATACGCCCGATAGGCCAGGGCATCCTGGTATTTGGAGAACCCGTAACATTCAATAAACGTCCGGTAATAGCTGGATTTGTGGATTTGTTCACATCTCCAGCACCCGTGCCCGATACTGCAATGCCTCCGCCAGATGGTGGGTCTGGATTCCCTCCGTCCCTTCCAAATCCGCGATCGTGCGCGCGACTTTGAGCACGCGATGGTATGCCCGCGCGCTCAGGTGCATCTGGCGCATCGCCGCACGCATGAGGGACTGGGCTTCCTCACGCAGTACGCAGAACTCGCGGATCTGCGCCGGCCCCATATCCGCGTTGCAGACCAGGCCGGTGCCCGCAAGCCGCCGTTGTTGCCGTTCCCGCGCCGTGCGGATACGCGCTCCGATCGCCTCCGAAGACTCGCCACGGGTGGCACGCGCCAGTTTGTCGTAGGAAACACGCGGCACTTCCATGTGGATGTCAATGCGATCCAGCAGCGGACCGGAGATGCGCTTGCGGTAACGCTGAATGAGGCCCGTGGAGCAGGTACATTGACGCTCTGGATCCCCAAAGTAGCCGCATGGGCAGGGGTTCATCGCGGTGACAAGCATGAAATTGGCGGGGAATGTCAGGCTGCCATGCGCGCGGCTGATGGTAACGGTCTTGTCTTCCATCGGCTGGCGCAGCATTTCCAGCACGCGGCTGTTGAATTCCGGCAGTTCGTCGAGGAAGAGCACGCCGCGATGGGCTAAGCTGATCTCGCCGGGGCGAGGCCAGTTACCGCCACCGACCAGGCCGGCGTTGCTGATGGTGTGATGCGGTGCCCGGAAAGGCCGCGCCTGGATCAGGGGAGTGTCGGCGGGGAGTTGGTCTGCGACGCTGTAGATGCGCGTGACTTCGAGGGCTTCTTCCAACGACAGGCGCGGCAGGACGCCCGCAAGCGCCCGCGCCATAAGGGTTTTTCCTGCACCGGGCGGCCCGACCATCAAGATATTGTGTCCACCCGCTGCCGCGACTTCGAGCGCGCGCTTGGCATGCTCTTGTCCCTGGATTTCCGCAAAGTCCACGGCGGGCGGTGGGGCTTGTGCTGCGTAGTGATCGGTCGGAGTGTATGGGGGGATCGGCGTGAACCCTTGCAGGTGCGCGATCAGACTCGCCAGAGAGGTGACCGGATACACCTGTAAGCCGGGGATCAACGCGGCCTCTGCCGCATCGGTCGCGGGGATGTACAATGCAGCCACGCCGTTATGACGAGCCATATCCGCCACCGAGAGTACCCCACGCACGTGGCGCAGTGTGCCATCCAGCGATAATTCGCCCATCAGAATGGCATTACCCAACGCATCAGGGGGCAGTTGTCCGCTCGCCATTAAAATGCCGATGGCGATGGGGAGATCGTAGGCCGGCCCTTCCTTGCGCAGGTCGGCAGGCGCCAGGTTGATGGTGATGTGCTTATCACCGGGGAACGTGAGGCCGCTGTTGCGGATGGCGGAGCGTGTGCGCTCACTGCTTTCGCGCACGGCAGCATCGGGCAGGCCAACGAGCATCAGGGTGCCGGCCTGTCCGGCACGCCGGACATCCACTTCCACTTCGATAGGGAGGGCCTCCAGGCCCAGGACCGCAGCACTGCCGATCTTCGCCAGCATGCGTCACCTACTGGATCGCAACCAGGCCGTTGGGCGCCAACTCCTTGCGCAGAGCCTGGAATTGTTGTTCCAGCTTCACCAGGTTCTGTTGCGCTTTGGGATCACCGTGGCGCATGCGATGCCAGGCAAAGGCGGCTTCGGTCAATTTTTGATGATAACGCTGCACCTTCCACCAGCCCTTCACATTGCCTTTGAACAGAAGGTGGAGACGTGCAAGGCGCCGCCGGAACGTGGATTTCAAAACGTCAATCTCTATCTGGGGGATGACTTGCAGTCTGGCAAGTTCCTGGCTGTAGGCAGTGATGCGTTTACGTTCCAGGAAAAAGGACCAGACAATGATGACAAGCATAAACAGGATGCCGCCCCAATCGCCAATGACCGCGATCAACAACATCAGCAGACTGTCACTGTAGCCGGTAAATGTGGCAAGGGCATTGTGAAAAGCATGGGTCAGCATCGCCATGCCAAATCCGGCGAGGATGAGCAAGCCTTTGAAGGCTTTGTTACGCACTTCCAGCGCCAGCGCAATCCCCAGGCCGGTGAAGCCGGTATACATCGCGTGATTAAGGCCGAAAAGCCCGGCGCGCAGAAAGGCCAACACCAGCACGCCACCAATGCCTTCATGGGAATAGGCACTGAAAAGGTAAAAAATATTCTCAACGGCCGCAAAGCCGAATCCCACCATACCGCCATAGATGAGGCCGTCCATCGGGCTATCAATTTCGCGGCGCAGGAAGATGAAGAGCGTGATCAACGCAAGAGCCTTGACTCCCTCTTCCACTAACGGTGCGACAACCGAAGCGCCGAGTAAGTCATAGGTGAGCTGATTGGGGCTGATGGCGACAATGGGAATATCCAAGATCATTTCAAAGATTAACGTAAGTTTTGTGCAACCAGACGCCAAATTGCTTTAAACGGCAAAAACATGC
>DAOSNS010000013.1:0-95243 GCA_035373625.1 Anaerolineae bacterium | reverse complement strand
GGTACTGCCCTGGTAGCGGGGTGGGAGAGTAGGTCATTGCCAAGGAACTGTTGCTATTATAGGCACAACGGCTATACATCCCCAACCCCAGCGAAAAGCTGGGGTTTTTTGTTTCCTCAAAAAGGTAATTTTGGTATTAAACTCGCTATTGACAAATCTTAATCAGATATTAGAATAAGTTTAATCCTGTGATCATTTGATTGAAAAATATTAAAAAATGCTTTAATGGAGTGTCGGATGTACACGATTCCTACCAAATGCCCTATCTGCGGCGACGATTTGATTGTCCAGCGTCTGACGTGTGTTCAATGTGGCACCACTATCGAAGGAACTTTTATCCCCCACCGCCTGACCCAACTTACCCCGGAACAATGGGACTTCATCGAGCTGTTTGTGCGTTTAGAAGGCAAACTCAATCGCCTGCAAGAGGAGTTGGGACTTTCTTACCCTACCGTCCGCAATCGCCTGCACGAAGTGATCCGCGCCCTGGGCTACGAAGTCGGCGAGACAGGCGCCGAGGAAGCCATGATGAAATCTTTGCTGGACGATTTAGCCGAAGGTCGAGTTACGGTAGAAGACGTCCTGAAAGCACTTAAAAGATAAAAATATGGTCGTTACGTTTCTTTCGGTCCGTTTTCGGAGGTGAACGATGGAGAGCCCAGATGTTAACGTGAGAATCAGGGAAAAGCTGGAACAAAATATAGACAGAGTACGCCGTAAACTCGATGAGCTTCCCGATGATGACGAAATCCGGCAACAGCTTGACGCGACTGAGCTGGAACTGGCACAGGTCGAGGCCGCGTTGGCCTCCGCGGCGGATGGGGAAGAAGCAACCTCAGCAGCTACACGCGCCCGGCTGGAGGCACAACGAGAACGGTTGTTGGCGCAAGCAGAAAGGCTCAAGATGAAAAGAGAAATGCTTGCCGAGAAGCGCGAACGTTTGCAGGAAACGTTGGAAGAGCTTCAACGCTCACTGGGCCGGCAGGAACCTTTCGTGACATTCTCCGGTGCATCTGCCTCGCTTCCCTTTGCATCTGATCCTCGGAAGATGTACGAAGAGCGTCAAAAAATTTTACGATTGATCCAGGAAGGCAAAATCACCGCCGACGAAGCCGCGCGTTTGTTGGATGCTTTGCGAGATCAAATGGAGAGTGCGCAACAACGAAAGCGCAAACCGCGCTGGGTGCGCATCCGTGTGACGGATATGGAGGCCAAGAAAGTGCGGGTGAATCTCACCCTGCCGGTAGGGTTGGTGCGGGCGGGCCTGCGGGTCAGCGGCAATATCGCCGGGATGGAAGGTCTGGATACCGGTGAATTGGAAGAGATGCTCAATCGTGGCGAGACAGGCTATATCCTCGATACGCGAGACGCAGGGGGCAGCGAGCGCGTAGAGATTTTCATCGAGTAAAGGCGGAGTAAAGGCGGCGTCAGTTGCCTCATTGAAAAATTGCGTTATACTTGACACGGTGAGTTTGCAGCATAGCGCATTGTTTATGAGGGATGGCTTTCGACGCAAAACCCGGCCTTATTTCGAGGAGGTGTAGATGGAAATCGTGAATGTTCTACGACAGGCTGATATTTTCTACGGAATTCCGAAGCAATACCTTCAAAAAGTCGCCACCGTTTGCCACGAGTGTGTTTACAAAAAGGGCGAAACCATCGTCAAAGAAAACACTCCGAGTGACGAACTGTACATTATTGTTGAAGGGATTGTTGAAATCGTGATTGATCCGAGCCTGTTAGGTACCCTGCGTTCAGACGCGCAGCCGGCTATCATTGCGAATTTGTGGCCGGGGCAAACCTTCGGTGAAGTCGGGCTTGTTGACCGCGGCATGCGCTCGGCTTCTGCGCGCGCGGTTTCTGAAGAGGCACGGCTCCAGGCGATCAAACGTGAAGATTTGTTACGCCTGTGTGAAGAGGACTATTATTTCGGTTATATGTTGATGCGGAACATCGCCAGCGACCTGGCTTTCAAGATTCGTAATACCGACCTCATGTTGCGCGAGCAACTTCTGTGGGAGGGTCACCGCAGGTAGAGCTGTTTTTTTTGAGGATTTGAGACGCGGGATGGTCAAGGCCATTCCGCGTCTTTTGTTATATAGTACTAAAGTACTATTGGCGTTTTGGGTAGAAATGTGTTAGAATAGTGAGTGCAATATAACCGAATTTTAACCAAACGACGGCGAGGTGAGGTATGAAGACAAAATCTGTAGCTTCGAGAATTCTTTCTATCCTGGTGATTGGTATCCTGGTCCTTGGCTTAGGCGCCGGCCCCCGCCCGGTGACATCGCCGCCGATCCAGGTCATCGTCGAAGGAAAAAGCCTGGCTGCGGCGCAAGCTGCCGTCCAGGGGGTCCACGGCCATGTTACAGCCGTCATTGACATCATCAACGCCGTCGTAGCCTCGATCCCGGCTTCATCCTGGGAGGCTTTGGCAAAAATGCCCGGCGTGCTGCGGGTGACGGCGGACCGCCAGGTGATGGTGGCGGCGGAAGGGCAAATGCCCAACGTCGAATTTGCCAAAGCCATCGGCGTGGAGGATGTCTGGGCTGCGGGAACCCTGGGTGCCGGTGTGACGGTGGCTTTGCTCGATAGCGGCATCACCACCACATTTGTTGATCTCAACCGCACTCCTCCCGGTCAAGGCAACACCAATCGGCTTCTGGCTTATTATGACGTGTTCTCCAACAAATTATATGAACCCCCGCATCTGCAGCGTGCCCCCGGCGACCCTAACGGGCATGGCACACACATCGCGGGTATTATCGCCAATCGCTTTTATGAACAACAGGACGACGAATTTCGCGGGGTGGCGCCGGCGGCCAACCTGGTCGTTGTACGGGTGCTCAATGAGCAAGGGGTCGGCTCGTATGCTAACGTCCTGCAGGGTCTCAACTGGATTGTCCAGCACAAAGATCAATATGGGATTCGCGTTCTCAATATCTCCATGTATGCAACGCCGGTGGCGCCTTACTGGGCCGATCCCTACAACCGGGCGGTCATGGCCGCATGGCAAGCAGGCATTGTCGTGGTGACGAGCGCCGGCAACACCGGGCCGTCCCCGATGAGCATCGGAGTCCCCGGAAACACCCCTTACGTGATTACGGTGGGGGCTTTCACGGACAATCGCACGACGGATGACCTCGGCGACGATTACATCCCGGAATTCTCGGCGGCCGGGCCGACGCTGGATGCTTTCGTGAAGCCGGATGTCATTGCCCCCGGCGCACACATTGCCTCGATGATGCACAACAACAGCTACCTCAGCAAACAATACCCGGAGCGTCGCCTGGCCGGTCACTACTTTGAGATGGCAGGGACCTCCATGTCAACGGCGGTGGTGTCGGGCATCGCGGCCTTGATGCTTAGCCAACATCCCGAACTGACCCCCGATCAGGTGAAATTCCGCCTGATGCAGACTGCGCGCCCGCAGTTTGCCGAGACGACCGGAGAGGCCCCCTATAGCGTCTGGCAGCAGGGCGCAGGGCGGGTCTGGGCCGCGGATGCCGTCTTCACCGAGATCACCGGTGAGGCCAACCGGGGGATGGACATCGCGGCGGACCTGGCAGGACTTGTCCATTATCAGGGATGGACAACCTTCGATCCAGAGACGGGCGAGTTCAAGATCCTCGGTGGCGGTTTTGACAGTTGGGCCGGTGGCTACACCACCTGGGATGGCGGCTTCGATAGTTGGGCCGATGGCTTTGACAGTTGGGCCGGTGGCAACACGAACTGGTCTGGCGGGTTCGATAGCTGGGCGGGTGGCTTTGATAGCTGGGCCGGTGGCTTCGACAGTTGGGCCGGTGGGTTCGATAGCTGGGCGGGTGGCTTTGATAGCTGGGCTGACGGGTTTGACAGCTGGGCCGGCGGCTTCGACAGTTGGGCTGGGGCCTGCGGCTACCCCGATGGCTTCGATAGCTGGGCCGGTGGATTCGATAGCTGGGCGGGTGGCTTTGATAGCTGGGCTGACGGGTTTGATAGTTGGGCCGGCGGCTTCGACAGTTGGGCCGATTTTGTGGCCTGGATGGAAGGCTTCGATAGCTGGGCGGCCGACTTCGACAGTTGGGCGGCCGGATTTGATAGCTGGGCCAGCGGTTTGGAGCTGCCCTCGGAGCAGTGCGTCCAATGGGTCAACGGTTTCGACAGTTGGGCCGGCGGGTTCGATAGCTGGGCCGGTGGCTTCGATAGCTGGGCCGGTGGGTTGGCGACGTGGAGCGGCGCGTCTGGTGTATGGCAAGGCGGTTACGCTTCATGGCCGAGTGGCTTCGACAGTTGGGCCGGTGGGTTCGATAGTTGGGCCGGCGGGTTTGATAGCTGGGCAGGTGGCTTTGACAGCTGGGCCGGCGGCTTCGACAGCTGGGCCGGGGCCTGCGGCTACCCCGATGGCTTCGACAGTTGGGCCGGCGGGTTTGATAGCTGGGCGGGTGGCTTTGATAGTTGGGCCGGCGGCTTCGATAGTTGGGCCGGTGGTTTCGACAGTTGGGCCGATTATGTGGCCTGGCTAGATGGGTTCGATAGCTGGGCGGCCGACTTCGATAGTTGGGCGGCCGGGTTTGATAGCTGGGCCAGCAGTCTGGAGTTGCCCTCGGAGCAGTGTGTCCAATGGATCAACGGTTTTGATAGTTGGGCCGGCGGGTTTGATAGCTGGGCCGGTGGCTTCGACAGTTGGGCCGGCAGTCTGCCCAATTGGACGAGTGCCTACTCGGTATGGGAAGGGGGCTATACGACCTGGGCCGGTGGGTTTGACAGTTGGGCCGGTGGGTTTGATAGCTGGGCAGGTAGCGTGGGAGATCCGGCGTGGGCGGCGGCTTTCTACAATCTGACCAATCTACCGACGAACTCTACATACGTGAACATCAACACCTGGGTGGACGATTAATCCTGGAACTGCCGCCAAAAAGACACGGGGCCAACAAGCCCCGTGTCTTTTTTATTTGGAAAGAAGCTCAGGCAATCCGCATCTGTTCACAGCGCAGAAGATCGGGCTGGGCGCCAAGTTGCTCAAAAATTCGCCGCGCCTCCGATAACTCGGCGTGCGCCTTCTGGTTGTCGGCCAGAGCCGCCCATGCCTGCGCACACCAGTAGGCCGTGCGTCCTATCTCCAGGTAGGTTTTACACGTGCTAAAGATAGTCTTGGCGCGCTCCAAATACTTCAGGGCGGATTCAAATTCCCCTTTGGCGATGGCGACACGTCCCATCAATTGTGCGTAGCGTCCCCATTCGGCGGATTCGCCGGTGGCTTTACCGGTTACCTCTTGCAGCAGCGCGTGGCTGCGTTCGCCCCACGTCGCGGCAGCTTCGATCTGCCCTTCGGCAAGACACAGGAGGCCCTGCATCCAGTAGGCGTCAATAAGCGCGGGATTGGCGCGCGCGCCGGCCTGTTTGTAGAGCACGATAGCCGCGTCAAGATGCCGTTGCGTCTTTGCTAATTCATCCTGCGCCAGATAGAGCCGCCCCAGGTTCAGATGCGCCTGGGCAATTTCGTAGGGATTGGCGATTTTTTGGGCGATGTCGAAACTTTGACGGAGATTGGCCTCGGCTTTGTCCCACTCTCCCATGTCAATGTAGACATTGCCGATGTTGGTGTGCGCGATAGCGATGCCTTCGATGTCGCCGATCTCTTCGAGGATTTTTAACCCGCGCTCGTAATGAGCCAATGCGCCTTTCCAGTCGCCGCTGTTGCGCTTAAGAATCCCCAGGTTGTTGGAAGAGCGCGCGACGCCCAGAACATCCCCTATTTCTTCGCGGATGGCAAGGGCGTGTTCGACGACTTGCATGGCGCGTTCCCAATCGCCCTGGTTGTAATAGACGCCGCCCAGACGATTGAGAATAGAAGAGAGCACATCGTAATATGAGGTGTTGTTGACCAGCTCCAAAGCCTGTTCGAGAAGGAGCTGAGCTTTGGATAGCTCCCCACGCCGCATGGCGATCCATCCCAGGAAGGCCTGGATGTCCGCCTCGATCTGCGGTTGGGGATGGGAGGTTTCTTTCAATGTGAACAGTGCCTTGCGCAACCAGGTTTCGGCTTGTTCGATTTCGCCGCGCTGCGCCCACACCCGTCCCAATTTGAACATGACCTCGGCCTGTGCCTCTGGCGGGGCTGCCTTCCATTCGTCTATCGCCGCTTGATAAAAGGCAATGGCCTCTTCATATTCCCCGATATGCTGTTGAACGTCACCCAATCCCACGGCAGCGCGCCATCTTTCCTGCTCGCAGTGATCGAGGTGCTGGGAAAGCTGCAACACGCGGCTGTAATACTCGATGGCTTGACGATTGGCGAAGTGGGCGCGTGCCTTATCACCGGCCACAAGCGCGTAATACAGGGCTTTATCGCGCACGCGCGCCAGTTCGTAGTGGCGGGCGAGGACCTCGGCCTGTCCGTAAAGATCATCGGCGTACAGGGCGGCAATGGCATCGGCGACGACGCGATGCAGTTCCGGCCGTTGCGCGTGCAGGATGCTGTCATAAATGGTTTCTTGCGTGAGGATGTGGCGGAAGGCGTAGGTATGCGGGCTGACGTGCGCGCGCGGTTCCAGCAGGCCGGCTTCGGTCAAACGTTCGAGTGCCGGGGCGACGTTCTCAATGCCGTGGAAGTGTTGTTCGATTTTCCTCAGGATGCGCACATCGAACTGCAAGCCGATGACCGAGGCATTGCGCAAGACATTGCGCAGGTTTTCGGGAAGCCGATCCAGCCGTGCCATCATCAACCCGCGCAGTGAGGTGGGAACTTCGAGGGTATCCAGCACGACACTCGATATGACGTGCCATTGTTGCCCGACCAGGCGCAACATTCCCTTTTCGATCAACATCCGCACAAATTCTTCGATGTAGAAAGGATTGCCTTCCGCTCGGGAAAGTACGGTATTGATGATGGCATCTGATAGCCCCGTCAGATCAACCATATGTGCCAACAGACGGCGGCTTTGCTCTTGCGTCAGGGGGGGAACATCAATCTGGCAAATCTCCGCCCCAGACACGGATGCGTCAAAAGGTACGTCTGTATGATCGCGGGTGATGACGCAGAAAATCACCGGCACTTCGGCAGCCATGTGGCTCAAGGTTTTGAGTAAGTCCCGCGACAGGTCATCGGCCCAATGAAAGTCGTCCAGCACCAGGATGAGGGGGTGCTGACGGGCTTCGGCGATCAGCCATTCTCGCATGGCCAGTGCGGTCAGTTGTTTGAGATTTTCAGGCGGCAAAGCGTTGAGCGCCAATGTCTCTTTGGGAGTCAGCGGCAACTCCAGGATTTGCTTGAGAAACGGCGCCATCGTTGGCGAAATGTGCGCATCCCATGGGGTGTCCGGTGGATAAGTATCCAGCGCGTTTTGTAGCAAGGAACGGAAGATGCCATACCCTACACCTTGCACATAAGGCAGGCCGCGGCCTTGCCAGATGGACACGGTATTGGAATCCACAACGGAGAGCCATTCGGTAACCAGACGCGACTTGCCCATGCCGGCTTCGCCACGCACGACAATGAGTTGGCTTTGCTGATTTTCCATGAAGGTCGTGAGTCGTGTGCGCAGTTGGGCCAATTCGGCGTCATGGCCCAGGAAGAGGCGCGGGACCCCGATAATGCCGCGTGCCGCTTCCGGCGACGTTCGCTTGCCGATGACCTCATAGGTGACAACAAGGCCATCTACCCCCTTGATGGCGACCGGTTCCTTTGCCTGAAAGTTGAAGAAGGCGCGGGTCCTTGCGTAAACTTCTGTGCTGACCAGGATGTTGCCCGGCGTGGCAAGCGCCTCCAGACGCGCGGCCAGATTGACGGTGTCGCCGATTACCGTGTAGGCGGCCTGTTCTGTCGTGCCCAAAATTCCGGCAATGGCCGGTCCACTGTGGACGCCGATGCGTATCTGAAGGGGCGCCCCCAGTTGTGCCCGCGCAATCGGCGTGAATTCTGCGGCCGCGCGTTGCATATCCAATGCCGCGCGCACGGCCATTTCGGCATTGTTCTCGTGGGCGATGGGGGCGCCGAAAATAGCCATCAATCCGTCGCCGGTAAATTTATCCACCAGCCCGCCGTAACGATGCACGCACGCGACAAGGCGTCCCAGCAGGGCATTGATCAGGTTGAAGACCGATTCCGCATCCAAAGAAGCAGAAAGGCGGGTGAAATTGACCGCGTCGGCGAAAAGCACGGCGACCTCGCGGCGTTCGCCACGCAGCCGTTCTTCGTCATGCAAAACGCCTTCGGCAATCACCGCCGGCACATAACGCCGCAGTCGGTCAATCGCAGCCTGGGCTTCGGCGAGCGCCTCCTGGAGCCTTTGCACGGTCACAGGGGAGGCGGCATGTGGGTGAAGCGTCACAGCACAATGGGTGCAACGTTCGGCGTCGTCCGGGTTGGGTGATCCACATTGCCAGCAATACATAAGTCCGATCCTTAGAGAATAGCTAACTGAATTCTATCATAAGAATTAACTTTGGCTATTACAGGATTGTGAATACTGCGTGAAGGGTGTGCTATTGTTTGAATGTTGGCGCGTATCCCGTTGAAATATTGTTTTCATCTTGCGGGGACGGGGTTAGTGGTATAATGCCCTTGTTGGGCCTGGGCTTGGGCTTACATTGAGACTTTTATCGTTTGGGGTGACGAGGAAACGGATGAACCTTTTTGAAGTTTTTCCACATCTCGGTCGTGAAGAGACTCGCGTGCTCAAGGATCGCGCCTTGCGCTTGATCGCGCTTGCGGGTCTGGTGTACGACGACCGGGCTTTCTACTTTGAACTGGGCGAAGAGCGCTTTTGGGGACGCTTGCCCAATGGAGGCGTGGCTATCGGCGTGGGCGCTGCCAAAATCCAGCCGGATGCCGGTGTGCCCCCGCATGGGGCGTTGATCCGCCATTTGCGCCGGCAATGGCAGTGTGAGGTGGACTTCTTCCCGGCAGGCCATGCTTATGTTCTCAGCGAGGATAAACAAATCGTGGTACTGCACGGGGTAGAAGCGGCGACGCCTTATCTTTTTGTCTTGACCGCGCCGCAGTTAGGGGGCGCTGAGGTGCCCGATGCTCTGGTGCAGGCCGTTTATCTGCTGCCGGTGCGGCGTTGGCGCGGCAAAGCGCGCCCCAACCTGTTGCAGATTCAACGTGAGGCGCTGACCCGTTTTTTGGAGCCACCGGATTGGGAACTGAGCGTCCTGGCAGCGCAACCCTGGGCCACCCTGCATACGGTGACGGCCATCCCCGATGATGCGCGCCTGCGCCCGGTGCTGGCGTTGCGGGGACTGCAAAACCTCCTGCAGGCCGATCCCGCGGTCAATGAAATTTGCGGCCTGTCCTGGTCTGAAAATGACCGGTGCTCCTAGCCGTATGAAAACCTGCTGGGGCCGGTCTCTGACCGCGCCACTCCTGATCGGGCGATGTGCAGACACGGTCTGAAGACCAACCCGGGCATCCCCCGATCGTGGTTTGAAAATAGCCGGCATTTTCGTTACGGATTTTTTCTCTTCAATCCGTTTTATCCGTTAAATCCGTTGACGCTTGAAGGAGAAAGACGATGGTTGCGAATCTGATTACCCTTTCGCGGATACCGGTGCTCGCGCTCATCATTTTCTTACTTTATCAGCCGGCGGCAATGCCGCGGTTTATCGCGGCGCCGCTGATCATTGTGTTGATTGCAATGGATTCTTTCGACGGTGTCGTCGCGCGCAGACGCGGTGAAACTTCGCTGCTCGGCAGTGTGCTCGACATTGCGGCCGATCGCACGGTGGAGTTCCTCCTGTGGGTCGTTTTTGCGCACCTGCGCTTGATTCCCGTTCTCTTCCCCCTGATTGTGTTGACGCGGGGGACTTTTGTGGATGCGGTCCGCGCCGTTGCGCCTTCCAAAGGGCTGACACCATTCGAGATGATGCGTTCACCGCTGGGACGCTTCCTGGTGAAGTCACCCTGGCTGCGCACGCCCTTTGCGATTGCCAAGGCGGTCGCGTTCTTCTTCCTTGCGCTGACACACGGCCTGGCAGCCAGCGGTAGCCCGGCACTGGCAACGGTAAACACCATCGCACAGGTAAACGCCTGGGTGGCGCTGATCTTATGTCTGTTGCGCGGCCTGCCGGTGCTTATCGAAGCGCCGCGTTTGTTGCAGGAAGAACCGCATCAGGGGTGAGCTTGTGGGGTTCAGAGCGTTTTTTACCAAAGGCTGGCCTACGCGGATGGGCTTTTACCTGGGCAAATACCTCCCTCCACGGGGCGGACGGTTTGTGGCCGGGATCGCCTCGCGGTTGATCGTGACCTTCAAGCCCGATACCTACTGGGCCGTGCGGGAGAACCTGCGCCATGTGCTGGGGCCGGAAATATCCGAAAAAGAGCTTGAACGCATGGTCTATCGGCTCATCAGCAATGCTAATCGGGGCTATTATGAGCTTTTTCACAATGTTGGGCGCGGCAACATCAATGTGAGCGAATTTTATCCCCCCGTACACCTGACCGATGAGGTGAAAATGTACCTCGATCAAGCCCTGGCTTCGGGACGCGGTCTCTTTGTTCTGGGGGCGCACATGTCCAACTTCGACCTGGCCCTGATCGGCCTTTCACAGTACCTGCCCGTGCCGCTACAGGCGTTGTCGCTGGCCGACCCGCCACCGGGTTTTGAGTTTTTCAATCGGCTACGCGAAAAGGGCAATGTCATCATCACCCCCATTTCCCCCGGCGCATTGCGGGACGCCATTGTGCGTTTGCGACAGGGCGGCGTTGTCATTACCGGCGTGGATCGTCCGGTTCCCAATGGGAACGAACCCGTGGAGTTCTTCGGCGCGACGGCATATCTGCCTACCGGTTATATTCGTATCCCTTTGCGCACCGATTGCCTGGTCATGACGATCGCCGCTTACTATGAGGATGAGGACGACGCATATCACATCGTCGCCAATCCGCCGATGACAATGGAGCGCACCGGCGATGAAGCCGCCGATATTGCGCTCAACCTGCGGCGGGTGTTGGCCGAAATCGAGGGCCTGATTCGCCGTCATCCCGATCAATGGATGATGTTTGTACCGGTGTGGCCGGAGCAAAATGCCTAAACTGAAAAAACTCGACGTTCAGGGGTTCAAATCCTTTGCAGACCCCATTACCTTTGTGTTTCCTACCGGCATCACGGCAATTGTCGGGCCGAACGGCAGCGGCAAGAGCAATGTGGCCGATGCCGTGCGTTGGGTGCTGGGCGAACAACGCATGACCACCATCCGTGGACGCACGGGCGAGGATATGGTCTTTGCCGGGAGCAAGAAGCGCGCGCGTTCCGGTATGGCACGTGCCGCCATCACCTTTGACAACAGCGACGGCTGGCTGCCGGTGGACTTTGCCGAAGTCACCATCGAGCGGCGCACCTACCGCGACGGCAAGACGGATTATCTGCTCAACAACAGCCGCGTGCGTCTTATGGACTTACGCGACCTGCTCGACCGCGCGGGCCTGGGGCGTGACGCTTACCTGGTCATCGGGCAGGGGTTGGTGGATCAAGTGCTGGCGCTGCGTCCGCAAGAGCGCCTGGCGCTTTTTGAACAGGCGGCCGGCATTGCGCCCTATCGCACGCGCCGTGAGGACGCCGTCAGCCGTCTGGAAGAGACCCGCCGTAACCTGGAGCGTGTCTATGACATCATCGGCGAGATCGAACCCCACTTACGCCGTCTCAAAAAGCAGGTCGCGCGCGTTGAACAGCACGCCGCCTTGACCGCCGAACTCAACGTCACGCTGCGCACGTGGTACGGCTACCGTTGGGGACGGACTGTCTCCGAATGGGAACAGGCGCGACAACGTGTCGTTTATCGTGCGGAGAAAGTGCAACAGGCGACCACCGAAGTTGAGGGCATCACGTCGGCGATGGTTACACTGCGCCAGCAAATCACCGAGACACGCACCCGGCTCGCGGAACTGCACCGCGAGAGCAGCGCGCTGCACACCGAAGCCGAACGCCGACAGCGTGAGCTGGCCGTTGCCCGTGAGCGCCGCCTTCAGTTGCAGGAACGCCTGGAAGAGAGCCGGGCGAACCTGGTGCCGTTACGTTCGGCGCTGGAGGCCGAAACCCAGGAGCTGGCCTCGCTCCAGCAGGAATTTGAGGCCATGCAAGCGCAGTTGGCCGAAGCGCAGGCGCAACTCGCCGAGGCCGAAGCCGCACGCCGCGCGGTCGAACAACAACGTCAGGCCATCCTCGACCGTCAGGCGCAGGCCCAGGCGCGTGCATTGGAATCCCGCCATCATCTCGCCGACCGTCAAAGCCGTTGGGAACAGGCTACGGAACGTCTGACGCAACTGGCACAGCGCATAGCCCGGTTAGAAGCAGACCTGGCCTCGGCTACTGAACGCCGTCGCGCCCAGCAAACCGCCGTCGAACACGCGCGCCGCGCCCTGGACGAAGCCGATGCCGCGTTGCAGACTGCCGAAGCCGAAGTGGCGCGCCTGGAAACTGCCCTGGCGGCCACACGTTCCGCGGGCGAAGACGCGCGTCGTGAGATAGGACGTAAGCAAGCCGAACTGCAACAGGTCAGCGCGCGCTTTGAAGCATTGGAGCGGTTACATAATGAAGGTGCGGGGCTGTATGCCGGCGTGCGCGCGGTGTTGCAAGCCGCCGAGCACGGTGAACTGCGGGGTTTGCCGGGGACGATTGCCACACTCATCCGTGTTCCGCCGCACCTGGACCGTGCTATCGAGACGGCGCTTGGTGGACAATTGCAGGACATCGTCGCCGAACGGTGGGGCGATGCCCAGGCAGCCATCGAGTGGCTCAAGCACCGACGCGCCGGACGTGCGACTTTTCTGCCGCTGGATACGTTGGATCCGCCGTCCGTATTGGAAGTGCCCGCCGGTGAAGGCGTGATCGGCGTGGCCTCGGAGCTGGTGGAATATGCCGCGCGTTACAAGCCCGCCGTGGTGTTGCTTTTGGGACGCACCGCCATCGCTCAAAACCTGGATGCTGCGCGTGAGCTATACCGCAAGTTGCGTGGCAGTTTCCGCATTGTCACGCTGGAAGGGGAAATTGTGCGTTCCGGCGGCGCAGTGACCGGCGGTGAGGAGCGACCGTCCCCAACCCAAGGCGGGGGCCTGCTGGCGCGTGAACGTGAGCGCCGCGAGTTGCCGGAGCGTGTGGCGGCACTCGAAGCCGAGGTCAAAGCCTTGCAGGCCGGGTTGCGTGAACACGAGGCGCAATTCCAGGCATTGCAGCGGGAGTTGCAGGCCGCCGGCGAACGTCGTCGGGGTGCGGTGCAGCGACGTCAGGAAGCCGAACGTACCGTAGACCGCGAGGTCCGCGTACTGGATAAGCTCATCCAGGAGGGCGACTGGCAACGTCACTTGCTTGATGAGGCCCGGCAGGAACGCGAACGGTTGCAGTCCCTCTGTACCCGTCTCGAAGGGGAACGGACGGAGGCCGAAGCGACTTTGCGCGACGCCGAAGCGCAGCTTGAAGCCATAGCGCGTGAGCTGGCAGCGCTGGCCGATGATGAAACGGCGCAAGTCGCCGCCGCACGGCATACGCAAATGGCGCTTTTGGAACAGGAGCACAACAACCGGCGCGTGCTACTGACGGCGCGTCAGCGTGAAATACGGCGTTTGCAGGAGCAGATTGCCGCTTTGGAACAACACGAGCGCGCGTTGGTCGAAGAGTTGTCATTGCTGGAAGCCCGCCTGGGAACGTTGCAGGGCGCCTATGATGAAGCACGTGTGGCCGCGGAGGAATTATCCACGCAGATTCCCCCCCTGGAAACGCACCTTGCCGGACTGGAACAGGCGTTGGAGGCCCACGAACTTCGGGAACGCGAGGCGCGGCGCGTGCTCCATGACGCCGAACAGCGGCGCGCGCAGGCCGAGGTCGAAGCTAACCGCCGCGAGGATCAGCTTCAGGCGTTGCGTCGGGAAATCGAAGAAGCATTGGGCATTGTCATCGGTGATTTGCCGGAGACCCTCGCCGCGCAACAGCCGTTGCCGTTGGATGCAATTGTGTCGCCGCTGCCGGTGGTGACAGAGTTGCCGGAGGGCCTGGAACGCCAGATCCGCGACCTGCGCACCCAAATTCGCCGCCTTGAGCCGGTGAATCAGGCGGCTAAGGAAGAATACGACGAGCTTGAGCAGCGGCACACCTTCCTCCGCGAACAGATGACGGACCTGGAGAACGCCTCGGCGCACCTGCGGCAAATCATTACCGAACTCGATGAGATGATGGACACGACGTTCCGCACCACTTTCAAGGCCATCGCTTCCGAGTTCGCGCGCATTTTTGAGCTGTTGTTCAACGGCGGAACGGCCAAACTCAGCCTGATCAGCGAGGAGACCGACGGTGATGATCTCAACGGCAACGATGGGGTGGAGATCATCGCCCGTCCGCCGGGGAAGCGCACCTCGAGCCTGGGGATGCTTTCCGGCGGCGAGCGTACGTTGACGGCGGTGGCGCTGCTCTTTGCAGTGATGCGTGTCAGCCCGACGCCGTTCTGTATCCTCGATGAGGTGGATGCGATGCTGGACGAAGCGAACGTGGGTCGCTTCCGCGCCATGCTGCGCGAGTTGTCGCGGCAGACGCAGTTCATCATCATCACGCACAATCGTGGAACGGTGGAGGTCTCCGATACGATCTACGGCGTTTCAATGGGCGACGATGGCGTGTCACAGGTGCTTTCGTTAAGTCTGGAAGATTTGCCGGCGGCAGAGCCGTGAGAGTCACATTGTTTGCTCGGAATTTTTGCCCTCAAGGATTTCGGCTATAGGGGCCAGCCGTCAGCTTTCAGCTTCGAGCTGTTTATCCGTTGGCAAGCCCCGTGCGGCCTGTTGCCCCAGGCGGAAGGCGATTTTGTTGACCTCGGTGTATTTTGCCGGTACGCGGCGCAGGATGGCCGCCTCCCAGACGGCCGGATCGGTTTCCAGCAAAGCCGCGAGCGCTGCAAGCATGATGGTGTTCACCGTGCGGGGATTGCCGGCCTGCCCGGCAAGGGGAAGGGCGTCCACGGCGATGACCGTGCCGGCGCGTTGGCGCAGCGCCGCGAGGATCGCATCTTCGGCCGGGTAGACTGCATTGCCCACGCTGACCGACATGGGCATAATTTTCTGGCGGTTGACGATGACGATGCCGCCGGGTTTGAGGAAGCTCAACCAGCGAGCCGCCTCTAACAGCTCGAACGACAACAGGACATCCACCGTGCCTTCTTCGCATGTGGGCGAGCCGACGCGCGGCGCCCAGCGGACGTGGCTTTCCACCACTCCACCACGTTGCGCAAACCCGTGAACTTCGGATTTCTTCGCGTCCAATCCCAGGTCGAGTCCAACTTGCGCGGCGATGTCTGATGCGGTGAGTACACCTTGTCCGCCAACGCCGACGAAGAGCAGATTTAAGTTCTTGATCATAATTTTTCTCCTATGGCGGCACGGGATTGTGATCCCGCGTATATTGTAAGTTGGGGGTGAGAGGGTGGGGGCCGGCGCACCTGCCCCCATCCCCCCACCTGGATGTTTAGCCTTCCTCAATGGGCGCAATGGCCTGGGTGGGACACACCTGCATACACACCGTACATCCTGTACACAGCAGCGGATCAATGGATGACTTGGGCTTGTTGTTCGTCGGATAAATCACGTCACTCTTGAGAATGGCCGGACAGCCGACGCGGAAGCACGCACCGCAGGCGACGCACTTTTCGAGATCAACCCGCATGCGGGGCTGGTAATGGAAGTGCGGCGTGAAGACACATGCCCCGCGCACGATAAGCACCGCCGGTCCATCCTCGTGCTGAAGTGCCGCCCGTAATGCTTTGTTCAGCGCGTTCACATCCCAGGCATTGACTTCTTCTACATAGGTAACGCCCATCGCCCGCACCACCTCGGCGATGTCTATGAGCTTGCCTTCCTCACCCTGAAGCGTTGTACCGGTGCCGGGGTGATGTTGCTGTCCGGTCATCGCGGTGATGCGGTTGTCGAGCACGGCGACGACGATGTTCGCTTTGTTGTAGACGGCGGACGCAAGGGGCGCCATCCCCGCGTGAAAGAAGGTGCTGTCGCCGATGATGGTGACGACGCCTTCCTGCCCGCCGGCCTGCTTGAAGCCGTGTCCCATCCCAATGCCCGCGCCCATCGAAATCAGCATGTCCATCGCCTCAAACGGCGGCAGCACGCCCATCGAGTAGCAGCCGATATCGCCGGGAATCACGACTTTGCGCTTGTTACGGCTCAGCGCGTAGAAAAACGCACGGTGCGGACAGCCGGGACAGAGTGCGGGCGGGCGTGGCGGAACGGTAATCGGTAACTGGTAATCGGTAACTGGGGATTCGCCATTTGCCATTTGCCATTCGCCATTTGCCATTTGCCATTCGCCATTTGCCATTTGCCATTTGCCATTTGTAATCAGTTCCGCTTTTACTACACCCTTCCGCACCTTTGCCAGCGTCAGCTCGCCGCATATAGGGAAAATGTCTTTGCCGTGGGCGACGGCGATGCCGGCCGCTTTGAGCTGTTCTTCGACGAAGGGATCGAGTTCTTCGAGCACGATCAACGTCTCCACCTGCGCGGCGAAATCACGGATGGCCCGCAGTGGCAGCGGATAACTCATCCCCAGCTTGAAGATGGAAGCATGGGGCAGTACCTCATGGGCGTATTGGTAGGCGATACCGGTCGTCACGATGCCGAGTGTCTTGTCGTTCCACTCGATGCGGTTGATGCCTTGCTCGAAGGCGGTCGTCTCGGCCCATTGCGCCACATCCAGCAGACGTTGCTCGATGACCGGATGCCGCTGCCGCGCAATGGCGGGCAAAATGACGCGCGTGATCTCGGTTTCGCGCTCGAACGGCGGCAGCGGTTGGAATTCGCGCTTGTCGGGGACGGTGGCTTCGACGGCGGATTTGGAGTGCGAGAGGCGTGTTGTCGAACGCATGAGCACCGGCGTTTTGAATTGCTCACTCACCTCCATGGCCACCCGCATAAACTGCCGGGCTTCCTCGCTATCCGAGGGATCGAAGCAGGGGAATTTGCCGAAGCGCGCGTACTGGCGGTTATCTTGCTCGTTCTGCGACGAAAATGCGCCGGGGTCATCGGCGCTGATGAGCACCAGGCCGCCCTTCACCCCCGTATACGACACCGACATCAAGCTGTCGGCGGCCACGTTCACGCCGACGTGCTTCATGACCGCCATCGCGCGTGCGCCACCGAACGACGCGCCGATGGCATTGTCGAGCGCCACCTTCTCATTGCTGGCCCACTCGGCTTTCACACCGGGATAGCGCGCAAAGTTTTCGAGGATCTCCGTCGAGGGCGTCCCCGGATAGGCGGCGGCATACTGCACACCGGCTTCCCAGGCGCCCAGGGCGAAGGCTTCATTGCCGGAAAGTAATCGTTTCATGCTGTGCCTCCAAAAACAGTCGGATAGTCGTTAGTCAAGTAGTCTTTAGTCGGATAGTCGTTAGTCAAGTAGTCTTTAGTCGGATAGTCGTTAGTTCTGTAGCAAATGTTACCTTGATTTATGATTTATGGACAAGTGATAGGTTGCGCCTTCTGTTACTATAGATATAATCAGTTTGTATGAGATAATGTTGGCGCGTTTGAACGTTGGAACGCGGGAACGCTCAGACGATTCATTCTTGACCGGTCGGTTGCCCAAAATGGCCTTGCGGACACTTTACCAAACGCTGCTTGACAGTGACCTGGCGCGCCTGCACGTGATCGCCCGGCAATGGGACATCCCCTTGAATACCCAACGCAAACCGGACGTAGCGACGGAATTAGCGGATGCGATGCCTCATGCTGAAGCTGTCGAGCGTATCCTTGCCACCCTTGAGGATGATGCACGTGCTGCCCTCGACGACCTGTTGCGCCGGGGTGGGGCGCTCCCGTGGGCCATTTTCGTGCGCCGTTGGGGCGAGCTGCGTCCTGCAGGGCCGGGACGCCTCGAACGCGAGGCCCTGTGGCGCGAACCGGCGTCACCGGTTGAGCGGTTGTGGTATCTGGGCCTCGTGCAACGCGCCTTTGCGACACGGCCTTCCGGTCAGGTGGAGATGGCGTTTGTGCCCGAAGAGCTGCGACTTTACATGCCTGTCCCGGTACCGTTGGAGATTACGCCGCCCATAGCCGCTCCGGCACCGTCTCATCAGCTCGTCGGTACCGATGTCCTGGCCGATGACCTGACGACGTTGTTCGCGGTGTTGCAAATGGAGACCCTCAAGCCCCTTCCGGCGGATGAATGGACGGCCTGGTTGCAACTACCGCAAGCGCGTCCCCTGCTGGAAACGCTGGCTTTGGAACAGGGCTGGCTGCGCCGTGATGAACACGGGACGGTGCGGCTGGTTCCTGAGGCGACCTTAAAATGGCTACAGGCCGACAACTGGCTGCAATGGACTACCTTGAGCCGCGCGTGGATGGAGAGCACGCATTGGAATGACCTCGCGGCTGTTCCGACGCTGTTGCCGGATCCGGTGCGCAAGTGGCCCGCCGAACCACTCTCGACGCGGCAGGCATTTTTGGACCTGCTGCGCGGCTGTCGGCCGGATACCTGGTACACGCTGGCGGACTTTACCGCTTTTGTGCGTGAACACAACCTGGACTTTTTGCGCCCTGACGGGGATTTCGACGCCTGGGCTTTGCGTGATGCTGCCACGGATAAACCCTTACGCGGCATTGAGGCCTGGGATGCCGTCGAAGGCGCGTGGATAGCGTTTGTCCTGACCGGACCGCTCTTCTGGCTGGGGCTGGTGGACCTCGGTGGCCTTGCGCCGACGCTGCCACCGACCTGTTTCCGTCTCAGTGGGGCGGGCGCGGCGCTGTTGGGGTTGGGGAATCCGCCATCTTTGTCCGACTCATCGCCTTTGTACTTGGGTGAGGATGGTAGCCTACAGGTGCCGCCGCGCCGTCGCTATGTGCGTTTTCAGGTGCACCGCATTGCGCAACCGCTGGGTTGGAACGCGGGCTACCGTTATCGGTTTACACCCGGCTCCCTGGCCCTGGCGCGGCAACAGCGGATTCCACCGGAGCGCATTTTTACATTTCTCGAAGAAGCGACCGGACGCGCCGTGCCACCCCATCTGCGCACGGCGATTGAGCGGGCTTATCGTAGTGAGGCCGCGGCGCGTCTGGAGCATGTCTGGCTGTTGCGTGTGCCTGATGCGGCGATCCTTGACCACCCGGCGCTACGGCGGGCGATTCGAGAGCGGCTGAATATGCACATGGCGCTCATTCACGCAACGGCCCGTGAACCGGTTTTACGTTTTTTGGCGCATAATGGCATCTTACCAGAATTGACAACTGATGACTGACAACTGACACCTAACTTCGGGGGACTTATGGTCGAGCATGAATTGTACAGAAAAGTGACGCAGGCTTATAATGCACGTTTTCAGCAACCACCGCAGTTGGTAGTGCGTGCGCCGGGGCGGGTTAACCTCATCGGCGAACACACCGATTACAACGATGGCTTTGTCTTGCCGGTTGCCGTGGGGCAGGCGGCGTGGCTGGCGGTTGGGCTGACCGAAGAACCGTGGACAACGGTGCGCGCAATGGACATGGGGAACGATGAAGCGGTTTTCTCCGTCACCCAGGTTCCGGCTTCTGCAGGCGGGTGGTCCGACTACCCCAAGGGCGTTGTGTGGGCCTTTTTGGAACGCGGATTGCAGCCCCCAAGTATCAATGCCGTTCTGGCCTCCGATGTGCCCGTCGGCGCCGGAATGTCCTCCTCAGCAGCCATTGAGCTGGCCTTTGCTTTCGCCTGGTCCACGCTGGGCCATTTCGACATCCCGTTGCCCGATCTCGCGTTACTGTGTCAGAGGGCCGAGAACCAGTATGTCGGCGTGAACTGCGGCATTATGGATCAAATGATCAGCGCGTGCGGCAAGGCCGGGCATGCGATGCTGTTGGATTCGCGTTCGCTTGAGCGGCGTTACTTCCCTTTGCCAGAGGGCGTTGCCATTGTGGTTGCCGATAGCCTGGTGCGTCGCTCATTGGCGTCTTCGGAGTATAATGTGCGTCGGGCGCAATGTGAACAGGCGGTTGCCCATCTTCAAAAGTATGTGCCCGAGGCTACGGCGCTGCGTGACATCTCCTTGCGCAATCTGGAGCGTTTTGGGCGGGGGCTGCCGGAAGTGGTGTATCGTCGCGCCCGCCATGTGGTCACCGAAAATGACCGGGTGTTGCGCTTTGCGCGGGCGCTTTACAACGGGGAAATCGAGGCCGCCGGTATGCTGATGGTCGAAGGTCACCGCAGCTTGCGCGATGACTATGAAGTGAGCGCGCCGGAGTTGGATGCACTGGTCGAGGCGGCGATGGAAGTGCCCGGCTGCTATGGCGCGCGCCTGACCGGAGCGGGATTTGGTGGCTGCACCATCGCTCTGGTCGCCGAAGAAGCGGTCCCTGAGTTTCAGGCGCATATTGCTGAAGTATACGAGGCGCGTTTTGAAAAGCGCCCTGCCGTTTACGTCACCCATCCCGCCGACGGCGTTGCTATGATCCAATAACCAGAGACTACAAGTTTGTAGCCTTCGACTCTGCATGTAAAATTCCGAGAAAAGGAGCAGAATATGAACATTGGCATTCCAAAAGAGAGACTTCCTGGAGAAGAACGGGTCGGGTTGACCCCTGCCGGTGTGGGGCTGTTGACAAAAGCCGGGCACAAGTGTTTTGTGGAGAAGTCTGCCGGCGCCGGTGCTGGTTTCGACGATTACGATTATGAACGTATGGGCGCAATCCTGGTGGAGAGCGGTGCGGAGCTGTATGGTAACAGCTCCCTCGTGCTCAAGGTGTTGCGTCCCACAATGGAGGAGATCGAGTGGATGCCCGTGGGGCAGACGTTGATGTGCTTCCTCGGTTTGATGTCCATTCCTCAGCCTGAAGTGGCGGAGATGCAGAATCACAAAATCACCGCCGTTGCCTATGAGATGATCTCCAAAGATGGCCGGGACTTTCCTATCCTCAAGACGATGAGCGAGATCGCCGGGCGGATGGCGCCCTACATCGCCGGCACCTTGCTGATGCGCACGCACGGTGGACGCGGTGTGTTGTTGAACGGCACGCCGGGGGTTTCGGCGGGGGAGGTGGTGATTCTCGGCGGCGGCGTTTTGGGCATGAACGCTGCGCGTGCTTTCGTAGGTCTGGGGGCGAAGGTGTTCATCCTTAGCCGCTCACTGGATCGGCTGCGTTATCTCGAAGAGTACTTCCAGGGCCGCGTGACCACGATGATTGATCACGATTTCAACGTCGCCTACACCACCCGCTTCGCCGATGTGGTGATCGGTGCCGTGCGCGACCCCGGCAAACGCGCGCCTGTTGTGATCACTCGTGAGATGCTGCGCACGATGCGCAGAGGTTCCGTCATCCTGGATTTTGCCATTGACCACGGTGGCTGCGCCGAAACCAGCCGTCCCACATCTTTCGATAACCCCACCTACATCGAAGAGGATGTCGTGCACTACTGCGTGCCCAACGTCCCCGGTGGCGTCCCGCGCACCTCAACGCATGCTTTCAACAATGCGGCGTGGTCCTATATCCAGCACATCACAAACATGGGGCCGGTGTCTGCTTTCGCCCAGAATGAAGCCTTGCGCAACGGCATCGCCATGCGCAACGGTGAGGTGATCGAACCGCAGTTCACCCCGCGCCATTAGCCGGACACTTGCCACTTTGACTTGTAACCGAACCTACGGTATAGCGCCGATAATAAAAAATTTCACCGCAGAGCACGCGAAGAACGCAGAGCATTTTCATTTTTCTCTGTGAACTCTGTGGCCATTTACAAGAGGAGGTGGAACTTGTTTCATGCACTGGTTGCCATCAAGCAGGTGCCGGACACAACCAACATCCGTATTGACCCGGATACCGGAAACCTGGTGCGGGAAGGTGTACCGGCAATTATGAACCCCTACGACGCCCACGCTCTGGCCGCCGCAGTGGAATGGAAACGCAAGTTGGGAGGAAAAGTCTCTGTGATTTCGATGGGGCCGTCTTCTTTTGTTATCACCATCCGTGAGGCGGTCGAATTGGGTGCCGACTGGGGCGCACTCATCACCGATCGCAAGTTTGCCGGTGCAGATACGTTGGCGACTTCCTATACGCTGGCGACGGTGATCCGGGCCATCCATGAGAAGGACCCCATTGATGTGATATTCTTCGGCAAGCAAGCCATTGATGGCGATACTGCCCAGGTCGGGCCGGGGGTGGCGGTGCGGTTAGATGTGCCGATCATCACCTACGCCGTCAAAATCCGCGATATTGATCTCCGCAAACGCCAGATCATCGTCGAGCGCAAGACCGAAAAGTGGACCGAGGTCGTCGAAGCACCGCTGCCGGCGTTGATCACGTGTGAGAAGGATATCGCCGAAGTGCCCTTTGCCCCGCTGCCGGATCTCATTCGCTCGCTGCGCTATGAACCCGAAATGTGGACGGCGGATAGCCCGGTGGCCTTCGACCCGGAGTATATCGGTGTGCGCGGATCGCCCACCATCGTCTTCAAGATGGGGACGCCGCCGCTGCCCGAAGCCGGCGAAAAGGTCAACAGCCGCGAGGTCGGCGTGCAGGCCGCCGTCAAGACGGCGTTGGATAAGGCCGATGCCGCCGGTATTCTCAAGCCCTTGCTGGGAGGCGTCAAATGAGCGCGCGACGTTTCTGGGTCTTCATCGAACAAGAAAAGGGCCAGGCCCATCCTGTCTCCTGGGAATTGTTGGGGGTGGCGCGCCGCCTGGCCTCGGAGGTCAAAGAAGAGGCCGATGCTGCGGGCGATACTGTCCACGTTGAAAGTATCCTTCTTGGGCATCAGGTTGAGGCCATTGCTCACGAGGCCATCAAATACGGTGCCGAGCGCGTCTACCTCATTGACGAGCCGGAGCTGGCGGATTACCGCAATTGCCCGTACTACAAGACCATCGCGGGCGTGGCGCGCAAATACCAGCCCGAAGTCATGCTCATCGGCGCGACCACCTTGGGACGCGACCTGGCCGGCGCGGTCGCCACTGCCTTGCGCACCGGCCTGACCGCCGACTGCACCGGCCTGGAAATGGGCGAGGTCAAGGGCGCCAAACAAAAACTGCTGTTGGCGACCCGTCCTGCGTTCGGCGGCAACATCATGGCGACCATCCTCTGCCGCCAGAGCCGCCCGCAGATGTCGAGCGTGCGCCCGCGTGTCTTCCCGATGCCGCCGTACAATCCCGATGCCGTCGGTGAAATCATCCGCGAGGAAGTCCCGCTGGACGAAAAAGACACCGAAGCCTGTATTCTGGAGTTCATCCACGAGCAGGCCGAAAATGTGGATATCGAGTATGCGGATGTGATTGTGGCCGGAGGGCGCGGCCTGGGCACGCCTGAAGGCTTCAAACTGCTTGAAGAATTGGCGCACGAGCTGGGCGGTGTTGTGGGCGCAAGTCGCCCCTGTGTGGATGCCGGCTGGATCAGCTATGCCCATCAGGTAGGGCAGACCGGCAAGACGGTGCGTCCCAAGCTCTACATTGCCGCCGGTATTTCGGGGGCTTTGCAGCACAAAGTGGGCATGCAGAACTCCGACTTCATCATTGCCATCAATTCTGATCCCAATGCGCCGATCTTTGATGTGGCCGATGTCGGGATCGTCGGGGACCTGTTCGAGGTCATCCCGGCGATGATCAAAGAAATCAAGGCGCGGAAGGAGGCTCTGGCATGAGCAACAACGACGGAAAAATTCGCTTCGACGCGATTGTGGTGGGTGCGGGCCTGGCCGGTTCTGCGGCGGCGATAGTGATGGCCCGCGCCGGATTGAACGTTGCCTTGATCGAACGTGGACAAAAGGCCGGCGCGAAGAACTACTTCGGCGGTGCGATTTATACCCACGCGATCGGTGAGGTCCTGCCTGACTATATGGATCGCCGTCCGCCCTTTGAGCGTCCTGTCACCGAGGCCGGTTTCTGGATGCTTTCCAAAGATGGCGCGCTCACGCGCCTGACGGTGCAGGGGGGCAAGCTGGCATCTCAACCTGCCGATGCTTATATGACCTCACGCGCGCTCTTCGATGCGTGGTGGGCCGAGCAGGCGCAGCAGGCGGGCGCGTTGTTGATCCCCAAGACAACGGTGCTGGATGTGATCCGCGACGGCAGTGGGCAAGTCATCGGCGTCACAACCGACCGCGCGCAGGGCGATGTTTATGCGCCCGTGGTGATCGTGTGCGAAGGCGTCAACAATCTGCTGACGCAGAAGTTAGGGTTGATTGATCACGACCTGGAGCCTACGCACATCGCCCTGGCTTTCAAGCAGGTAATCGCGCTGCCGATGGACACGATCCATGCGCGCTTCGGCCTCTCCGACGATCAGCAAGGGATTGCGGCCTCGGTGTTAGGGGATGTATCGTTGGGGCTGCCGGGGATGGGGTTTGTCTACACCAACAAAACCAGCATTTCCGTGGGGTTGGGGATGATGCTCGACGCCGTAATCGAGTACCGGCTCAAACCCTATGAGGTTTTGCAGCGTTATCTCCGCCATCCGGCGATTGCACCGCTGGTCAAGGGCGGGCAGTTGCTCGAATACGGCGCGCACCTGATTCCCGAAGGCGGGTACCGCGATATGCCCAGGCTGTACACCGGCGGGGCAATGGTAGCCGGCGATGCGGCCTCGATGGTCAACGCGCTGCACTGGGAAGGCACCAACATGGCGATCATTGCCGGGAAAGTGGCCGCCGAAACGGCGATTGAAGCGCACAAACGGGGTGATTTCTCCAGTGCCACGTTGGCGCAATACGAGGAGTGTCTCAAGGAGCGCTTCATCCTCCAGGATATGAAGCAATATCGCAACTTTGCCCGCTTCCTGGAGACGCACCCGGCCTTTATGGATACGTATCCGAGTTTCATCAATGAGGCGTTGGAGCAGTTCTTCAGTGCTTATGGTCAGCCGAAGAAACAATTGTTCAAAAACATCATGGGGAGCCTGACCAGTCGCCGGCAATTCCTGAAAGCCGTGGGCGACCTGCTCTCTATGGGAAGGGCGGTGATGGGATGGTAATGAAAAAGGGGGACGCATTTACGGTCAAGGAACTGCCGCAGGATTTGCGTGAGAGCCTGCCGGCCGTGTACGTGGACGACTTGCTGGTCTCGCTGAAGTATTTCATTGACGAAAAGCAAAGCCATCTCAAGATCAAGGATCATGCGGTATGCGCGCGTTGCCAGTACAAGCCGTGCCTCGATTTCTGTCCGGTGAGTGTCTACACGCTCGGCCATGATGGCAAAATCCAGGTGGCGTATCAGGCTTGCGTCGAGTGTGGCAGTTGCCGTGTGGGCTGTCCGTATCAGAACATCGAGTGGACCTTGCCGCGCGGCGGTTTCGGCGTGGCGTATAAGTTTGGATAAAACCGATAGGGGCTAAACATTGGCCGCGCAGTCATCGGACTGCGCGGCCTTTTTTATCAGCAGATTTAGCAGATGAAGTCGCAAACAAAAAATCTGCTCAATCTGCCAGGACTTACGCAGACGTATCCATTTTTCACCGCCGAGGCCGCTGAGAACGCCGAGAAATGAGAAACTCTCCGCGCTCTCGGCGTGCTCTGCGGTAAAGTGCCGCCGGTTTGCGTAAGTCCTGTCTGCTTAATCGGCGACAGATAAGGGGGTTAGGCGTTCGCTTGTTTCCAGAACGCGATAGCGGCGTCGCTGTCCATATCCTCTGTTGCCGTGAAGAGATCGGTAGGCTTGGGCGACTCACTCACGATGGGATTATCCAGCGCTTTGAGGGCTTTTGGTAATGGAATACCTGCCGCAAGCATCTTCTTCAGCAGCAGCGGCGGCTGTTTTTCGAGATTGAGGTTGAGGATTTTCCCAAAGAAGTTGTGAATCTCGAAAAAGCCCTCAAAAGGCCCGGCGGAAAGATGCACGCCGTTGTTGGCGATGCTGACCTCACCCAAGCCATAATCGTGGGCATGCGCGTAAAGCGTGCCACGGATGGAGTGGGGGACGGCCTTTTCGGGGAAGGTGGCGCCGACCATCTCATTGCGCAGCACGGCCCAGGGGGTGTCGGCGTGGATCAGCACCAGGACGATGCGGTGGGTGGGATCGGTGAAGTGCAACAGTTGGGCAGGATGGAAGCCGTTGACCAGAATAAAGCGTTCGCCGTCCTTTTCGTAGAGTTGCACGTAAAACCCGCTCCTGATTTTGAGCGATTTTTTGGTGAACCACAGGCTGTCCAGGTCAAAACAACTCTCACCGGGGTGGGCCTTGAGGTACTCGTGCCCGCCCAGGATGGGGAACTCATCAACGGAGGCCAGACCCAACGCCTCGGCGATCTTCCGTCGGTCCTCCGCGTCCACCATCGTTGAGGCAAAGCGCGACAGGCGGTTGATGTAGCCGTAGTGGCGGTTCATGATCTCGGCTTCTTCCAACACCTTGCCGCCCACAACGGCTACGCCGCCGACATGGGCCTTGAACTCCTCAAGCCTGGCAAAAACGAGCTGCAACGCAGCCTCGACATATTTGGATTCCTTGACCATGAAGATTTCCGGTTTCACAAACAACAACAACTCGTTGCGCCACGTTTCCCGGCCGATCTTGACCGGTTGCACGATGACAAATTCATCGCATGTAGGGGTGATGGCGGCAATGTTTTTGACTAATTCGATGTTGATCGTCATTTTCTTTGTCCTTTGCGTATGAATAGGGATGATTTCATGGCGTGTATTATACCAAAATTGTATTGAAACGCATCCCCAACTAAAAGGGCGCACATGGCACTGTGCGCCCTTTGGTTGCGGGGACAAAGTTATAGGATCGCCATAGCCCGCTCGTAAACCTTCAATGCCTGATCTACCAGCCCTTCGACCATATAGGCGTCGCCGAGCGTTTGCAGGAGGGTGGCGTCTTGTGGGTTTTCGGCGGCGGCCTGTTGCAGGTCTGCGACAATGTCCTGGATGTGCGCTTGCGCCTGGATCAGGTAAGCGTAGTGCGTCAATGCCTCTTCGGTTGCGCCGGTTCGCCACAGCTCGCGTGCCAGCGCCAGGCGGCTGCCGTGGTCCGACTCGTCACGCGCTACGGCTTTGCGCAGCGTCGCCAGGTCCGGAGCGGCGCCCTTTGCTTCGGCCGGCGGCGCGGTGACCACTGCCTTTGGCGCAGGGGCTTCGGCAGCGGGTTTCGGCGTGGCGGCTTTCGGGGTGGGGGCCTCGGCGACGGCTTCCACTACAGGGGCTTTCGGGGGCGTGATCTTCGGCTTGGGTGCCTCCACAGGAGCAGGTGCCGGTGCAGGTTCGGGCTTGCGTCCGAGGATTTCGGCAACGCGGGCCTGCGTTTCGGCCTCGGCCCGCGCGCGCAACTCCTCTTCTTTGCCCGCGGCGAGGCTTTCGAGCCAGGCGAGGGCTTCATCGCCGGAGAGGAATTCGCCCTCGGCGACGGGCACGACCTCCTCGGTCACCGCTTCTTTGGCGACGACCTCTTCAGCAGGCGGCGTCGGGGCGGTGACCGGTGGCGTTGGCACTGCGGTTTCCGGTGCGGGCGCGGGCTTGGGGGTGCGTCCGAGGATTTCGGCGACACGGGCCTGCGCTTCGGCCTCGGCCCGCGCGCGCAACTCCTCTTCTTTGCCCGCGGCGAGGCTTTCGAGCCAGGCGAGGGCTTCATCGCCGGAGAGGAATTCGCCCTCGGCGACGGGCACGACCTCCTCGGTCACCGCTTCTTTGGCGACGACCTCTTCAGCAGGCGGCGTCGGGGCGGTGACCGGTGGCGTTGGCACTGCGGTTTCCGGTGCGGGCGCGGGCTTGGGGGTGCGTCCGAGGATTTCGGCGACACGGGCCTGCGCTTCGGCCTCGGCCCGCGCGCGCAACTCCTCTTCTTTGCCCGCGGCGAGGCTTTCGAGCCAGGCGAGGGCTTCATCGCCGGAGAGGAATTCGCCCTCGGCGACGGGCACGACCTCCTCGGTCACCGCTTCTTTGGCGACGACCTCTTCAGCAGGCGGCGTCGGGGCGGTGACCGGTGGCGTTGGCACTGCGGTTTCCGGTGCGGGCGCGGGCTTGGGGGTGCGTCCGAGGATTTCGGCGACACGGGCCTGCGCTTCGGCCTCAGCACGGGCGCGCAATTCCTCTTCCTTGCCTGCCGTGAGGCTTTCGAGCCAGGCAAGCGCCTCATCACCGGAGAGGAATTCGCCCTCGGCGACGGGTAGCGCGGCTTCAGCCTTGGCGGGTGCAGGCCCTTCGGCCGCGGCCGGCGCGGGCTTTTCAATGGGGGAAACCGGCCTGGCGCGTTTGGGTTCGGGCTTGCGTCCGAGGATTTCGGCGACGCGGGCTTGTGCCTCGGCTTCGGCCTGAGCGCGTAGTTCTTCTTCCTTGCCCGCCGTGAGGCTTTCGAGCCAGGCGAGCGCTTCGTCGCCGGAAAGGAAGTCGCCCTCAGCGGTGGGTACTTCGATGACGCCTGTTTCCATCTGCTCCGCCAGACGTTCACCCGCCGGTAGCTCTTCGGCAGTGGCTTTGACCTCGGCAGCCTCGGCGCCGAACGTCTCCCAACCGAAGAAGCCTTCGGCGGCAGGTGCCTCTTCGATTGTGGCTTCGGGTGTGGCTTCGGGTGTGGCTTTGGGTGTGGCTTCGGGTGCCACAATCTGGGGTTTCGCCTCGGCTTCGGGCTTGTGCCCGAGGATTTCGGCGACGCGGGCTTGCGCCTCGGCTTCGGCCTGAGCGCGCAGTTCTTCTTCCTTGCCCGCCGCGAGGCTTTCGAGCCAGGCGAGCGCTTCATCGCCGGAAAGGAAATCGCCTTCGGCGGTGGGGGCCTCGATGGCACCTTCTTCGATTTGCTCTGCCAGACGTTCCCACTCCAACAGTTCCTCTTCTACGGGGACTTCTTCAGCGGGGGCCTCGATCTCGGCAGCCTCGGCGCCGAATGTCTCCCAGCCGAAGGGTTCTTCGATGACGGGCGCCTCTTCGACCGTGGCTTCGGGTGCCACAATCTGGGGTTTCGCCTCGGCTTCGGGTTTGCGTCCGAGGATTTCGGCGACGCGGGCTTGCGCCTCGGCTTCGGCCTGAGCGCGCAGTTCTTCTTCCTTGCCTGCCGTGAGGCTTTCGAGCCAGGCGAGCGCTTCATCGCCGGAAAGGAAGTCGCCCTCGGCGGTGGGAGCCTCGATGGCCCCTGCTTCTACCTGCTCTGCGAGCTGTTCCCACTCCAACAGCTCCTCTTCTACGGGGGCTTCGGCAGCGGGCGCTTCAACCTCGGCAGCCTCGGCGCCGAACGTCTCCCAGCCGAAGAAGCCTTCGGCGGCAGGGGCCTCTTCGATTGTGGCTTCGGGTGTGGTTTCGGGTGCCACAATCTGGGGTTTCGCCTCGGCTTCGGGCTTGCGTCCGAGGATTTCGGCGACGCGGGCCTGCGCCTCGGCTTCGGCCTGAGCGCGCAGTTCCTCTTCCTTGCCCGCCGTGAGGCTTTCGAGCCAGGCGAGCGCTTCATCGCCGGAAAGGAAGTCGCCTTCGGCGGTGGGGGCCTCGATGGCCCCTGCTTCTGCCTGCTCTGCGAGCTGTTCCCACTCCAACAGCTCCTCTTCTACGGGGGCTTCGGCAGCGGGCGCTTCAACCTCGGCAGCCTCGGCGCCGAATGTTTCCCAGCCGAAGAACCCTTCGGCAGTGGGGGCTTCTTCAATAACGGGCGAGGTTTCACCAGCCATCAGCCATTCGGGAAGTGCCGCCTCTTCTTCTGTGGCAGGGACTTCTTCGACTTCAGGCTCGATATCCGCCAACCACTCAAGCAGTTCCTTTTCAATCGGCTCGGCCTCTGAGGTGATTTCTGCGGCCGGTTGCAGGGCACTCAGCCAGTCAGGAATTTCTTCTGTGGTTGGTATTTCCTCGTGGCGTTCGGGCGCCTCGGCGGCTTCGAGTTCGCTGAGCCAGTCGGGTAACGCTTCTGCTGCTGCCTCTGGCGCAGCCTCCGCGGTCTCGGCAGTGCCGACTTCTTCTACTTGAAAAGACGTTAACCAGTCAGGGAGTTCGCCTTCCTCTGTAGCCAGAAAGGGTTCAGCCGCTTCCGCAGATGGTTTGAGCCATTCAGGGATTTCTTCTTCTTCCGGTGATTCGGCTGTTTCTGCGGCCGGCATTGGAGGCTGAAGTTCCTGCAACCAACCGGGCAATTCTTCTGCCGCCGGTTGGGCCTCAGCTTCGGCCTCGATGCCGGGTTTTCTAATTTCGCGTAGCCAGTCCGGTATGCCTTCTTCCGGCAATGGGACTTCTTCGACCGTGGCCGTGCCAACTCCGAGCGCCTGTAGCCAGTCCAACTCTGCTTCTGGGGCTGCCTCTTCAGGTTTTAACTCGCTAAGCCAATCCGGTAACGCCTCAGCGGCTTCCAGTTCTTCTTTGACAGGGGGAGCGGCTTCCTCTGGAGCGAGTGAACTTAACCAATCCGGCGTGGCTTCACCGGCTATGGCTTCTGCGGCTTCTTTTGTCTCTAGCCACTCAGGGATGCTTACTTCGGCGGACGTTTCGGGCGCGCCGGCCTCCGCGCCAATGCCGGCCATCCAACCCGCTTCCCCTTCTTCGGGGCCTAACTCACGGAGCCAGTCGGGGATTTCAATTTGGGCTTCAAGTCCGGCCGTGATGTCCACCAATCGGGCTTCGGCGCCGGTCATTTCAGGCATCATTTCTGGAATGCCTACAATTACAGAGGTCTGTTCGAGCTTTTGGAACCATTTAGCCTGCGTGTCAATGTCAAGCTCGCCGGGGCGGTAGGCCAGACGTTCCAGGGTGATCTCTCGGGGCTTAAGGGGAGAGGCCGAACCGAAAATTTCATTCGCCAGTACATTTTCGGGATCGAGTTCCTCGGCACGCTTGAGGTAAAGCTGGCCTTCCTCTTGACCGCTATCCACCCACAAGGCCCCCAAGAGCAAGTTGGCTTTCAAGCAGTAGCGCATGTCATCCAGTAGACGTTGACATAAATCTGCCGCCTGGACAATCTGATCGTTGCGCCAGTACGCCTCAGCCAGCGCCAGCCGCAGGTCGTTGCGTGTGGGTTGTGCTTCGAGCAGCGCCCGTAGTTCTTCGACAGCGCGACCGGGGCGGTTCCCACGGATGTAGAGCCGCGCCAGGGCGGCGCGATTGAGCGGGATGCGGTCGGGTTCTACGCCATCACGCCGTCCGTAGAGCTGGCGCAGTTCGTCAACCAGGTCGGCATTGCCCGGATCGAGTTCAATGGCGCGCTCCAGGTTCCAAATCGCAGCGTTCAGTTTGTCTAACCGTTGATGCGCCAACGTTAAACCGATACGTGCCATGAGATGTTCGGGATCAGCATAGAGGGTGCGTTGAAACAGGTCTATTGCAAGCTCTGGCTGGTCGGCCTCCAACATGATTCTTCCCATAAGGTAGTATGCATTGATGTAACGCGGGTGTTGGCGCAGAATATGCCGTGTATGGGCCAGGGCTTCCACATAGCGGGCCTCTTCTATGAGGTGATCAATTTCATTCTCATATTGACGTAAAGCAATCTCAGTCACAATCCCTCCTTAACAAAACAGATTTTCCACTGAGGGTGGTGGTATTTCTGACGAACATACCCGGATCGTTCAAATAGTTTCTTTTTACAAAAGGCATCGCTTGTCTATCTCTATTATGCTATGTTTTGAAGGAAAAGTCAAAACAACTTTTGATTTTCTGTCAACTGCCTTGCCAAACCCCTACCCTGTGATAGAATGGTCAACAATCCCTATGAGTTGAAAGGGAGGTAGTGATCTATCCTGGAGGTTGACATGAGTGATGAGAATCAGCCGGATGAGGTAATCGAATCGCAGTTGAAGTCCGAAGCCGCAGCCCCAAAGCTGGCGCCGGTTCCGGTGCCGGAAGTGGCTGAAGTGGCCGAGGCGGCGCCGTCGGCCGTTGTGCCGTCCGAGATTATGCCGCCGGAGCCGCCGTTTGAGGCGGAGACGTATGATGCAGTGCCTGTGTCAGATACACCTGATACGGCGCCGTCCATCGTCAGTATTGCGGAACTCGAAGCGGCGAAACCTTCTATGGCCGAGAAACTCGGTATGTTTTTGACCGGCGTGGGTACTTTCTTCCGGGGACGACGTTGGTTGCTTGGTGGATTGGCGTTGCTGATCCTTCTGGTGATCGTGGTCTTGCTGATGCCCGAATTGTCGCTGGCGCAACTTGGCAGTGCGTTTGAGAGCGGCTATACCACCCTTGATGCCACGAATTCTACCGTTGAGCACCCCGATGGGTTGAAGGTCAAACTGTCCGCGCCGGTCGAGCGTAAGGTGCGCGTGAAACTGGATTCTGTCCCTCAGGCAGACTTTGTGGCCGGGTCGGCGTCGGATTTGCGTCCGGCGCTGAATGTGCTGCCGGCCTATCTGACGCCCAAAAGTCCCTATTACAAAATCACCTTACGTGGTAAGGATGTCTCCGGTCCGGCGCAGCTCGAAGTGGTCATCCCCAACGAGGCCGAACCCTGGGAAACGCTCGACCTGTATAGCTGGGACGGCGACACCTGGCGTTGGTTACCTACCAGGCTGGACCGTAACGCCGAAGTCCTGACGGCGGATGTGAAGACCCTGCCTGCCTCCGTGATGGTGATGCAGACGGGCCTGGCGCAGCCGAAGATTGCGACCGAGGTGGGGGCTTTCCCGTTGCCGACGACGTTGACACCTTCACCAGAGGCCGCACTGACCGAAGTGAATGTGCCCGGTATCTTGATCGGGACGATGGGCGGCGTGACCGGCGACGCAACGCAATTACCGGCCGCGGCGCAAGGCGGTGCATTGACGCTGGTGCCGATTGTGCGCAACTGGGTACCGGGGCGCGATCCCAACTGGGCATTGGTGAGCGATATGCTGAATAATGCCAATGATCGCGTGTCACACGTGCAGAATTTGCTCGGCGTTGCGCAAAGCGGGGGATACAGTGGCCTGGTGCTCGACTATCGTCGCTTGCCTGCGGAGGACCGCGACGTTTATGCCGGCTTTGTGACCGACCTGGCAAAAACTTTCCACCAGAATGGCCTGTGGCTGGCTGTCGTCGTCGAGACGCCGCAGCGCGCTGCCGACGGCACATGGGACTCCGGCGGTTATGATTGGGCCGCTTTGGGGGAGGCCGCCGATCAATTGCGTGTGGTGATGCCCCTCGATCCTGGCGCGTATGCGCCGGGCGGCTTCGTGGAGCAGATGCTCACCTGGGCGGTGACGCAGGTGCACCGCCATAAGCTTATGCCTGTTTACACAACGCTCAGCACCGACGGCGAAAAAGTTGTCGGTCTGGATGCCATCCTCGCGCCGATCGGCAGCATCCAGCCTGCGACGCCGCTCACCGACAGCGTTGCGCCGGGCACGGCGTTGCTCTTCAAACTCGGCGCGATTTCTAACGTGGAAACGGATGCCCTTACGGGCGCGACACGCCTGGTCATCGGCGAAACGTCGCAGTGGCTTGGGACGCCGCAGTGGTTGCGCACGCGCCTCGATCTCGTTTCCCGCTATCATCTGGGCGGTGTGGTGTTGCGCGATCTGACAGACGCCGGAAACCTGCCCGGAATCCTGGACGTTGTGGCGGCCTATAAGGCTCAAACGACCACGGCAGCCTTTGCACTGCCGGAGATTGCCTGGGGAGTGACCGGCCCGGATGGAAAGGCGGCTGCTCAGCAGACCACACCGTTGACCCAGCCCCAGTTTGCCTGGACTGCGCCGACGATGACCGGCACGTACAAGATTGCGGCGAACGTTGCCGGGTTGGATAAGGGGACGCTTGAAGTGCGGGTAGCGTTGCCGGCGCCGGTCGTCACCGCGACCGTGGCCGAAACTACGACGACGGGATCCGATACCGGGGCGACCACAGCGACGCCGACGCCCCAGGAAACTCCCGGCGAGGAACTGAAGGCCGGCTTTGTCGCCGACGTCACGGTCCCCGACAACACCCGTTTCCAGAAGGGTGAGAAATTCACCAAAACCTGGCGCATGCGCAATGCCGGTAACACCGACTGGCCCAAAGACACGGCGCTGGTCTTTGTCTCCGGTGAAAAAATGACCGATGTGGCGAAAGTCGAGATCGGCGAAGTCAAGGCCGGCGCGAATGTGGACATCAGTGTGGAGATGACGGCGCCGAATGCCGATGGCACCTATCGTGGAGACTGGCAAATTCAAGTCGGCGATAAGGCCATTTCGGGCGGTAAGGTTTACTTGATAATCCAGGTGGGTGAACAGCCGGCAGCAACGCCGGTGACGCCTATCGTTGCGCCGGTATCCTCCGGCGGTTTTGAACTGGGGGGACACGTGCGCGACCTCGGCTTGCCTTATAAAGAAAAAATGCACTATGCCGGTATGAACTGGGTGAAGATCCAGGTGCACTACGGCCAGGGCGCTAACTCCATCATTAACACAGCGCACGCTAACGGCTTTAAGATTCAACTGAGCGCCCTGGGTGGGCCGGAGATGGTAACCCAAGCGGGCTTCGAGGATAAGTTTGCCAGTTGGGTCGCCGGACTGGCGTCGGCGGGCGCGGATGCCATCGAGGTATGGAATGAGCCGAACATTGACCGCGAATGGCAGATCGGCTTGATCAGTCCGCAGGCGTATACTAACTTGCTGTGCAAAGCCTACAATGCGATCAAGGCGGCCAATGGTGGCACAGCCGTCATCAGTGCGGCGCCCGCGCCGACCGGCTGGTTCGGCGGTTGTGGTCCCAACGGCTGCGATGACAAGCCGTGGATGGAGGGATTGTATAACGCCGGCGCGGCCAACTGCATGGATTACATCGGTGCGCATCATAACTCCGGGGCCACGTCACCTTCGGCGCGCATCGGACACCCCGCCAATCCCAGCGACACCCATCACTCGTGGTTCTTCCTGCCGCAGACCGAGCTGTATTACAACATCTTCCGTGGAACGCGCAAGTTGTTCTACACCGAAATGGGCTACGCTTCGCAGGAAGGTGTGCCCACCTTCTCCGATCAGTTTGCCTGGGCGCGCGGGACGAACAATGCGCAGCAGGCCGCCTGGCTTGCTGAAGCCGTGCAATTGGGGATCAATACCGGCATGGTACGCTGCATCATCGTCTGGAACATTGATTTCGTCCGCTATGGTTATGATCCTCAGGATGGTTACGCCATCATCCGGCCTGACGGCAGTTGCCCGGCGTGTGAATCGTTGCACGCCGTTTTGGGAACACGCTGAGCCGGAAAAATTTTGCGCTGTTAGAAGACTCTGAGAAGACCCTAAGGGTTTGGCTGACCCTTAGGGTCTTTACTGAAATGAGGTAAAGTTGTGTTTTACGATCAGGTCAAAATCCATGTGACCGCCGGTCGTGGGGGAAACGGCGCGGTGGCCTTCCGCCGTGAGAAATACATCCCCTACGGTGGGCCTTCGGGCGGGGATGGCGGCAAGGGTGGGGATGTCGTCTTTGTGGTCAATCCTCACCTGAATACGTTGTATCATTTCGCGCATAAGACTGAATTTGCCGCCGCCGATGGGGAGAACGGGCGCAACAAGGATCGGCATGGTGCGGCCGGCGAAGACCTGGTGCTCGAAGTGCCGCCCGGCACGCTGATCTACGATGCGCAGACCGGCGAGGTGCTGGCGGATCTCGTTGCGGTGGGCCAGCGCGCGGTCGTGGCGCGGGGTGGACGCGGGGGACGGGGCAACATCCGTTTTGCGACGCCGACGAACCAGGCGCCCCGCATCGCCGAGAACGGCGATCCCGGCGAGGAACGCTGGCTGCGTCTGGAACTCAAACTGCTTGCCGATGTGGGGCTGGTGGGTAAGCCCAACGCCGGGAAATCCACGCTGCTCTCCGTGACTACCGCAGCCAGGCCGGAGATCGGCGATTATCCGTTCACCACGTTGCAGCCCAACCTGGGAGTCGTGGCACTGGGGGTGAACGAAACCTTTGTCCTGGCGGATCTGCCCGGTTTGATCGAGGGGGCCAGCGAAGGCAAGGGCCTGGGACACGAGTTCCTGCGTCACATTGAGCGCACGCGGGTGCTCATTCATCTGCTGGATGGTTCGGCACTCGATCCGCTGGCCGATTTCGAGGCAGTCAACGCCGAACTGGCCGCGTTCGGCCACGGCCTGATGGAGAAACCGCAGATCGTGGTCATCAACAAGCTGGACATCCCCGGCGTGCAAGAGCTGTTCCCGGAAATGCAGGCTGCCTTTGCGGCGCGCGGCTACCGCGATGTGATGGGGATTTCCGCAATCACTAAATTGAACACGCGCCCGTTGATGTGGCGTGCTTACCAGATGCTTCAGGAAGCACCGCTGCCCGAATTGCCCAGGCCGGCCCCGGCGATGATCCGCTTTGAGCCGGAGGAAGACGAGGGCTTCAGGATTGTGCGCGAATCCGAGGGGTTCTGGCGCGTTTGCGGTGGCAAAGTCGAGCGCGCCGTACAACGCACCCAGACCAAGTGGGATGACGCACTCTTGCGGCTGCATCGTTATCTGGAACATGAAGGCATCCTCGATGCGCTGCGCGAAGCGGGTGTCAAAGAAGGCGACACCGTGCGCATCGGCGATTATGAGTTCGAGTGGCGAGAACAAGACTAATCCATCGTGGCGAAAATCTCTCACCGGTAATGCCAACCGTGCCTGGAGCGGATCGCCGACTATACCCGGAACGGATCGTCCACTATGCCTGGATCAGATCGCCAACTGTGCCTGGAGCGGATCGCCAGCTGTGCCTGGAGCGGATCGCCAACTATGCCTGGAGCGGATCGCCAACTATGCCTGGAGCGGATCGCCAATTGTGCTTGGAGCGGATCGCCGACTATACCCGGAACGGATCGTCCACTATGCCTGGATCAGATCGCCAATTGTGCCTGAAGCGGATCGTCCACTATGCCTGGATCAGATCGCCAATTGTGCCTAGAGCGGATCGCCAATTGTGCCTGGAGCGTATCGCCAGCTGTGCCTGGAGCGGATCGCCAGCTGTGCCTGAAGCGGATCGCCAATTGTGCCTGGAGCGTATCGCCAGCTGTGCCTGGAGCGGATCGCCAGCTGTGCTTGGAGCGGATCGCCAGATCCGCGATTTTCTAAATAAACCTCTGATTTAAGTGAACTCTGCTCAAAAGTCGCCCCCGTCCTGAAATGCGCCCATTTGCCCTGTAACTCTGGCATTTCCGACGAATTAGGATAGAATTTAAGTAAAGACGCCTGGGAGGTAATATGTCGAAGTCAAAACGTTCATCATCCAAAAAACAAACTCGCAACATTGCTCCGTTTGGTAAAGCCGCGGCGGCTAAGAAATCGCCTCTGTCCGCGGCAAAAAAGGGCGCGTCGGCAAAGCCGGACAAACCCCCGCGCTGGCTGTGGATCACCGGCATTGCGGTCATTGTCCTGCTGTTGATCGGCGGTTTGTTGATCTTGCTCAATTCGGATAAAAAGGCCGCCGAGACGAAGAATCCGGCCATGCCCGAGGATCCGGTGGCACGGAATGGGATGTATGCGACACCGCCACCCATGTCCATTGATCCGGCGAAGACGTACATCGCCACCATCGAGACCGAGAAAGGCAACATCGTGGCGGAATTGTACGCTTCCAAAGTTCCGAACACCGTGAACAACTTCGTGTTTCTCGCGCGTCAGGGTTTTTATGACAACACGACTTTCCATCGGGTAATTGCAGATTTTATGGCCCAGGCCGGCGATCCCACCGGCACCGGTATGGGCGGGCCGGGCTACAAGTTCGCCGATGAATTCGATGAGACTTTGAAGCATGACGGTCCCGGGGTGCTTTCGATGGCGAATTCCGGCCCGGATACCAACGGCAGTCAGTTTTTCATCACTTTCACCGCAACGCCCTGGCTGGACGGCAAACACACCGTCTTCGGTAAGGTGATCGAAGGGCTGGATGTGTTGTATTCCATCAGCCTGCGCGATCCACAAACGGCCACAACGCCCGGCGATCTGATCAAAACCATTCGCATCACGGAGAAGTAACAGTAAGATGTCAGCTTTGCATGGGTTGAAAACCTTTCTGCTGATCATAACGGCCACCGTTTTGATTGCGGGGTGCAGTGCGTCTACGTCCACCCCTGGAACGCAACCTGTTGTCGTGACGGTTGCCACAGCGGTTCCGCCGACCCCTGATAAACCGTCCGCGACGCTTGCGCCGGCTGCCACAGCTGCGTCTACACCTGCTCCAACATCGGCTGCGCCTGCCTCTTCTACTACGACATCTCAGGCCATCCAGGAATCGTTCATGGGGCTGGCAGGGACGCCTTACAACGATGGCGACACCCAGGTCCGCTACCCCGGTGGACCGACCGGAACGCGCTGGTTGCCTGCGTTGGGGCCAGAAGATGCGCCGGTCACGGTCATGGAATTCAGTGAAATCCTTTGCGGACACTGCCGTAATTTTAACACCCAGAGCCTTGAAGGCATCCTCCAGGATTACGTGGCGACCGGCAAGGTGCGCTATGTGGGGCATTTCCTGGCCTTCAACCGCACCGAATCCCAACAGTATCTCAGTGCCGCAATGTGCGCGGCTGAACAAGGGAAGTACTTCGCCTATGAACACGCCGTTTTCACTGCCCTCAATAATAACGTCTTTGATCTTGACGCGGCGGCAAAAACGGTGGATGTCAATATCGAGCAGTTCAAGGCATGCCGCACCGAGAACCGCTACGCCAAAGCCGTGATCGAGGCTTCCCAGGCCGCCTATCAGCGCGGCGTCACCGCGACGCCGACTTTCTTCGTCAACGGCCAGAAAGTCCTGGGCGACAATCCCGCCGAAGTCCGGCGTCTCATCGAGGCCGCTTTGCAGAGTGGACAAACGACTCAAACCACACAACAAGGAGCAATACCTATGCCTAAAAATCCAGCCGATCGTAATGGAATGTATGCCGCACCGCCGGCAATGGTCATTGACCCCACCAAGACTTACACCGCCACGATTGTGACCGAGAAGGGAGACATCGTGGTGCAGTTGTTTGCCGATAAAGCGCCCAAAACGGTGAATAACTTTGTGTTCCTGGCGCGCGAGGGGTTCTACGACAACACCACCTTTCACCGGGTCATACCGGACTTTATGGCGCAGGGGGGGGATCCGACCGGTACCGGGCGCGGCGGACCGGGGTATCGCTTCGAGGATGAATTCGATCCCACGCTGAAACACGACGGCCCGGGTGTGCTCTCAATGGCGAATGCCGGCCCGAATACCAACGGCAGCCAGTTCTTCATTACCTTTGTTGAGACGCCCTGGCTGGACGGTCGCCATACGGTCTTCGGCAAGGTGGTTGCGGGATTGGATGTGCTGTTCTCGATCAGTCCTCGCGATCCCCAAACGGCCACGTCGCCCGGCGATTTGATCAAGACGATTCGCATTGAGGAAAAGTAAGAAGAGTAAAGGGCAAAGGTGGATGAAAACGCGCGTACTTGTTGCGCTCGTGGGATGTGTGACGCTTGTGAGCCTGTTGGGGTGTCAGCGGGGAGAAACACCGGTGTCGTCGCCTCCGGCCCCGACTGCGCCTGTTGCGACAGAGGCAACGGCTGCCTTCTTGTTGACCAGTTCGGCCTTCGCGCGCGGTGAAGCCATCCCGGCCGCGTACACCTGCGATGGCCTTGATAAATCGCCCCCGTTGTCGTGGACGGAGCCGCCGGCCGGAACGCAAAGTTTCGCGCTCATCGTCACCGATCCCGATGCGCCTACGGGAACGTGGGTGCATTGGGTGGCCTACAACATCCCCGCCGAGGTGCGCAGTTTGTCGGAAGGGGTTGTGGACGATGCCGGCCTGTCCGGCGGCGTCCACGGCAAGAACAGTTGGGGGCGCTCCAATTACGGCGGCCCCTGCCCTCCGAGCGGCACGCATCGCTATTTCTTCAAACTGTACGCGCTGGATACCCTTCTCAGTGTGGAAGGTGACGCCACACAGCGTCGCCTGCTGGCCGCAATGCAAGGGCATATCCTGGCGGAAACAGAACTGATGGGCACCTACAAGCATCCATAAGCACGATAACCGTTTAACTCATTCAGGAACCGGGGATTGAGGACCAGGAATTGGGTGGTATCTTAATCCCCAATCCTTAATTTTCCAGGGAGCGTCATGAATATTGCGTCGGGTTTTCTCAAGCAAGCCGAGCAAGAGGGACCGCTCACCCACTGGCTGAACCGTCTGTTGTATTATCACCCCTCACTGCTGCTCTATTTGCGCGATCTCCTGGAAGTGGTGACCGCCTATATTCCCATGATCGTCGCAGTCCCGCTCCTGGAATCGCCGACGGTCGGACCGATGGGGCTTTCGCTGGAAGGCACGGCCATGTTCGCCGACATTGACGGCTTCACACCGCTGGCAGAGCGTTTCTCGCAAGTCGGATCCGATGCCGGCACCGAAGAACTGACCGAGCTGGTCAATCGTTTCCTGGAAATCCTCATTCGCATCACGGCTCAGTATGGCGGCGACCTGCAAAAGTTCGGCGGCGATGCCGGCATGGTGCTCTTCCAGGGGGAACAGCACGCCTTGCGGGCCGTGGCGGCGGCGCTTGAGGTGCAGGCGACCATGAAGGCGCAGATGGGCGAAGTCGAAACCTCATTGGGACGCTTCCCGCTGCGCGTCGCCATAGGATTGGGCAGCGGGCAGATGATCGGCCTGGGGCTTGGAGATCACGCGGGCCGCGAACTGCTGCCGTTGGGGCCACCGCTGGCCACGATGGGCCGTGCCCAGTCAGCAGCGCCGCCCGCAGAAACCGTCCTCGACATCAGTACCCTACGCGCATGTCAAGGCCAGGTAGAATGTGTGGCCCTCGGCGAAGATCTGTTTCAAGTGTTGGCGCTGAAGCAAACCCCTTCCGCGCATGGTGTGATGGCGCTTCCCCGTCCTCCGCAATTGGAAGACAACGAACTGCTTCTGTGGCTCCTTTCTCGTCTGGATGCGTTGACCCCCTATCTGGCGCCGCGCCTCCTGGAACGCCTTGTCGCTGCTCCCACGCTGGACAGAATCCGTACCGGCAGCGAGCGCCGTTGGGTGACGGTGCTCATGCTCTCTATCGCCAACTTACCCGATCTCATGCCTTACTGGGGGGATGAAGAACGGTTACAGGCAGCGGTTGAAGAACCCAACCGCATTTTCATTCAGATCCGCGATGCCATTCACCGTTACGATGGCATTGTGAACAAAATCACCGTCTCGCCGACCGGTCCGTATCTCATGGCGCTTTTCGGTGCGCCGCGTGCCCATGAAGACGATCCTCTGCGGGCCGTGCTGGCGGCCCTGGAATTGCAGGAAATGTTCGGTGGGACGCTTGGCCTGGGCATCAACACCGGCTATGTCTTCGCCGGCGATGTAGGGACGACACAACGGCGTGAATACACTGTCATGGGAGACGAAGTGAACCTGGCGGCCCGGCTGATGTACCGTTGTCGTCCCGGCGAGATTTGGCTGGGGCCGAACACCTCGCACCACCCTGCCGTTGCCCGCCGCGTCGTCGGCGAATTCGGCGCGCCGACCTATTTTAAGGGCAAGACCGAACCTCTAACACCCTTCATTGTACGTGGATTGCGGCAGATCTTCCTGGGCGCCCCGACCGCGGACATTACCCTTGTGGGGCGGGATGAAGAACTGACCCAGCTCTCTCGTGTTCTTGAAGAGGTGCAGACAGGTGAATCGCATGTGGTGTTGTTGCACGGCGGGGCCGGTGTCGGCAAAAGCCACCTGGTTCAGGAATTGACCCGCCTCGCGGCGCAAAAGGGTTTTGCCGTACACATGGGCGTCACACCCTCGTATGCGGAACACTTGCCCTTTGCCGGATGGGGCGATGCACTGACGTCGTTGTTTGGTCTGGAGACGCTGCCGCCGGAGATGCGCCAGGAGAAATTGCTCACGGTGCTGGCGCATTACGGCGTGGATACCTGGGCCGCGCTCATCGCCCCGTTGATGGGGCTGACGGTGGAGCCTTCGGCGGACGTGCTGGCGCTGGCGCCGACCATGCGCGATATGCAGCGTCAATCCACATTGCTGGAAGTGTGGTTGCGCGCCGCGCAGGAACAACCGCGCGTGCTGATTCTCGACAACGTGCATTGGATGTCCCCGGCCTCGTTGGAACTGTTGGACGTGCTGGTACAAACGCCGCTGGATGCGCCGTTGATGATCGTGGCGACGTATCGAGATGAACCTGTCGTGTTGCGCCGCTGGCCGGTCGGCGAGCGGGTCATGGATTTACCGCTCGGGGCGTTGAGCAGCCATGCCATGCAAGCCCTGGTGCAACGCCTCTTTGAAGATATGCCCTTGCCACCGGAGGTGATCCATTGGGTGGCAGAACGCAGCAGTGGCCTGCCCCTGTTTGCCACAGAAGCCGTGCGCGCTTTGATCAACTCCGGCGTTTTGCGGCGGCGCGACCATGCCTGGGAATTGACCGGCTCGTTGGAGGACTTTCCTCTGCCCGATATGGTTTACGGCCTGATTCAGAGCCGCATTGATCAGCTCGCGCCGCCGGACCGTCACCTGCTGCGCGCTGCGGCGGCAGTCGGCGACGAAATGACGGTGCCCACGTTGGTCGCTGCCTATGGCGAAGAAAGCGACACAATGGTGCGCCGGCGGATTCCGCAACTCTCACCCTTTGGCCTGGTGCCGCACGCCACGACTTCCGAAATCCTGATGTTTCGGCAACCGCTGGTACGCGAAGTCGCCTATCGCGGATTATCCCAGCGGGTGCAGCGCCTCATCCATCAACGTTTGACCGAATATCTGGGGACTTACCGTGAGCGGGCCGCGCCGAACTGGCTCACTTTGCTGGCCTACCACGCTTTTGAGGCGCGCCTGTGGGAACGGGCGGTGGAGGCGAATCTGGAACTGGGACGCCAGGCCGTCCGTTCATATCTGGCGGAACAGGCGCGGCAGGCCCTTGAACGTGTGTTGGAAGCCGCGGATGCCGGTGGGCTGGCCGTGCCGCAGGCGCGTTTTGAGGCGCATCATCTCCTGGGGGATACGCTAACCAGTTTCGGGGCCTACGAGGAAGCGTTAGCCCATCTCCATGCGGCGCGCGCGATGTTGCCGGCAGAGCCAACCGCGCCTGAGGATGTGGCCAAAACGGCGGATCTCGATTGCCATGAGGCCATCGTCCTGGAAGCGCAGGGGGAGTACGCGCGCGCCCTGACCGTGGTCGAGCGCGGATTGTCCCTGCCCGGCGTTGAGTCCATGTTGAGCGGTGCGCGGCTGTATTTGATCGGTGCCGGCCTTTATCGGCGGCGTCAGGATTATGAGAAAGCGCGTGTCTGGGCCAACCGCGCCGTCGCGCTTGCCGCGCGTTCCCCCGACCAGGAAGGCCAGCAGGTCCGCGCGCGGGCGACGTATATGGTGGCACTCCTGGCTTCTTTGCAGCGATTGAGAGGTGCTTGAAAATGTTGGTTCTACCCATCCGATGGCCGGAAAATCCCGGTACGCTCATAGCGGGACTGGGGGTGATTGCTGCGCTCCTTCTCATCGTCGTTCTCCTGGTGCTCTTTTACCGGCGGCGTCGCGTTGAGAAACCGGTAGCGATTTCCATTTCTACATCCACTGCGCCGGTTTTGCCGGTGTTGCCGGAAGAGACATTGCTTAACAACGGACGTTACCGCATCCTTAAAATCCACGCGACATCGGAGACGGCGAACGAATATGTGGTTTGTGGCACCACGCCGATCAGTCGGTGCTCCCATTGCGGCGCGCCCATCGAGAGTGATGAGATGCGCAATTGCGCGCGTTGTGGGGCGGATTTGAGCGATGTTACTCTCGTTTACCCCAGATTTCGGGTGCGCGAGATGGTGGACGCGCGGGCCTGGAATGAATCTAACCAATTGATGGCCATGCGCCTTTCCCATCCCGCTTTGCTCTTGCCGCTGGATACTTTTATGGAAACGACATCCGGCACGCCGCGCTATTATTGCGTCGAGCCGTTCGTCAGCCATACTGCGGGAAGAGGTCCGCTTTCGCCCGATAAGCTGCTCCAACAGGGGATTATGCTGGCGCAGGGCCTGGCGTACTTGCATCAGCGGGGTGTTGTGCTGCGGCATGTTGACGAAGCTCACATTGTCTCCGATAATAAAAACATCAGTTTTGTGTGTGTGGATAATGTCATCCCTCTGGCCGGAGACGAAAACGCCTTCACCGGGAATGTGCAGGCGTTGGCGCAGGTGATGTTGAACTGGTTACAAGGGACATCTACGGCATTTCAAGATGTTCCGCCGCTTGCGGATGTGGCGGCTTCTCTTGCGGGCGTCCGGGAAACGGCAGTGGATGCCGAGACGCTGGCGACGTCCCTGGAGCAGGCTTTGTATCGCCTGCGCGCGCAACAGAATGTGCGTTTGCAGGTGGGGTGTCTGAGCGATGTGGGACGGGCGCGCGTCCTCAATGAAGATAGCGTGCTGGCGCTTGACTGTACCGATCGCCTTCCGGCGTTTGGGGCGCCGGTGGGCGTGTTTGCCGTTGCCGACGGAATAGGGGGGCAGGCGGCCGGTGACGTTGCCAGTCATTTGATCATCAACGTGCTTATCGAAGAAGCGCAAAAGCTGGATATTTTGACCGATAAGAGCATCCTGTTTCCTGCGCGGGTCTGGCTGGAACAGGCTTTGTTGGCGGTCAATCAGGCGGTTTATACGCAGCGCAAGGCCGCTTCCAACGATATGGGGAGCACGTTGGTGCTGGCGCTGGCGACCGGCGCGTATATGACCATTGCCAATATGGGCGATAGCCGCGCCTATTGGCTGGCGGCGGATGGAGCGATGCAAATCACCACAGACCATTCGCTTGTCGAACGGCTTGTGGCGATCGGGCACATCACGGCGCAGGAAGCGCGCGTACATCCCCGCCGTAACGTCATCTATCGGGCGGTGGGTGATAAACCCAGGCCGGAGTTTGATCTGTTCGAGCAAGTGCTTGCGCCCGGCGAAGCGTTGCTGTTGTGTTCGGATGGGCTGAGCGGTATGCTCACCGATGCCCAAATCTGGCAGATATGGCGCGAGTCCCCCTCTCCTCAGGTGGCCTGCGAGCGGTTGGTCGAGGCCGCCAACGTCGCCGGCGGGACGGACAATATCAGCGTGGTGGTTGTGCAGCTTGCTGCCGGGAACGTCACGGAGGAGCATGACCATGTTAGAGAAAAAATCTATCCATCGTAAGGATATCATCGTTGGCATAGGCGCGGGGGTCGGCGTGGGGCTGTTTGTGCTGCTCGCCGTGTTCCTGTTGTTGCGTCCATCTCCCGAACCCACATCTGAGCCTGGGGTCACGGCGACCTTTGTGGTGTTGCCTACGGCAGCGCAATCGCCGGAGACGATGGTGTTGCCCTCGCCAACGCCATCGCTCGAACCTTCACCTACCGCAACGCCGGTTATCGAATACATAACCTATACCGTGAAAGCCGGGGATGTCCTTTCCGTCATCGCTTACCGCTTCAACATCTCGCTCGACGCGCTTATGGCCGCCAACAACCTGCAAAATGACCTCATTTACCCGGATCAAGAGCTGCTTATTCCCCTGGATGAAAACGCCATCGCACTTTTGACGTTGACGCCTACCGCGACTGCGGTGGCGCCCGGCAACCAGATTGTCCACAAAGTACAGGCCGGCGATACATTAAGCGGACTTGCACAGAAATATGGCGTCACCGTCGCCGAAATCAAGGCAGCCAACAACCTGGTCTCGGACATCATCCGTGTTGGAGAATCGTTGACCATCCCGCAACCCGGACAATCTCCGACGGCGACCGTGTCGCTCACCACAACGGTCACGCCATCCTCAACGGTGACGCCGTCGCCCACGGCGACCGTCACCCCGACGCCGACCGTGGCGGCACCACTCTGGACACCGGCCATCGTGGAAGGCTACCTGGCGGGGGCATATCCTGGGAGGCGCGTCACGCCGCGTTTCACGATCAATTACGCCCCCAACACTTACCCGGCGTGGAATCTCGGCAGCGTGGAGTCGCTGGTCTCGCGGGCATTGGGACACATTGAGAGCCGTTTGCAGATCACCTTTACTGACACCTTCAATGTTTACGTCGCCGGGAGTCCTTTGGCTGCTCCGTACACTGCCCGGCGCGGGTACACCGCTCCGGCGGTGCGCCAGGTGTTCTTTGTGCATGACGGCACAGGAGACCTGGCAGATCAAAGGTATCTCGTGACCTATCAACTGACGTCTATGCTCACGTGGAACATGCTCGGGCGGTCGGCGCCGCCGCTGTTGCGCGAGGGTGTGGCGACTTATATGGGCATGTCCCTGATTGTGGATTCTGATCATATGCCTTTGACCACATTCTGTGCGGCTTATCGCAAAGTCGGAAAGTTGCCGCGCTTGACAACCGATTTGCGTTTTGAAGACCCGGTGCTGGATTTGCCGAACTCCTATGCGGCGGGGTGTTTCGTACAGTATTTGATCGTCACATACGGCGCAGAGAAGTTTGACCTGGTCTATGCCGATGGGGATTACAAAAACGTGTATGGAAAATCCCTGGCGACGCTGGAACAAGATTGGCTGGCGCAACTTCAGGCGGATAGGGTTGTGCTTCCGTTCGCACCGAAGACGTTGGTGGCTGCCGTCGAGGAGGTGGGGAAAGCGCGCGCGCTGCTGTTCACCGACTTCACCGGAACGCCGGAGCAAATGGCAGCCTATAAAGCGATCGAAGCCGCGCGTCTCGCCCTGTTGCGCGGCGATTTTGAGGGCGTCGCCCAACATCTGGCAGATTTTCGGCAGGCGTTGGGACTTTCATCCTGAAAATTTTGTGTTTGTGGAGGCATTATGGGGGATTTGAGCGGGCGAACGATTGGTGGATATCAACTGGCAGAAGCTATCGGACAGGGTGGGGCGGCGGTTGTCTACCGCGCCTTTCAACCGCAGTTGGAGCGTTGGGTAGCGGTCAAAGTGCTGGACATCCAGGCGGCCGGTGGGTATTCATTTCTACAACGTTTTCGCCGCGAAGCCCATGCTGTTGCCAATCTGCGGCATCCCAACATCCTCAACATTCACGATTACGGCGAGGATCAGGGGTATGCTTTTATTGTGATGGAATATGTGGAGGGTGGTTCACTGAAGGAGCGTATGCGCAGTGGCTTGCCGCTGGGATGCGAAGAGTCGCTATCGTTGATCGTGCCGGTAGGGGATGCGCTGGCCTACGCCCACTCCAAGGGCATTATCCACCGCGACGTCAAGCCCGGCAATATCCTGTTGGCGCGACCCGACTGGCCTCTGCTGGGTGACTTTGGGCTGATTAAAGTGGTGGACGCGCCGCAAAAACTGACGCAGCCCGGCTCCGTTTTGGGGACGGTGTCGTATCTGTCGCCGGAGCAGATTGCCGGCACGGAGGTGGACTATCGTACTGATGTTTACAGTTTGGGCGTTGTGTTGTACGAGCTTTTAACCGGGCAGTTGCCTTTTAAGAGCGATTCTACTGCTGAATCTACGTTGATGCGGATGTACGAGTCGCCCACACCTCCGTGTACTTTGAATCCGGACATCTCGCCATCCCTGCAAACTGTGCTCCTGCGGGCTTTGGAGCACGACCTGGCCGCGCGCTATGCCACGATGGACATGTTCGTCAGCGATCTGAAGCGGGTATGGGAACAGGTGAAGCGTGCTGCGCTGTTATCCGAACCACCGGTGACCACGCGTATGGTGACCATGCGGTTGGATGCGCAGGGGCGTATGGCCGGTCCACGCTTGTTTATCGCCACATCCGGCGTGGCGCTTTCGATCCCCCTCCGCGATGAGGTTTTGATCGGGCGGGTGGACCCCATGCTGGCGCAGCCCCCCGATGTTGACCTGCAACCCTATGGCGGTGGCTCGGCCGGCGTATCGCGCCATCACGCACGGTTGTTGCGTCGCTCGGAAGGCTGGTTTTTGGAGGATTTGCAGAGCACGAACGGCACTTACTTGAACGAAGTGCGGTTGTTGCCCCGCCGTCCCGTGCGCCTCCATTCGGGCGACCTGGTGCGCTTTGCCCAGTTGACCCTGGTATTTGAGGAAGGTTGAAAAAATAAAATAAGGAGGATGGATATGGCACATTTACCGATCACCCGGATGACGCTGTATAAGCATGGCGTTGGTTTTTTCGAGCGCCGGGCGAAGTTGAGCGGTGAGGAAGTGGAACTTTCTTTCCGCGTGACGGAGATGAACGACATTTTGAAGAGCCTCACCGCCATTGACTGGGGCGGGGGACAGGTGCTCGGTGTGGATTACGCGACGCCGCAGAGCCGTGAGGAACGTCTGTCCGGGTGCTCCATCCGCCTGGATGATGACCGCAGCCTGCGCGACCTGCTGACTTGTTTGCGTGGACGGCGGGTTGAACTGACGCTGGATCAGGGCGAGGCGTTGACGGGCAAGCTGCTTGGCCTCGATGAGCCGTCGGAGCGTCAACCGCTGGCGTCGTCATTGGTCTCACTGCTGCTCGATGAGACGGCGACCGTTCACGTTGTCGCGTTGGAGCGCGTACAGGGTGTGAACATCCTCGATGAGCGTGGGGCGGCGGACTTGCGCTTCTTCCTGCAAACGTCGCTGACACAGGAAGAATACCGTAACGTGACGGTGCGTTTGTCGCCGGGCGAGCACGACCTCTCGGTCAGTTACATCGCCCCGGCGCCTACGTGGCGGGTGAGCTATCGCCTGGTGCTCGACCCGAAGGCGCAGGGTGGCCCAAAGGCATTGTTGCTGGGATGGGGCATCTTTGACAACCGCTTGGAAGAGGATTTGCAGGGCATCTCCCTCTCACTGGTGGCGGGCATGCCGATCTCGTTCGTCTACGATCTTTACACCCCGTTTACACCGGAGCGGCCGGAGGTGAAAGAAGAAGCGCGTGTGGCGGCGGCGCCGGTGGCCTTTGCCGGGGCAACGCTGGGCGCCGGCTTCGACGCCGATATGATGGCCGCACCTGAGGCCGTGATGCGCGCCGCACCGGCGCCGGCTGCGCCGATGGCGCGGGCGATGCGCCGTGAGGCGTTGGCGGCGGCGCAGCCCATCAGCACAAAGGGTGAGGCGCTGGGCGAGTTGTTCCAGTATGTCATCCAAACGCCGGTGACGGTAGGGCGGGGGCAATCGGCGATGGTGCCGGTGGTCTCGGCGGACCTCGATTACCAGAAGGATTTGCTCTACAACGGACGTAAAATGCCGCTGCACCCGGTCGCCACATTGCGGATGAAGAACATGAGCGGTCTCACCCTGGAGCGCGGCCCGGTGACGGTCCTCGACGACGGGGAGTATGTGGGGGAAGCGGTGTTGCCCTTCACCGCTGTAGGGGGTGAGGTCATTGTCCCCTATGCCGTTGAACTGGGCGCGAAGATCCATGAATCCAGCGGCACCGGCCGTGAGATTTACCGCTTATCCATCAAGGGCAGCTATCTGCATTTCGAGGAATGGGATATTCATTGGCAGGAATATCGCCTCTCGAATCAAACGGCAAACCCGCTCACGGCGCTGGTTGAGCACCCTCGCACGCCCTATTATGAGCTTTTCGACACGCCCCTACCTAAAGAACGCACCGATGAACATCTGCGTTTTGAGGTGTCGGCGCCCGCCTGGGGAGAGGCGGTCTTAAAGGTGCAGGAACGCCGTCTGCTGGCTCGTCAAGAGGATGTGCAGAAGCAATCGCATCAAGTGTTGCAGCGTTATCTCAAGCAAGGGTTGATGGATCAGGCCACGTATGATCAGATCGTCAAACTGCTGATGCTTTACGATACCATTGCCGATTATGAAAAGCAAATTAAACAACTCGACGAAGAGCGCGATAAAATTTACAAGGCGCAACAACAAATCCAGGGGAACATGCAAGCATTGTCGCAGGTGGGGAAGGAAGGTGCATTGCGCCAGCGTTACGTCGAGCAATTAGAGGCTACCGAAGCCCAACTGCGCGGACTTGACAAGCGCCAGGCAGAGTTGAGAGCGTCCATCAAGCAAGTTGAAGACGAGATTGCAGCGCGTCTCAAGGCGATGGGGTGAACGATGCCGATCTGCCGAACATGTCGCGGCGAGTACGATAAACAGGAGACGTTGTGCCCGTCATGCGGGAACCCGCTGGGACGTGATACAGATTTGTGTCGCGCATGTGGCACCGATACTAGTGAAAGACGGTTGTGTCCGCGTTGCAAGAGCGATGTAATTGTGTGGGAGAGGGAGAGCACCACGTTGCGCCTTTTCATTTTGAAAGGTGGTTTTGTGGGATTGTTACCTTGTGGCCTGGCTATAGGGATGTTATATTTCTGGGCGCACCACGAAAATTCGTTGTATTACTATCCAATCTTGACGGCCATCTGTTTGGGAATCTCTCTGCTGGTGTTCTGTGTGTTGTACATCAAGCGTCTGTTTTGGTGGGAGCGTTGGTGGGCGTCGCAGGTGTATCGGGCTGCACCAATTCCTATTGTTGCCACAATGACGATCTCTGGGGTGTTAGGGATTGGTCTGGCGGCTCTCTGGGTGTTTCTGTATCTGTCCTGGGGTAAACCCGGGGACTTGTTACATAAGGGGATTTTTGCGGCCATTTATGTAGTATCGTATGTGTGCTTGGTCACAGCTTTAACTTTGCTGGTGATCCATCGCTATATCTCGCGCCTCGAACAACATGCCCCGCAGCCGATCTTTGTGGATACCGGGCGATTGCTCATGGTGGTTGTCGAGGCCGCGATCCAGAGCCTCAATCTGTCGTCTAAATTTAATACGCAGAGGGAAACCGACTTTGGGAAAAATTCGGTCTATGAAACTTTGGAAGTGCAGCGCATCCCCGAAAACGGCGGCATTTTGGCCTTGATCCGTGAGTGTAGACCTGTGCCGCATCTTGACGCGACAGGTCAGGTGGATATAGAATGGCAGGAGATGCTATGGCATATTCAGGCCGATCGTTGGGGGCATATACAATTGATTAAACCGGCCGCTCGAGAATCTTCTCAGGTGGAAGATCGCGTCTTCCTGGAATATGGACGGTATTCATAAGTTGCGTGCGTTTCACGACGACGCCCGCACTGTACAGTGCGGGCGTCGTTCTATAGCAGCATTACTGTCCAAGCAAACTGTTTGCCGTGTTGATTGCCGGGCCAAGCCGTTCCAGGCTTTCGTTGATGCCCATACGCGCGACCCCATAGTTGAGTGGCGTCAGCTTGCCGCCGCCCCGGTCACATAGGGCATAAATTGGTTCGCTGACCTGGATACCGTGTTCTACGGCCCAAATGTATTCATTGTAAGCGTTTTGCCAATCTGTGGGAATGGAATGGTAAGTAGGACTGCTGACCAAAGCGCGATAGTAGCCGTTGAACTCTTCGCAGCTTGCAGTCTGTCCGCTGGTGAGCCGATCAAGCAATCCGCCAATTTGCGTAAGTTGTGAATGGGCATTGAGCATACTATCCCGTAGCGCTACACCATCGAAGGCCACCGGTGCAGGACGACTTGGTGGCATAGGTGTCGCCGTCGCTGCGGGGACGGGTGTCGCCGCTTTAGGAGAAATTCCCAGGTAAGCATCATCCCAGGCAGCTTCACCGCGCATTCTGTTTGGACCGTTCCACACATTGAGAGCTACAATGACCGCTAAAAAGTCATTTGTCGCTACAGCGTCTACAGCGATATATTGCCAGGTATCAAAAACGGTGACACGTGAGGAACAGGTCGCTACTGAGGGGTCTTGCTGGTACCCACCAATCGTATTGATGCAGATGTAAGCAGAAACAGGCTGGGGCTCCGTTGAGACGTTGCGATCTTCATTAACACTGGACCAAAGACGTACCCACGCGCCGAAACGATAGGTCACTCCTGGGGTGACGTTGTTGATTTTTTGGTAAAAGTATGGCTTGGTTAGCGACGTTAGCGCCGCGCGTTGCCCTGAATGAACAAATGCTGCCACCTGATCGTTTGTTATGACCTCGGCTGGTTGGGTCCCTAAAGGATCTAATTCAACATACCAATACTGGCTGCCTTCCTCGAATCCAGGATTGAGCAGCAGATTGGCTCCTGTTGGCGGCGCTGCCGGGCGCGGAGCAACGGGCGCGCTTGTGGCGGTCGCTGCTGGTGTTGCCGTTGCCGGGCGCGGCGTCGGTGTAGGGGGCGCTGCTGCAATGCTTATCCGGTCAAGTGTGCCCTGCAATGTGACCAACGCTTTGGCAATCCATCTTTCATCACCCTCGGCAGTGCGCACGACCAACCAGGCACTATCTTTGCTTTGTCCAACAACCTCGACGACGGCATCTTTGCTCAATTTCCCGACAACCGGATAAACCTCACCGGGGCCGCTGCGCAGATTGGCCGTGGCGGCATTGATGACGGCAAATACGCCGGGTTTCAGGTTGACCGTGAGGGTTTCGCCAGCAGATCGGGCTTCGACTACGCCTGTGTAGGCCAGATAGCCTTCTGCGGATACCGTCACCGTGTACGTTGCTGCGTTCAGCCCGCTGAATGTGACCTGCCCGGTTTTGTCGGCTGCTGCTGTCTGTGAGTAGGGCTTGGTGTTGAACAAGTAGACGCTGGCCGTGGTGACGGGATCGCCGCTGACTTCGTCAATGATGCGTAGCGTGATTGACGGTTCTGGCGTCGCCGTGAATGTAGCGGTGGGGCTTGGGGTATGGGTGGGGGTGAGCGTCGCTGTGGGGGTAGGTGTTGCTGTGGGGGTAGCTGTCGCCGTTGGCAAAGGAGCGATGTTCAAAGTCGGTGTAGCTGTAGCCGGCAGTGGCGTTGATGTTTGGCAGGCGACTAAAGTGCATACGAGGATGATGCTGAACAAAATAGATGTTACTCTCCAAGACATTTTTTCCCCTCCTGTGATTGAAATGATGAGTTTTATCGGCAGATTACGAATTGCGAATTACGAATCACGAATTACGAATCACGAATCACGAACTACCGCTCCAAAATCAATCTAGCCTCACTGTCAGCAGCGGCACGAGCATCTCCTCCGGCCTCAATCCACCGTGACGGCCAAGCATCGGCTTCTTCTTGACGGATTCGGCGTCGCGGGCGAAGTGGGCGTTGCCGGTGGCAATGCCGATGATGTCACCCAGGCGATGCCGCACTTCAGCGCAGGGGACGCCGGGGCCGAGCAAACCGCTGCGCAAGACTTCATCCTGTGAGAAGAAGATGAATTGTCCCGCGAAGTGCTCGTCCACGTACTGCCGCACCGCTTCGTACTGCCCGTTGCGGACGTAGAAGAACGGCACGCGCCCCTCGCCGAGTGGCGGGAGAAACAGCGCGTCAAGCAGCGCGGGATGCTGGTCCAGCAGAATCTCCGAGCCGGGCGGCGTGGTGATCTGCCCGTGGTCGGCGGTCAGGAGCAGCAGCGTCCCCGCGCGGGCGGCGGGTGTGAGCCGGTTGAGGAAGATTTCCTCCATCAGCAGCGCCAGCGAGACGATCTCCGCGTCGCCGGACTCATCGAGCGGGCCGAGGCGATGCGCCAGCGTGTCCACGGCGCACCAGTACGCGCTCACGAGGCTGCGCTCGGGATGCTGCTCCAGGATGCGCCGCAATGTCAGCCAGAAGTCGGACGCCGTCGCATAGCCGAATACATTCTGCATCCCCCGGTTGTGCATCACAGAAAGCGGCGTTTTGACGAACGCATCGAGCGTCAGGGCATAGGAAGGAATCCCCTGCACCGCGAGCAATTGCCCGATCCCCGGAACCGGCAAGAATTTCTCCGCCTCGAAGCCCCATTCAGCCAGCGTTCCGGTGAATGGCCTGAGGATCGTCGAGAAGCCGATCGCTTCCACCGCCATCTGCCATTCGCGCAGGAGCATGCTGTAGGCCAGCAAACCGTGTTCCACCGGCGCGCGCCCGGTGTGAATGGTGCTCAAGACGCTGTTGGTGGTCGAAAGGAAGGTCGTGGTAAGCGGCCACAGGCGACCCTGCGCCGCCAGCCGGTGAAAGATGAGGTCGGGACGCCGTGCCATCACGTCTCGCAGCGTCTCCCAGCCAAGCGCGTCAATCACCAGCAGCACGACGCGCTGCACACCGTCGAGCAGGCCGTCAAGCAGATCGTTTCGCAGCGGCGGAAGCACGCCGGGCAACGTCGCACCCAACGCCTGCCCCACTGTCGCCGGGATGTTGCCCACCGACAGTCCCTCGTAGCGCGGCCAGACGAAATGTTCCGGCAGAGGCGGCGCGCCGTCGGGCCGGTACGTGCGTAGATCGTGTTCTAAAGTTGATGCGTTCATGAAGTCTCCTTGAAAGTCAAATCGTCGTTAGTCGAGTAGTCAATTCACTCGCTTCGCGGGGATCGCCAGATCCCTCCTGAACACGCGGATTGAAAACTCCTGAAAACTTATCTACGGGACAGGCAATATGTAACCGAGTCTTTGCTTTACCGAATCAGCCCTTTGATCAGATATCCTGCTATCAGAAATATCTCTGTCACCACCGCCCACTCCTCAGCGACTTCCGTATCCACCGATTTAAGCGCGCGCCAGGCCAACGGCGCGGGAATCAGGCACAGCAAACACCACACAGGGATGCCGCCAACCGCTATACCGATCAACAACAGCCCATACGCCACCACGTAGCCGTAATTTCCAAGTCGCGCGCTCATCGGTAAACACTGTACCCACAGCGCCGCCGCAATGAGCGCGGGCCAGATTGCCACCCCGTCCAGCCGTTCGGCCTGCGTCCAATACACAATGATGACCAGCAGCGGGGCAAATATCCACGGCAGATAGGATCGTAGCCGCCGCAACCCTATCTGCGCCGCAACGCTAAGTGCAGCCTCGACAAGAAACGCGCCAACGGAGAACACACCCGTCGCCGCCCACGCCGCCGCCCCGCCCAGGCAGACGGCGAGCAAGGTTGCCAGCAGAATGGGTGGTTCGAGCTTGATTGATTGGATTTTCTGTAGCATCGTTTTCATCGGTTTGTTACTTGTGCGCGAATGCGCGGGGCTGAAGCTCTCACGCCAAAAGAGCAAAGCCCTGCGGGCTGATTGTAGCCCCGAAGGGGCTTCGCTCTTTTCGCCCGGCCTCTTCAGAGCCGGGCCTCGCGCTCCAAAATCGGCCGCATCGCCTGTGCGGCGCGGGCGCGGTGGCTGATGCGGTTTTTCTCCTCGGCGGAGAGTTCTGCCATCGTACAGCCGCGCTCCGGCAGATAGAAGACGGGATCGTAGCCGAAGCCTGCTTCTCCACGTGGCTCGAAGCCGATCACGCCTTCGCAGACACCCTCGGTGATGAATTCGCGCACCGGCTCTCCATTCGCGCCCGGCAATACCAGCGCCGCGATACAGCGGAAGCGTGCGCTCCGTTGTTCTGCCGGGACGCCGTCCAGTGCCTTGAGCAACGCCCGGTAGCGCACCTCATCTCCGCCGAGATGATACCGTGCCGAGCGCACGCCCGGTGCGCCGTCGAGCGCGTCCACTTCCAGGCCGGAATCATCGGCCAGCGTGGGCAAGCCGGAGGCTGCCGCGAGCGTCCGCGCCTTGATCAGCGCGTTCTCCACGTATGTATCGCCGGTCTCCTCAATGGCGTCAGTCATCCCAAGATCATCGGGCAGCAGCAACTCCACGTCCAGTCCCTCCAACAGCGCCCGCCACTCCCGGCGCTTCCCTTGATTATGTGTCGCTAACAATAATTGCATAATTCCTCCGGGGAAAAGGGTCATTGAGAAATGAGTAATGAGTGCCAATTACCTCATTCGCTGATTCTCTCATTCGCTAACTTTCGTTCTAATCGTTCTTTGCGGTGCCGGAGTTCGGCCAGCAGTTCCGCTCGTTGGAGGCTTTTGGGGTGGCGCTCGGCGCGGTGGAGGGCGGTTTCGGTGTCGGAGAGCGCCGCGCGCAGGTCGCCGGTTCGCCACTCGTGGTACTTGGCGCGTTCAATCAGCGGTTCGACGGCCAACGGTTGACATTCCCCCCAGGTTTTCCATAGCGCCAATGCTTTATCCCAGTCCTCCCGTCGTTTGTAACGTAACGCCATCTCGCTCCAGAGCCGCGCTGCGCAGGCTTCGTCCAGGCCATCCATATCCGCGAGCGCCCGCTCCCATGCGGCAAAGGCATCTGTTTCTCGGCCGGCATTGTCGAAGACACGTCCTACGCCGGCCCACTCGCCCGGCGCGAGCGCCATCTGCTCCGGTGACGTGACCATGCGCGTCACGTGCGCCAGCAGCGAGACCAGGCTCAGCACGTCCATACGGTTGTGGTAAAAGACCCGCACCATGTCCCGTACATCTCCGGTGTTCAGATATTCCCGATAGAGCCAGGGGATCAGCGCCGACTCAATGTCCGCCTCAGCCCGCTGCACGCGCAGAATCTCCGTCTCCAGCATCCCCAGCCGGCGGGATTCCAGGTGATCGCGCCAGAGCTGCCGCGCCACGGTGAGCAAATCCAGATGTGGCAGCGTTCGCCAACGTGGCGTCATCCGGTTGAGGATAAAACGCGATTCGAGCAGCGGGAGATCGAAGCCGGTGCCGTTGAAGCTGACGATGCCGGTTGCATCCGCGAGCACGTCCGCGACGTAATGCATCGCCGCCGGTTCTTCGTCGGGGCTGCGCAGGAAGACCAGGTGCAGCGTCAGGGCATCGTCACCCCATACGCCGATGCCGGTGAGGAAGACCAGCGTCCCGGCGCCGCCCGCCAGGCCGGTCGTTTCGGTGTCGAGGAACGCCGGATGCGCGCCCAGATGCGGTACGCCGAAGAGGGTCAGGGCCTCGGCGGATAAGGGATGCACCTCCCCCAGCATGTAGCGCCCATGGGGATGAAAAGACGGATATAGCCGTTTTTCCACCCACACCGGCCCGTGTGGGGTCACCATCTCATTGCCGGGTAGCGTGAATTCTCCTGAACGCGACGGTTTGGCCGGAGAGGGGGTGGGAACGGGGTTTAGCGCCTTCAGCCCTTTCACCACGCCGAGACGCTGTAACTGCTGACGGATTTTATCGTCCATGGTGTAATGATTGTGTCAGATATTTGTCAGCAGATTTAGCAGATTAAGCAGATTTTATTCGCTTAATCTGCTAAATCCGCTTAATCTGCTGACCCCAAAAACGCTATGTCCCGACTTGCCGGCGTTCGATGCGGGCGCCAAGCGGGCGCAGCTTTTCCTCGATGCGTTCGTAACCCCGGTCAATCTGGCGGATGTTGAAGATCGTGCTGGTACCTTCGGCGGCCAGCGCCGCGATCAACATCGCCATGCCTGCTCGGATGTCGGGGCTTTCCATTTCATCCCCGTGCAGGCGTGAGGGACCGTAAACCAACGCGCGGTGTGGATCGCAGAGGACAATGCGCGCGCCCATCGGGATCAATTTATCCACGAAAAACAAGCGGCTCTCGAACATCTTTTCGTGGAAAATGATTACGCCGTCGGATTGTGTTGCCAGAACCAGGGCGATGCTCATCAAGTCCGCCGGGAACGCCGGCCACGGCGCGTCCGCAATGGAAGGAATCGCGCCGCCCATGTCGGGGACGATTTTTAAGGATTGCGCGGCGGGCACAAAGAGAGCGTCGCCGCGCACTTCTACGCTGACCCCCAGGCGTTCCAGTTGCATCAATGTCATCCGTAGATGATGCGGCACGGCATCGTGGATGAGCAGTTCGCCGCGCGTCGCTGCCGCCAGCGCGATGTAGCTGCCGACCTCGATGTGATCTGAGGCGATGGTGAAGTCCACGCCATGCAGACGTTCCACGCCCTCGATTACCAGCGTATTCGTGCCGATGCCGCTGATGTGCGCTCCCATGGCGTTGAGCATCGTACACAGGTCTTGCACGTGTGGCTCGGAGGCAGCATTGCGGAGGATCGTCGTCCCTTTAGCGAAGACGGCGGCCATCACTGCGTTCTCCGTGCCGGTCACGCTGGCCTCATCGAGTAGAATGTCGGCGCCGGCGAGGCGGTCGGCTTTCAAAACATAGTTCCCGTTTTGCACATCCACATCCGCGCCGAGTTCTCTGAAGGCCAAAAAGTGCGTGTCCACGCGGCGACGCCCGATCACATCACCGCCCGGCGCGGGGATGGAGAAGTCACACAGACGCGCCAGAAGCGGGCCGGCAATCATAATGGACCCCCGAATGGCGCGGAAAAGCTCGCGGTCCATATCGGTTCTGGGCGTGCAGACTTGCCGGGCATGAATTTTCCAGGTTTTGGGATCCAGCCGCTCGACGTGTGCGCCGAGGACTTGCAGCAGTTCGGCCATCACTTCCACGTCGCGGATTGCCGGGAGATTGCGCAAGATGACCGGCTCATCGGTCAACAACGTCGCTGCCAGTGTGGGCAGCGCCGCATTTTTGTTGCCGCTCGGCCAGATTTCGCCTTTAAGCGGCACACCACCTTCGATCACAAAACAGTGGTTCATCAGTAGCTCCTTTGGATGTCTTCAGCGCTGACGCTCAGAAATTCCTCGAAACGGCGCATGGTTTTGGTTCCTTTCCAGAGTTGATTATATTCTGCTTGAGAAGACGTCTAGCGAGATTTCGACGGATGCGCCAGGGGTGAGTCCCAACATTTGCGCGCCGTGTCCACGGTTGACCGCCAGTTCAAGCAGCCCTTCGCTGCCGACAAGCGCCAATGGCTCTCCTGCACTCACTTCACCATAGGTGTGGCGGATGGGGCCAAGATCTCGCCCGGCAGCAAATACATGCACCCGCCCCGCGTTGATGAGTCCTGCGGGCGCGTCGCCGAATGCCGGATCGAGCGTCAGCAGCGCGCCATCCCAAACCAGCCGCCCGATGCTGGTGATAACGTTGCCGAAATGGTCAATGTAGATGACCTCGCCCTTAATGATTGTATCGCCTACGGTGAGGACGGGAGCGGGCAGACGCACCGGATCGCGTACTTCCGGGCCGAAGTCAGTCAATGGGACGCCGCGTGCCAGGTGAGCCGCCGCCGGTGAGAAAATATCACGCCCGTGAAAGGTGTTGCTGACCGCCACGTTGCGGTAAGCCGGGTTGATCAGTTCGACGATGCACTCAGGCGGCGCAGCCTCCCAGACGTAGGAGAAGATGCCGTTATCCGGGCCGACAAGGATTCCCCACGGTGTCCGCGCCGCGATAGGCCGCCGCGCCGTCCCCACGCCGGGGTCAACCACAACGACGTGGATACTCTCCGGCGGAAAGTACGGCAAGGCCGTCCAGAGGATATAAGCTGCACTGCGCACATCCTGCGGCGGAATCTCGTGGGTGATGTCAATGCAGGGCACGCCCGGCGCAATGCCGGCGATCACGCCTTTCATCGTGCCGACGTAACCGTCGCGTGTGCCAAAATCGGTGGTTATTGTGATCAACATAGTTGTTCCTCTCATGAAGTATGGAGTATGGAGTATGGAGTATGGATGGAATATGGAGGTATGGTTTTCCCGTATTCCGTACTCCCTACCCCAAACAAATCCACGTCGCCCGTTTCTCTGTGTGCAGGCCATGCTCAACCCACGGATCAATGACGATCAGGTCGCCGGCTTCAACCCGCTGTTCGATGCCATCCAGTGTGACCAACGCTTCGCCTTCGATGATATACCACAGTTCGGGGATCGCATGCTTATGCGGCGTAAAGGGATTCTCCGGCGTGGTGATACGGGTGACAAAGTGATGCACGACGATTTCGCGCTCGCCGAGTTCATAGGGGCGACGCCCATTGACGATGGGTGTAGCACTGGCTTTGAGGATCATAGAGCCTCCGCTGTTCGGTGTTGTCTGATTCACGCCCCCATGCTAACATAAATCTCCATGCTTCCAAGTGTGTCACGAGAATGATAAAACCCAGGGGGACTTGACCCCGGTGTGGTTTGAGGCACAATTCTGATAGTGTAGCCACGAATCATCAAAAAGGTGGTATCATGGGTGAGGATGTTGAAACGTGGTGAATTTGCTTTTGCAGGGTAGGGAGATATGGAAGCCTTAGGACGCTGGTTGATGGTGATCGGCCTGGGGATTGCGGCCCTGGGCGCGCTGGTGTTTCTCTTGGGGAAGCTGCCATTTCTGCAATGGTTCGGCAAATTGCCCGGCGATATCCGCTATCGCAGCCCAGACGGCAGCTTGTCGTGCTTTGTGCCCATTGTCAGCTCTATCGTGCTCAGCATTTTGTTGACCATTATCCTGAATGTCGTTTCGCATTTGCTCAATCGTCGCTAGAGCTACAGAATCAGACTGCGAATTGCGCGAGTTCTCGTAGATTTTTCAGGAGATTCGCGTAGATTGGCAAGATTAGCGATTTATTTTTGAGTCAGGAGGGAAAAAAACATGAACGCACAAGAACTGGTCAAACGCCTGCATTGGTTGGGCCATGACAGCTTTCGGCTGGACGGCCCGCCGGTTATCTACTTTGATCCGTGGAAGCTGAAGGGGAATTTGCCCACCGCCGATCTGGTACTGGTGAGTCACCATCACCCCGATCATTGCTCATCGGCAGACATTAAGAAGATCAGCGGCCCGAACACGGTAGTTATTGCCAGCCACATGGCAGCAAAAGAGTTGCCCGGTGCGCAGGCGATGCGCCCCGGCGATAAACTGTCTGTCGCGGGCGTTGAGGTTGAGGCCGTGCCCGCGTACAACGTCAACAAATTCCGCGCCCCCGGCGTGCCCTTTCATCCCAAGAATGAGCAGCATGTTGGCTACATCGTGACCGTGGAAGGGGTGCGCGTTTACTTTGCCGGCGATACCGATCACATCCCGGAGATGGCGGATTTCCGTTGCGACATCGCGTTGCTGCCGGTGAGCGGCACGTATGTGATGACGGTGGAAGAGGCCGTTGCTGCCGCGCGTGACATCAAGGCAGAGATCACCATACCGATGCACTATGGCTCAGGGATCGGCAGTGCCGATGATGGGGCGCGCTTCAACGCACTGTTGAAGCGTTGAGCCGGCAAACACTCGCTTGATCCTTGAGAAAGCCTATCGCGTGTTGACGCCCGGCGAAGCCCGTTGCTCGAGTTACATACGTTTGAGACGGTTCGGAAATTAGCAAAAAATCCCAATTCCTGGTATACTAAAGAGAGCGGGCTGTTCAAAGACTGCTCGTCATCGCGGCGAAGACCGAAGGTGCACGAGACTGAAAACTACGGGACTACAGGGAGGGGAAGTATGGTCAAAGTGCTCTATGTTGAAGACGAGCCATTACAGCGGGAGCTGGTCAATCAACTGCTGCAGTTGGCGGGTATCGAAATCCAATTAGCCGAAAATGGCACAGAAGGTGTCGAAAAGGCGCGGGAGTGGAGACCAGATGTTATCCTGATGGATATTCGTATGCCGGGGTTAAATGGCTTTGAGACCATCGAACAAATCCAAAAGATTCCCGAGATTGCCAATACCCCTGTGGTGGTCCTCTCCGCCTGGGCTACAGCCCAGCATACGGCGCGGGCTAAAGCCCTGGGCGTCAAGTGGTATATCACCAAACCGTTCAATCTGGATGATCTGGTCAATACCGTTATGGATGCGTATGCGTCCAGAAGTTGAAAGTTATATCGCAGGGACGAATCATCAAAAGTTGCTGGGAGAAGTTTGGAGAAGCCCGGCCAGCTATCCCGGCAGGCGCGCTCACCTTCATCACTGGCGGCAGCTTTGACCTTCGCTGCCGGTTATTGCTTCTCATGAAGCTGTAGTCTCGGAGCTACAACATCGAAGCTACATAGAAAACCCGAGGAGAATCGAGTCTTATGAGTCAACGCAAACAAATGTGGCAAATCCCCAAGGTGGTTTTCCAACCCCAGGTGTACACGGGGATACAGGCCGGCATCAGCCAAATTGTCAATGCTGTTGGGCCGACACTTGGCCCTTACCCGCGTGTTGTCTTGTATGATACAACATTAGGTTTAACCGGAAAACCACCGGAGATTCTGGATGATGGTGGTGTCATCGCCCGGCGCGTCATCGGCCTCTCCGACCGCGATGCGGATGTCGGCGCAATGCTGACACGTCACATGTTGTGGCGCCAGCATGAAGATGTCGGCGACGGCACCGCTACGACGGCGGTGCTGTTCCGGTCACTTTACGATGAGGGTGTGCGGTACATCACCGCTGGCGGCAATCCCATGCGCTTGCGTGTTTATCTGGAACAAGGACTGCGGGTGATTCTGGATGAGCTGGCTACGATGACCACGCCCATCGAGGGCAAGGAGGCTTTGACCCGCCTGGCAGAAACCATTTGTTATGACGCGCAGATGGCGCGGTTTTTGGGTGAAATCTTTGACATCATCGGCGCTTATGGACGGCTGGAACTCCGCAATAGTCAGAGCATCGAGACCGAACGGGAATATGTCGAAGGCATGTATTGGGATGGCGGCGTCCTTTCGCGCAATATGCTTCTCAATGCGCCGGGTATGCGTGTTGAAATGGAAAACCCGGTCTTGTTGCTCACCGATCATGAGATTGAAGACCCTCATGATCTGGTGCCGGTCCTGGCGCTGCTCCTGCGCATGGATGTTGATAATCTGGTTATCGTGGCTCGCAAGCTCTCCGAGGCTGTGCTCGGATTGATCCATCTAAATCAACAACAACAGAAGATCAAAGCCCAAATCATCGCTGTGAAATCGCCCGGCATAGGGCTGGAAGAGCAGGTCAACAGCCTGATGGACCTGGCCGTTTTGACCGGTGGCCGCCCGTTCCTGAAGGCGACAGGAGAGAAACTCACCCATGTCCAGCCTGAGGACCTTGGGCAGGCGCGGCGGGTTTGGGCGGACAAAGATTATGTCGGCATCATCGGCGGCAAGGGGAACCCGCGCGCGCTGCGCCAGCACATTGCGGCATTGCGGCATGCCTATGCCAGGGCCACCGACCAGAAAGAGCGCACGACCCTGCAACAACGCATCGGTGTCCTTATGGGCGGAGCGGCGACGTTGTGGGTCGGCGGCCTTACCGAGAGTGAACAGAAATTTAAGAGAGAACTGGCACGCCGTACGGCTGAAGCGCTGCGCGGTGCCATCCTTGAAGGCGTCGTCCCCGGCGGCGGCGTAGCGCTGCTCAATTGTCGCGCGGCGCTCAAGGAACGTCTGGCGCAGGCTCAAGAGCCGGAAGAGCGTGCGGCGTATCACATCCTCCTGCGGGCGATTGAGGCGCCCACGCGCACACTGCTACACAATGCAGGCATTGAGGCCGGCGCCGTTATGGCCGACATTTACGCTGCCGGGCGTGATTATGGCTTCGACGTGCGCACCCGGCGCATCGTCAACATGGTCGAGGCGGGCATCCTCGACGCTGCTTCCGTGACCCGCGCGGTCGTCAACAATGCCATCAGAACGGCTGGCATGGCGTTGACTATGGATGTCATCGTCCATCGCAGCAATCCACCACAATCCACGGCGACAGAATAGAGGAAACTATGTCTGAAAACACATCCACCGATCTCGTTTATGCGATTGCCTGCGCGTCGGATTCGTCCGTATGCTTTGCCGCGCGCGCCAGTGGGCTTTACCGTTCCCTGGATGGTGGCCATAGCTGGCAGCCGGCTTATAACTCTTTGGCTCTCAATGAGCCGCTTGCTACCATTGCGGTGGTCGTTTCACCTGATTTTGCCGGGGATCGCACGGCCATTGCCGGTGTTAGCGGCGGCGTGCTCTACTCGACAGATGGCGGTGAAACATGGCAAGCGGTCATGTTAGGTTCACCCCCGCCGGTTGTCTCTACGTTGGTCGTTTCGCCGAACTTTGTCGTAGATGGCATCGTTCTGGCCGGGACGATGGAAGACGGCGTCTTCCGTTCGGCAGACCGGGGGCGGCACTGGGCCGCCTGGAATTTTGGATTGTTGGATCTAAACGTCCTTTGTCTGGCGATCTCACCCAATTTTGCCGGTGACGAGACGCTGTTTGCCGGTGTGGATACCGGCATTTTCCGCAGCACCAACGGCGGGCGCGCCTGGCGCGAGGTAGAACTGCCCTTTGGTTATGACCCGGTGATCAGCCTGAAACTTTCGCCGTACTATGCGCAAGATGGTTTGCTCTTTGCCGGGACGGAATCCCAGGGATTGTGGCGTTCTGCCGATCGCGGCGCCAGTTGGACGCGCCTGGGCGCCGATGTGCTCGCCGGCCCGGTGAATGCCATTGTGCTGGCGCCGGATTTCGGGACATCGGCGGCTCTTTTGGTGATGGCGGGCGACACGCTGTATTTTTCGCGTGATGGCGGCGAGTCCTGGGATGAGAAAACGCTCACGATCCCGGGTCTGACGACCGTCGCCGCACCTCAAGGTATTGACGCGCCGTTGCTCGTCGGCCTGGAGAGCGGCGCGATTGCCCGGGTATCGCCGCCGGGCTAAGCAAAAGCAGATAGATAGCTGTGGTACAGTATACCGCTTACTTTGTTTTAGTCCCGCTCGCCGCTTTTCTTTCGGTCGGTGTGCTGTTTTACGCATGGCGCTACCGTACCGCGCGCGGGATGCCAGTTCTGATATGGCTGATGTTCAGTATTTTAGGCTGGCTGACGTGCAATATTCTCGAACTCAGTACCACGACAGAAGCTGGCACCGTATTCTGGGCCAAAGCCGGATACATCTTCATTCAGAGCACTGTCCTTGTCTGGCTGCGGTTTGCGCTACATTACACTGACCGGTATAAATGGCTGCGGGCTTCGCGCTTTGGGTGGCTGTGTATTATCCCCTTGCTTACAGTCGCCGTAGTATTCACCAATGAAAAGCATCATCTGCTGTGGGTGACCTATACCTTTGTACCTGTGGGTAACGCGCTTGCCATTCGAATCTCCGAGCATGGGCCGTGGTTTTGGTTCAATATCTTCTATACCTACCTGTTGGTGTTTATCGGTGCTGCCCTGATCATTGAGCGCTCTTTCAAATCCTTCAATCTGTATCGGCAACAGGCCCTGTGGCTGGTGATGGGTGCGTTGATCCCGATCATCGGCAACGTGCTGTACGTGTTCCGGCTTGTCCCCGGCCTTGTCCAGGACTATACCTCGGTCACATTTGCGGTTGCGGCCATTGCTTTTGTCATCGGCATGTCGCGTCATCAGCTATTCAGCCTTCAGCCGATTGCCCGCGATGCCGTTATTGATAGCATGCAGGACGCGATGTTAGCTTTGGATCAGCAGGGCCGCATTGTTGATCTCAATCCGGCGGCGTTAAACATCCTCGGTATGCAGGCTGACGCTGTTTTGGGGCAACCCGCAGTTCACGTGCTAGCGCCCTGGCCCAAGCTGGTCGAGCAGTTCAGTCAGGCGGATACGGTTCAGTCCGATATTGTGATCGGCGAAGGCCTGCAGCAGCGGCATTACGAGCTGTGCATCTCGCCGTTGTACAATCGTTATGGGCATTTGTCCGGTCGTTTGATCATCTTGCGTGACATTACCGATCGCAAAGCCACCGAGCTTGCTCTGCGTGAACGCACCGCCGAACTGGAAGCCTTGAACGAACAACTGGATGCCTTTGCCCACACTGTTGCCCATGATATTAAAGACCCCCTGGGAGGTGTGGTGGCCCTCACATCGTTGCTCAGGGAATACTATCAGGATCTCTCGCTGAATGCTATTCAGGAGTATCTGGATGCCATCAGCCAGAATGCTTTGCGCCTGGTCAGCATCGTAGATGCGCTGCTGTTACTGGCGAGCGTACGGCAGGTGGACTCTGTCAGAGTGGAGCCGCTTGACATGGCTACCGTCATTGCCGGTGTTCAAAGCCGGCTTGCCGTCTTGATTGCCGAACATCGTGCGGTCATCATCACGCCGGAACATTGGCCGGTTGTTCACAGCTACGGTCCGTGGATTGAGGAGGTGTGGGCCAACTACATCAGCAACGCGATCAAATATGGGGGGTGTCCGGCCGAGGGTATCCCGCCGCGCGTGGAGTTGGGCTTTTCGATTTTAGATTGTGGATTGCCGATTTCCAAATCGGACGGCTCAGGGACGGAACAACTCCCCCAAGTTCAAGAATCCCAGACCTCAAATCCAAAATCCGAGATCCAAAACCGAAAATCAGCAATCCGTTTCTGGGTGCGGGATAACGGTGTGGCGATTCCTCCGGCGCAGCAGGCGATGTTGTTCACCAAATTTACCCGTTTGCGTGATGTGGAGCCAGGGCACGGCCTGGGGCTTTCCATCGTGCGTAGCATCGTCGAAAAGCTTGGCGGTGAAGTAGGGGTTGAGAGTGACCTTGAGCAAGGTAACACCTTCTGGTTCACCTTGCCTGTCTATGCGGCGTAACTCGCAAAAGCGCTTGGAACTGCATCACGCGCCTAAGAATAGGCGGCCAAAAGCAGGGAAATGGGCGGTATAGGACTCGAACCTACGGCCTCCTCCGTGTAAGGAAACCAGATCAAACCGCCCTTGTCTTCTCAATTCCGTTGACTTTTGTTGTACTACTGGGTAAGCCATGTAAAAAGCGGCTTCAGGAAGGGGAACGCAGGGCAGCCAAAAGCAACACTTAGGCAACATGTGCTACCCTTGCAATACTCGCTTAACTTGCCTGTATGAACTTTCACCCACATAGCCGTAAACGTGTAGCATGATCTGCCGTAAGCTCCAGCCTTCCGCCCACAACTGCCGCACCTTTTCAGCCCGCTCATACTTGCGGATGTATGCCGCATAGGTGGGGGTTTGACGTTCAATCCCCGCCCGTAAATCAGCATTTTCCCGCTCCAATCGCGCAATTATGACATTTGCCTGCTTGACCTGCAATTGGGCAGTTTGTAGCTCAGCGGTGATTTTCTGGATAAGGTCATCTTTTTCCCTAAGTCGCGCGCTTGCAAGTTCCGCCTCACTTGCCTTTGCTTTTTTCGTTAGGTGTCTGGCCAGTACAAAATATACCCCTATCCCTATCATAAGCAACCCTACCGCCAAACCACCCAAAAACATGTTTCCCCCCAACGCTTAAACGTATTCCCACGCGCCTTCAGGTATCCCATCAAGAAGCTCGTTCATCAGGTCGCCGCCGTTCCCGTATAGCAACCCTCCGCCCCACCAGGCAATACTTGCCACCCTCCGCAAGTAACGGGATTTCTCGAAACGTCGCGCAACATTCTCTTTGAATCGCTGCCAGGCTTCACGCCCTCGAACGGTAATCTTGCAAATAATGACCTTCGCCGCCTCAAAATCCCCGCGCCCCCAAATCCCCCAGGTTTTACCGCTCTCAATAAGCTCGCCGGTATCAGGATCAAAAGCCCGATCCTGATACCGCTTACGGCTTCCGCCAAGCTCTTTTGACAGGTAACTTAACAGGCTACCAGGTTGCCCTTGCTCGATGTACACGGGTTCAACCCCAGTCCCTGCCGCCAAATGGTCTGGGTTGCCAGATTCAACGATCTCATACCATGCTTGGGCAAGCCATGCCCTGAAACATGCCACCCTGACAACCCTCGACAGGTTCAAAACCAGGTGAAAGTGTAACGCACCACTTTCCTGGTACTCTTGTTTCCACACAGCCCACTTGATCCCGTAAGCACGTTCAAGCCGCTTTCTCAGGGCTTCAAGGTGTTCTTTCGCCCGTTCCCAGTCTGAGAACGGCTTCCCATCCATCCAGGGATAAGTTAACGTCACAAACATAGCACGGCTAAACTTCGCTCCTTTGCGTTCAGCCGCTATGCTTTCAAGGTCTACAGCCATCAGGTGTCGCATAAGCCGCTTACGTGACTTTGCCGACATCCCTTTGATTCTTCGACCAACAGCTCCGCCCCCTTGCGGATTCAGCACCGAAAACTTTGAAACGGCGCCCACCTGCATACCGCCAGGATTGACCACAACAACACCATCTGCTGTTAAATTCTCAGGATGTGGGTTTGTCCGAAAGGTGATTTCGTCTTCACCGTACCAGGGTTCAAGCTCTGGATCAGGGTCTGGATTTTCTCGTAACACTTGCGCCGCGATTGCTGCCACGGCGTCCAATGTGATCTCCCCCGATTTTTCGATCTTTTCGGAGGGGTCGCGGCGTGATTTGGATACATTAACAAGCCCGTTCATCCCGCCACCCCCGTCGCCAGTGCCCTGATTGCATCCTGGACGCTCAGGCCGTGTTGAATTGCATACAGGTTCACAACGTCACCATGCATCCCGCAAGCGTAGCAACCCCACAATTGACGCTCTGCATCAACCCAAAATGACGGCCTTTTGTCGTCGTGGAACGGGCAACGGCCATGCCACCATCGCCCGTTGTTGGTCTTCAGCCGCGTCAGGGATTGCGCCAGGTCAAGCACGCTGTAGGCCGCCTTGATCCGCGCCAGGGCGTCTTTGCCACCGGCGCATGTCACAATCCCCTTGCTTAGTGCTTGCGGATGTTCACTAAGCAAAGGGAAGTCGCCAGGGGCCTGCTTTATCAACGCCCCAGGGTCAACAGCCTGGTACACAAAGCCGCCTGGGTGAACGCTGGGCGCAGACATAACCACAGCGCCGCGCCCTTTGATCTCGACGCCAGGACGGCCAGGAAGCCGCCCGCTTGCGCTATCACCGGCAAGGAACACATGCATGCCCCGCGCCGTCCGTTCCGTGTAGGTGTCCGCCAGGTCAGGCCAGGCCATGCGCCATGCATCGTACTCACCAGGGCAATCAAAATCCAGGACAACCAGGCCATGACCAGTCACCACCGCCAGGTTACAAGCACGCTCTCCAAACCAGTACCATGCGGTATCTTCCGTGGTGATGCGCTGGGAATATGCGCCAAAGCCTGTAATCAGACTTTTCGACTTGGGTTGTAGGGGAACAAGAGGGACTTTGTTGGAAATCCAATAAAGTGCCCTCTCAAAAACTTGACTTTTTAGAACAACAGTGCTAGAATTATGTACACGGTTCTTTCTTTTGGGGGTCGCTTCCAGCTCCAAACTGGAAACGACCCCACACTTTTTTAATCCGTACATGTCGTTTTCCCCCTTTCCATCCGCTCCCGACGCTGTTTTTCACGCCAGATAAGCCAGCGCACCGTTGCCGCCACCGAAGTTCGCCGCAAACGTGCAATCTCAAACAGGGCTTGCTTTTCCTGTTCGCTCAAAACCAATCCAAACCGTGCCGTATTCGTCATCGTAACCCTCCGTCGTGAATTTATCGCCAGTATATCAAAATACCCCCGTATAGTCAAGTTAGTATGCATAAAACCGCAGTTATACATAATATGCTATTTTATGCTGTTTTATGCTGTAAAATGTATAACTTTTTCCGTTTGCCCTGACCATACAAGTTCGATTAACCTGTCGGACTTCTGGAATGGCCTGTAATGCTCCTAGAAAGCCCTGTAAGCGGTTTTTACGCAATACAGAGGGTTTTTACCGTAGAATGGCCTGTAATGCCCCTAGAAAGCCCTGTAAGCGATTTTTACGCAAGGGTGAGGGTTTTTATACCCCCCTACTCTGATTTTTACTGGTGGTGGGGGACATCCACCAGCCCACCACCACCACCACCACCACCGGCGAACGCCCGCCGTAGTGCTTCACCCTTCGCCGTCCAGCGTGCCGGTTCGTTGTCAGCTTGCCTGACGACATACCCCATCGCCAGCAGTTGAGCCAACAGGCGCATGGCCTGGGCATCGTTTAAGCCTGCGTTCATTAGCCCACGCTTGCTTAGACGATCCGCACGCGCTACAATCGCCAGTTGTTCCGCCGATACGTCCAAATCCTCATAGACAGTACGGCCGTACCCATTATTCGCCTGCCGGTCAATGACTTCGAGGGTGATAGTTGTTCTATCAGCCTGCGCCCCCTGTTGTCGCTCGTTTCTGTAGTGCTCCCGCGCTAAATATGCCCCCCGCGCCCAGGAAATCGCCGCGCAAGATTGCCATGCCATCAGTACGGCCATGGCCAAACTCCCCGTCATCAGGGCATATTTCGCCGGCCACCCCGCAAGGCTACATACGATCCCAGCCGCAACTAAAATAACCATGCCCCACGATCCAGCGATCACGGTTGCCTGTCCGACAGGGACAAGCACACCCGCTTGAAAATTGATCTGTTGCCAGGTCTCTTTTTCAACATTGGAAAATTGCCCCATCCCAACGCCATAACGATCGCGCTCGTACATCATGCCACCTCCAAACCCTGGGCATCTTGTGTGTCGCCCAACTTCGTCGCGCACAAGTCCGTTATCTTGTGCGCCTCTACTGCCACGATCGTGCCGCACAGCTCCACAAGATCAGCCTGATCTTGTGTAACCTGGTGGCCACCAGCGCACACAAGGCAATCACCAAAGCCTAACACGTTGATCAGCATGCGATCAGCATCGCTTAGATCGTCATAGCGCAATAGCTTTTCTACGGCGTCAAGCGCATTGCGCAATTGCCGCCGCGTCCGCTCAATGTCCGGCGCGTGCCACCGGCGCGCCGCCCGTGCTCGTGTGATAGCATCAGGCAGAACGCGGCCAAGGTACCGAACGCGCCCGCCGGAATCCCGCGCGTACCAGTATGGGCCATGCAGGTCACCCGCTTCACATCTGCACCCAGGCCGCCCACATTTCCGGCCTTGTTGGTAATAAACGATCCCCTCAAGTTGAAAGCGATCAAGCTCGTTCATGGTGCACCTTTCTTCCGGCTATGTAACCAGCCACCATTCAACAAAATCCTCTTGACTCATGACATTATTTTATTCCCAAAAATAATACCTTTTGGGAACTCAAAAAAACCTCTTGGCATTTTGTGCTGTTTTATGCTATAATTCCTATAGGGTTCAGGAAATTTCCCAAGCGATCAAGCTCGTTCATGGTGCACCTTTCTTCCGGCTATGTAACCAGCCACCATGCCCGCCAGCACCGCGCCGAGTAATACAGCCGCGTTGCCCGAAACGGTATATAGCATCACAAGCCGCCGATCCGCCGCCACTGCCCGCGCTGCTTCAGTAAGAATCCGTGCCTGAGCCTCAGCAACCGTCAAATCGGCTTCCGCCTCCGCCCGTTGCGCCGCCGCTTGCGCCGCCTGCGCCTCGACCTTTGCCCGCTCGATCGCCAGATGGTCAGATAGCACCGATAACGCGCCCGTTGCAAATAACACAACAACAGCCATGAAAATGACCACCGCAAGCCCGTTTCTCATAGCGCACCCCCTTGAATGTCTGCTAACAGTTCCCATGCTTCACGGTAAGCCACAAAGCGGCTACCCAATGACATGGGTATGGTGATTTTTACCCGATCCCCAATGACCGACGGTTTCCTGTAGTACTTGGTAAACAAGCATTTCTCCGTATGCGCCAACCTCGATATGGTTCATGCCTCTTTCTCCTTCCCCCCAGCGAGGGGTGAAAATTTCGCGTGTTTGTCATGCAGGTCTGACATCCGCAACCTGACATAACGCCTGGTCATGGCGTATGTCGTATGTCCAAGCATCTGCCGTAAACTTTCTTCATCGCCGCCGTTGGTAATCCATATTGACCCAAACGTACTGCGTAGCAGGTGTGGGTTGACGTGAAAACCAACAACCTTGCTCAAACGCTTGAAAAGGCTTTGCACAACCCTAACCGTCATCGGTCTGGCGGATTCGCCCCGAAAGGTCACAAACGCGCTTGGCAGATCGTCATTTCTGGTCTCAAAGTACACCTTGAAGGCTTCCGTCGTCTTTTCCCCTACAGGTAACTGCCGTTCCCGTTTGTCCTTGCCGAATACCCGAACATGCCGGTTTTCAAGGTCAATATGCTCACGCTGTAAGTTACATGCTTCCCCGACCCTGATACCGGTATCAAGCATGAGCATAACCAAAGCCGTGTTACGCTCCGGCTTTCTGGTCTCTGTAACCGCCTTGAGCAAGGCTTTAACCTGATCTGCCGTCAAGCTCTTTGGCAAAAGTGAAGGGACAAGGGGACGATCTACCGCCCCGATGGGGTTATGGGTCAACTGGTACTCTCGCTGTAGCCAGTTGAAAAAACACCGTAAGACGTTATAATGACTTAAGAGGGTTTCGGGCGTACATCCGCGGGTGCGGTAGGACGCCAGAAACCGCCGGATATGTCGGGGGGTTACGTCCGCCAAGTCGCGCCCCCCGACTAACGTTTCAAATGCCGTTAACACCTCCTCGTAACGTTTCAACGTTCTGGGCGACCTTCCCCCTGCCAGTTTTGCAAGTAGAAACTCTTTGACGGCTTCATGCAGGGTCATGGTCTTTTCTCCTTGCCCGTCCCCGGCCTTTCCTGACCAGTTCTTCACGCCAGGGGTTAAACTTTTGACGACCTAGCCGCGCATGCTCTTCGACGTAAGCCAGCAATGCCGCCCGCTCGACAAACCAATCACGCCCCATCTTGACGCCAGCAACCCGCCCATAAGCAACCAGCCGTCGCACCTGGGTTACACAGTAACCCGACAACTTCGCCCCTTCCTGAATGGTGACATAGTCCTGTAATGTCATATCTTGCTCCTCTGCGCATTCCTAACCGCCTCACAAATAACCTCGTCTTCCGTCATCGCTCTAGCTCCTTTTGCTTTGAAATTTTGGTTACTACGAAACCCTACTATCCAAGTATAACAGATAAAAAAAGAATTGCAAGTAGCAATTCCCTTTTGACAGCAAAAAACTGGAGAAGTGGTTACACTTCCCCAGTTTCGTCGTCTTTGCGCCTTGCCCCTGTCCGCCAGGGGTCAAACTTTGCCCTACCTAGCCGCTCAATCTCCGCCACGTAAGCCAAAACATCAGCCTTGTTGACAATCCAATCACGCCCAAACTTGACGCCACGAACATGCCCTTTATGCACAAGCCGTATTATGTTCAGCGGTCTGTAGCCAGAAAGTTCTGCCGCCTCCCGTGTAGTGATCCACTGGTCAAAATCCTCTGGCATAGTAACCCCCTTCCTGGTGAAAGGGTCACTTGCGCCCTTGCAAGTTAGCCCTCAACCCTTCCCCAGGAATGGGCGGTATAGGACTCGAACCTACGGCCTCCTCCGTGTAAGGGAGGCGCTCTAACCGACTGAGCTAACCGCCCGCAACCAGGGCAATCATAACAGGTTTTGGCGTCTAGTCAAATGCTTTGCACCCCACTCAATGCATAATAATCACCATATAGACCTGGTTAGGGACGGCGATCTCCGTGTGTAGCGTTCCGTATTGCTGTTCTAGCTCCAGTTTTAGCCGTCTCGTGACCTCGCTGTGGATAGCGTCTGGAGCAAAGGTGGTGAACGAGTAAGCCCGCGCCTGGATATATCCGAGTGCCTGAGCCAGTCGGGTGTGCGCCGTCCAGGTCCAACGGTCGCGCAGCCACTCTGCCCGACAACCTAACGCCTCGTAATACCCGACGACGTCACGTGTGCTTTCGACGCCGATCGCCGGAATGGGGTGGGCCAAATCGGAGCACAGCGCTTTGTACCGTGCATTCAGCGCCGGGATTTCGGTCCCGTTGCCGGTGTGCATCAGGACGATCGGGCCATCAGACCGTACCACGCGCAGCAGTTCAGCGGCGGCTTGTTGCCAATCGCGGATGAAATAAAAGAGATGCGTCGCCACGGCCATATCGAACGTCGCGTCAGTATACGGCAAGCGCGTCACATTAGCCTGATGCCACACAATGGGAAGCGTCGAGGCACGGTCCTTTCCAGCGCGCAGCATCACAGGAGAGATATCAGCACCGGTAACAGTGTAGCCCAGTTCCGCCAGCGGGATGGCGATTCTCCCGTTGCCGATACCTGGCTCGAATAGACGAGGATACTGTGACGGCGGGAAACGTTCGACGAGGGCATCCAGCGCCGCGCGAAAACAATGCGCGTCAACAGTACGCGTTTCGTCATACAACGCAATGAGTGGATCAAACGACAGCGAGTGCATTGATTAACGGTGTTCTGATTATCTCTGGCTGCACATCTTCGATGGCGAAGTTGTTGCATCCATTGAACGCCGCAAATGCGCACAGTTTCTCCGCCAACGCGGGCAGCACGGCCTCGTATTCGTCGAAACCTGGCTCAAACAACAGCCGCTTGATGACGAACGTCTTGGGCTTGCGGTCGGCTTTGCTGTCCATGCGCGCTACAAACCGGTCGCCCCACAGAATCGGCAGGACGAAGTAGCCGTATTTGCGCTTGGCCTCGGGAACGTAGCACTCGATCGTATAGTCGAACCCATCGAAAAACGTCTTGAGCCAGCGCCGGTTGATGATGAGATTGTCGAAGGGCGAGAGAATATGCAGATGCGGTTCGCCATTGGGCGATTGTGTGCCGGCTTCAAAAACGTCGCTGAGCGCGTAACACGGCTCGCCGTTCAGCCCTTCGACCTCGAACGTTGTGACTTCGCCCGCATCCACCATCGCCTGTAGTGCGGCGGGATCGGCTTTGCGGCGCGACCATTGGATCTCATTCTCTCGTAGCACGCCGCCTGTATTGAGCGCGAAGCGCACGATGAACCGTTGAAGTTCTTCCTCCGTGGGCGGTGTGGTGTCCACATCCGGTGGCAGCACACGTTCGGTCAGGTCGAAGATGCGCTGGAAGTTGCGGCGCTGCGTCACCATCAATTCGCCCATCGAAGCGAGGATTTCCAGGGCTTGTTTGGCCGGTTTCCAATCCCACCATCCAGTTTTGAAAGACGCCGGCTTCTCAAAGTCGGAAGCGCCGAGTGGCCCTTCGGTGCGGATGCGCTCTTTGACATATGCGATCACATCCGCATACTCGGCCAGCCATTCGCGTTGGCGACCCCAGAGTGCCTGATATCCCATGCGCGGCGCATAGAAGCGGTAATCGCGCATGGGAATGTAGGCCATCGCGTGCGTCCACCACTCGAAGACGCGGCGGTCTTTGGCAAGCAGATCATCCAGCATGACAGGTGCATACTGCGGAAACCGTGCCCAGAGTGTATGATGGTGGGCGCGTTGGATGATGTGGATTGTGTCAATCTGCACATAACCCAGACGTTCGATGATCTGCGCTGCGCCTTCTTTGTCAGGAGGTAATGCCCATCTGCCATCGAGACCGAGGGCATGCAAGGCCAGTTGCCGCGCTTGGAGGGCTGAAATTTTCATGGTTGGCTTGGTTTATTTGTGAGTATCGGCTTTCATACGCAGGAAAACGTAGTATATCATCCGCCAAAGCGTTTTGGCGCTGGATGCGGTATGGGAATGATAGACCTCGGATTCACCCACGTAGGCGATGAGATAGCCACGGCGTTGCACTTCGCCCGCCCAGGCGTAATCCTCAAGCTCCGTGAGGGTTTCGTCGAAGGGAATTTCCAGCGCCAAAGCTTTGGGAAATGCGGAACTGGCGTTGGAGAAGATGTGATCGTTGCGCCGCAGGGTGGTGGTTTTGGAATGATAGCGCCACCACAAACGTAGCCGCTCGGCCCACGCCAGAGGGACGCCGGGGCGGGCAATGTGACGGCTGAAGGCGCCGGCAACTTTGGGATTTGCCAGCGGAGCAATCAACGTCTCCAACCAACGCGCGTTGGCCGGCGTCGCGTCGCCGCTGAGACTGACCACGATCTCGCCCCGCGCGTTGTGTACACCGAGGTTCATGGCGCGCGGATAGCTGAATTGTTCCGGCGCCAGAGACACCCGGCGCAGATGAAAAGCTGTGGATGTGCCATAGTTTTGCAACACCTCGGCAATGCCGTTCCCTGCGCTCGAATCCACAACCAGAACCTCGGCAGGTAGAAAGGTTTGCCTCTCGATCACCCGCAACGTTGTGACCAGCAACTCCTTCAACGTGGGAACGCCGCGTGGCGCGCGCTCACTGTTATCGTAAGTTTTGATGACGACAGAAACTTCAGGTTGATAAGTTTTGGAATCCATCACATTCACATAGCCCAATAGCACGGTCGGAACTTGAGTGAGTATAACATAAGGCTGTCCTTTGTCGAAAGGTGATGGGCGTCAGAACATTCCAACGTTCAAGCGCGCTAACACTCACCCGCGGCGCGCACGATGAACATAACGGGTGAAGCCGTTGGGTTTGACGATCCGATAGACTGCAATGTCATCATAGCCTGCCGTCATCAGTTCTTCACGGATGTCGTCGCCGGTCACATAGACGGCAAGCGGCGCCAAGTGCACCATGTGCGCCAGGATTGCGGGGATGGTTGCTTCGGCGGATGCTAACTGTCGCCCGTAGGGCAAGTCGGTGACGAGCGCATCGGCGGTTTGTGACCATTCGCGAGCATCGGCAAGCGTCACACGGGGCGCATAGCCGAAGTGCAGCAGATTCCGCTGTGCCATGCGCACCATTCGGGGGTTGCTATCCGCGCCGTAAGCGGTCAGGCCAAGCGCGCTCGCCTCCAAAAGAATGGAGCCGGTTCCACAACATGGATCCATTAATGTCCTGGCCGGCGGCGTGACAAGGTTGACCAGCGCGCGAGCTACTCGCGCTTCCAGAGAAACGGAAACATGGCAGGGCTTGGCCGTGTGCGGTGTGTAGCTCTGTGCCGCTTCTGCTAGAATTTCGCCGAGCCAGAAGGTGTGCCGTTGTGCGACCAGCAGCAAGCGGTGTTGGGGCGCGGTGACGTTTGCGCGGCAGTGGATGGCATCGGCAGCCAGAACCACGGCATCCTGTTGTGGCATGGGAAAGCGCCCCGACAAATAAAGCGCGTCCACGCAGAAATTGTCCAGCTCAAACGGCATTTGGCGAAGCATCTCGAGCAGACCCGCGAACGTGGACGCCTGCGCCAGACGCCGCAAGCCGGTGCGCACATAAGCGGCATGCGGAATGTACGCCAACGAGTTGCACTGTGCGACGCCGTCCGCGTCCGGACGGCCTCCGGTCAGATGCTCACATTCGGCGGCGATAAGTTCGTTGATCTCGTTGCTGCGCGTGCGGACGCAGACAGCGACAAGATCAGCACCTTCAGTCATACCCCTCCACAACGTTCCAACGTTGGAACGTTGGACTAAAGGACCAGCACACACACCGGCATCGGAACGTGGGTGACGTGGCCTGTTGGTGTGAGATGGCCTGTCTGCGGGTCAATCGTGAAGGTGACCATCGTGTCGCTGTCCTGATTGGCCACAAAGAGATACGTCCCTGTGGGATCAATGGCAAAGTTACGCGGCGTCTGACCCTGCGTTGGCGCGTGCCCGACATAGGTCAGCCACCCCGTTGCCGGGTCAATGGCGTAGATGACGAGACTATCGTGGCCGCGATTGGAAGCGTACAGGAATTTACCTGACGGTGCAACGTGAATATCGGCACCGGTGCTGTGACCGGCAAAGTTTTCCGGCAGCGCCGGCACAGTCTGGAGCGCAGTCAGTGTCCCCTGTGCGGCATCGTAGGCCAGGGCGATGATCGTCGAACCCATCTCGGTCATCAGATAGGCGTATTTGCCGTTGGGGTGAAAGGCCAGATGGCGCGGCCCGGCCCCTGCGGCTACCTCCAACCACAGCGTCGTATGTGGGATCAACTTGCCGTTGGCCAGATCGAGCCGGTAAGCCATCAGCCGATCAATGCCCAGATCGGCGACAAAGGCATACCGGTTTGTCGGATCCGGGTTGATGGAATGGGCATGCGGCCCCTCCTGCCGCTGGGGATTGACGCCGGAACCGCTGTGCTGCACGACATCGGAAGCCGGCTCCAGGCCGCCGTCTCCACGCACCGGAAAAACGGCCACGTTGCCGCCCATATAGTTTGCCACGTAGACAAAGTGCCCGGTCTGATCCACGCTCACGTGACATGGCGCGCCGCCGTGGGTGCATTGGCTATTGATGAAGGTCAGCATGCCTGTCTGCGGCTCAATGGCGAAGGCACTCAATCCCCCACCGGACTGACCTTCAAAAGTCATCGTCTCGTTCACGGCGTAGAGATAGCGACGTTGAGGCGCCGCCGCAAGGAAGGAAGGGTTTACCGTCTCTGCGGCGACGCCGGATGGGATCAGCGCCCCGGTCGTCATATCCAACCGGTAGAGGTAAATGCCCTTGCTGTCACCACGGTAAGTGTACGTCCCTACGTAAACGAAGCGTGTATTTAGCGCAACCACTTCTCTTGCAGTTCTTTGTCAAGGCCCTTGGCTTTGACGGCCGCAAGCCCCTTGTTGATCTTGGAAAGCAACTCGGTGTTGCCCTTCTGCACGAGAATGCCATAGTATTCCTCGGTGAAAGAGTCACCGACGATCTTCAGCTTGGCGCGATATTCCTCGCGTTGCAGGGCAAAGTCCGCCGCGACCGGCGTATCGCAAACGACTGCGTCAATGCGCCCGGCGACCAGATCCTCGAACGCCAGCCCAACTTCGTCATATTCCTTGAGCGTGACGCCGGACATCTTCTGGACCTCGAAGGCACCGGTGGTGCTGATCTGTGCCCCGACGGTATGGCCGCTCAACGTCTCCGGTCCGGTGATGTCGCTATCGGCGCGCACGACGACGATCTGCCCGGCGTTGATGTATGGATCGGAGAAGTCGTATTGCTGTCGCCGCTCATCGGTGATGGTGACGGACGAGATAATCGCATCATATTCACCTGCGGCAAGACCGGCAAAGATGCCGTCCCAGGCCACATTCTTGTACTCGACCTGAAAACCGGCTTCTTTCGCGATCGCGTTCATCAGGTCAATGTCGAAGCCCACGATTTGCTTGTTCTCGTCTACAAATTCCATCGGCGGCCATGTGGCATCTGTTGCCACAACGATCTTCTGTGACCGCTGACAACCTGTCATCAGACTGGTAACGAGCACAATTGCCAACATCATAAACGTAGCGAACTTTTGCAGTTTCATAATCTCCTCCCTTTTCTTGGAAAAATATAGTCAGCTGAGGTAAACTTGCGCGCTAACCCCGGTTGCTATTATGTCCATAAACGTCGTGATGTCAAATGAAGGTCCTTTTTGCACGACCAAACGATTGGGATATACTTTTGGGGATTAGGGATTGGGGAGGGGGGACGCCTGTTCTGGGCCTATCTATCTCCTTACCGCTTACTCTTTACCCCTTATTTTGTACTTTGGAGACTCTGATGCAAACAATACGTTACATACTTGTCGGACTGGGTAATCTGGGCCGCCGCTTTTGTGAGGTGATCGCCGAGAAGGATGCATTGCTGCGTGAGCGTTACGGCCTTGAACTGCTGCTTGTGGGCGCGGCAGACAGCCGGGGCGCGGCCTACGACACGAACGGGCTTGATCCGGTGCATGTCGCACAACTCAAACAGGCGGGTGATTCGGTTGCCGCCTATCCCGGTGTCGGACGTTTAGGGTGGGACGCGCTATCGCTCGTTGAAGCGGCAGACGCCGATGTACTGCTGGAAGCCTCGCCGGTCAACCTGACCCAGGGCGCGGAGCCGGGCCTGAGTTGCATCCGCACTGCGATGCGCAAGGGGATGCACGTCGTCACACCGAACAAGGGGCCGCTGGTCGTGGCCTACCGCGAACTGCACGCGCTGGCGAAAGCGCAGGGCGTCAAACTGCGCTTCGATGGCACCGTCGCGGGTGGCCTGCCGGCGATCAACCTGGGCGCGCGGGATTTGCGCGGCGCGGTCGTGGAGTGCATCGAGGCCGTGCCCAACCTCGTCACCGGCTACGTGATGGACCTGCTCGCCGACGGTGTGCCGTGGGATGAAGCGCTGGCACTGGCGCGCGATGAAGGCGTGCTTGAGGGAGATGGCTCGTGGGATCTCGAAGGCTGGGACGCGGCGGCGAAACTCGTCATCCTGGCGAACGCCGTGGCAGATTTCCCCGCCACACTGGACGACGTGACGCGCGCCGGCATTGTGACCGTCAGCGCGGAGGCGTTGGTCGCGGCGCGCAGACGGGGGCAGTGCTATCGCTTGCTCGCCCGCGCCGAACGGCAACCCGACGGCGGCTACGCCCTCTCCGTCACCCCCATGCCGCTGTCGCCGGATCACCCGTTTGGGCGGCTCGGCCGCAAGCAGATGGGCGTCGTCTACACCACCGACATCTACGGCGTTATCACCGCGATTATTGACGAACCGAATCCGGTTCCGTCGGCGATGACGATGCTGCGGGATGTGCTGGATATTTACAGTTGACAATTCATCCAACTCTCATATAATCATATCAACGTAATCCGTCAAAGACGGTGAACGGGAGGAGTAGGCGATTGAGGGAGCAGCGCTCACTCCGTCACTGGGAACAGAGAATAGGGTCACCGGCTGAAAGCCCTTGCAGTGACAGATCGCCGAAGGTCGCCCGGGAGTCGAGCGGCTGAATTGGGGGATGGCCCTCAGTAGGTCGCTACGGGATCGCCCGTTACAGCGAGCATCCATCGCTTAGGCTGTGGATGGCAGAGTGTACCGGTGTGCGCCGGTAAATCAGGGTGGTACCGCGGAGGCCCACTTCGTCCCTGGACGGAGTGGGCCTTTTTGTTTGTCAGCAGATTAAGCAGATTTAGCGGATTAAGTACAAGCTAATCTGCTCAATCTGCTCAATCTGCTGACTATTTTCTTGATGGAGGACTGACATGACTGCTTTACCGAAACGCTACGATCCGAAGACCGAGGAGCCGCGCTTGCAGGCATTCTGGCAGGCGCAGGGCGTGTATCACTTCGATATTGACGACGCCACGCGCCCGGTTTACTCGATTGACACGCCGCCACCGACGGTTTCCGGGCACCTGCACCTGGGTCATGTCTATTCGTACAGCCACGCCGACTTTATGGCGCGGTTCTGGCGGATGAACGGCTACAACATTTTCTATCCGATGGGCTACGACGACAACGGCCTGCCCACCGAGCGCCTGGTCGAAAAATGGGAGGGCATCCGCGCCGTGGATGTGGGCCGGGAGGCGTTCATCGAGCGTTGTCTGGCGGTGAGCGAACAGGCGGAAAAAGATTACCAGGCGCTCTGGCAGCGTTTGGGCCTTTCGATTGACTGGCGCTACACCTACCGCACGATTGACGCGAACGCGCGGCGCATCTCACAGCTTTCGTTCCTTGATCTTTACCGCAAGGGATTGGTCTATCGCAAGGAAGCGCCCGCGATCTGGTGCCCGGAGTGCCAGACCGCAATCGCCCAGGCTGAACTGAACGACCTCGACCGCGCCAGTACGTTCTACACGCTGGCTTTCGCGCTGGAAGACGGCGGTGTGCTGGAAATCGCCACCACCCGCCCGGAATTGCTGCCCGCGTGTGTGGCGATCTTCGTTCACCCGGATGACACGCGTTATGCGGGATTGGTCGGTAAGCAGGCGCGCGTGCCGTATTTTGACCAGTGGGTGCCGGTCCTGACCGATCCCGGCGCGGACCCGGAGAAGGGCACGGGCGCGGTGATGTGCTGCACCTTCGGCGACACGACGGATGTGGCCTGGTGGTATAAGCACAACCTGCCGCTGCGTGTGGCGCTGGACCACGCCGGGCGGATGACCGATCTGGCGGGCGCGTTTGCCGGTCTGCCCTCACGCGAAGCCCGGCGGCAGATCGTGGCGGCACTGGCGGAGCGCGGCCTGCTCCTGGCACAAAGCCCGCTGGCGCAGTCCGTGCGCGTCCACGAGCGGTGCGACACGCCGGTGGAGTACATCGTCACGCCACAGTGGTTTATCCGTGTGCTCGACTTCAAGGACGAGCTACTGGCGTCCGGCGCGAAGGTGCGCTGGCATCCCGATCACATGGAAACCCGCTTCCGCGAGTGGGTCGAAAACCTCAACTGGGACTGGTGCATCTCCCGCCAACGCTACTACGGCGTGACCTTCCCCGTCTGGTACTGCAACGCCTGTGGCGCGACAATCCTCGCCGGGGAAGACGAGTTACCCGTGGACCCGACGACACGCCCGCCCGCCGCTTGTCTCACTGATGCTTGCGCCGGATCACAATCCGGCGCTCCCCGCACCTGCGCATGTGGCAGCACGTCCTTCACCCCGGAAACCGACGTGATGGACACCTGGGCCACCTCATCGCTGTCCCCGCAAATCGCCGGACAGTGGCTGACGAATCCCGAACTCTACGCCAAAGTCTATCCCTTCTCGCTGCGCCCGCAGGCCCACGAGATCATCCGCACGTGGGCGTTCTACACGATCGTGAAATCGCACCACCACTTCGGCGCGACGCCGTGGACCGACGCGGGGATTTCGGGGTGGGGGCTGGCCCCTGAAGGCACCGGCAAGATCTGCAAGAGTCGTGGCGGCGGCCCGATGCCGCCGATGGAGATGCTCGACCGGTATTCGGCGGACGCCGTGCGCTATTGGACTTCGAGCACCGGCTTCGGCAAGGACTCGATCATCAGCGAGGAGAAAATCCAGATCGGTGAGAAATTGATCACCAAACTGTGGAACGTCGCCCGTTTCGCCGAACGGTTTTTGCTCTCCCCGGCCTTCCCCCCACTGGCGGGGACTGAGGGGGGGCTATCCCCCGCCGATCGTTGGATTCTCGCCCGCACCCAACGCTTGATCCGCCGCGTCACCGCCCTGTTCCGCGATTACGATTACGCTGCCGCCAAAAGCGAGATTGAGACTTTCTTCTGGCGCGATTTGGCGGATAATTACCTGGAGATGGCGAAACTGCGCCTGTATGCTCAGGACACAGGGGCGGCTTTTACACTTGATGACGTCTTATTGACAACGCTTAAGTTGTTTGCGCCGTTTCTGCCGCATGTGACGGAGACCATCTACCTGGCACTTTTTGCGGAACGTGACGGCGCTGTGTCCATCCATCGCGCCCACTGGCCTGAAGCCGACGCGCGTTTCGAGGATGCGGATGCTGAATCTTTTGGTGAGACCCTGGTTGAAGTCGCCACGGCGGTACGGCGTTATAAGAGTGAGCGTGGTCTCTCGCTTGGCGCGGAAGTCGGTCCGCTGCTTCTGGCGACGCGCAACACAATGCTGGCGGAACAGTTCCGCGCGGCAACGCAAGACCTCGTCAGCATCACGCGCGCGCAGCGCGTCGAAGTTGTTGCTGCGCTTGACGGAGAAAGTATAATACTTTTGGATGGTCAAATCCAGGCGGCTTTGATGACAATCTGACCGTGAGTGGCGCGACTAAAGCCTACCGGACTAAAGCCTACCAGACTAAAGCCTATCGGACTAAAGACTACCAGACTAAAGCCTATCGGACTAAAGCCTACCAGACTAAAGACTACTTGACTAAAGCCTACCAGACTAAATAATGTTGGACATTGCGGCCCTGAATGAGCGTTTTGAGCACGCCTCCACCGAGGAGATTCTGCGCTGGGCGTGGGAGACCTTTGCGCCGGACGTGGCGACGAGTTCGTCCTTCCAGACGCAGAGTGTGCCGCTGCTACACATCATCTCGCAGGTATGTCCGGAGATGCCGATCATTTTCATAGACACGGGCTTCCACTTCCCGGAGACGCTGGCCTTTCGGGATATGCTCCAGGCGCGTTTCAAGCTGAATATCCTCACCGTGCGGCCAACGATGACGCAAAGCGAGCTGTTGCAGCAATACGGGGAGGCGCTTTATCGCCGCGACCCGGACTTATGTTGTTACATTAACAAAGTGCAGCCGATGCAGTGGATCACGGCGCGGATGAAGGCCCTGGTGGCGGGAGTGCGACGGGATCAGACCGCCAATCGCCAGACAATGCGTGTGCTCCATCAACCGGCCAAGGGGCCGCTGCAGATTCATCCCATGCTGAACTGGACCAAAGCCGATGTGGAGGCATACCGTCAGGCACACGATCTACCCGTCCATCCGCTGTATTATCGTGGTTATATGAGCATCGGCTGCGCGCCATGCACGCGCCCGGTGTTCCTCGGTGAGGACGAGCGCGCCGGACGATGGGCGGATTCGGACAAAAAAGAATGTGGTTTGCATTTGGATTGGCAAGAGGAGGAGAAAAAGCATGGACGGTAAAAATGTCATTTTGATCACCGGTGGTGCGGGGTATATCGGCTCGCAGTTGATCCGTGACATCGTTTTGGATCCACGCTTTGCCGGTTTCACGGTACGCATTTACGATAGCTTGCGCCACAAAAACTTCAGCGCGCTAATGGATTTGCCGGTGGAAAGGCGTTATGAGTTCATCGAGGGCGACATCCTCGACCGGCTCAATTTGCAGCGTGCTATGCAGGATGCTGCTATGGTTGTCCACCTGGCGGCCATTGTCACCACCCCGCTGAGTTTTGACCATCCGGAGTGGACGGAGCAGATCAACCACTGGGGGACGGCGGCGGTTGTGGATTGTATGGTGCGGGCGGGCGTGATGCGCATGATCTACGCCAGTTCCGCCAGCGTCTACGGACCGGGTGGGCCGTTCAAGGAAACCGACCTTTGCCGTCCCGTCGGTCCGTATGCGATCTCCAAACGCAAGGCCGAGGACGAGATTCGCCAGGCGGAGGTGCGCGGCATCCAACCGACCATCGTGCGGTTGGGCACCGTCTTCGGGAGCGCGCCGGCCATGCGCTTTGATGCGACCATTAACCGCTTCGCCTATCTCGCGGGGGTGCGCCGCCCGATGGTTATTTACGGCAGCGGCAATCAAGTGCGTCCGTTCATCCACATCCGCGACACCTCGGAGGCCTTGCGGCTCTGCATGGCCGATCCGGCCTTTATCGGTGAGACGGTCAACGCGGCAACCGAGCACCTGTCGCTCAACACCATCGCCACAGCCGTGCAGCGCATTATCCCCGAAGCGACGATGCGTTATACCGATCAGGACATCCTCACCGAGATCAGTTACGATGTGGACGCCACGAAACTCATCAGCATGGGATTTGTCCCGCAGGTGAGCCTGGAAGAAGGGCTGAAGGAAGTCCTTGAACGCTGGAAGGGGTTTTAGCGTAGTCAATGTTGGCGCGGATTCGGAAGGCTGATTACGATGAATGATTGGGGGTCTTTTGTGTATAGTCCTTGAGTCTCTTGAGGTGAACATTGCGCTCGCCTGAGCAAGTTGCCCAAATCTGGGTTGAATGTATAATGTAGTCACATTAGTGACTATATTGTGGAGGAACTATGACCGAGATTGGAGTGCGTGACCTGAAAGCCAAAGCTTCAGAGATTGTACGGACGGTGCGGGATGAACGCGCGCATTATGTCATCACACATCGGGGGCGTCCGGTGGCGTTGCTTATGCCATTGGAAGAGCCAAAATTCGAAGGAGAACTGGATATCAAGGGGGCCGATAGTGTGTGGCAGGAGTTGATTGCGTTGAGCGAAGAAATCGGTCGCGCGTGGCAATCGCCAAAAACCGGTGTGGAACTGTTGTCGGAAATGCGGCGTTAGGTGTGACCATGTCTGTAATGTACACAATTGATGCTAGTGTCTTTGTCAACGCCTTCAACGCTTACGAACCGGGGCATGCTAACAGTTGCCGTTTCCTGGAATACGTCAAGACGCAGGCTTTTCCGATTATCGTACCGACATTGGTGTTGCCTGAAGTTGCGGCGGCAATTAGCCGGGGAAGCCGAAACGCCACCCTGGCGCGGAAATTAGTTAGCGCTATTGGGCGTTTGCCCAACCTGATCGTGGTGTCATTGGACGATGTTCTGGCGCAGCAATCGGCAGATATGGCGTCGGATTATCGCCTGCGTGGCAGCGATGCGGTGTATGTCGCCGTGGCGCTGCGTTTTGGCGCTACTCTGGTGACCTTGGATCAAGAACAAGCGGCGCGGGTGGCTTCAGTGTTGACAGCCCAGGATCCGCTTGCAGCACTGACAACTTTAGAAAGAAACCCAGCGCAAACTTAGGTGTGGGCGGGCACGGTCAGAGACCGGCCCGAGCACAGGAACGAAGTCTGCTTAATCTGCTCAATCTGCTGACCATAGAGGGGAACTCATGACCGAATTATCCAAAACCTACAATCCGAAAGAACACGAGCAACGTCTGTACCACTGGTGGGAATCTCAGGGCTATTTCAAGCCGGAGACGCTTATCGCCAAAGGCATCGCTTCGACAGAGGGCAAGCGCTTTTGCATCACCATGCCCCCGCCCAATGTGACGGGCATCCTGCATCTGGGTCACGCGATGACGGCGGCAATCGAAGACTTGATGACGCGCTACTACCGCATGCGCGGCTTCGAGACACTTTTCCTGCCCGGCTCCGACCACGCCGGCATTGCCACGCAGAACGTCGTCGAACGCGAGCTGGCGAAAGAGGGCCTGACGCGCCACGACCTGGGCCGTGACGCCTTCGTCGAGAAGTGCTGGGAATGGAAGGGGAAGACGCACGCGCGCATCACCGATCAACACCGGCAGCTTGGCATCTCTTGCGACTGGGAACGTGAACGCTTCACGCTCGATCCGGGGTTGAGCTATGCCGTGCGTACTGCGTTCCACACGCTCTACGAGCGCGGTTTGATCTACCGCGGGCCGTACATGGTCAACTGGTGTCCGCGCTGCGAGTCGGCGATTTCCGACCTGGAAGTCGAACCCACCGAACACGATAGCCATCTCTGGTATATTCGTTATCCCGTTGTGACCGCCGACTGGCCCGGCCCCCAACATCCCTGGGGCAGCGGACGCTGGGCCGAAGGCGCGACGACGTTCATCGAAATGGCGACCACCCGCCCGGAGACCATTCTCGGCGACAGCGGCGTCGCCGTCCATCCCGACGATCCGCGCTGGAAAGCCCTCGTCGGCAAGATGGCGGTTTTGCCCGCGATTGGGCGTCTTATTCCCATTGTGGCGGATGAGGTAGTCGAGCCGGAATTCGGCACGGGCGCGGTGAAGGTGACACCGGCCCACGATCCCACCGACTACGAAATCGGTATGCGTCACAACCTGCCGCAAGTGGATGTGATGACGTCTACCGGCATGATGAATGAGCAGGCCGGACCTTACGCGGGCCTGGAACGCTATGCCTGCCGTGAGGCGATTGTGGCGGATTTCGAGAAAGAAGGATTGCTCGTGAAGGTCGAACCTTATCATCACAGCGTCGGCCACTGCCAGCGTTGTGACACGATCATCGAGCCGCGCATCAGCACGCAATGGTTCGTGCGCACCAAACCGCTGGCCGAAGCGGCGATGCGCGTCGTCCGCGACGGCACGATGCGCATTATCCCGGAGCGTTTTGAGAAGACGTGGTTCCACTGGATGGAAAACATCCGCGACTGGTGTATCAGCCGCCAACTGTGGTGGGGGCACCGTATCCCGGTCTGGTATTGCCAGGATTGCGATCATCAGTGGAGCGCTGTCGAAGACCCGACGACGTGCCCCAAGTGCGGCAGCCGCATGATCGTGCAGGATGAGGACGTGCTCGACACGTGGTTCTCCTCCGGGCTGTGGCCGTTTTCCACACTCGGCTGGCCTGAAGCGACCGCCGATATGCAGCGCTTCTTCCCCACCGACATGCGCGAGACCGGCTACGACATCCTCTTCTTCTGGGTGGCCCGCGAGACGATGCTGTCGCTGGCGCTGCTCGGACACGCGCCGTACCACACAGTTTATCTGCATGGCTTGATCCGCAACGAACGCGGCGAGAAGATCAGCAAATCCATGCCTGATGCGTGGAAATACGATCCGCTCTACATCATTGATGAGTACGGCACGGACGCCCTGCGTTACACCCTCACCACCTCTTCCACGCCGGGGAACGACATGAACCTCGATCCCCGTCGTCTGGAAGGTGCGCGCAACTTCGCCAACAAAATCTGGCAGGCAACGCGGTTTATTCTGATGAACATCCGCGATGGAGACCTGTCAGGTTTGGAAAACCTGACAGGTCTGGAACTGGAAGACCGCTGGATTCTCAGCCGTCTGGAGCGGCTCACGGGTGATGTCTTCGCGCTGATGGAGACGCAGCAGTACGGCGAGGCCGGACGGCGCGTGCGCGATTTCCTGTGGGATGAATTCTGCGACTGGTACATCGAGGCGAGCAAGGTGCGGCTTTATGCGGAAGATGCCAACGTGGACAAGAACACACCGCGCATGGTGCTGTTGACCGTGCTGGAGCGCGCGCTGCGCCTGCTGCATCCTTTCATGCCGTTTGTGACCGAGGCCCTCTGGCAGGCGTTACCACAGGCGGTGAAGCAAGGGGAGGCGCTCATCATCGCGCCGTGGCCGATGCAGAACGCTAAGTGGCTCAACGACGAGGCCGAAGCGCAGATGACACTGCTGATGGAGCTTGTCCGGGGGATCCGCAACGTGCGCTCGGAGTACAATGTCGAAGCCGGGCGGCGGGTGGCGGCGATCATGGCAGCGGGTGCGAACGCGCCGTTGCTCGAAGCGCGGCGTGACGTGCTGACCTTCCTCGCGCATTTAGACGCAGACGCGCTGAAGATTGTGGCGGTGTGTGAACCGGTGGCGCAGTCCGTCTCGGTGCTGGCCGGGGACGTGGTCGCCTATCTGCCACTGGCCGGGCTGGTTGATCTCGACGCGGAGCGCGCGCGCTTGCAAAAAGCGTTGGAGAACCTGGAGTCCCGCATCAACGGCAGCCGCCAACGTCTTGACGGCCCCTTCGCCCAGAAAGCGCGCCCCGATGTCGTCCAGCGGGAGCGCGAAAATCTGGTGGCGATGGAGGCCGAAGCGGCGCAAGTCCGCGAGCAACTGGCGCGGTTGGGCTAAATATCAGCGGATTGAACGGATTTCAACGGATTGTTGTAGCGCGAATTGCCAATTCAGGCTACAAAAGATAATTTTAGGAGGAGACTATGCCACAAAGTAGACGAGAACAAAGACGCGCCCGCCATGAGGCGAAACGCAAAGCCAAGCGCAAGGCGGCGCGGCCGCAATTATCAGCGCGCAGCCGGAAGGCGATGTTGCGCCAGGCGTTGTCATGGCCGGTACTGGAGTGCTGGGTCAATGAAAAATGGCAGGACCCTATGCAATTGAATCAAGTCGTGGTTGTGCGGCGGGATCCGGTGACAGGTGAGGTCAGGGTGGGCACGTATCTGGTGGATCGCGCATGTCTGGGTGTGAAGAACGCATACGCAGCCAACTTTATCAATGCCGAATCTTTTCGTCGGGAAATGTTGTCAAGAATGCAAGAACGGCAAAAGCTCATTAAAGTAGATTTCAATCTCGCGGCGAAGATCATCAAAGTCGGTATTGAGTACGCGGCGCAGTTTGGTTTCCGTCCGCACCGTGATTACTTCGAAGCCTCGATTTTGTTGCAAGACGCCGATCCGGATGCGGTGGATGTCGAAATTCCTGTAGGTGGGCCAGAGGGAAAGCCGTTCTTCATCGCCGGGCCGTACGATAACGTGGATAAAATCATGAGCCGGTTGATGCAACAATTGGGGCCTGGAGGCTATAACTATCTGGTCGCTGTATCCCCTGATAGCGAATTTTTCCGGGCCGGGGATGCGGTGTTAGATTGGGATGACGAGGATGATGAGGACGACGTTTTGGACATTGGCGACTTTGAATCCATCGAACCGTCTGCCGACGATCGTTGAGTGTTTGTAACACGAATTCCAATTCGCGTTGTAGGTCTCGAATGCAGGGCTGGATCACAAATCCAGCCCTTTCTCTTTTCCATTCTTTGTTCTGTTGTATAATGCCTCACTGAATTTAGAAAGGAGCCCATGGCAAAAACATACGTATCGCTGGACTTAGAGACGACCGGCCTTGATCCTATGCGTGATGCGATCATCGAAATCGGCGCACTGCGCTTCGAGGGCGATCAAGTGCTGGAAACCTTCTCCACTTTTGTCAATCCTGGGCGAAAAATCCCCCCCTTTGTCACCGAGCTGACCGGCATCACCAACGCGCAGGTGGAAGGCGCACCCGGAGGACGGCAGGCCACCGCACGGCTGGCCGAATTTGTGGGGCGCGACCCCATCGTGGGACACAACATCGGCTTTGACCTGGCTTTCTTGCGCCAGCACAATGTCCTGCGTGGCAATCCCGCGATAGACACTTTCGATCTCGCCGGAATTCTGGTGCCGCACGCCGGACGGTATAGCCTGGCGCACCTCATCCGCGAGCTGGCGATTGATCTGCCGGAGCAGACCCACCGCGCCCTCGATGACGCCGTGATGGCGCACGCGCTCTTTATGGCGTTGATGCGCCGCGCCGCTCAACTTCCCCAGCAAACGCTGCTCGAAATTGTGCAGTTGGGGCAGCGGATCCAGTGGGGGCCAAGTTACTTTTTCCGCGACGCCCAATATGTCCGCCAGCGTCAAGGGTTCAGCGGCGCGATCGGCGCACAGTTGGCCTCCAAGCGCGGCGGTGATGCAGCCGGCCCTCTGTTCGCCGAGGATGAGGAAGACTACGAACCCCTGGAGCCGCGCCGTGAGCTGCTTCCCATTGATCTGGACGCCCTCACGGCTTTGCTAGACGATGACGGTCCACTGGCGGAAGTATTCGCCGAGTACGAATACCGACCGCAGCAGGTGGAGATGTTGCAGGCTGTGGGACAGGCGTTCAATGAAGGCCGCCATCTGCTCGTCGAAGCGGGCACCGGCACGGGGAAATCGCTGGCCTACCTGTTGCCGGCGATCGAGTGGGCGGTACAGAATCGCCAACGAGTGGTGATTTCCACGAACACGATCAACCTGCAGGAACAACTGGCGAACAAGGATTTGCCGGAGCTGTCCAAAGCCCTTTATGAATTCCGCTATCTGGTGCTCAAAGGACGCTCCCATTACCTGTGCCGCCAACAGTTTCAGGCACTGCGACGGCGCGGCCCGGCGACCGAGGATGAGATGCGTGTGCTCGCCAAAGTGCTTCTGTGGTTGCCCAACACACTCGATGGCGACGGCGATGGGCTGTTTTTGCCGACCGGTCAGGAACAGGCCGTCTGGTACACGCTCTCGGCGGCCAACGAGAGCTGTGATCCGGAGCATTGTAGTTTCTATCAGAGCGACCGCTGCTTTTTCTATCGTGCGCGGGCGAAGGCTGAAGGGACGCATATCCTCATCGTCAATCACGCCCTGTTGTTGGCCGATGTCGCCACGCAAAACCGCGTGCTGCCGGAATACGACCTGCTCATCGTTGACGAAGCCCATCATCTGGAAGATGCCACGACGGAGGCGTTGCGCTACAGCGTGAGTTGGCCGATGTTGCAGCGCGTTTTTGAAGATTTGTTGGCGAGTCGCCAGAATTTCCCCGGCCTGTTGGAGACGGTATTGGGACTGGCGGAACACCAGCCGCGCAAGGTCGCATCGCTGTTGCAGGATGCTGTGGTACGCTTGCAGGACGGCGGAGAACGTTTGCAGCATCAGTTGGAGTCGTTGTTTGCGGAGGTGGAAACGTTCCTCAGGGAGCGGGCGGATCAAAGCGACAATTATGCCATCCGCCTGCGTTTGACGTCCAAGATGCGCGCTCAGGCTACCTGGAGCGATATAAGCAGGGCATGGTCGCAGGTGGCGCCGCATTTTGCGACGTTCGTGGATGCGTTGACGGAGCTTGGCAGCGGCCTCGATGAGTTGACTACCGCCGAAATTGTGGGATTCGAGTCGCTCCACGGGCGTCTGTTGGGCATTATGCGGCAATTGGGCGAGGCATATCAACAACTCCGCCAATTCATCGCCGAACCCCAGGAAAATGCCATTTACTGGCTGGAAGTGCAGAACAATTCTCCGTTCACCTTTAACGCCGTCCCTCTGCATGTGGGCGACTTGATCCATGAATACCTGTTTAAGAAGAAGCGTTCGGTGATCCTCACGTCGGCGACGCTGCGTGTGGAAGGCCGCTTTGACTACATGCGCGAGCGTTTGAGTGCGCGGAAGGCCGATGAGCTGGCCGTTGGCTCGCCTTTCGATTACCAATCCGCTGCGCTGCTGTACATCGTCACCGATGTGCCCGAACCCCGCCATCCCAATTACCAGCAGATTGTAGACCAAACGCTGATCGAGTTATTCCGCGCCACGCAAGGACGCGCGCTGGTGTTGTTCACCGCGCATGCGCAACTGAAGGTCACGGCGCAGGCGATTACCGGCAAGCTGGCGCAGGAGGGGATTACCGTCTACGCACAGGGCACCGGCAGCTCGCGCGCGCAGTTGCTCGATAACTTCCGGCGGGGTGAACGCGCGGTGTTGCTCGGCACCCGGTCGTTTTGGGAAGGGGTGGATGTGCCCGGCGAAGCGCTTTCGTGCCTGGTCATCGTCAAATTGCCCTTCGACGTGCCCAACGATCCCATTGTTGCCGCGCGCGCCGAGGGCTATGAGGATCCCTTCAACGAGTATATGGTGCCGGAGGCGATTTTGCGTTTCACGCAGGGCTTTGGGCGGCTGATTCGCACCGCGACCGATCAGGGGATTGTGGTATTGCTGGACCAGCGCGTGTTGACCAAGAGTTACGGTCGGCGCTTCCTGGCCTCGCTGCCCGACCCGCTCATCCGCCAAGGCCCACGCGCCCAACTGCCCGAAATCGCCGCGCGTTGGCTTTCCGGCCAACCGCTGCCCAAAGACATCGGCGGCGCAGGCGGCGACTTCGACGAAGGGTGGTCCGTCCCTCCGCCCGAAGAACCACCGTGGTTTTGGGGAGCCTGACGATTTTAGATTTTTTGATTTTAGATTTTGGATTTTCGATTGATGTGCTCATTCGCTGATTCTTGATTCGTAATTCGTAATTCGCAATTCGTAATTCCTCGGAGGTCTTATGCGTATCGTCGTAGATGCTTTTGGTTCGGATGCTTGCCCTGGGCCGGATGTGGCCGGGGCGGTGATGGCCGCACGGGAGTGGGGTGACGAGATCATCCTCGTGGGGCCTGAGGAGCGCACACGCGAGGAGCTGGCAAAACACGACACCCGTGGTCTCAACATCCGTATTGTGCACGCGCCGGAGGTGCTCACGATGGAAGAACACTCCGAAGATGTGCGCGCCAAAGAGAACTCCTCGATCCGCGTGGGGATGCGCATGGTCAAGCGTGGGGAGGCCGATGCCTTTGTCTCCGCCGGCAACACCATTGCCTGCCTCTCGGCGGCAATTTTCGATTTGCAGCGCATCCGTGGGATTCGCCGCCCGGCGCTGGCGACGATTTACCCTGTGGGCTTCCAGCCGATGCTGCTGCTCGACATCGGCGCGACGGCGGACCCCAAGCCGGAGTATCTACTCCAATTTGCGCAGATGGGGGTCATCTACGCCGAAAAGGTGTTGGGGATCGCCAACCCGCGCGTAGGCTTGCTCGCCAACGGTGAAGAGCCTGAGAAGGGCACGATGGTGCTGCGTGAGACGTTTGGCGTCTTCAAGCAGAGCGACTTGAATTTCGTGGGCAATGTCGAGCCAAAGGATGTAATGAAGGGCGCGGCGGATGTGGTGGTGACGGATGGCTTTACCGGCAACATTATGCTCAAGACGACGGAGTCGGTGGCTTCGTTTGTCGGACGGCTGGTCAAACGCTATCTGTGGAGCGGGACATTATCGAAAGTGGGCCTGGTGTTGATGCTACCTGCGTTTGTCGTCGCGCTGCCGGGTCTGTTGTGCTTGCTGCCGGGGATACGCCGACTTCTCAAACGCCTGGACTACGCCGAGTATGGCGGCGGATTGCTGCTGGGTGTAGATGGCGTGGTCATCGTGGGGCATGGCCGTTCCAATGCTAAAGCCATCAAAAACGCTGTCCGTCAGGGGCGTGAGGCGGTGGCGGCGCAGATCATCCCCACCATTAAAGCCGGGTTGGAGGCCCGCCGTCAAGAGTCCCATGTCTGAGCGTGTGCGCGTTGTTGTTACCGGCATGGGGGCGATTACGCCGATCGGCCTGACCGTGCGTGAGACGTGGGAGAACGCACTGGCCGGGAAATCCGGTATTGCGCTGATCGAGCACCTTGACACAACGGACTGGCCGGTGCGCATTGCCGGCGCGGTGAAGAATTTTGACCCGGAACGTTACATCCCGCGCAAAGAGGCGCGGCGCATGGCGCGCTGCTCGCAATTTGCGGTCGCTGCGGCGCAGGAAGCGCTGGCCGATGCCCAACTTTCTCCACCACTGCCGGAACCGGAGCGCGTCGGTACCGTCATCGGTGTGGGCATGGGGGGTGTGGAAGTAGCCCTTGAACACACCGCCAAGTTGCGGCGTCAAGGGCCGGTCGGTGTCAACCCTTTTGCGCTGGCGGCTTCTTTGCCGAATATGCCTTCATATCACGTCAGCCTGCTGGCCGGGGCGCAGGGACCGATCAGCACGCCGGTGGCTGCGTGTGCGACCGGATCACAGGCCATCGGCGAGGCCGCAAATCTCATCCGCCAGGGCTGGGCCGATATGGTGATCGCCGGTGGGGTGGAGGGATTGATTATTGATGCTTCGGTCATCGGCTTTGCGGCGATGGGGGCGCTCTCTAAGCGCAACGATGAGCCGGAGTGTGCCAGCCGTCCTTTCGACAAAGACCGCGATGGTTTTGTGTTGGCCGAAGGTGCAGGCGTGCTGGTGCTGGAGCGCCTTGAGCATGCGCTGGCGCGTGGTGTCCACATCTACGGCGAGGTGCTCGGCTATGCGTCCTCATCGGATGCGTATCACATCGCGCAGCCCGATCCCGAAGCGCGCGGTGTGCGCCGTGCAATCACGTGGGCGCTGCGCGATGCCGGCATCGCGCCGGAAGCGGTGGATTACGTCAACGCGCATGGCACATCCACACCGTTGAACGACACGATTGAAACGTTCGCGCTGAAAAAAGTCTTCGGCGATCACGCTTACAAACTCACCGTCAGCTCGAACAAATCCTTCTTCGGCCATACGATGGGGGCCGCAGGTGCGATCGAAACCATTCTGACGTTCAGAATGTTCGAGGAAGGCATTATCTTGCCGACCCTGAATCTCGACACGCCCGATCCCGAATGTGACCTGGACTACGTGCCGTGGAAGCCGCGCCCGGCGCAGGTGCGGATTGCCTTGAAAAACGCTTTTGGCTTCGGCGGACAGAATGCATGCCTGGTGCTTTCAAGGTGGGAGCCATCGGGTAGTTAGATAGTCGGGTAGTCGGGTAGTCGGGTAGTCGGATAGTCGGGTAGTCGGATAGCCGGGTGGTTGAGAAGTCGGGTATGGGGATGGTGCGATCGGAAATGGCGTCGTCACAGGCTCCTGTGGAATTTCATTACCGGCGGTTGAGTGTCAACGGACTGAACGGATTTTGACGGATTTTTTACTTGCTTGAAGCGTTCCAGCGCTCTTCGAGAGGACCTATGATTAACCTTGCGGTGTTGATTTCCGGCAACGGCTCTAATTTGCAGGCGATTCTGGATGCGGTGGACGGCGGCGACCTGCCCGGCGTCAGGGTGGCGTTGGTGGTCTCCAACCGCAAAGAGGCCTATGGAATCCAGCGCGCGTTCAAGCGCGGCGTGCCGGTGGTGTACTTCCCCAAGCTGCCGTACACCAACGCGGGCCGTCCGCGTGCAGATTATGACGCCGACCTGGCGCGCATTGTGCAGAGCTTCGATGTGGACTGGGTGGTGCAGGCCGGATGGATGCACATTTTCACGGATGCTTTCATCTGCGTGTTTCCCAATCGCATCCTCAACCTGCACCCTGCGCTGCCGGGCATGTTTCCCGGCGCGCATGCCATTGCGGATGCTTTCGCGGCCTATCAACGCGGCGAGATCGCGCATACCGGTGTGATGGTGCACCTGGTCCCCGATGAAGCCGTGGATGCCGGCCCCGTCATAGCTCAGGAAGCCGTGCCTATCCTGCCGGATGATACGCTGGAAACATTGGAAGCACGCATCCACGCCGTTGAACATCGCTTGCTGGTCTCGGCCATCAGAACGGTTGTGAGTGTCGAGAATCCTTGCCAGGATAGCTTGAAAACGGGGAACTGACATTCCCCTGTTTTCCAAATGCGATAACCTTAGGTAGCCGGGCAGGGCCTCATCATCCTTGCTCTAAGGGGAACGTCTCTCCGTTTCCGCGGATCTGACGATCCGCTCGAAGCGGCGGAGAAGCGCGGATCTGGCGATCTGCTCGAAGTGGCGGGGAAACGCGGATCTGGCGATCCGCTCGAAGCGGCGGAGAAGCGCGGATCTGACGATCCGCGCGAAGCGGCGGGGAAGCGCGGATCTGGCGATCCGCTCGAAGCGGCGGAGAAGCGCGGATCTGGCGATCCGCTCGAAGCGGCG
>DAOSNS010000012.1:0-96542 GCA_035373625.1 Anaerolineae bacterium | reverse complement strand
CCGTCTTTCCTGTCACTCTGCAATTGTTAAGGTCCTCCGACACGAAAGCCGATGCTTTCCCTTCAGCATCGGCCCCGGCAATTCGCCCTGCGGTGTCTTGCTGCCTTTACGCCGTGTAGTTTACTACACTCTGCTTTCTTGTCAAGTTGCTCGTTTTTCTGCCCAACGGGATGCTTGTTTGTCAGGCAAGAGGCTATTCTACCACGGCCCTTTTTCTTGTCAAGCGAAGGGTCATTCGTTGTTTCCGTTCTCAAGCATCAGGGTTCGCAGGGCTTCCATGTCGGCCCGTGCGAAGTAACGCCGGTAAGCCGCCACTTCATCCAGTAGCGCAGCAAGTTGCACGGCGACGCGATCGGCACGCAAGTCGGTGCGTTCGCCGCCGATACGCAGGGTCATGGTGTTCCCTTCTTCGGATGCGATGGTGATGTCGCCACGCGCTTCGAGCCACGCCAGGGCCAGGCGGATCGCCGATTCGCGGTTGGCCGTCGCCGCCGCCATAGCCGAAAGATCAACCCGACCCTCATTGTGTTTGAGGGCGTATTTTACCAGGCCGGCAATGTGCTTCAGGAAAGGTTCCAGACGCGCCAGGCCAGCATCAACGGCGAACAGGTAAACGGTGGTCGGTGAAACTTTCGCCATGACCGCACGCCATACGTCGGGGCCGGGTGGTGATGTCCAGATGACGAGGGTGGCCGCGGCGGTCAGTTCGTTGCGGTTGCCGCCGGGAATGTCTCCGCTCAGTGGGCCTTCACGCCAGATTTGCAGGTTCTCCAGCGCCAATAAGGGTTTGAGCAGGGTGAGGGGATGCGGTTCACGCCGATAGTCCACAATATCCAGCTTCGGCACCTCCGGCGCGATGGCTGCAATCCCCGGTGTAACAAGGCGGGCATCTTCCCAGACGATTTGTAGTTCATTCTGCCCGCGAAAGTCGTTGACGCGCACGGTGTTCGCCAGGTCGAAAACGCCCTCCGGCAAAGGTGCGCCGTCCCAACGCCACCAGATGACTTGTTGCTCGACGCCGTCGTTGTCCTCGACGGTGAGCAGGAGATGCCGTTCGTCGCGTCCCAAAGGACGGGTTGCTTTGATGTGAATGGCGCGCGTCGCCAACGTCAACGGAGGATTCCCCGGCCCAAAGGGCGCCAGGCGTTCCAGGTCGGCCACCAGGTCGAGCGAGAAGTCGGACAACGGAAGGTAGCCGTCAATGGACAACGCCGGTTGAAGTGGGGCCGCGCCGATCTGCGCCATGACCGCCCGTGAGAGGCCGCGCCGAAATGCGGGGATGTCGTCGGCGTGCAGGGAGAGTCCTGCTGCCATGGCGTGACCGCCGTAGCTGCGAAGCAGGTCGTGCTGCGTCGCCAGGGCCTCGGTGATGTGGCAGCCTTCGATTGAACGCGCCGAGCCGTGGCCGATGTTGTCTTCGCCGATGGTGATGAGCACCGTGGGGCGGTGATAAAGTTCGGCGAGGCGGTTGGCGACGATGCCGATCACGCCCACGGGCCATTCCGGCGCGGCGAGAACCAGTGCCGCGCTTTCCAATAAGACGGGATTCTGGGCGATTTGATCTTGAGCGGCGGCGAGAACTTGATCCCCCAGCAGTTTGCGCCGGTCGTTCAAGGCTTCCAGCTCCGAGGCCAGGATGCGCGCCTGGGTCAAATCGGTGGTGGTGAGGAAGTCTACGATGACGTTGGCATCGTCAAGGCGACCGAGGGCGTTGAGGCGCGGCCCCAGGGCAAAGCCGATGTGTTCTTCGCTGAGTCGGGCAGGATTGATGCGTGCCAGCTTCATCAATTCTTGCAAGCCGAGTCGCCGTGTGGTCCGCAGGGCTGCCAGGCCACGTTGGAGCAGGTAACGGGTGTCGCCGCTGACCACCGCAACATCGGCGACGATGCCCAACGCCACCAGATCGAGGTGTTTCGCCGCCTCGTCCGCACGTCCGGCACGCGCGTAAAGTGCTTCCGCCAGTTTGTAGGCGACGCCGACGCCGGGCAAGGTAGCCAGTGGGTGTGAGGTGGGCAGCAAGTGGGGATTGACGACGGCATAGGCGGGCGGCAGGGTGTCCGGCAATTCGTGATGATCGGTCACAATTACGTCTACGTTACGCGCGGCAGCATACGCGATGGCCTCATGGGCATCAATGCCGGTATCACAGGTAAGAATCAGACGCGCGCCTTGATCGAGGATCGGTTGCAGGGCGGCGATTTTCACGCCGTGGGATTCTGTGGCACGCACGGGGATGTGGTAGGTAACGCGCGCGCCCAGTTCGCGCAGGGTGGCAACCAGGAGGGTGGTGGCGGTCTGTCCGTCAACATCGAAATCGCCCCACACGCAGATCGGCTCACCTGTGCAGATGGCCTGTTCGATGCGGTCGGCGGCACGGGCGAGGTTCGGCAGCGCGGTCGGCGGGGCCGGGGTGTAGGCCTGAGGATCCAGAAAAGCGCGTGCGGCTTCGACGGTGGTGATGCCGCGCCGCACCAACGTCTCGGCGACCAGGGGGTGCCCGCCGACAAATTCAGCCAGCGCTGGAGGGACGTCAACGGGTTTAGGGTCTAGCCAACGTTTCATAGTTGTGCTATGCGTGACACGTGAAAGCTGCTCACGTGTCACGCATCACGCATCACGTTTTACGCAGCTATTTCGCTTTGCCCTGTTTGGCAACAGCTTCCTGCGCTTTACGCACGGTTTCTTCGTCGGCGAGATAGTCGTGGCGGATAGGACGCAGGTCGGCGTCCAGTTCGTATACCAGGGGGATGCCCGTCGGGATGTTCAGGCCGACGATGGCATCGTCGGAGATGTTGTCAAGGTGCTTGACCAGAGCACGCAGGCTGTTGCCGTGGGCGGCAATGACCACACGCTTGCCGGATTTGATGGTCGGTGCGATAACCTCGTGCCAGTAGGGCATAAAGCGCGCCACCGTGTCTTTCAGGCACTCGGTCAACGGCAGGTCGGCGGGATCGAGGTCTTTGTAGCGTGGGTCGTGACCCGGCCAGCGGGGATCGTCTTTTTCCAAAGCCGGGGGTTGAATGTCATAGCTACGTCGCCAGATAAGCACTTGATCTTCGCCGTACTTGGCGGCCGTTTGCGCCTTGTTCAATCCTTGCAGCGCGCCGTAATGGCGTTCGTTCAGCCGCCACGAGTTGTAGACCGGAATCCACATCAGGTCCATCTCATCGAGCACGATCCACAGGGTACGGATGGCGCGTTTGAGCACCGACGTAAAGGCTACGTCAAACACGTAACCGGCTTCGCGCAGTGCTTTTCCAGCGGTATGGGCCTCTTCGATGCCTTTCTCGGAAAGATCAACATCTGTCCAGCCGGTGAAGAGATTGGCTTTGTTCCAGACGCTTTCACCATGACGAATCAGAACTAACTTGTGCGTTTGTGACGCAGTTGTGACCATTTTTCAATACCTCCTAAAAAATCGTTTGAACGTTAGCACGTCGGTATTGTACCTGTTGAGGGCAATTTTTCAACTCGGGCGGACCTAAAACGCAATCTCGGCGATCTGTTCAAAGTCGAAATCCAGATTTATCCCGAATTCTTCCATGAGTCGGTCATCATCGGTTTCGCCCAGAACGCCGGCCCGAATGCCCCGATCGCAGTAAGAACGGTAGGGACAGTACTTGCAATGTTGCTCGTCGTCGGTCGGCGTGAAGTCCGCTTCTGGCAAAGCCAGGATTTGCGCGATGAGGGTCTCCAGGTACTGCGCGTCGTCGTGATAGTGCGCTACGTCGTAGGGCAGGCGCACGGGTGCTTCGGGGTGCTCGGCAAACCAGTAGATCATCTCGATTTGCGCGGGATCGAAGGGCTGTCCACCATTGAGGTGTGCACCGGCGCGGACGAGCAAATAGCGATAGACGCGCGTCTGCAAGCGTGTCTGTAAGGTCAAAGGTTTGGGACGCGCCGGCGAGGTCTTCGAGTCGAAGATCACGGCGCGCTGCCCGGCCTGTATGACGATCAGGTCATACTTTGCCACGAGACGCCTTCCCCCTAATGCCGCCATCAGCATGATCTCCGGGTGATGGGCGGCGTTCTGAAGCATCTCCGCCGGACGGTAGACGCAATAATTGCGCCACCAGCGTTCCAAATCGGCATCGGTGGCGAGATGGGTCAGCCGTGCTTCGGGGATACCGACCAGATGCTGTTGCACCATGCGGTGAAAGGCCGATCCCAATTGCTGGTGACGTTCATAAGCCTCGATCGGCTCGGCAGCGATGGCCGGCCAGGCAACACGCAACACGTACCGCAGGTAAAAACGACGCGGACAGTCCACAAAGTCTTGCAGGCTGGCCTGGCTAAACTGGAAATCAGCAGGAAACACCGTGTTTACCCCTTTCAGTTACCCCCGGCGGAACCGGGCAGACAAGGGACTAATCCCTTTGAGATTTCTGTTCCTCCCACCACGTTTGCAGCGCGATGAAAGGCACTGCCGGTTGCGCGGTGCCGCGCCGTCCGGTGTTCCACGTCACCGTGAGCGCTTTGCGTGCGCGGGTGATGCCGACATAGAGCAAGCGCAGCCGCTCGGCGGCATAGTCTCTGCGGGCCTTCAATGTGGCTTCCCCCTCATCGTAAATGAAGACATCGGGATTTTCACATAAGGCTTTCAACTGCGCCAGCACCTCGGCTTCCAGGTTGAGGTGATCGCGCGCGAACCATGCTTCCGAGATAAAGCTGTCCTGTGGCAACGCGGATGGAAAATCGTAATCGTTGACCGACAGCAGGTACACTTTATCCCATTCCAACCCCTTCGCTTTGTGGATCGTCGAGACGACCACTTCGCCCTTGTGTTTGTCGGGGTCGAAACCGGTGTCTTCATCGGTAAAGCCGAGGAATTTGCGCTCGTTTTTGGCGATGACGGCCAGCTCTTGCGTCAGCTCGGGCAGACGCCATTCGGGATGCGCATCGGCGTGCTGCCGCAGCACCACGGCGAGTTTGTGGGCAATGGCAAGGTCGGTGGGCGCGGAGAACAGGTCTTGCGCCAGCGTAAGGATGAGCTGGTCAATGGGCAATGTCGTCGTTCCCTGCCAGCGGCGCACCAACGTCCGAAACTCGACCAGGTGTTCATACAGCAACGGGTCGGTCGCTTCGAAATTTTGTTCGGCCAGCCAATCGCGGTCGGCACGTGGCCAAAGGTAATCCTCCACGCGCGCGATCTGCCGCAGCAGCCTGGCGACCTCGGCGACCCGCGCCTCGGCAGCAGGGTCATCGCGGCTCTGACGCTGCCACACCCGGTAGACGGTCGCCAGTTTTTTGGCCGATGCAGGCTCCGCGAGATAGATGCCCAGATGGGTCAGTGCTCCTGCCGCCTCCCGTGTGGAGCGCGTACTGCGCAGCAGTTCGATGCAAGGGATGTTCTTTGTCTTTAGCGCGTTTGTCACCTCGAAGCCGCGTTCGTTGCGCGGGACGAGAACGGCGACGGTTTCATCTTTGTGCTCCGGCAGCCAGCGTTCCAGAGAGCGCACCACCAGGTCAATCTCCTGTTGCGGCGAAAGGCTCCGTGTCACAAAATGGACGTGTTCCGGTGCGTCGGGCGGGTTCGGCTGGGGGTCGCCGGGCGGTGTTGGCTTGATATAGGGTTCATCCAGAGCGTTGCGGACTTTCTGAATCGGATGTGCCTCATTGCACCAGCGGATGAGGTAGTTCGCCAGATTGATGATGCTCTGTGTCGAGCGCCCGGAGTTCGGCAAATCTCGCGGCTGGACGCCCGGCTGTTTCATGAATTTGCGTAAGTATTCTGGGCTGGCGGTGGTGAAGGTCTCGTAAATTGCCTGATTGGGATCGCCGACGCGCACCCAATTGCCCTCCGGTCCGGCGAGAAGGGCGAGGATTTTCTCTTGCAGGCTGCTGCTATCCTGCGCTTCGTCTTCGAGGATGTAGGGCCAGCGTTCACGCAGTCGCGCCAGGAACGCCGGATCGAGATTCAACGTGCGCAGGGCCAGGCGGATGAGGTCATCGAAGTCCACACCCCCGCGATAGGCCAACGCACGCTGATAATCGGCGTAAATCGCGCACCCCATCTCCAGCAGCGGCAGCGGCTCGGAGAACCGATCCAGCCGGTAACGCAGGTCGGCGGGCGTCAGTTGCAAGTCTTTGGTCTGTTTGATGAAGCTGGTTGCCAGGCGGATGACGTAAGCCGGCCAGGATTCACGCCGCACCCATGCTGCGCGGGTTTCGTCTACGTCGGCGGCAAGGATGGCGTCCAGGCTGTTGGGATGTTGGCGCACCCAGGCTTGCGCGGCATCTTCCAGAATCTCCTGTGCGGCGCGCTCGTCAATGATCTGAAAATCGTCGGCCAGGCCCGCCAGTGCCGGTCGCTCACGCACGATGTCATGCGCCAGGCCGTGCAGTGTGCGCACGCGATAGCCGACGTGAGGCAGTAACCCGCGCTCCTGTACGAAGCGCGCCACGCGCCCGGCGAAATTGCTCACGGCCGAGTTGACCAGGGTGACGATCAACACTTCCTGATCGTCGCCCAGGTTACCTTCGGCGATGAGCCTGGCCGCCAGCAACGAGAGCGTCCACGTCTTGCCGCTGCCCGGCACTGCTGCAACGCCCATCCGCCCACCGGTGTAGGCAAGCACTGCACGTTGATTAAGTCGTGGTTGAAACTCTGTCATTGATGATCGGTCATTACGTCCGCAGAACACGCTGGATTGCCTTGAGCAGTGGCCCGGTCTGTTCGTATCCCTGCTCGCCGAGTTCGCTCAGGCCCAGGTAGATGGCCTTACGGCAGCGGCGCACCAGGCCGATGACAAGCCGGCGCAACGCCGTCTGCCGCATGGCGACTTCATCGGTATCGGTCCAGGGTTGTCCCTTCGGCCAGCGCCGACTGAGCACGTAAGGGTGCGTCAACGGTTGATACAGGCGCTCCCACCAGCCTGTCCCGCCGACGTTGAGCCAGAACTGCACGTCCACGGGACGGTTGCTCAGCAGGAAGGTGTAAGCCGGCGCCAACAACACACTGTTTTCTTCCATTGCTTTCCAGGGTTCCAGATACTGCGCCGCAATCACGCCGCGTTGTACCATCTCCAGATATTCCTGGCCGAGGGGCTTGTCGGCGGGCAAGTCGGTGGCAATCCAGCGGAACTTCTGCACCGACTCGATCAACATGGCCGCCACCCGCGCCGCGTCGAAATCTTGATGAAACCCGTAGCCGGGCTGCGAGAGCACTTCGCCGAAAAGCCGCGCCAGGAAGTGATCCAGTGGGGCGGCATCACCGGCGCGATAGGTGTCCAACCATAGCCGCAGCGCCTCGTAACGCCCTCCGAAGATGTAAGTGATGCGCTGCTGCATATCGGGATTCACCCCATCGAAGGGCGCCAGCGAGGGGGTGTTGTCCTTGACGCGATAGAGCACCTCGGCCAGCAGTTGCGCACGCACCAGATCCAGATCGGCGATGGTTTCCATGAGCGCGTAGGCCACGTCATAGTTGCGGGGGAGGATGCCCCATTGGGGATGCGCGAGCGCCGCCCAGGTGAGCAAGGTCTGCGTGGCCGGCTCTTCACGCAAGGCGCGTGAGGGACGGTGGGAACGCACCGGCACGTCCCGCTGTTCCAGGCGGTGCGTGAGCGAAAAGCGCAGCGCGTCGGTGAGGAACGGCGCAAGGACGACGATCTCACCGGGCGCGAGGCCGTCGTTGTGGACAAGCGCGGCGATGGTATCGGCAGTCCAATCGAGCATATCAGGGTGATAGCGGCAGCTCTCAAAATGCAACACGGCTTTGAGATCCGGCGCCGGTGCGACCGGTGGTGTGCCCACGGCGCCCGGCTGCAAAATGTGCCCTAATGTGTCCCCAAAAGCCTGCACCGGCGGCGAAGCCACAAAGGATTCGTTGAACGTCACCTGCTCGTCGCACATCTCACGCAAAGCGTAGGCGCTCACCGGATCGGCGCCGAGGAAGCTGCGATAGCCGGCGTCCTGGTCAAAGATGATAAGCGCCGACTCTGCATGGGGCAGCCAACTGTAGATGAGATCGTGGGCTACGGGCACATCCTCTTCCACGTTATCCACGAGCAGGTGCGTATAACTGTTAAGCAGGTAGTCACGGCACAGTGGCTCGGTCCACAGGTGTGTGAAGAAGACATCCAGTTGCAATGAGAAATCCAAGAGGTTATGTTCAAGGCAGTAACGGCGAAAGCGCGCCGCGCACTCCTGCGCCTGGTCGTAGGTGCGTCCCTGAGCCGATTCACCCACCCACGCGCCGCGCAACCGTTCGGCGATTTCAGTGTAGGGGAAGCCGACAACGGCGGCCTTGTTGAGGTTGTCGAGAATCTGACTATAGAGCCGGTTGCGGTCAATGTTGATGGCTTCGAAGTAGCCCTGTTCTTCCACCAGCGGGGTGACAATGCGCGCCATGTAGTATTGTGCCGTCTCCAGCGTGAGGAAGATCGGCCGTTCATCCGGCTTGCCGAACCCGGCTTCCTCCACAACGAGTGGCCAGAAGAGGTCTACCATGCGGCGGGCCAACCCACCCACCGTGGCAACGTTCACCAATCCGCCGGCAGCGATATCGGGATGGTACAAAGCCTCATTGTAAGGCGTGGCAAGCGTGCGTTGTGGCGTCAGCACGAGGATACGCTCTGCCGGGACGCCGCTCAGCAGTAAAAATACCAGGCGTCCAACTCCTGTTGTTGTTTTGCCGGCGCCGGCAGGGCCTTCAAGGAAGATTTTACGGTCGAAAGGGGCCTGGATGATCGCGTTTTGGGAATCGGTAAGTTTCACGGGTTAATTCTTGTTTCAGCACTTCCAATTGTCTACGGTCAAATCAATGAGATTGCTCTGATTGCCTTGTCGGTATAACGTTTCCAGCGCCGAAAGTTTTTCCAGGGAAAGTGGATGCCGTGGGCGTCATAGCCTTCCCCTTCCATTACGATTCATGATTTTTTATTCCATTTCATTGTACCACAGAAACCCGTTGCCCGCGAATGTAGGGCCTTATCATTCTTGCGCCGAGGGGAACGCCAGTTCCCCGCTTTTAGCTGATATGTTGAGAAACGCGGATCTGGCGATCCGCCCATAGCCAGTTGAAGTCACTGTAACGAGAATGATAAAGCCTTGCCCGCGAATGAGGACGCGCCTTATTTATTCGTCATCCAGGATTTAATTCGTGCTCGGTACGTGCCCGAATTTGTGCAACTCTTGTAATTCACTTACGTAATATGAATTATGAATCGCGGATTGCGAATTACGAATTACGAATTGCGGATTACAGAATCATTTCGTTATGGGAGGATAGGGATGAAATTCTTGATCAAATTGCTCTGGTTGCCGTTCGAGTTGCTCTTCAAGCTGATTTTCTGGATCATCGGCCTGACGGGGCGGTTGGTTGTGGGGATCGTGGGGCTGGTGTTGCTCATCGCCGGCGTCATCGTTAGCCTGACCATCGTGGGGGCGATTGTGGGCATCCCGCTGGCGCTGGTGGGGCTGTTGATGGTGATTGCGAGTCTTTGCTGATGTATGATGACGTGATGCGTGACCCGTAAAAAAGGTCACGCATCACGCTTTTGTATAAATCTATGCGAAGAGGCGCTATTTGTCTTTGATCGCTTCCTGGCCGAGTGTTGTGACGCAGTCGCCGGCAATGTAGGCTTCCAGACGGTCCCGCGCCTGGTCATCGGGGAACTGGATCGGCGGGGATTTCATAAAGTAGGCGGACGGCTCCACAATCGCTCCCGCCAATCCACGATCCAACGCAATCTTGGCGGTGCGAATGGCATCAATGATCACCCCCGCACTGTTGGGGCTGTCCCACACCTCGAGTTTCGCTTCCAGCAACAGCGGCGCATTGCCGAAGGTCGTCCCCTCCATCTTGATGTAGCAATACTTGTGATCTTCAAGCCACGGCACGTAGTCGCTTGGACCGACGTGGACGTTCTTCTCCCCCATATCATAAGGCACCTGGCTGGTCACGGCCGAGGTCTTAGAGATTTTCTTGGATTCCAGGCGTTCGCGCTCCAACATGTTGAGAAAATCGGTGTTGCCGCCAAAGTTCAACTGGTAGGTGTGGTCGAGGCGCACGCCGCGATCCACGAACAGCTTCGCCAAAATGCGGTGCAAGATCGTCGCGCCGACCTGGCTCTTCACGTCGTCACCGATCACCGGCAGCCCGCGCTCGGCAAAGCGTTTCTGCCAGTAGGCTTCGCGCGCGATAAAGACAGGGATGCCGTTGACAAACGCACACCCGGCGTCCAACACCTGCTCGACGTACCATTTGGTTGCCATTTCACTGCCGACCGGCAGGAAGTTGACCACCACGTCGGTATGGGTGTCTTTGAGGATGCCGACGATGTCGGCCGTGGGGCCGGGTGCCTTCTCGATGATCTCGGACAGGTACTTGCCCAGACCGTCGTGCGTCATCCCGCGATAGACGGGCACTCCCAGATGCGGTACCTCCGCAAACTTAAGCGTGTTATTAGGGTAGGCGAAAATGGCTTCGGACAAATCTTTACCCACTTTGGTCGCATTGATTTCGAACGCGGCGGTAAACTCGATGTCGCTGATGTGGTACGGCCCCAAACGCGGATGCATCAGGCCGGGGATAAAGGCGTCATCCGGGGCGTTTTTGTAGAATTCTACCCCCTGCACCAGTGCCGAGGCGCAGTTGCCAACACCGATGATGGCGACGCGAACCTTCTTCTTGACCATTGCAAAGTCCTCCTGTTTTGTGAATAATGTAGATACATAAAGAATTCTTTATGTATTTTGTTTCATTGTAGTCGAAATGGAGAACTTGTCAAAATTGCCTCCCTTAAGTCCTGTGCTACAATCATCCATAACACGTTGGGAGGATTGGACAAGGAGATTCCTATGGAGAAGGCAATAAGCGAACTATTGAAAAAGGTCAGCGAATTTCTTGCACACCACAAAGGGCTGCCTGTGCTTATCGGCGTGGGGATGATCCTGCTCAATTTGCTGTTCAATCTTCTGCCGCACTGGCCCATCATCACCTGGCTGGCGGAGACAGACCTCTTTCTCCATTTGGGCGCGGCGTTGGGACTGTTCGGCATCATCCTTGGCGACGCACTGTAACGCGGTGCCTTGGTGTTTCAAAACTTTCGCGACCTGGCCCGGCGGGGCTTTATCATTCTCGTTACTGTGACTTCATCTGGCTTCGAGCGGATTGTCAGATTCGCGTCGCTTATCACGGTATCGGCCAGAAACGGGGAATTGACGTTCCCCGTGGAGCAAGCATGATAAGGCCTTGCTGGCCCGGTTTCAACGGCACAAAATTGTGGTATAATAAGGCATGGGGATGATAGGTTTCGACGGGGAAGGCTGAAGATGGGCGGCGAGCCGGGGAGGCTCCGTCTCCGTAAACCCAGGAGCAAACCCAAAATGCCAAACCAAAGGCAAACACCTGGATTCCCGCGATGGCGAATACCTGGGCTACCGCCCCGGTCGCCCTCGCTGCGTAAGCAGAACGGGTTATCCAAAACCTGACCGGAAGATCCGGTCACGCCCCTCTATCACCTCGCAGGCGTGGTAGAGTACGGTGACATAAAGTCTGCGCGCACACTTCCAGACGCCGATAAGGAAGTCCAAGACGTATCGGCTAGTTCGGATGTGGCGCGGTCGGCCGCGACCCTCCGGGCGAAAGGCAAGCGCCGACTACGCTCGTAGATGCTCATCGTCGAATTCTTCGGACGCGGGTTCGATTCCCGCCATCTCCACACAGGGCCGGCGGTCTTACCCCGGCCTTTTATTTTATAAAAAGTCGTGCGAGACGCTGAAATCAGGATGTTGGAACCGAGAATCATTCTGCTCACCGGAAATCGCCAGATCGGGAAAAGTACCGTATGTCTACGTCTGGCGACTATGCTTCGCCAGACTGATCTGAAAGTTTCCGGTTTGCTCACACGACGCGCCGGCGAGCATGACTTATGTGTCACTGAGTTGCATACCGGGGACACTTATGCGTTGACACTGCCGATGACAAGCGACGTCGGTTTTGCTATGGGAAATTTTCGCTTCGACACCGAAGCCTTCGCCCGTAGTGAGAAAGCTCTGGAGGCTTGTTTCCCCACACAAATCTTTATGCTGGATGAAATCGGCCCGCTGGAGTTGATTTACGGCCAGGGATGGGTCCGCATCCTCAAGTTGCTCCGACACTTTAATTACCGCGTTGCCTTTATTGTCGTGCGGCCGGAACTGTTAGTACGGGCGATATGTCAACTCCCGGCTACATTTTACGTTGTCATCCCCGTCACCGCCGAGGTCCGCGATAGTCTTCCTGCAACGTTGTTGACCATTGCGACCGAGATATGTTTGTCAGAAGAACGTTTTATTAAACCGGAGAAGTTGTGACCATGTGGGACATCGTGGGCCATGAATGGGCTGTGCGACAATTGCAATTGGCCCTCGACCGGGGCGACATGCCGCAAGCTTTGCTCATCACCGGCCCCGAAAGCGTGGGGAAGATGACGCTCGCGCGTGTCGTCAGCAACGCGCTGCTGTGTCAGGACCCCGGCGGGCAACGTCCCTGCGGCGTCTGCCGGGCCTGTCGAAAGTTCACTTCAGGCACCCATCCTGACTTTATGCCGATAGAGCCGGAAGAGGCGGGAGGCAGCCTGAAAATTGAGCAGATCCGTGCCGTCGAACGTTTTTTGGCCTTGACGCCGCATGAAAGCGCCCACAAGGTTGCCCTCATCAGTGACTTCGAACGCGCCACCATCGCGGCGGCCAATGCATTGCTCAAAACACTCGAAGAGCCACCGGCCTACGCGCATTTGATCCTCCTGGCCCAGGACGCCGATTTACTGCTCCCCACCATCGTCTCACGCAGCCAGCAGATCAACCTGCGGCCTTTGTCCCCGGTAATCATCGCCGAAGCACTGTGTACCCGCTGGAATATCCCTGCCGATCAGGCCGCGCACCTGGCGCGCCTTTCCGGCGGGCGTATGGGGTGGGCAGTACGCGCGGCGACGGAAGTAGCATATCAACAACGCATGGACAACGCCATAAGCCTGTTGCTGGGGTTGTTGCGACAGGATTTACCGGCGCGCTTTGAAATCGCTCAAACGCTCGTGCGCGCTGAGAACAGCCGCCCGGACGAAATCCTGGCGTACTGGCTGACCGGTTGGCGTGATGTGCTGCTCATCCAGACGGGCAACGCACCGCGAATCACATATCGGCAATATCACGACGCCCTGGCCGAGATCGCCCGGCGCGTCCCGCTCAACGACGCTCTCCAGACGCTCAAGGCGCTCGAAGCGTGCCAGGACGCGCTGCAACACAATGCCAACGCGCAGTTGTGGATGGAGAACCTGCTCCTGAATCTGCCCGATCTGGCGTAGGTGCGCCCTCGTCTAAGCGAAGAAATCTTTGTCTTCCTCAGACAGGTACTTTTGCGCCTCTTCTACCTTGAAGGTCACACCCAGGCCGGGGCGATCCCAAACCTCGATGAGGCTGTCTTTGACGATGGGATCGGGTAGCCCCTCGACGATGTCGTACCACCACGCCGGCCTGCCGACGGGGTATTCGAAGGCGATGTAGTTCTGCGGCATGACCGCTGCCGCGTGAACAAGCGCCGCCAGGCCGATAAGCCCATCGAAGATGCCGTGTGGCGCTATCAAGATGCCGTGCAGGTCGGCGTATTCGGCGATCCACTTTAGCTCGGCAATGCCCCCCACATCCGCCGGGTCCGGCCCGATGATGTTGACCGCCTGCCGCTCGATCAGCTCCTTGAAGTTGTGGCGCAGGTAAATCTGTTCGCCGGTATGGATGGGGGTTGACGTGCTCATGGTGATGTCGCGGTAGACATCGGCCAGCACGTAGGGGTTGTAGTCGCCGTTGATGGTGTCCTCGAGCCACATGATGTTGAGGGGTTCGAGTGCCCGCGCCAGGCGGATGACGTCGGTGGGCACCCAGCCGGGGCCACAGTCCAGCGCCAGGCCCACCTCGTCGCCGAGCACGGCCTTCATTGCCTCCACACATGCGATGACGTGTTTGAGGCCGCGCTCGGTCAGCAGGCCGCGATTGGCATGGGGCGCGCCGGACTGCACCTCGCCGTAGAAGAAATCGGGGACGTGACCCGGCATACCGCTGTGAAACCCGATGCCTTGCTTGATGATGCTGAATTTCTCCGGTGCGGCCTTCATCTTCGCCATGTTGTCGGCGTAATCTTCCGGTGTGTAACCGTTCATCGGAAAGCGCACGCCGCCGTTGTAGACGCGCACCTTGTCGCGTACCTTGCCGCCGAGCAGCTTGTAGACTGGCAGCCCGGCGGCCTTGCCGGCAATGTCCCACAGCGCCATTTCGATCGCGCTGACCGCGCTGCCCCACGGTTTGAAACTTGCCATCCGGCGGATGCGCAGCATGACGCTCTCGACGTTGGTGGGGTCCGCGCCGATGAGCCATTGCTTGTAGAAAAGGACGTGCGGTTTGAGATAGGGTTTAGCGGATTCCGCCTCGCCGTAGCCGTCAATACCCTCGTCCGTGGTGATGCGCACCACGGGATTTTGGCCGATAACGGCACATTTCAGGTCGGTGATTTTCATTGCTTTTCCTCCTCGCGTAAAATAGTCTGGCGGCCCTTATGTTAGGAGTCGGGTCGGGTCATTTTTACCCAACCCCAGGTGAGACATGGGGTCAAGTCGTATTTTATCCTGTCAACGGGGCGCTGGCAAGCGATTCCTGGGACTTTATCATTATAATGACTTCAACCGGCCGCGAGCGGATGCCAGATCCGCGTTTCTCGCTAAAAACGGGGAACTGGCGTTCCCCTCGGAGCAAGCATGATCAGGCCCTGTACCGATGGCAATTATCTTGATGTGTTGTATACTCAGGCGATGTGAATTGTGACGACTGTTAGAACATTTGCATAGATTCCAGGAGAAGCATACAATTCAAATATGCGACACAACATTAAATATTGGCTCATTGGTCCGCCACTTCCGACACAGGAGCTGGAGGAGAAACGACTGAACAAAATCCGCGCACTGGCGGCTTTCTCGCCGGATGCGCTTTCTTCTATCGCCTACGCCAACCAGGAAATCTACCTGGGGCTGGTGGTCGCCGGCAGCGCAGGATTGGCGCTCACTATGCCCATCGGCGTCGCTATCACCCTGCTTCTGGTGCTGGTGGCGTTCTCATATTTCCAGACCATTCACGCTTATCCTTCCGGCGGCGGTTCTTACATTGTGGCGCTTGAAAATCTGGGAACGCTGCCGGGGCTGATTGCCGGCGCGGCTTTGATGATCGGCTATCTGTTGACGGCAGCGGTGAGCCTCACCGCTGCCGTCGCCGCCATCGCCTCGGCCTTTCCGGCCTTGTGGCCCTACCGGGTGCCGCTGGCGCTGTTTTTTCTGGCTATTATCACTCTGGCAAACCTGCGAGGAATCCGCGAATCCGGGACACTGATGGCGGTGCCCGTCTACTTTTTCGTCATCACCTATTTGGGGATGTTGGCGTATGGCACACTGCGGCTGTTGATCGAAGGCCCCGGAACACCGGCCATTCCGGCGCCACCGCCCATGGCACCGTTGAGTCTCGGGGTGATTCTGAATGCCTTCGCGTCTGGATGTACGGCCCTCACCGGCATTGAAGCTATCAGCAACGGCGTGCCGGTCTTCCATCCCCCGGAATCGAAGAATGCGGGACAGACCCTCTTAATTATGGCGTTGTTGATGGGGTTGCTTTTCGTCGGCAGCGTCGGGCTGACCCAGGAGTTTTCCATCGTCGCCAACACAGAGGAAACTGTCCTTTCGGCGTTGGCGCACCGGATTCTGGGCAACTCGATCGCTTACTACATCATCCAACTGGCGACGATGTTAATCCTGACCGTGGCAGCGAATACCAGCTTTGCCGGCTTCCCGCGCCTCACGGCCATGTTGGCCGAAGCCGGCTTTTTGCCGCGCCAGTTGCGCAACCTGGGAGAACGACTGGTTTACACCAACGGCATTATATTCCTGGCACTGGCAACCGGCGTGCTGATTGTGCTTTTCGGCGGGGATACGCATGCCCTGGTGCCGCTTTTTGCCGTGGGGGTTTTCTCGGCGTTTACGCTATCGCAGGCGGGGATGGTGGTGCATTGGTGGCGCGAACGCGGCGCAGGCTGGCTATGGAAACTGGTGCTCAACGGCATCGGCGCGCTTGCCACGGGTTTGACCGTTCTGATCGTAGGGGTGAGCAAATTCGTTGCCGGCGCGTGGATTACCATCATCCTGGTTCCACTGCTGGTTGTGATGTTCCTTCGCATCCGGCAATACTACAGAGAAACACAGAGGCAACTCTCGCTAAGAGATAATCCTCCCACGCTCAAAACTCTGCCGGCACCGCGCATTGTGATTCCCATCAGTGGTGTACATCGCGGCATTTTCGACGCGGTTGCCTACGCTCGTTCCATTTCAAGGAATGTCACGGCGGTATATGTGGCCATTGATCCTGGGCAGGCCGACCGGGTCCGTGAGGCGTGGGAACGCTGGTTCCCCGATGTGCCGCTGGCGATCGTGCCATCGCCCTACCGTACCATTCTCAAGCCGTTGCTGGATTATCTCGACCAGACCGATCAGGAGCACAACGACGGACAACTTGCCACCGTGATTGTGCCGGAGCTTGTTCCCTCACGGTGGTGGCAGGGCGCCCTTCACAATCAGACGGCGCTGCTTCTCAAAGCGGCGTTACTTTACCGCCGTCGGCAATTGGGTTACCAACGGGCGATCATTGATATACCTTACCACTTGCGCTCTGATTTATGATCACCGGATCGGGTGACCTGAAGTGTATCGCTGAGAACACAGAGAATTCCTGGCTCCTTGGCGTCCCCGGCGGCGAAAAATAGCCGCGTCTGCGTAGTCCCGGAGATTATGACTTGCGCCGCCAGAAGGGCACGCTTTCCACAGGCTGCACTTCGGTCGAGTGCTGGGGGTTCTCCGGCACTTCGCGCAGGAAACGCCGCAGTGCGCGCAGCGTCGCTTTGAGAATCATATCCCCAATGCCGACCATGTTGAGATCAATAAAGGCGGCTTCTTCGGGCAATTCATCGTCCAGACGCTGCATCTCCTCGCGGAAGACGGCCAGCAGGTCATCCTCGTGTTCTTCCAAAAAAAGCGCCAGATCACGGCGCGCCATGTTGAAGGCTTTTTCGCGTACTGCTTTGCGTAACGGCATCATCTCCTCCTCAAACAGCCATTGGTGCGTTTGAACGTCGGAAATTCGTTGATAGATGCATCATTTCGTGGCGACGATAAACACGCGCGGCTCGTTCTCCGGGTTGTCAAGTGGCGTCGCCAGCTCGTCGGAATGGGCAAAGTGGACGCTGCGGAATCCCTCGTTCAACAAGGCTGTGCGGACGGCGTCCATCTCGAAAATGGTGTTGAACGCCGTCTGATCGAATCGCTCGTAGTAGCCGCTCTCCAAACGCAGGAACCCCGAAATTTGTGTGTAGGTGCGGTTCAATTCTTCGACCATCACACCGCGCGTGAACAGCACCAGATCATCGGCCATTTGCATGCTCGCGCCGAGCCAGCGCTGCAAGCCGTAGCGCGTGTTGAGATCGAAGATGAAACTGCCCCCCTCTACCAGCACCGCCGCGACGGAGTGAAAACATCCTTGCAGCGCGGTCATATCGGGGAGATGATTGAGCGCGTCGAAGGTTGAAACCACCAGGCCGAATTGTTCCTCCAGCGTGAAATTGGAAGCATCGCCTTCGATGAAACGCGCGCGGCCCTGCTCAATGTAGGCCTGGTTCCGCTCGATGGCGTACTGGAGCATAGCCGGTGAAAAATCCAGGCCGGTGACCGTGTAGCCGTGTTCGAGAAAATGTAGCGCCAGATGTCCCGCGCCGCAGCACACATCCAACACGGATTTGTTCGTCTCCGCTAACGGTGTGCTTTCGTAGAACAGGCGAATACGCGGCGCGACCCGGTTCGCAAATCCGCCCCAGTGCAGATCATACACGTGCGCAAACTCGGCATTGTATTGCATAGCCCCTCCCTTGCGAGTCAAAAATCCATTAGGATCTGGTGAATTGCAGGTTAATACGGAATCCCCAGAAGCAGCGGAACGTTGTACGTTGTTTCAATCCTGCACTTCCAGCACCAGGAAATGCGATAGGCCGAAGCAGCGGAGCGGCGTCTTCTCCAGCGTGTAGGTCATCCATTGGATAAAACGCCCCAGACGCGGCCGGCGGGCAACGATGTTATCGTAGCCGGGGTAAATCTGGGTGTGGACAATGACGCGCACCGGCAAATCGGCAAACAGCCTCCGCAACCCATGCCCGGTATACGCACGAACGTGCGGCGCGAGGCGGTTGCGCAGTGCATCGGGCAGCCAGTTGACCAGCGGCTTGTTGCCGAAGTGATAGACCCCGCGCCAGTAGATGCCGTGCGTCTCGAAGCAATAGGCGCGGTTGGGGACGAAAATCACGATGCGCCCGCCGGGCGATGTCACACGCACCAGTTCCCGTGCACACAACCGGTCATCGGCGACATGCTCCAACACTTCATGGGAGAAAACCACGTCAAAGGTGTGGTCGGCGAACGGCAACGTCTCGCCCACAGCACGGGCCACGCCCCGCGCGCGCCCACGCGCTTCACGCAGCCGGTCGGCTTCGACTTCGATGCCGAAGACGTGCGGCGTATAGCGCAAGAAGGCCGAGGTATACATTCCTACCCCGCACCCTACATCCAGCACCCGTTGACCCTCCAGCGGGGCGTAGCGGCGCACCATTGCCAGTCGTCGTTCCTGGCCTGCACGCCATACAAAAGAGGGATTGCCCCGAAGTGCGGTTTGTTCTGTTACCATCACACTCGATTGTAAAATCAAAATAACGTCTGTCAAATTGACAGGCATAAGGACTTGTGGTACTATTGTACTATATAGCACCTTCCTGCAATGCGAGGAAATTCCCTGGCGGCTAGATAACAACAATAAATAATCGAACGATTGACCGAAGACGACCAAACTACTTTTAAGGGGGGATTCTATGACCGTATCCCGCACAGAACGTCTCACAGAAGCACTGTATACACTCCAGGCCGGTACGCCGGATATTGAAGCCTCCGCCATCGTCAGTGTAGATGGTTTAATTATCGCCTCGGCTTTGCCGGCCGGCTCGGAAGAGGACCGTGTTTCGGCGATGTCGGCGGCGATGTTATCGCTGGGCGAACGTATTGCCGCCGAGCTGCGGCGAGGCATGCTTGAGCAGGTTTACATTAAAGGGGACAAAGGCTATGTGATTTTGATGTCGGTTGGCGAGGAGGCGGTGCTGACGGTGTTGGCCCGTCAAAATGCCAAACTCGGATTGGTGTTTCTGGAGATGCACCGTGCGGTGCAAACGCTGGCACCCTTATTGTAAATCTGAAGACATCACCCGATTCACAAAAGTCGGTTACGGCAATTGTAAAACCTTTGACCACATCCGAATGGATCACATCGCCGGGCGCATAGCGCCCGACTTGTGTGTATTGCCCCTCACGCAGGACAAACACTTCCACGGTGCACCTGTCCGGGTCCACAATCCAATGTTCCCGCACGCCGGCGGCCTCGGAGACCGCGAACTTATCGTGGCGGTCATCTGTTCTTTGCTCCCGGTGTCGCCACTGAATCCTGCCTGAAGAAACCAACTGCGTAATGACTGTGGTTAGTATAAATAATCCAGCACAAAATGAGTTCACTGTAAACCTGCCCAGGCATAGTATAATGGGCGGTTACGGGATTCGTCGGCGATTGAATGAACGTAACATCCAAACGAATTTTCAGGGAGGGGCTTGATCGTGAAAAAACTTAGCCATAGGATGTTCTGTCTGCTCATCATCTTGCTGGCCGCCTGTACGCCACCACCTGCGATGGTGTCGCCAACGCCGACTTCGCCGGCGACGCTGCCACCCACGGCCATCTTCACCCCCATCCCCACGTGGACGCCGACGCCCGTCCCTACACCGACACCGATACCGCCTTTAGGCGTCAAAGTTGTCTGGCCGGAACAAGTCTCGGCGCTCGATCCGCCGTTGGTCAACGTCGAACTTGTGCCGCCACCGGGCATCGTGCCGAACGTCACACTCAGTGCGAAGGTCTACGATCCACAGGCGACCGTCTACACGACGTTCGATTTTGTCCGGCAGAAGGGCAATCTTTATGTCGCCACCAAGCCGTTGTATCTATCCCTGGACGCCCCCACCGGTCACTGGTGGCTGGTGGTGCATGTGGAGACGCCTTTGGACGTTATCGGCGAGCGCATGGTGGCCTTCACGGCGGCGCCCATTGTCTACCGTGAACTGACGGAGACCCTACCTGCCGGTGTGACTTTGCGCGTGCCGCTGGCCTTCACCGAGGTCATCACCCAGGGGAATCAGTATGCCGGTGGGCGCGTGTGGCGACACAACGATGGGGAAATCGCCCTGTGGTGGGCGCCCGGCCCCGTCGAGCCGCTGCTCCTCAACAATGCTGTGGTGATGCTGGAAGCCACGTATGATCCTGAATCGCCACCGCAAGCCCAGCTTGTCGAGGAGACGAAATGGCAGGAACGGACGACATTCCGCTTCCAGGAACAATGGCCCGGCAAAGATGGCGGTCCTGCCACAGCCTGGGTCATCCAGGGGAAGAATTATTGGCTTTATGTCTTGCGCGCCCGCGCCGTGGGGACAGAGGCCGTTCCTATGCTGATGCAGGAAATCGCCGCGACGTTTGCCTTCACCGAAAAATGAAGCGTTGGCACGTTCAAACGATAATGATCGGCGTGCCTACGCGACGGTCACTGCGGATAAATTCATCCTCATATCCGCCGATGGGATGTACCCAGCGGTAAATCCAACGCGCGGCCTCACACGAAACATTCACGCAGCCGTGGCTACGGCGGACGCCGAAATCGTTATGCCAGTACGCGCCGTGGATCGCCGTTCCTGCCAGGTCAAAGAAGGTGTTCCACGGCACACCGGGCAAATCGAAAATATCGCCGGGAGCCGGGCGATCTTCTTCCTTCATCCCCTCATACGGCACATTGCTCATGTGACGCGAGGGCTGCTTGAGCAAGACGCAATGATCGCCCGTAGGCGTTGCCAGCTCTCCCCCTACCCCCGAAGCCACCAGCGTGCGAAAGACGACTTCGTCTCCCTCAAAGCACGCGAGCGACTGTTCCGCCAGGTTGATCTCAATGCGCTTGTTCCCGACGAAGGGGCGAATCGGCGCCATCTCGGCGCGGGGGAAACGCCGCACATCGCGCGCCAGCACCCATTGATGATTGCCCACCACTTTGGGCGGATAGTCATCCGCGACTTTATACCAGCCGGTGCCCTCAGCGTCGGTGGTCGCGCCGATCACGTGGAACATCGTCCCGCCGTAGAAGCGGTATTGCTTCGCGGCCTGCACGCTCGGCTCGACGCGCGCCTCGGTGTACACCTGTGAAATTTCGCCCCAGAAACCCCATTCGCCGATGTCCGCGATGAAGGGTTGTGGCGGATAGATGCGCATCGGCAGCACCCACGCGGAGTGAACATAGCCCAGGTCGGTCTCGTACCACAAATCATTGTGGCGGCTGAACGGGGCGCGCACTTCACCCAAAATGCGGCAGGCCTGGTCGCGCGCCAGGGTGTGCAGCTTTTTGGAGGTGATGTCGGGTTTTTCGTAGAAGGTGAGGGCATGGATGGCGCGGCCCATCAGAACGTAAGTGTTGGGATCCGCCGCCTGGGGTATCATTCGCGCCGTAGGATATTGAGCGCGGGCATGCCACACCGGCGCGAGTGTCGCCGCAGCGGCGGCGCCGACGATGAGCTTCAGAAGCTGACGGCGGGTGAGTGTATGAGACATCAAGGCTAGGGAAGCTCCGGGTAATCTGCGAGTGCGGCGTAGGCGATGCCCACCATCGAGGGGCCGGTATGTGCGCCCAGCACCGGCGACATGGTGCCCATCGGCATCCACGTACACTTGAACGTCTTATCCGCTTCCGCGCGCAAGAACGCCGCGCCTTCAGGGTTAAGCGCGTGGATGATCTGTACGCGCAGCGGCGTACCGGGCGGGTGCTTTTGGGTCATCAGATTGACCAGCCCCTTGAGGGCGCCGTCAAATGTGCGCGCCATGCCGAGTTGCTCATACATACCGGTATCCTTCGCCACGCCGATCATCGGTTTGATCTTGAGCACCGAAGCGATCAATCCCTTCATGTGGCTGATGCGTCCACCGTGAATCAGATACTTGAGGTCTTCCAGCGTGTAGATACTGTTGCTCACCTCCCCGATGCGCTGCAACAAAGCCACGATGCGCTCTTTTGGCCAGCCGGCTTTGATGGCGCGGGCCGCCGCCGCGACCTGCCATCCGAGCACGGCGGAGAGTGTTTTGGAGTCCACTATCGTGACATTGGCCTCCGGCACCATCTCCGCACCGGCCTGCGCCGCGTTGACCGTGCCGCTCAACCCCGATGACATCTGGATAGACAGAATGTCCGGGTCGGTACGCGCCAACTCCCGGTAAACAGCAGCAAAATCACCTGCCGAGGGTTGGGAGGTTATCGGGAATCCTCCGGTGTCTTTGAGCAATTGATAGAGTTCGGCAGATTGAATATCCAGGCCGCTGCGGTAGGTTTTCCCTTCGAGGGTAATAGTGTGACGCACGATATGGATTTCTACGTCGGGCATCTCCTCCGGCGGCAAATACAAATCCATCCCGCTGTCGGTAACAATTTGCATTTTCCCCTCCTCACAAAAATAACCGCTAATCTCGCGGATCTGCGCGAATCTTTCTTAAAAATCAGCGGAAATTCGCGTGATTCGCGGTTAGAATTTTCATCCAACCGCCGGTCAACCGCAGGTTAATGTGGAATTCCTGAGCAATGATGGCCTTCGCCGGCGGATGGAGAATGAAAATCTGCTCAATCTGCTGATAAACTCTCTGTGCTCTTCGCGGTCAATTACCGCTATTATACGCGGATCTCACCCTCGCGTTTTCCAAAGTTGATCTTGACCCCCGGCATCAGGGTCATGCTGCGTCCATACTCCACATCTTTGACCGTCCCATCATCGAGGGTGATGACCCATTTTTCGATGCTGAGGTTCTTTAGTCCCCAAATCTGTGGATTTTGAGGATGACGTGTGACTTCGGCGACCGGTGCGGAGAAGTCATACATCCGGCCGGGATCCACATGATGCGGATAGAGCCGGGTATCATAGTTCAGCATGATGATCGCATCGCCGATACGCAGGCGCGGAGGGAGCACCAGCTCGCTGCCGCATGACCAGCACGTCCCCGGCTTGCCGCCGGATGCCTTCAGAGCCGCGATGTCATAGAAATTCTCGACGCTGCACTGTGGACAATAGATGATGGTGTCGCGCAGTTGCACCAGGGCTTTGCGCCACGCGCTTTCGCGCACGCGCCCGTTATAAGCATCCTTGATGCCGGTGGTGAACGCCTGGATGAACAGATCGCGGATAAACTGAGGGTAGAGCGGCCAGTACGCCTGCACGCTGACGTGATACCCCGGCATCGGGCGGTTGGTCGCATCATTGGGATCAAAGATGAAGACGGGGTCGGTTCCATAAAGCCGCAGTTCGGTGGTCTTATCGAACACAGGGATGTTGATGGCCCGCTCTCCTTCCAGCGGATGGTGCACCATCAGCATGTAGAATAAGACCGTTGCCAGGGTGTACAGGTCCGTCTGCACGCCGGGTGACGCTTCACCGCGCACCAGTTCGGGCGCCAGGAAACGCGGTGAGCCGGTCGGCGCGCCGTTTCCGGCGACCACAACGTTATCGGTGTAGTTAAAGAGCACCTCACCCGTGTCGGGGTCGAAGAAGATGTTGCGCGGTGAGAAATCCCGGAAACACAGGCCCTTCAGGTGCAACGCGGTAAAGCCATCCACGACGCCGAGCAGCGCGGTCGTGAGGGTGCGGAATGTCGGCTCCACCCAACGCTTGACGAGATCCTCAATGTTCTTGAAGCGCGGGTCACGCGGCGCGGTAAGGTAGCCGAAGCCGGGAACATCTGCCGATTCGACGAGCGTTGTCGGCCAGAGGAAATTCGCCGTGGGCGGGCCTTGCTGGATCAAGGCTTCCAGGGCTGCGCGCTTTTCGGGTGTAGCCGTGGCCGGGAACAGCCAGCTCAACATCACAGATTGACCGTCAACGGTAGCGGGGTATGTGTCGAAATGTCCTTCAGTGCTGAGGAACTGTTCGACGGTGTAGGTGGTGGTCAATGTCCCGGCGCGGCGGTCAGGCACGGTAAAGAAGGTGAAGATGCTCGGCGTGGGCGCAGGTTGTGGTGTCACAGCGGGCGCCGGCGCAGGTGCAGGGGCTGTAACAGGTGGCGGCGTTGGCTGTGGCGCAGGTTGCGGCTGGGGTTGTGGCTGCGTCGGGGCCGGTGCAACGGCGGGCTGGGCAGCCGGCGGTGGAGGTGCGACAGGGGGCTGCGCAGGTTGCGGGTGCGGTGCGGGTTGTGGCTGCGGCTGTGGCGCGGGCGTGGCGGGACGTGGCGCGGGCGCGCCTGTGGCTTGCTGTTGTTGCGCTGCGATTTGCCGTTCGATGACCTCGAGTGCCTTGAGCGCGATGGGGTTATCCGGTTCCATCGAAAGCCACTGGTTGATTGCCATCTTGGCAGCTTGCAATTTGCCGGCCTTCAGGGCGGCATCGGCTTTAGCGCGCAGTTGATCGGCCATTGCCGACAGTTTCGCGCCGGCGCTGAGCGGGGTTTCGAGTGCCTTCAGCGCGTTCCAGAATGATATAGCATCGGGATAGCGGGTGGTCGGATCCCAGGCCAGTGCCTTTCCCAACACGCCGACTATCCCCGATGGCACATCGCTCGGCCAGGTGGCCGGGAATTGTGGCCCTTGCGCGTGCGCGTGCATCGCCTGCATCACGCTATCGCCGTTGAAGAGCCGTTGGCCGGTCAGCATCTCATACGTGATGCAGCCTAGCGCGTAGATGTCGGCGGGACTTTCGGCGGGCTCCGTTTCCCATACCTCCGGCGCGATGTACGGCAGTGTGCCGACAATGCCGCCTTCGATGCGCCCCAGCGCCACACTGTTGGCCGCCATCAGGCGTGTCAGGCCGAAGTCCATCAACAACGGGCCGCCGGGCATGTCAATGAGGATGTTCGACGGTTTGAGGTCGCCGTGCGCGAGACCCTGCGCATGGGCGTAGTCCAGTGCCTCGCAGATGGGCTTCAGGAAGTTCATTGCCTTGTCCCACGGCACCCGTTGACCCAGGTGTGAAGCAATCGCCTGAGCCAGGCTCCCATCCTCGGCCAGCTCCATCACCACGAAGAGGTCGGTTTCCGTCTCCACAATATCGAAGATGGGGACAATGTGGGGGTGTTGCAAGCGCGCGGCGGTTTGCAAGTTATGGCGTAGTCTGGCCACCCAGGGTTCATCCTGAAGCAGCAGCGGGTCGAAGAATTTGACGGCGACCAGACGCCCGACCGTCGGATCCTCGGCGCGATAGACGGTGGCAAAACGGCCCTTTCCCAAAATCCCCAGGGCGCGATATTTCCCCAAATCTGGAAGCGTAACGTTTGTGTTCATAACACCCCTTTCGTTGCAAATTTGTTAATGGGAAATTGGAAATGGGAAATTGGGAATGAGCGATGGGTGAAAAATCAACGGACTTCCAATCTCCAAATTTCCAATCTTCTAAATGCGTATTTCGCCTTCTTTCTTGCCAAAATTGATTTTTGTGCCGACGGCCAGACGCACGTTGCGGCCCGGTTCTACATCGAGAATCTCCCCATCCGCCGTGGTGATGACCCACTTCTCATCGGTGAGGTTACGCAGTCCCCAGATTGTTGGGTCGGTGGGGTGTTGGTTGACCTCGGCCACGGGTTTGGAGAAGTCGTACAGGCGGCTGTTGTCAATGTGATGGGGATAGAGTTTGGTATCCCAGTTCAGCATGACGATGGCGTCTTCGATGCGGATGCGCGGCGGTAGGATCAGCGCAGCGTTGCACGACCAGCAGGTGCCGGGGTTGCCACCGGAGGCTTTGAGTTTTTCGGCACTGTAGAAGTTCTCCAGGCCGCATTTGGGACAGTAGATGATGGCATCACGCATACGCACCATCGCGGCACGCCATTCGCTCTCACGGACGCGGGCCAGGGGATCCCGGAGGCCCTTCGTAAATGCTTTGGTGAAGAGGTCACGGATGAATTGCGGATACAGCGGCCAGAAGGCGATCACGTTGTCGTGAAAGCCCGGCACCGGTCGGTTGCTGTCGTCGTCGGGGTCGTAGATGAACAGCGGATCGGTCCCGTAGAGTTTGTTCATGGCCGGCAGATCAAGGCATTTGATGCTGCTCTCGCGCTTGCCTTCCAGGGGATGGTGCACCATCAACATATAGAACAACAGCACGGCCAGCGAGTAAAGGTCCGTTTGCATGCTGGGACGCGCTTCGCCGCGCACAATTTCCGGCGCCATAAAGCGCGGGGTGCCCAAGACACCGCCTTCTGTCTCGCCGTCTACGGCGACGTTGTCGTTGTCGCAGATCAACGCTTCGCCGGTGTTCGGCTCGAAAAACACGTTGCCAAACGAGATGTCGCGGTAACACAGACCCATCGCATGCAGCTCGAGGAAGCTGTCGGCCAGCTCCAGGCCGGCGGTTGCCAGAGCGCGGAAAGTCGGCTCGGCTTGCCGTTTCATCAAATCCACAATGCTCTTGTACTGTGGCCCCCGCAACGGCATGATGTAGCCAAAGCCGGGCACTTCCGGCGATTCGGTCAACTCCATTGGCCAGAGAAATTTAGCGGTCGGGGGACCTTTTTTGATGAGGACTTCCAGTGCCGCGCGTTGTTGTCTGGTCGCCTGCGCCGGGAAATACCACTTAAGCGCTACCTTCTGCCCACCCAGATCGGCCCGATAGACTTCACCCTGTCCGCCGCCGCCCAAAAACTTCTCGGCCGTGCATGGCATACGCGATGTGACGGTTTGAACTGTCTGCCCTTCTTTCAGAATATGCATTGTGTGCCTCCTGCGTGATCCGTGATGTGGAATAGCTTTATTATAGCGCAAACCTCACGTTTCACGTTTTACACTTCACGCCAGCCAGGCCGGATCGGCGCGGAAAGCCGTCATCATGGATGCTTTGCGGGCTTCGGGCAACCATGCGGCGCGAATCCCGTTCAGGATCAGGGTCCGAATGTCCTCATGCGAGAAGCCAAGCCGTTGTTCCAAAAGGGCAAATTCTTCTGCCAGGGAATTGCCGAACATTTTAGGATCATCCGTATTTATGGTTACGAGAATTCCCCGCTCAAAGTAGCGACGCACCGGATGTTCATCCAAAGAGGCGACGACGCCCGTGCAGACGTTGGAAAGCGGGCACATTTCCAGGGGGATGGCGTGCTCGGCGAGATAGTCAAGCAGTGCCGGGTCTTCCTCTGCACGCACACCATGCCCGATGCGCTCGACGTGCAGCGCGTTGAGCGCGCCCCAGATGCTTGCAGCGCCGGCGGCTTCACCGGCATGCGCGGTGGTGTGGAATCCGAGTTCACGGGCTTGCGCGTACACATCCGCGAACGGCTCCGGTGGGTAGCGTTGTTCCGAGCCCCCGATGCCGATGCCGATCACGCCCAACTCGCGCACTTCATGGACGGCGGCGAGGGTGTGCGCTGCGCGTTCCGGTCCGAAATCGCGGTCCAGGTCGGCGATGAGCGCCACCTCGATTTCCGGCACACGCGCCAGGCCGGTGCGGATGGCTTCGGTCAACGGTTGCACCTGCAGGCCGTGGACGGCAAAATCTACCGGCGAGTAAAAGATTTCAGCGTAGCGGATATGCTGGCCGGCCAGGTCCCGCGCGACCGCTTCGGCGATGAAGGTGAAATCTTCGTATTCACGCAAGAAGCGGTTCTTCCAGATCCACGTCTCGATGAAGTGGGGAAAATCACGGAAGACAAACCGCTGCTGCAATGCCGTCAAGTCGGGCAGCGTGGGATCACCGCCGTATTTTTGTACGAGATCCCATAACGCCGGATAGGGAATCGCACCCTCAAGGTGGAGGTGTAGTTCAATTTTAGGGATACGTTCAAACCAGTTCATCAGTAAGGCTCCTTTGCAGATCGTTTGAACGTTGAAATGTTGCAATGTTTGAACGTTCAAACAGGTTAAGCAATAACTTGTGCTTCAAATAAAAAACTCGTTAGAATCCGTTGATATTTTCAATGCACAATTTTCAGGCCGGGGCGGGTGAGGGCGGCCAGGACGGCAGCGGTGATGGCCTCACAGCCGGTCACATCCAACAGGCGCAGTGAGGGCAGCTCGGCCAGAGACGCCAGCCCCGCATCGGTGATGGGTGTGCCGCCGAGATAGAGATGGGTGAGCCGGGGCAGTGCTCGCAGGTGTTCCAGGGTACCGTCTTTAAGCGGCGTCCCTTCCAGGTCCAAATCGCTCAGACGCGCCAATCCTTCCAGATGGGCCAACCCCGCGCCGCTGATGGCGGTGTGTGACAGGTCCAGGCGTGTCAGATCCATAAACGCACGCACGTGAGCCAGCCCCGCGTCGGTGATGCGTGTCCCGGCAAGCGCCAGGTCCATCAGGCCGGTGAGATGCCCCAGACGCGCCACCCCCTCGTCGGTGAGGTGCGTCCAGCTTAGATCGAGGTGCGTCAGGCCGATGAGAGGATGCAGGTAAACGATGCCCGCGTCGGTGATGCCGGTATCCTCAAGGTTCAGCGCCGTCAAACCGCCGAGCGCGCGCACGTGCACCAGTCCTGCATCGGTGATCTGCCCACACGCGCCCAGGTTCAGGTCGGCAAGATGCTTGAGTGCGCGCAGATGCGCCAGGCCGCCATTCGTGAGCCGCACACAATGAAACAGGTTCAATTGCGCCAGATGGGTCAATCCGCTCAGGGCGCTCAAGCCGGCACCGGTGATGGGGGTGTCGCCGAGGTTCAGCGCCGTCAGTTCGATGAGATCAGCCAGTGCGGCCAGACCTTCATCCGTGATTTGTGTGCTTGCCAGGCTCAAGGCACGCAGACCGGCAAGGTTACGCAGATGGAGCGTCCCCGCGTCGGTGATCCGCGTGCAACGTCCCAGGTTCAACGTATGCAGCCGGGGCAGTGCGGTCAGATATGCTACGCCCGAATCGGTAATGGAGTCGCACCACCACAAATTAAGCTCGGTCAAATCCTCAAGAATTTGGAGCAGCGCCAGTCCCGCATCGGTAATGGCGGTGCGCGAAAGGTCGAGGCTCAGCAGGCCGACGAGATCACACACGTGTGCCAGTCCCACGTCGGTGATCGGGCTATGTTGCAAGTCCAACTCCTGAACAGGGCCGAAGGCGCGCATATCCTGCGCCAGGGTGCGCAATGCAGTATCGTCGAGATAGGCACTCAATCGCACTTCGTCATCGGGCGACACTTCGACGCTGCCCGGTGTTGCACCGAGTTCGCGCCATGTGCGGTCGCCTGTCAGGCTTGAGCGTCCCAGAACCGCCACCGGCAATGTGGATGTGAAAGTACGGGGTTGGGCTGTGGTGATCGTCATGCCCAACGCTTCAGCACACGCTTCAACGGCCCAACGTGCGGCCTCTTCCGGCAGAAAGTAAGCATCCTGCAATCGTCGTATCAGCCGTCCGAAAAGGATTGGTTGCGGGATGCCCGGCGAAGCGTTCTGCAAATCGGCGGGGATGTGCTCCTGTACCGCCATCACCAGCAGGTTGATCTCACCCTTATACGCACCACACAAATCCAACAGCAGCGCCCGGCAGCGGCGGGGGTCCTCCAGGATGGAAGTCCCGTCCTGCCTGACGATTTCCCGGAGCTTGTGGCGCGGTATGGATTGCACGATAAAACCTCAAGGAATGTCAGACTCCTGCATGACTGATGCCTAAGACTAATACAGGGATATCAATATCTGCAATCCCGCGTGCCTCAAGATCCCACACAATTTGCTCAAAATAAGAAACGCCGGTAGACATCTCATCTGCAAATTCTTTGACCGGCACAATCTCGATACCAACGTCAATGATGTTATGGTTATGGAAGATAGTCATTTTGGCACAAACGTTATAAACCATGAAAGCATATTTCCCGAACTGTACTTCGACGCCCACATGGTCTCTCCTCTTCAAGTAGACGTTGTTGTGCTGCCTCTTTCCATTCTCTGGGGACCTGAGCTATTTTTTCTTGTCCTGTGGGCTGGTAGACAGGTTTAGCCAATGGACGATAAGGTAACACTCCATTGAAATATGCGAGGAGGCGTTCACGGGCGATGTCAACATATTTACCTTCTTGTTCACTTCCCATCACGCGGCGATTGTGCATAATGCCTGCAATCAACGAGGTTCCAACACCTGCGTAGGGATCAAACACCCAGTCTCCCTCGTTGGTTAGAGCAAGGACACATCGTTCAATCAACGCAATCGGATATTGACATGGGTGGATAGTTTTTTCGGGATGGTTTGATTTCACATTCGGAATATCCCAGAAAGCAGCTTCCCACTCCTGAGCCAAGAATTCCCAAACATCAGAAGGATTCTTGCCTAAGGGATTACCGGACAATTCTCCCTTTTTGGGTCCTTTATAATGCCGTTTACCCGGATATTTGGAGGGCACGCGGACGGCGTCCAGGTTGAAAATATAGTGATCACTTTTAGTGAACCATAGGATTGTCTCGTAACGGCCCGAAAAACGTTTGGAGGCATGTAATCCGTGTTCGAAATGCCAGACAATGCGATTTCTTAACCGTAGACCGAGCTTCTTAAAAATACCATAATAGAGAATGTCCAACGGGTATACCTCACCCTCATCAACGAAGTTGCCTACTTGCCAGCAAATACTTCCATCGTTGCTGAGCACACGGTATAACTCGGTGATGACTTGAGCTTGCATATCCAGATATTTCCCGATAGAAACACGGTCTTCATATTCTTTCCCTAAATTATAGGGTGGAGAGGTGACAATTAAGCTGACGGAGTTATCGGGGATCGTGGTCACAAAATCACTTACATCACCATGATAAAGCACAATGTCCGCTTCGGGATCAAAATGGTCTTGAATTTTCTTGGGAACAGTAAATATGGGCAAATTCATAGGAGCAACCACCTTGTTTATGACCACGTCATTATTTCAGTTCATAATATACAACCCGGGTCGTGTGATCCGGGTGATGCCACGCTGGGTGATGTGTTTGCATCCGCCGACGTTGAGATAGGCCAGGTTTTTCAGGCGGCTTAAGTTCAGCAGGCCTTTGTCGGTAACATGCTCGCACCACGAGAGGTCAAGGTAGACCAGACTCATGATGTCACCGATGTGCTGCAAACCGGCATCGGTGATGGCCGTCCGCGAGAGGTTCAGCGTTGAAAGGCGGGGTAGATCACACAACGCGGTGATGGCTTTGTCGTCAATCTGTCCATTCCGGGATAGATCAAGGTAGGTCAGGTTGGTAAGGGTGCGCAGGTAAACCACACCCTGTTTGGTGATCCGTGGGCAGCGCGAGAGATCGAGCTTGGTCAACGCACTCAAGGCCCCGATTTGCCGCAAACCATCGTCATCAAGCTGAGTCGCGCCGGCCAGGTCCAGGGTTGCCAGATACCGCAGGGGCTGCAAAGCGGTAAGCCCGGCGCCTTTGATGTGTTTACACTCACGCAGTTCCAACGTGACCAGTTTCTTCAAATCGCCGATGTATTGTAAAGCAGGATCGGAGATACTCGACCAGGGCAGGCTCAATGTGGTCAGATCATGCAGCAGGCGTAAATAAGCCGTGCCGGTATCGGAAATGCCGGTGCTCCACGCAAAGATGAAAGTTGTCAGGTGCGGCAGGTAAACCAGTTGCGCCATCCCGGCGTTGGTCACACGCTCGGCGTTATCCACTTCCAGATAGGTCAATTCCGGGAAGGCGCGCAAGGCTCCCATCCCCTTGTCTTTAATCCTGCCATTCAAATCCAGCGAGACCACGTCCACCGGGCTTTGCAGTTCGTTGATCCAGGTATCAAGTTCGTCCTCCGTGAAGTTGAAGAAGCGCAATCCCAACACGTGATCGGGGGGGACTTCGATGCTGCCCGGGGTGACGCCGAGCTTTTGCCATTTTCCATCCGCCGGACGACGCGGGCGACTGTAGACTTCGATGGTATGCCGTGATACAAAGACGGACTTTGTCGGCGTGGCGGGTAGCGGTGGTTTGGGCTGCGGTTCGCGTTTGGCAGGTTGGGATTCAGGAAGCGGCGGCGGTTGTGGTTGAGGCTCGCGTTTGGCCGGCTGTGGTGTGGAAGGCGTCTGGGCGGGGCGTTCCTCCGGTTCCGGGATGGGGATAGGGGGCGGTGTGATCGCTTCGCCGTCGCTCAGGCGCAAGGCATAGATCCAGGCTTCCACGGCCCAACGCGCTGCGTCTTCAGCAAGCGCGCGATTTTCCACCAGGCGGCGGGTGAGTTGCGCCGTCAACACCGGCAGTGGGAGATTGCTCTTGCTATCCCGCAGGTCGTTGGCGACACGCTCTTCTTGAGCAACATTCAGCACAAAGATTTCACGGCGGTGCTGTCCACAGTAATCCAGGAGCAACGCTTTGCAGCGTCGGGGATCATCCACGACGCTGCGACCATACGTATCCACGATTTCGCGGAGTTTTTGCCGGGCTTCGTCGTTCACAGTTCAAATCGGTCAGTTTTCTGGCTTTTGCTTCCAGTGTCGCTGGACACGTCTAAAGAAAAAATAGCCACTTAAACATGTTGCGTGCCGGATTGCGCGTGAACGATCCACGCACGATACAGCACGCAACACACAGAGATGTCTCCTCAGTCACCGTAAAAGATGTTCGGCAGTTTTTTACTCGGTTCGCGCGGGCTTTCTTCGTTCTTGATGAGTTCAAGTTTGGGCCTGGGTGGCACTTCAGACGGCGAAGCTGCCGGGGCCGGCTTTTCTGTCTCGGATGGCACCACCGTCTGTGACGATTTTTCCGCTTCTTCTCGGAGTACCTCAGCCGGCGTTTCCTGAGCGCCGGGGGAAATTTCGGTCTGGGTTTCCACGGGTGCAGGCGGCTCAGGAGCCTTCTCCGTCACCGGCGGAACTTTTTCCGGCGCAGGCAGTTCTTTTTCCGGCGGTTTTGCAGTTGCGGGTGTTTGCGGTGGCGTCGTTTTGCGCCTGCGGGGCGCGGCGCGCGGTGGTTTGGGCGTGACGGCCGGTGGCGCCGGTTTGGCCGAGGGCAGGATTTCCATCGGGAAGACCAGACCTAGGGTGATGTCGTCGCCACTGCCGGCCTTTGAGGCTTCCGTCAGCCAGGCTTCAAGGTTCTGCTCGACGGCCTCAAGGCCATCGGTGCGCAAGATGTCCAGGATGTCGCTGCCCACCTTGATAAAGGCCGCTTCGTTGACAAACGAGTTGGCATACCCATCGCTCGACAATAAAATCAGCGCCGGGTGGGGGCCGTAAAGGGCCTGGAATTTGATCTGCACTTCGCGCCAGGCATCGGTCATGCACAGCGACGTTGTTTCGTTTGCCATAAGGCGCGGGTCGTGCGGCATGGGGCGCGTCACCTCACCGTTTTCGGTCACGGTCAGAATATCGCCATCGCCGAGTTGCAGGTACAGGATAAAGCCGGGGGTAACCAGAACACTCAACAGCGTCGCGCCATAGGCGATATGCGGGTCCTTTTCGATGGCCCGCCGCGCTTTGGGGTCACGGCGCTTTTCCAGGGCTTCCAGTTCCTCCGGGGTGATCGGATTGGCTTTGAGATGTTGGGCGACAGCTTCACGCCAACGGCGGGTGATCTCGCCGGGGAGTCGCTCTTCGGCGGTGCGTTTGATCGCCGTGAGCCGTGTCGGATCGGGTGGGCCGGCCGACAACAGCTCACGCATCAGGCCCGTCGTCACCTCAACGGCGAAGCGGGCGCCCACATCGCTGCGGAAATTTCGCGGACTGCCGTGCCCGTCTGAAACCGAAAGGATCAGGGGCGGACCGACGCCGGAATCCGGGAACCATTGAATCGCGTCCTGATTGGGAATCCCGGCCCGCACGTGCGCAGCCCCCTGAACCGACCGCCCGAGCACACGCCAGACGCCGGTGGGCCACTGCGGTATTGTTCCCATAGTGGCTCCTTACGGTTTACCAGACGTCATCCGCAGTGATATTGGCATCATCAACGGGCGGGGGTACCGCAGGAATAGGGATGTTGGTCGCTGCCGTCGCCGTGACCGGTTGCGCTGGCGGGGCCTGGTCTACCGTTGTCGGGGCTTGACCGGCCGGTGTTGGCGCCACGGTGGGAATGGGGGGCGGGGTGGCCGCGCCGGCAGGCGTTGCCGCAGCGGCCTGGCTCGCCGGCGATGAAGCCGATTTCAGCACGGCGGTAGACACCCACTTGATGTAGTTGACGAGTGCCTCGGGGTTGTTGGCCTGCAAAGGCTTGATCTCATTGTGACCGATGAACTTTTGCAGGACGCTGTGATCCGCATCTTTGCCGATGGCGATGGCAATGCGCACGGCCTTTCGACCCCACGGCTCATCCATCAACTTTTGCAGGCCCTTCTCGAAGCTATCGGTCGGCTGTCCATCCGAGATCAACACCAGCACCGGCGGCAGTGCGCGATCGGTCATCGGGGGGATCTTGAGCTGGTCGGCTACCATTGAAAGGGCTTTGCCCATGTCGGTGACACCATCGGCCTTCAAATCCACCCACTTGAAATCTTCCACCGGCGTAGGTTGGGAGATGTGCCACTGCGCGCCGCTGGAGAACTTGATAGCCCGCACTAGCACTTGCGCGTTGGGGTTCTCGGCAGCGACTTTTTGCATGTGGGGAATCGCTTCCCGAATTGCCATATTGAGGGCCTGAATTTTCCCGTCATCCTTCATCGAGCCGGACGCATCCGCGATCCAGATGAAATGCAACGGGCGGGTTGCCAACTGACCACCAGGTCTTTTACTCATGACTACCTCCTTAAGAATCCTTACTCTTTGGTATAACGCTCGAAGCGTGTTGGCACGCGACAGGCAATGTCCCCGGCAGGAAAGGTCGCGGCTAACGTTAAATACGCAAAAGTGCGGCCTGAGTTGTACAAACGCCACACTTTTGTACCGAAAATCAGAAACCTACCCCTTTTCAATTCTACTGCTAAAATGAGGCTTTGCAATAGAAGATTTGAGCTTTGACCTTACCGTAACACTCCGCCGCTGTAGTGTAGCTGATACACCGCCACACCCCGATAATTGATGGCTTCCACGCCCCAGAAACGCTCGAGTTCCCCATGAATCTCGTTGGTATAGACGAAATCCTCTTGTTTGAACACCGCCGGCCCGCGATAGGGATGTTCTACCGGCGGATGTCGTAACGCGGCCTGTAGAAAGGCGTAAGCCTGCTGAATGTCCAGGAGCGTGGTCACATGTTTGAGCCTCCCGCCGGCATAGACCATAGACCACACCGGCATTGTGTCATAGTACACCGTTTCCTGCCCGGCGAAATAGTCACCGCCAAAATAGATGTCGCGGTACAGCAGACGACCCTCACGATATTCCAGTTGGTGCGAACCGGGCAGCAGGGGGGACACCGCTGCACCTGCTCCGCCTTGTGCAGCGTAGGTATTCTGTTTTGCCGTGATCAGGAAAGCGACAAAGAGTTCGCGGCTTACAGGGACATCAAACGTTGACATTATTGACCTCCTTATAAGAATTCGTTGAAACGTTTGAGTGTTATTTTCATCCAACGCCAGAACACTACAGGTTCACGATGGCATTTTCTTAAGTTCGTAATTCGCGATTCGTAAACAGTTACAACGTGCGCAAATAGCGGAAGCTCAAAATGATGACGAGGAGAAAAGCCAGCATAAAGATAATACCACAAGTGGCAGCATAAGCATTGAGATTTGTGCGAAGGTTGGGAACAAAGTAGAGAACAAATGAGACAACAGTATGCAAGCCACCCAAAAAGAGCAGCCATTTCGCCATATACGCATTGCTTTCGTACCAGATATGTTCATCACTGAGAGTTTTGCGCACGCGCAGGCCGTACCAATAGTTCGGCTTGATCCGTCGCAACAACAACGGGATAGACAATCCCACAAGCAGCAGGCCGGTGCAGACAAAGAACAACATAAAACCTACGGGCACCGATTCAACCATTGGACAACCTCCTTTTTTCACAACAACAGCCCTTCGATCTCCCACAGGTTGAACTCGCGGTGGCCGTTGATTTCCGCCTTTGTGAGCTTGCCGGAGGCAACGGCGAGGATTTCGTCGAAGATCGCCTGCCCCATCTCCGGCAAGGTGCGCGTGCCGCTGATGACAGCTCCGGCGTTCACATCCATATCGCCAGACATTCGCGCGTAAAGCGCGTCGTTGGAGGCGATTTTGATGACCGGCGCAATCGCATTGCCGAACACCGAACCGCGTCCCGTGGTGAAGCACACAAGCTGGCAGCCCGCGCCGACTAACCCGGTTACAGACGGCGGATCGTAGCCCGGCGTGTTGAGCATATAAATGCCGCTGTCTGCGTGATCCCACACCCAACCGCCGTAATTGAGCACCCCCACGACCGGCGCACTGCCACTCTTGGCAAGCGCCCCCAACGATTTGATGGTGATGTTGAGCAGGCCGCCTTCGCGGTTGCCGGGACTGGGATTCTCGGTCATGCTATGCCCTCCGCGCGCGGCGGCATGCGCGCGGTACCATTCGAGCAACGCCAGGATACCGGCAGCGACCTCGCGGTTCACGGCGCGTTGCGCGAAGAGGTGCTCCGCGCCGAAAAATTCCGGCACTTCCGAGATGACACTCCGTCCCCCACATCGCACCAGCAGGTCACTTGCCTGTCCCAGGGCGGGGTTCGCCGAAAGGCCGCTGAAAGCGTCACTGCCGCCACATTCGAGGCCCAGGGCCAGCGCACTCAAGGGGGCCGGTCGGCGGGACGTTTGATTGGCTTCGGCCAGGAGTTCCGGCAAAAGCGCCAATCCACGCGCGATGGTCGCCTGCGAGCCGCCATCTTCCTGGATGCTGAGCCGCAACACCGGCTTTCCATAACGCGCCGTCAAGCCATCGGTGCCGAAGTAAGCATCGAAGGTCGCCAGGTTGGTTTTCTCACAACCGAGTTCAATGAGCAGGGCCGCGCCGATGTTGGGATGGCCAATGTGCTGTGCCAGAATCCGCAATGTGTTTTCCAGAGTGCCCCGCTCGCGCGCACCGGCCTGCGGATAGGGACATCCGCAGCCGCCCGTGTGAGGAATTGCCGTGACGCCGTCCACGTTGGGATAACGCTCGCGGGTATACAGTCCCTGCATTTCGGCGCGCGCGGCAATCTGCGCTGCTTCGTGGCTGGAACACATGCTCATCGGCACGATAAGCACCCAGTTGCGCACCCCTACCTGTCCATCGGGACGATAAAAACCCTGAAATGTGGGCAGCGTGCCTTCCCACGGGGGTAAGTGCGATGGTTGCAACGTCAGGCTATCGGCATCCACCTGCGGGACGATGTTTTCCACCGTCTCGTCGTTCACCGGATCGCCCGGCGCAAGCCCCTTCGAGCGGGCGAACGGCTGCCCATACTGGCACACCCACGCGCCGGCCGGGATGGGGTAGAGCGCGAAACGATGTCCAGGGGGGATGTCAGCACGCACGGCGATCTTCTGTCCCTGCCAGAGGATGACGGTACCTGCCGGAATGTGAGACCTGGCAACGGCGACATTATCGCGTTGGGGGGTGACGACGATAGCGAGTTGCGAGAGGTCCTCCAGCCGGGTTCCCTCAACGATGTAGCGGTCATGTTCGACCGATAAATCACCAGGGCTATCGGTTCCGTCGCCAAGCGGCCCAATAAGCTGCATTGTGGGGTCATCGTCTGGCAGAAGCATTGCGCGTGACAAAGCGTCGCCGTCCATCGGACTCACTGCCCGTAGACGTGGGTATAGCGATAATGCAATTTGGCGACGTCGTCCGGCGCAATCTCCTCAGGCTGGCCGATTTGCAACGCCAGCCACACCGTCTTGGCGACATCCTCCGTCATCACGGCGGCTTTGACGGCAGCCGTGGCATCGCGCCCAATGGTGAAGACGCCGTGGTTCTTCAGCAGCACCGCGCACGACGAGCCGATGCTCTCCACCACCACCTTGCCGATGGCCTCGCTGCCGATCAACGCGAATCCACCACACGGAATCGGCCCACCGAACTCGTCCGCCATCGCCGTCAGAACGACGGGAATCGGCTTGCCCACGGCGGCGAAGGCCGTGGCATACGGCGAGTGCGTGTGGACGATGCCGCCGACATCAGGCCGATGACGGTAGATGTAAAGGTGGCTTGCCGTGTCGGAGGATGGCTTCAGGTCGCCTTCGATGATCGCGCCATCCAGATTGACGATGACCATGTGTTCTGGACGCAAGTCCTCGTAGCGCACACCGGAGGGTTTGATGACCACGTACCCCGTCTCGGGGTCGCGCGCGCTCACATTGCCGCCCGTCCACTTCACCAGGTCATTTTTGGGGAGTTCCATGTGCAGTGCACAGAGTTGTTCACGTAAAGGTTGTAGTAGCATCGTATGGTCCTCACATTGTTATTGAGATATTATGAAACGGGATTGCGGGGTCATTCTGAAATTTTAATCAACTTTTCTCTCTCTTCAAGTAAACGTAACTGAAGGACTAAGGGAATCCCCGCATTATTTTCTGGAGCCTCTATCGTATCCAGGATTTGTGCGGCCGCTTCCTCTTTAAGCCGTTGAATCGCTATATGGTAATATTTTTCCTGATTATCCACCAAAATGCAATCGCGTCCTAAAGACAATGCGGCGATAGCGGTTGTACCGCTTCCGGCAAAGGGGTCCAGGACCATGCCGTTTTCTGGACAAAGTAGCTTTATGAAAAACTCTGGCAAAGCTGCCGGATAAACAGCAGGATGTGCCTTGTTTTTCCCTACTACGGCACAAGTCAAAACATTACTCGGTAAAACTTTATCTTTCCCCACCCAACGTGAGAGATCTCGGCCAAAACCGCTTTGATTGATCGAATTGTGACGACTGAGATCGTTTTCACTCAAGCTACTCAAGCGTGTTTCGGCCCATTCACCAATGGGTTTTTTAACTCCCTCATGGTTGAAAAAGATTTTTTTCTGTTTTGCCAGGTGAAAACAGTATTCCCATCCATCGCTCAAGCGTGTCGGCCAGTACCCCGGCATTGGATTGGGTTTATGCCAGATGTAGTCATCTATTGCCAACCAGCCACGTTCACAAAGCGCCTCAATCGTATGCCAGACATAGCGATGGCGAACGCCATCTACTACCTTATCTTTGATGTTGATGACCAGACTCCCTGTTGGTTTCAAAACATCCCAGAAAACTTGATGAAAAGTCAAAAACCAATCGGCAAAGTCATCTGGATGGACGCCACCGTAATGCCTGCGGCGCGCGTCAGCATACGGCGGCGATGTAACAATGAGGTCAACCTGCCCTTTGAAAGCTTTTAGTTCCTCGCGGCTATCGCCCAAAATCACTGTACAATGGGCTATGCGTTGATGCCCGTGGCCTGACTTCACTAAAACGGTTTGCATGATGTCATCCTATTAAGTAGAATCCATCACTTGCAGAAGAATTGGATTAACTTGTATGGATCATCGAAATAACCTTCATCGTTCACTAAACCTGCCTTACGACATTCAAGTCCAAAAGATTCCAAAACCTCATCCGGTGCCTGAATTTGCGAAATGAGTTTTTCGGATTCCTGCACACTCAACAACACATCTAACACCAGCTTCATTATCTCTTCGTAAGAATAGTTCGCAAAGAAAGGCCATAAGAAATCAGATAACCATACCTCTGTATTGGCGGAGTAGGCTTGGCCGGTTCTTTGCTCGATTTTGATGGATCTCTGGCCGCGGTCCATGGCAATTCCAAAGACACAACAGTAAGGGCCGATACGATTGCGATCGTTCATCGCAACCGTTTCCAAAGCTCTGATAGATTTCGGCCAGTCCTGTCCACCTAGCGTATTACGCCGGTTCTTTACTGAGACATAGAGGCTCAAAGGTGGCAGGTCAGGTTTCACAAACTCAATCACGGCACTGAAGTCTGCTTCTGCCAATCCTAAATCGGAAACACTTTTGAAACGTTGGCTGTGCACAGCGCAGTCAAGCAATAAGAACTGATACCGCCATCCAGAATTCATGCGCCCTTTTTGAATTACCCGGCTACGGAATTGCTCCACACCGACATCACGATAATGTTTTTTGTAAACCTGATGCGCTGTGGATGCCGGATCTTCATAGTAGCGCTTGAAATACCGAAACAGATCTTTCCCCGCGCGGCGATAGGCTTTGGAAAGATCCTCGGTAGTGGCATCTGCAGGAATTGAGATACTTTCACGACTTGATTTCTGATTGGCTTTATCAATCGCCTCTCGAATCATTTGTGTCAGAACCTCGACCGGGATTTTGTAAGGATGCGGTTTCAAGGTGTTTGTATCCAAACAACCATACGCTTTATCATCCGGGTCGCTGATACGTGGATAAGGTTGTGGTATAGGCGCTGCTGACATGGCATCTCCTTCAGTTCACATGCTTTAGATAATTGTACACAAAGTCCCTGGTATGTAAACAGGGCTTTATCATTCTCGTTACAGCAACTTCATTTGGCTTTGAGCGGATCGTCAGATCCGCGTTTCTCAACCGCTTTGAGCGGATCGTCAGATCCGCGTTTCTCAACTCTATCAGCTAAAATGGCGAACTGGCGTTCCCCTCGGAACAAGAATGATAAGCCCCGTGGTATGTAAACCACAACGGGAGACGCACACAAGGCGCGTCTCCCGTTGCCAGGATGTATAGCGGTTTCCTACCCTTTGTGGTAATAGACGTCCCAGCCCAGATACTTGCTCAGTGCCTCGTTCACCGCGTCCGCGGTCCGCGAGATGTTGATGGCGACATGGTGCTCGAAGCCGTTCTCGCAGATGTAATGTAGCAAGCCTTGCAGGTTGGGGATTTCGAAGACACCGTAGCCGCCGAAGGTTTTGAGCGGGTCTTTGGTGAGCGTGCCTTCGCCTAGATAGACTCTGATCTTGCCCTCAAAGTCATCGGTGGAGATGCGGGTGTAGGTGAACGGCGCAGCCTTGACGCGGCCCACAACGGTACCGTAGGTGTTGTCTTTGCCTACCGTGCCGGCGATGATCTCCTGGTAGTCCATATCGGGCGTCTCCTCAAAGAGGTCTTTGGGCAGATTGGAGCAGTGGAAGAGTACGCCCTTGTTGGGATCGTCGCCGTAGTTGTTGTTCCAGTCGGCGAGCGCGCTGGGCTTGCCGGAGGCGAACGCCATCGCCATCATGCCGATCACGCCGGCGATGTCGGTCTCACAGGCAGAGGGCATAAGCTGATTGCTCATCATGCTCATCATCGTGCAGGGGACGACGCCGTAGTATTCTTCCATTGCCGTCCAGCACTGCACCGCGCTGGCGATGAGGCCCTCGGCCTGCATCCACTGGTCCACGACCACACCGAATTTGGCCATCTTGACCAGGGCTTGATTGGGCACCCCCTTGACCTTCAAGTACGCTTTGAGCGCGTCCAGTTTGGCGAGTAGGGCGGGATCGTCATCCTTGAGCCGCTCGATGCGCCCGAAGACCTCGGAGAGATCAATCGTATCTACGCTGATGCCTGCGCGCTCGAAGAGCTTCTCGCTGAAGCGGACGGTGTTAAACGCCGCCGGGCGCGCGCCAATCATGCCGACCCGTGCGTGCTTCAGCCCCCTGACGACGCGGCAGGTCGCCACAAAATTGCGCAAGTCCTGACGGAAGCTCTCACTCTCCGGGTCTACTGTGTGCAGTGTGGTGAGCGTGTACTTGATCCCCATCTGCTTGAGGTTGTTGCAGGTGGACATTTTACCGCAGAAGGAGTCACGGCGGTGGGCGATGGTCATGAAATTTGTGTCATCGGGCGTGGCCTGGATGAGCACCGGCACGTTCAGCTCGGCCCAACGCAGCGCATTGGCGATCGGGCCTTCCTCGCCGAAGTTGGGCAGCGTGACCACAACACCGATGATGTCGTCGCGGTTGGCACGGAAGAGGTCGGCGCACTTGCGCGCCGCTTCGTTCGTCTCCAGCGACCCATAAGGTGAATCCTCCGGCGAAAGGACGATGGGCTTGATGCCTTCTTCCTCAAAGACCTTGAGGATTTTCGCGCGTCCCTCTCGACAGAGTTCTGTGGGGAAGAATCCCCGGTTGCCGATGATGATGCCTAATGTGGGTTGTTTCATAGTACGTACCTCGCTTTCGTCATAGAGTTTTGAGATAAACTAAAGTTCATCTTCAATAAGCAGACTTCAAAAGAACGGCTGATACTATAAACTATACAACAAAGTAATCATAAATCAAATAGTAACGCCAGCCGTTCTTTTCAAACCATTGCTAACCGTACTTGATGCCCCAAACCTGTGCTATATTCCACGGCGCTTCAATGACAAAGAAGTAGTTGGCAGGATACAGGAAATCTTCGTTAGCCATGCCGCTTTGTATGCTATGGCGTGAACTTGAATTATAATAGGTATACTACCTGAAACAAGAACAGTCAAATGTAATTTTATCATATTCCCCGGCTGCGCAGCCACCATGCAGCGACAGCGTAATGCGGTGATTGTGTTTGCGCGCTATTTATTCTCTCACCGCGTTTGCTTACGCTGTTTGCGTTCCTGGCGGCTCACTTGTTGCGGTTTGTGTGATGACCGCGTCGCCGGTTCGAGACTGCGTCGCCACTGTTGCCAAGTGCTTTTGCCGCGCGCGAGGTCAGATAGAAGTCTTCATCGTCCAGTTGCGCCACTAACACTTCCCGCACCTGTTCTGGAAAGAGACCCAACATACCCGTCCCCCCGTGGGATAGCGGGGGGACGGGTAGCGGTATCGCTCAGTAGCGGTATCGCTCAGTTGCGATTGCGCAGGACGAGAGGCAGGTAGATGTACGTTTTGCCGATCTCGATAGTGCGGGTAGCGCTGGCCGAGCCACCGCAATTGCTGACGCTGAGGCTCACGAGGTAGTCCCCCGCCTGACTCCACCGATAGACGGCTTGTAACGTGCCCTGTCCACTGACCAACCCATTGCTGGACCAGACGTAGGCAATCGGCGTGGTGGCGTTGCTCGGCTGGACATTGGCCGTGAACGTCTGATCGGCGTTCTTATCCCCTTGCGCCGGCCCGCTGATGCTGACACCGGTAAGCGGCGTGGTGCAATTGGCCGGTTGCTCTGCCAGCATGATGGTGTGGTCGTCGCTGAAGCTGCCGCCGCAGTTGGTCGCCGTCACGCTGATGGTGTGGCTGCCGGTGATCGCCCACGTGTAGCTGGCCTGCGCCGTTCCTTGTCCACTTTGCAGCCCATCGCTCGACCAGACGTAGCTGACCGGCGCTGTGGCGTTGCTGGGATCGGGCAGAGCGGTGAATTGATAGGTCACGTTGACGTAGCCATCCGTCTGCCCGGTGATCGAGACGCCAACGAGAGGCACCGCGCAGGCCGCCGTGATGGAGACCGTCCGGCTGTCGCTGTAATCCTGGCCGCCGCAGTTGCGCGCCGTTACCTGCACCGTCTTGCTGCCGGCGCCGGCCCAGCGGTAAGTCGCCTGTGTCGTCCCCTGCCCGCTGACCAGGCCGTCGGTGGACCAGGTGTAGGTGATGGGTGTCGAGGCGTCAGTGGGCTGGGGGCTGACGGTGAAGGTCAAATCCTGACCGGTCTGCCCTGACGCAGGCCCGCTCAGGCTCACGCCGGTCAGCGGTGCAGTACAGGTTGGCGGCGGCGCGGGGTTTTGCCGGCTCCAGTCCGGATTCATGCTCTTCCCGTCGGTGGTCAACCGCCAGCGCTCTGTCGGATTGAGGCGGTCCAGAATCCACAGGTCATGCACGTTGGCCGTGCCGGTTTGCCACTGAAAGGCCACATAGCGTCCATCCGGCGACACGCTGGGATTGGAGACGAATTCGTTGTAGAAATCGGCGATCAGAGTGCTGACACTGGTCGCCAGGTGATAGTGATACATCTTGTGGTCGAGCGTATACACAAAGCCCGAACCATCCGGCAGCCAGGCCAGACCCACCCACACCGCACCTTCGTCGTTCACCAGGCGTGTGCCCGTTCCGCCGCCAACTGTCGTCAGATAGATGCCGCGCGTGCCGGCGTCGAGCGAAAAGTAGTGATAGAGCACCTGATTGTTCACCGGCGACCAGGCCGGCAGGTTAGCCGTGGATGGCGCGCTGAACAATTCCGTGCCGATGGCCTGCCCGGCGGCCGGGAATTTGCGGGGTGTGATGACGTCCACGGCCAGTTCCGTACCGTCGCCCTTCCAGGTGATGCCTTCGCTTTCGTATTTGCTGCACGTGGCCGGATTGAAGCTGAGCGTGCCCACATCCACCGTCTGACCGGCGACCATCGGCACGACGGCGGCGGCGTAGTATTTGCAGTTCACATCGCTGCCGGCGCCCCAGGTGAAGACCACGTATTGCAGACCGCCCAGGACGGCCACGTTCGGCACGGTGAAACTGGCTTCACTGTAGAGGGTGTAGGCCGGCACAGAAACCGCGTCCTGCGCGCCCTCGACGTAGAGCAGCAGGCTGACCAGATTCCCGTAGTCGTTGCGCACCTTGCCGGTGACGGTCCCGACAGGATAGCCCCCGCCCAAGAGGTCAGCATGGGAGGGCGGGTTGGTGATGCGGCGCAGGCCGCTGCCGTCGGGGTGGATGCCGTAGACATCGGCGTGGAACGCCGAATAGAGCGTTTCGTGGTTGCTGCCAAAGGCCAGCTCCGAGGCATCCGGCTTCCATACCACGTCGCGGATCTTGTTGGTGATGCCCGATTCGGGATGCGTCCACAGCGTCTGCGGGTTGCTGCCATCAGGGTTGATGCGGTTGACCGTCTTGGCGTACCCATTGCTATCCAGCCCAATGTAGGCAATGCTGCCGTTCCAGGCCGGGGTGGTTTTGGTGCCGCTCACGGTAAAAGAAACGTTGTCCACATTAACGTAGAGGTATTGGGCGTATAGTTCGAGCCACAAATAGACGCGCTGACCGGCAGCATGGGCGACATTCAACGCCGCCAGTTGCCCCGCGTCGAGTGTCAGCTCGCCCGTCGTTTGCCAGGCCGAGCCTGGATAGGTGGTCACATACAAGAGCGGGGCGATAACGCCGGTATCGGTGATGATCCATGCGCCGAAATATCCAAAAGCGGCACCCGCTTGCGGCACAAAGGCATAGTCCAATGACAGCACGGCGGCAGTGGTTTGCGTCGGAAGGTAGAGTTCCTGCCCGATGTAGCCACGGTTGTTGCTGTATTCCGGCCAGATTTGCATGCCATAGCCGATGCCGTTTTTGCCGAATCCATCGCCCACGTGGGTGCCAAACGGATTGGTGATCCAGCCGGCCTTGTCGTAATCGAAGCCGCCGTTGCGGATGATGTCCTGACCCGTCGAGGGCGGGGCGCTGTTCGTCGTCCAGCCCACATCTTGCAGGACGCCCAAGGCGATCGGCCCGGGGTTGTGGTTGGCCTCGCCATAGTCCAATGAGTAGGTCATCAGCGCGTTCTGCGTCCCGTTGAAGGATTCATCGAGATGCGCGTAACTGGAGCCGGATTGCCAGGTGGCCGGCGCGTAGAGTTTGACGCGGTTGCCGCCGTTGGCGGCGTTGGCGTGGCTGCCGTCGAACCAGATATTGTCGCCGGTGAGGGTGGTGCCAAGCGCGCTTGAGGGATTGGGATAGGTGGCTGTATTGGTCAGAGCGTTGCCGCCGCCATCCTCGACGAAACGGTCATAAACGATGGGCATGCCGGTGCCGCCGCCCCAACAACCGTGACCGGCTACACCATCACATTCTTGTGGATTGCCCTGCGCCGGGTTGTAGACCCCATCGTCCCACCGCATCGAGCCGCTAAAGCCCAGGCCGTGGGCGATTTCGTGCATGACGACACTGACCAGGTCGTACTGTGCATTGGATGGATTCCCGTCCGTGCCGTAGTACCAGGGGAAGTTTTGGTTATACGCCAGGTGCATATCGGGTCTGGACGGCTCAATGTCGCTGCCGTGCAAAGCGTTTGCCAGCGCCGAAGCATACCAGGTGCTAGCCATGGGAGCGCCGGTGAAACCTTGATAATAATTATCGGCTCCCCCGTAGCCGAGCATACCGCCTGCCAGATTCGCCCAACAGGCGTGGATGACGATGGGAACTGTGGATGTAATCAACGTCTCCCACACCCCGGCGGCATAGCTGAAAGCCGCTTGCGCTGCGGCAGGCCAGGTCAGGCACGTGGTCCCGAAAAAATCCGTCGCGCCGGCCGGCAAATAGTTCACCTGGATGGTGGCCGACTGGATGCGGTGCTGCGCCAACGCCTGGGCCGGCGGTGGGATGCGGTGCAGGTTGACAGCCTGGCCGGCGCGCAAGACCGCCGGCGGGCCGGCGGGCATAGAGCGCACGGTGGCCACATCTGCCAGGCTGGGCTGCGCCGGGACTGCCCCCAGCAGTGAAACCATAACCAGGGAACAGACGACCAACAGGTTGAACACATTTTCGATTTTCATCTCATCACTCCTGCAAACACACGACACTCAATTTCCTCTGAGGACCAACGGCAGATATAGGGAATACTTGCCGGTGGTGAACTCCCAGGACGGCCCTGCCGTCACGCCGCCCCATGGATCGGCAGCGTTTACCCGCCAGGTATAGGTGATACCAGACGTCAACAGGCCGGGTGCAAAGGACGTGGCCGCGCCGCTGTACCATAGTGTGTGGGTCAGCGCGGTCGCCGCCTGTCCGTAGACGTTGTAGATGACGGCATCGCCTTCCGGATCGCCGCCGCTCCAACTCAGCGTGAGCGGAAGCTGCACGCCCCTGGCCTGGTGGACCGGCGAGGGATTGGACGGCAGATCGGGGGGCTGGTTTTTGCTGGCGCTCACATACACCTCCCCGCCGGCCAGGGACTGGCTATGGGCCTGATTGCCATAACCTCCGCTCTCTGGCGCAACAGCGATGCCACCCGGCCGCCCAGAAGTCACCACCCACTCGGTCAAATACGCGCCGCCGGCGCTGTACTGCGCCACGCGATGGCTATTGTTGATGGTGACGTACACCTGACCGCCCGGCCCCACGGCGATGCCATCCGGTTCACCAGCGGCGACGTCCCAGCCGGTCAGGTACTCGCCAGTAGCACTGTACTGCACCACGCGGTGGCTGTTGTTGATGGTGACATACACCTCGCCACCCGGCCCGACGGCGATGCCATTGGTCTCGATGACGCCGGGGATCTCCCATTCGGCTATGTATGCGCCGCCGGCGCTGTACTGCACCACGCGATGGCTGTTGTTGATGGTGACGTACACCTGACCGCCCGGCCCCACAGCGAGTGCGCCCGGTTCACCGGCGGCGACGTCCCAGTCGGTCAGGTACTCGCCAATAGCACTGTACTGCACCACACGGTGGCTGTTGTTGATGGTGACATACACCTCGCCGCCCGGCCCGACAGCGATGCGCCCCGGCTGCCCGACCTCGACCACCCAGCCGGTCAAAAACACCCCCGCGGCGCTGTATTTCACCACGCGGTGGGTGTTGTTGATATTGACATAGACCTCGCCGCCCGGCCCGATGGCAATTCCCGCTGGCGCGCCGGCTTCCACCACCCAGCCACTCGAATACTCGCCGGTAGCACTATATTGCTCGACGCGATTGTTGTTATTGATGGTGATGTACACATCGCCGCTTGGACCTCTCGCAATGCCGCCCGGCTCACCGGCTTCCACATCCCACCCAGGCATGCAAGTCCCTAGCGAGGGCGGCGGGCTACAGCTCACCACGCGATGGCTATTGCTGAGAGTGATATACTGCCCATAGAGGTAAGCCGTGATGTTGGCCGGCTGGTCGGTCGCCAGTTCCCAACTGCTCACGTACTCCCCGGTGGTGCTGTGCATGACCACGCGATGGCTATTGTTGATGGTGACAAATACTTCGCCGCCATAGCCTATGGCAATGCTCCCCGGCTGACCATAGGTATCAACACTCCACTCACCCAAATATTCGCCGTTGGCGCTATACCTGACCACGTTACTTTCCTGGGGAATGGTCACGTACACCTGACCACTCGACGTTGACGACGTCGCCGGCGCTACTGCGACACCCCCAGGTTCGCCAGGAGTTTCCCACCCGGTCAAGTATTCGCCGGCGGCGCTATATTTCACCACGCGATGGCTGTTGTTGATGGTGACGTACACCTCGCCGCCCGGCCCCACCGCGAGTGCCCCCGGTTCACCCGCCTCGACGCGCCATTCGGTCAGGTACTCCCCTTCGGCGCTGTACTGCGCCACGCGATGGCTATTGTTGATGGTGACGTACACCTGACCGCCCGGTCCTACAGCAATCGCGCCCGGCTGACCGCTCACCGCCCACTCACTCAGATACTCTCCGCTGCTGCTGTAGCGGACGATGAGGCCGGCGGCATTGGCATTAGCGCGCGCCGGGGATGAGGACACCGACGCATAGAGCAAGCTCGCCTCCGCTGAGGGAATCGGGCTGGTCACCATTGCGCCGATCAAGGCCAGCAATAAAACAGCCTGCACGTTGAACGCCGTTTTGGTTCTCATATCACTTTTCCTCTTTAGTTGTTCAACCCCTTGCAAAGGTGAAGACGCCATAGGTCGCTCACCTTTGCAAGGGTAAACTGCTCAAAGTCATACATCACCTGACGACAAGCGGCAGATAGACCCGATACTCGGACGCGATGACGATCGGATGTGAATCATTCACCGCACCGCCGCAGTTGGCCGCGCTGGCAACGATTTGATATTGGCCGGGCGTGGTCCAGTTATAGACTGCCGTGTTGCTCCCCTGCCCGCTGACCAGGCCGTCACTCGACCAGGTGTAGGTGATCGGCGTGGTGGCGTTAGTCGGGGTGATGTGACCGGTAAAGGTCAGGTTCTGCCCGGTCTGACCGGTGGTGGGACCGCTGATCGTAAAGCCGGTCAGCGGAAAGTTACAGCCGGAGGGCGGAGTAGTCAGCATGATGGTATGGTCGTCGCTGAAGCTGCCGCCGCAGTTGGTCGCCGTCACGCTGATGGTGTGGCTGCCGGTGATCGCCCACGTGTAGCTGGCCTGCGCCGTTCCTTGTCCACTTTGCAGCCCATCGCTCGACCAGACGTAGCTGACCGGCGCTGTGGCGTTGCTGGGATCGGGCAGAGCGGTGAATTGATAGGTCACGTTGACGTAGCCATCCGTCTGCCCGGTGATCGAGACGCCAACGAGAGGCACCGCGCAGGCCGCCGTGATGGAGACCGTCCGGCTGTCGCTGTAATCCTGGCCGCCGCAGTTGCGCGCCGTTACCTGCACCGTCTTGCTGCCGGCGCCGGCCCAGCGGTAAGTCGCCTGTGTCGTCCCCTGCCCGCTGACCAGGCCGTCGGTGGACCAGGTGTAGGTGATGGGCGTCGAGGCGTCAGTGGGCTGCGGGCTGACGGTGAAGGTCAAATCCTGGCCGGTCTGCCCTGACGCAGGCCCGCTCAGGCTCACGCCGGTCAGCGGAATTGCGCAGGTTGAAGGTGCCGTAATGGTCACGTTCTGGCTGGCATTGTCCGAACCGCCACAGTTTTGCGCGCTGACCGTCACCTGGTATTGCCCGGCGTTCGTCCACCGGTAGACTGCCGTGTTTGTGCCCTGCCCGCTGACCAGGCCGTCACTCGACCAGGTGTAGGTGATCGGCACAGTGGCATTGGCAGGTGTGTAGCTGGCCGTAAAGGTCAAGTCCTGGCCGGTCTGCCCGGCAGTCGGGCCGCTAAGCCCCACTTCGGTCAGCGGGACGGCGCAGGTTGGCGGCGGCTCGGCCAGGGTAATCGTATGCGTAATGTCAACGCTGCCACCGCAGTTAGCAATGGTGGCGCTGAGGATGTACGTTCCGGCGACAGCCCAACTGTAGGTCGCGTTGGCCGTGCCCTGCCCACTCACCAGCCCGTCGCTCGACCAGGTATAGGTGAACGGCGACGTGGCAGCCGCGTCAGGCCCGGCGGTAAAGTCATAATTGACGCCGGTGTAACCCGAATCCGGCCCAACAATCCACCCACCCGTGATGGGATTGGGACAACTGGGCGGCGCTGCGCCGCCGCCCGCCCAAAACCCGCTGTAGAGGGCAAAACTGCCCCCGGTAAGCACCGGCCCCGGCTCCGGCTGGCCGATAGTGCCTCCCAGCGCATAGCCGCCGCCGCTGAGCGTCCCACCGCCGCCGTCTACCGTCCACCACGTCAGGTCGTAACCGCCGCCAGACTGGGCCAATACCACAGCACTGGCGCAGAACAAAAAGATCAGTGTCATCACAAAGATAGATCGTTTCATGGCTGGTCCCTCCTGACCTAGTATGGCTCGTAGAAGGTGTAGGTGATCTGAGCGCCGTAGAACCAGGCAAAAATGGTTCCGCCGGGAGCGCTGAGCTCGAGATAGTACTGGTAGTGATCGTTATCCACCTCGCCATATTGGATCGCCGTCGTCTCCTCGCTAAAGTATGTACCCGCCGAATAATCGGCTGTGGGTTCAAGTGTGGCCACCTCCTCAAACCCTGTAGTAAAATTGTGGCGCAGCAGACGCAGTTCCAGAGTGGCGCAAGACTTATCCGATACACCAAAAGGGCCTTCGGTCCACGCATGGTACTTCATCTTGACAACGGTGGCATTATGAGGCAGCGCCACCGGCGCTATGAATAGCTTCTGGGCATTACAGATGCCCGCTCCACCCTGTTTCAGTGCATAACCAAGATTGGCGAACTCGACATCGTGTGCCTGTGGTTGGAAGGCTGCTGGCGGAATTGATAGATAACCCTGTTGGGCGTTCCAGGTCAGGTTACCGGTCACATGGGCGTCACCTTCGGAGTAGACGGCGTAGCCGTTGGGCGATCTGCCATGCACGCCGTCACCGTACTGACTATAGCCGTACACGCCGAAGCCGCCGGCGGAAGAGGACCTGCCATAGACGCCACTGCCCTCAGTTGAATTGGTCTCTCCATAGATGCCGTGATTTTCGCCGGAAGTGGCAGTAGCCACACCATGCACGCCATCGCCATAGAGCGCAGCCGTCTCGCCCCAGACGCCGACACCGCCTCCTTGCCCCCAGACCGACTCGCCGTAGACGCCCACGTCACCGAAGGCATTGGCCTTGAAGTAGCCGCCATAAGCGACGTTATCCTGGCTAGAGCCGCCATACTTGCTTTCACCGTAAACGGCCGTGCCACCGCGAGAGGCAGTAGTCGCATAGATACCGTAGGTCTGCTGCAAGCTATTCGATGTGGACTCAATGATCAGCGCCGTGCCTTGAGTGGCGTTCGTCTCAGCTTTTAACCCCGCGCCGTAGCTGCCGGTCGTCGTGTTGCGTACGATCAGGACGGTACCGCCAGACTTGTCACCCGCGACCATCGCACCCGGTCGCAGGCTCAGCGCGTACGGCGCCGCGTTGAGCGCCACGCGGTCGCTGAGCGGCGTGTAGCTGCCGCTGCCGGCCGGACAGCGCACGCTGATCGCCAGCCAGCGCGCATCGCCGGCAAAGGTAGCCGTGCCCAGCCCGCCATCGCCGAAATCCAGCGCCACGCCAAAGTAGCCATTATCCAGGCTCACATTGGTGTTGGTCTGGGGACTATTACCGATCTGGGCGCCACCACTGGCGGCATCCCAGAGGCTGAATTGGAAGTCGCAGGGCCCGGCGATGGGGTTGCCGGTGCTATCGTCGGTAAGCCGCCCCTGGTAAGTAAAGGCGGTGCTCACATCAGCCTGAGGGGCAAGTCCACCTTGGGGAGCCGGCTCTTGCGCGCGTGCCTGGCGGACGACCGTGCTCCCACTGACCAAAGCCAGGACCATCACGAAACCCAACAACAGGTTGAACATTGTCTCTCGCTTCATGGAAATCGCTCCTTTCTTTTGTTATGCCGAAAACTGAATGGGAGAACCTACAGATCATAGTATTCACAAGCGATTCTTACTTTTTGTGCATCATCTCCTCCAACGGTATGAGTCACGGGCCGGCATTCATTTGAGGCCGGTACCCGAAGCGCCCACCCTGGATGTGGAACTATCGGATAAACGCCCGGCCCGGCTCTCAATGAAGGCGATCAGCTCGTCCTGGCTATGCACGCAGACTTCCTCGCCGGTATGGACGTGTTTTACCCAACCCCGCCAGGCAGATTGTCCTGCCTCGCGCCAGATACGAACGATGAACACCTCTCGCTGCACGGTTGTCTTTTCCACCGATTCCGTACCATCAAACAGCCCCGGATATAAAAAACTGCCACTCTGATCTGAGTGGCAGTGTAGCATAAGGGTATCTCGCCGTTGTCTCTACCCGGCAAACAGCGGATGTATTTATCAGCTCATTTGGGACTGCCGCGCGTTTGGACCGGTTTTCCCGCGCGGCGCAGGGTCTCAAGGTCGCGTTTGAGGGTGGCGATGCTCACGTCCAATGCGGCGGCCAGATCGTCCACGGTGGGGGCGGCGCCCTGCGCGGCGGCCTCTTCGAGCAGGCGGAGCAAGCGGTGTTGACGGCGCGCGCTCTTGCCGGGGACGGCCTCATCCTCCGGCGCGGCGACCGTCCAGGTCACGTTTACATATTCGTCGGCGCGCAGCGCGCGGCGCAGGGGGGCATCGGCGCGGGGCAGGCGGACGGTCTTTTGGGTCTGGCGACGGTAGGCCTCCACGACAGCACGGTTTTCGGCGACGTTCTCCAGGTACAGACGACGGGTTGCCTCGTCGTCAAGCCGGTTGGCCCGTTCCATCAACAACGCATATGCTTCGGCCAGAACCGCCTGCGCTTTGCTCGTTTCCCCGGCAGCCGCCAGCACCTGATGAGCGGTCGAATAGATCAGGAAAGGCCGTTCCAGGCCGTGAATGCCGTCCTGGGCCAGCCGGTCGAGCATCTCGGCGACGTATTGCCGCGCCTCGCTCCTTCTTCCCTGAGCCAGCGCGATCCGCGCCAGGCCGGCCTGGTCTTCCATCGCCCTGGTCGGACGGCCGATCTCGCACTTGATGGCAAGGGACTGGCGAAAAGCGGCGGCGGCAGCGTCCAGGTCGCCCAACTCTTCCAGCACCAGGCCGATGTAGTGTAATCCGCATGCCTCGCCCCAACGGTCGTTCGCTGCGATTACCATGCTCCGCCCCCGCTCGATGCAGTCCCGCGCCGCGTCGCCGTGGCCGAGCGCGAGGCGCACCAGCCCCAAGTCCAGCAGTGCATAGCCGTAGCCTCGCGGCTCATCAACCTGTTGAAAAAGGGCTGCCGCTTGTTCGAGCGTTTGTTGCGCTGCCGTGTACTCCCCCAGGTTAGCATGCAGGTTTCCCAATTCCAGCAAGCGGTATGCCTCTCGTGGCCGTTCCCCGGTCAGGTGCAGAATGTCGAGCGCTTGAATCGAATAGTCCCGCGCTGCGGATAATAAGCCTATGTCGCGGTAGATGCGCCCCAATATATACAAGGCGTGACCTTCACCCGCACGGTTCCCCAGGCTGCGACAAAGCGCCAGGGCCTGCCGGGCATAGTCTTCGGCGGCCGGAAAATCCCCTACCATCAGGCAGGCAACGGTACAAGATGCCAGACATCTCGCCTCTTGGGCGCGGTTGTTGCTGTTTCGCCACATAGCCAGGGCCTGTTCGCCGTATTGGCGCGCCATCCCCAAGTCGCCCAGATAGTGGTGGAGGCAGCTGAATAGCCCCAATACCGCTGCCTCATTTTCCCGATCACCGGCCGCTCGCGCCAGGGTCAAAGCCCGATCCAGACAGCGGCGCATAGCCTGCAGGTCGCCGGTATCCACATAATATTCGGCATACCGCAGGAGCGTCGTCACCCGCCGGCGGTCATCGCCCAGTTGGTTGGTCAACGTCTCCAGGGCCATCAGGTCTTCCAATTGGGGCGTTCGCTCCCCCAAGAGCGCGTAGACGGCCTCGCGCGCCAGATGCAACGACCAGGTGCGCTCCGGGGCAACAGGTTCGGGCAGGCGACTCAACGCTTCGAGGGCGTGCGTATAATGGAAGATGGCCTCCCGGTTGGCGTAGACGGCCTGCGCCCGGTCGCCGGCCTGCCGGTGGTAAGCGGCGGCCTTGTCCCATACCGCGGCCTCTTCCCAGTGATGGGCCAGCGCCGGGATGTGTTCCGGGGCGAACATCTCCAATGTTTCGGCGACTTGCCGATGCAACTGGATCCGCTCGCTCGCGGCAAGGTTGTGATAGACGACCTGACGGATTTTATCGTGATGGAAACGATAATCCGTCGCGGTCTCCTCCAGGATGCAACCGCGCACCAGCTCGTGCAGGGCATCCAACAACGCTTGCGGCGCGACGTCGGCGGCGTGGCACAGCAGATCGAAGTCGAAACGCTCGCCCAACACCGCGCTCAGGTGAACGATGGGACGAAGGGAGGGAGATAGCCGGTTCAGACGGCGGGCGATGATCTGCTCCACCGTCTGGGGAAGGGGCAATTCGGCGTAATCGTGGGTACTTTCATCCCAGGGTGTACACCATTGCCCCTCCGCGTTGCGGAACAACAAGCCTTCGCTGTGCAGGGTACGCAGCGTCTCCAGCAAAAACAGGGGATTGCCGTCCGTTTCGGCAAAGAGGCGCGCCTCGAAAAGTGGGGCCGGTTTGCCGATCCCCAAACTATAGCGGAGTAACTCGTGACTGCTCGCGGCGTCCAGACGTGGCAGGGCAAGGCGTTGCCGCACGCCGGCGCGCTCCATTCCCTGCAATGCCTGCCAGACCTCCGGACGGGCGTGGCTTTCACCGCTGCGGTAACTGCCCACCACCAACACGCGGCTTTCGACCAGCGCCGGCAGTAAGCGCGGTATCAAGGCGAGGGTATCCGCATCTGCCCAATGCACATCCTCGATGATCAACAGCAGCGGGACGATGTGCGCCCAGCCGCGCAGCAATTCGCCCACGGCGGCTGCCAGACGCGCCTGTTCCTGAAGCGGTTCGAGCGGTGGCGGCGCAAGGTCAGGCAGCACGGCACGCAGCGGAGGGAGCAGCGGGGCAAGCACTTGTAGCCAGACGTGCTCGACCAGGCGGGTCAATTGCCGTGTCCGCAACGGTGAGAGGCCATCCGTCAGCGCGTTGGCGAGTGGCGCATAAGGGGAGGACGGGGCGAGTGGCTCTGCGCTGCCCCACAACACTTCCATCCCGCGCCACCCGGCATCACGGGCGAGTTCACGCAGCAGGCGAGTTTTGCCCACACCGGCTTCGCCTTCGATCAGCACCAGGCCCCCCAGACCGTTGAGCGCGGCTTCCAGGTGTGTCACCAGGGCGGCGCGTTCCTCTTCACGCCCGACCAGCGGCAAGCCGGCCGCGCCGATTTCTCTTTCCGGTGGCGGCGAGGGCAGATACGGCGCGCTTTCCGGCGGCATGTGGCGGACGATCTCGGTGGCCAGGGCCTGAGTTTCGGGCGCGGGGTCCACGCCTAACTCGTCGGCCAGTATTTGCCGACAGACTTGATATTGCTTGAGGGCCTCGGCGTCCTGTCCCAGCAGGTGATACAGGCGCATCACTTCGCAGTGGGCTGATTCGCGCCAGGGGTCTTCGGCGACCAACCGGCGCGCGTAGGTCAGCGCGTGTTGGTAATCCCCCTGCGCCTTGCAGGCCACGATCAGGCGTTCCAAAGCGACGAGGAATAGCTCGCGGAGGCGTTCACGCTCTACCAGCAGCCAATCGTCATAGTAACCGTTTAGAAATTCGCCGCGGTACAGAGCAACGGCACAAGCGATCTCCTGGGCTGCGTCGCTTGTGGCGTACTGCTCGAATTCGGCGACATCGAGCCGCAGGGGGAGGGCTGGATCGAGCCGCACCGTATCGCCTTCGGTAAGCACGACCGGGTGGGGCGCGAGGAATCTGCGGATTTGCCAGAGTGCCTGGGTGAGGCGGCGGCGGGCAAGGGTTTCGGGCAGATCGGGCCAGAAGAGGCCGCTCAGCAGATCGCGGGTGTGGGGACGTTCCCGGTAGGCGATGAGATAGGCCAGCAAGGCGCGCGTCGTCGTGTTGGGGATGAGGATTTCCGCGTGCTCATTCCAACGCAGGGTAAAGCTGCCCAACATACAGACGCTCAGCGTTTCCATGCTGCCGTTTCACTTTTGCTCAGTTGGGACGCCCTTAGGATGCATCACAACCCCGATACACTTCCCCGAACGTCGCTGCCCACACCAGCATGCAGTAGAACAAGAGGGGCGCACTGACGACGGGGATGAGCATGCACAGGATTAGGGTTGCATACAGGATCATAATGCCGTAGTACGAAATCAGCATCAGCCCACCACAAAGCGCCCAGGCGATGAGGTATACCACCTTGTTACGCCACAAGAACGGCCACCACTCGCGGAAGCGAAACGCCGCGCCGATTTCATCCTGTTTCACGAAATGCGCTATTGCCATCGGCAGGGGCGCCGTCCCCAGAAGCGTCAAAACCGTTCCCAGGAAGATGGTAATGAATAGAATCATCATCGCGCCGATGAAGAACAGCGGGATCAGGGTATAGAGGATGCGTCCCGCCTCGGCGAGTTGCATGGAGAACGGCAGGAACAGCGAGGCAAGCGCGTAAAGGCTTGTTCCGCAAAAGTAAGCCAGCAGCCCCGGCAGCAAAAACGCCAGTCCCACCGCACAGAAACGCAGGCCGTCCAATCCCAACTTCCCCCAATCTTCCCAGGCGGGCAGGGCCAGGTCATGCCCGGCAATGGCTTGCCGCATTACCTGCACGATGTAGCCGCACACGAAGATCGCCGGTATGATGGGGATGAAGAAGCTCAGCAGGATCAACCCTGCGCCGATGAAAAATCGTTTTTGCCACTCCGCCCCCTCGAAGGGGAACTTGAAAAACCGCTTCAACCCATCCAGCGTCGTCACTTTCGACATCGTACACCTCCCGTTAAAATGGTCAGCAGATTTAGCAGATTAAGCAGATTTTTGATTACTCAATCTGCTTAATCTGCCGATAGAACAAACGGCGATTACTTCTTCCCCGTCAACTGCCCCGCGAACGTCAGCCCCTTCGGCTCCTCGCTGCGGTCGGTGGCGGGTGGTGGCTCCGGGGAGAGCGCCGAGATTTCGGCGCGCAGTTCAGGCGTCATATCAATTTCCATCGCTGCCAGCGAGTCTTCAAGCTGCGCGACATTGCGCGCCCCGATGATCGGTGCGGTGATGGCAGGGTGGCTGCCTACCCAGGCGACGGCCAACGCTACCGGGTTGTAGCCGCGTTCCTTCGCGAAGGTGGTGAAATCCTCCGCCACCCGGTAGACCCATTCGTCGCCGTAGCGCGCCTGGTATATCGTGTTCTCGATCAGCCGTCCCGATTCCGGCTTGCGCCCGACACCGTACTTGCCGGTGAGCAGGCCGCCGCCTAAGGGGCTGTAGGAGATCACGCCCAGGCCCTCGGAGAGCGCCAGAGGGAGGATTTCGACCTCGGCCTGACGTTTGACCAGGTTGTACATCGGCTGGATGCAGGCGAAGGGCGCCCAGCCGTGCAATGCGGAAATGCCGAGCGCCTTGGCGATCTGCCACGCAGCGAAGTTGCTGGCCGCCGGATAGAGGATTTTGCCTTGCTCGACCATATCATCCAACGCGCGCAACGTCTCTTCCAGCGGCGTCTCATCGTCAAAGTGGTGCAGGAAATAGATGTCAATGTAGTCCGTCTTGAGCCGGCGGAGGCTGTCTTCCACGGCGCGCATCAGGTGCTTGCGCGAAGAACCGCGCGCGTTGACATCGTCGCCCATCGGGAAGTGCGCCTTGCTGGTGATCACCACCTCTTCGCGGCAGTTGGCGATGAGGCCGCCCAGAATCTCCTCGGCGCGTCCGCGTTGATAGACGTTGGCGCAGTCGAAGAAGTTGATGCCCACCTCCCGGCAGCGGTTGAACATGGCTGCCGATGTGGCTTCGTCGGCGGGATTGCCGAAAGACATGGTGCCGAAACACAGTTCGGAGACTTTGACACCGGTGCTGCCTAAAAGTTTGTATTTCATCGGAACCTCCTTGCGAATTACGAATTGCGAATTACGAATTGCGAATTACGAATGGCGAATTACTTGATCAGCCCTCACTATGAGTATATAGGACAATCACGCATAGGACAAATGAAGCCTGCCCGGGGCTTTATCATTCCCGTTACAGTGACTTCAGCTGGCTATGAGCGGATCGCCAGATCCGCGTTTCTTAACTAATCAGCTAAAAACGGGGAACCGGCGTTCCCCTCGAGCAAGAATGATAAGACCCTGAAGCCTGCTCCTTGCCTGACAGTTATCACACCAGGCTTGCCCTTTTCATTCTTGACGGAGTTTACAAATCATGAATCATGATTCTTGATTCTCGAATCTCGATTAAGGAGTGCGTATGATTCCATTGTCCGATAGAACCAGGATGATTGCCCCTTCGATGACGTTCGCGATTGACGCGAAGGCCAAGGTGTTAGCAGCGCAGGGCGTGGATGTGTGTAACTTTGGGGTGGGAGAACCGGATTTTGTCACGCCGGCGCATATCCGCGAGGCGGCGAAGGCTGCGCTCGACGCCGGCTATACCAAATATACGCAGACTGCCGGTCTTCCGCGACTGCGCGCGTTGGTTGCCGCAAAGCTCAACCGCGAAAATAACCTGCCCTATACCCCGGATCAGGTGATGATCAGCACCGGCGGCAAACAGGCGTTATACAACATCTTGCTGGCGATCCTCGGCCCCGGCGACGAGATGTTGATCCCCGTCCCCTACTGGGTGAGTTACTCCGAGATGGTGAAACTGGCCGGCGCGACACCGATTTTTCTGCCCACGTCGGAGGCCACCGAATTCAAAATCACGCCGGAACAACTGGAGGCCGCCATCACGCCCCGGACGCGCGCATTGCTCCTCAATTCCCCATCGAATCCGACCGGCACGGTCTACACGCCGGAAGAGATCACCGCGCTGGCGCAGGTCATCGTGGCGCACGGGATTGCTGTCGTCGCCGACGAAATTTACGAGAAGCTGATCTACGATGGGCTACGCCACGTGAGCATCGGCAGCCTCGGCGAGGACATTTTCAATCTGACGGTCACATGCAACGGGTTCAGCAAGGCTTACGCGGCCACGGGATGGCGTCTGGGGTATGCTGCCGGCCCCAGGCACGTGATCGAGGCTGCCATTGACATCCAATCGCATACCACCTCTGGGCCGAACACGTTTGCGCAATACGGCGTTATTGCCGCCCTGGAAACATCGCAGGAAAGCATCGAGATGATGCGGGCCACCTTCGAGCGCCGCCGTGACTTGATGTATGCGGGCGTCAGTGCGATTCCGGGCCTGGTGTGTCCTAAACCGCATGGCGCGTTCTACCTTTTTCCCAACATCAGCGCCACGGGGCTGGATTCGATCACCTTCTGCGAGCGGCTACTGGAACAGGAACACCTGGCGCTCGTGCCCGGCATTGCTTTCGGCATGGATACCAACGTGCGCCTCTCCTACGCCACCGACATTGAGACGATTGAGAAGGGCATCGAACGGCTGGCGCGGTTTATGCGTATATTGCGCTGAAAGTCTTCCTTCTATCAGCAGATTGAGCAGATTTTTTGTTTGCCAATCAGATAATCTGCTTAATTTGCTCAATCTGCTGACGAAAACAGTGAGGGTTTAGCGTGTATCCTACCGCAGCGCCACCACCTCGTAGACCGTCTCCGGCTGCTCCTGGCCTTTGATTTCGACCGGCGGATGCTCGCGCACCTGCACGTGGTCGCGTACCAGCGCGTAAGTCTGTTCGCAGATCAGGATGGTGTTCGGCGGAGCGATTTCTTGCAACAGGTGACCTTTGTTGACCGTATGCCCGATGACGGTGAAGTTGACGACGTGCTGGGTGCCGAGGTTGCCGACGATGGCCTCGCCGGTGGCAATGCCGATGCCGAAAGCGATGTGGTGCGCCTTGGGCAACGCGCGATAGGTCTCGCGCGTTTCTTGCAGGATACGCCACCCGGTACGCACCGCCCGCAGCGCGTGATCGGGCTGTGGCAGCGGCGCGTTGAAGAAGGCCATGGCTTCGTCACCCATGAATTTGTCCAGCGTGCCTTCTTCACGGAGGATGGCGTCGGCGGCGACGGAAAGGTAGCGATTCACCACCTTCATCAGCAGTTCGGGCGGTGCCTGCGCGGTGAACATCTTGAAGCCGCGCAGGTCGGCGAACAGTACGGTGATGATCTGACGTTGCCCGCCCGGGCGGACGCTCTGGGGTTGTTTGAGGATACGTTCGACGACCGACGGCGCGACGTAATGCTCAAAGAGACTGCGCAACTCGCGCTTCTCACGTTCTCGTTGCGCTTCGATTTCCGCAACCATGCGGAAGTTTTCGATGGCGATGGCCGCGTAGTCGCCCAACATGTGCAGCAATTGCTGATCGTGGCGGCTCAGCGGCGCGCGGTTGGCTTTGTTGCTGACGATCAATGAACCGATGTGCTTTTCCCCCACCCGCAGCGTCGTCATCGCCATCAGCCCGCCGGTGTGAGTATACATCGTTTGCTCACTATCGGGGGATTGATACCCACTGCCGCTTCGCTGCCGTCGTACCTGCAAGGTCGGTTTGCCGGTGGCCGGGTCGAACAGGATCAAATTCCCGTCCAGCGCGCCGGTCAAATACAGCGCCGCATCTACAATGCGCTCCATCAGTTGATCGCGTTCTTGCAGGGTGGTAACGGCCTTGCTGACTTGATAGAGGATGTCGAGTTCACGCAGCCGCCGCGCCAATTCCTCGTTTGCTTGCTTCAACTGGATGAGCAGCGCGTCGCGCTCCCGTTCCACCTGGACCAGGCGCAGCACGCGGGCCACGACTTCCTGGAGTTGTTCGACCTCGAAGGGTTTGACCACGTAATCGCGCACGCCCAGCCGGAAAACCTCAACCGCGACGGATTCCGAACCATAGGAAGTCACCAAAACCACCGGCGCGGCGACCGCGCGCGATTGAAGTGCTCGCAGGACCTCGATACCGTTCATTTTCGGCATTTCGTAGTCCAGCAAGATCAGGTCGGGACGTAGTTCCAGCGCCATGATCAGGCCCTGCGCGCCATCCACAGCCACCGAAACCCGATAACCTTGCGGCTCCAGGACGGCGCTGCGGATGAATTCCCGCACTTCGGCGCTGTCATCAATAACAAGGATATGCGCGTTCATATCAGAACGTTTCAACGTTCAAACGTTCAAACGACCTCCTTGTGGAGTCTTCAAAGCCTCAAGCAGTTTGACAACCTGGAATCCCGACGCCTTTTCAGCCTCCAGCCATTGTTGCACCAGAGCATACCGCGACGTGAAGGCTTCGGCAAAATCTTCGCCTGCTTCTGTTGCCAGCTCCACCGTCGAAAGCAACATGATCCATTCTGCCCATAGCTCAAAGGATTCCTGGTTGAACCAGAGGATGTCCTGGTAACGGTTGACCCCAAGATAGGCTTGCACGTCTTGTTCCCGTAGCATAGCGTAGAGGACATGGTAAGCCGGGTTATCCGTTTCGTCCACTTCCTCAAACCAGCGGCGGTAGCCGAGCAGCAGTTTGATGAGTGCGGTTGCTCGACGCGCGGCGCCTTCTTCCAGTCCCCAATCTTCCAAGGCCCCGATGATCAGTTTGCCAAACAGCCATTCGTCCAGCCAACTGCGGCTGATTTCATCCGCCGTCTCCACATCCACGACTTTACCCAGCGCATGGGTGAAGAGCCAGCCGAAGAGCGTGCCCCACGTGACCGGCGCCGCCATCTTCCACGCTTTGAGCACATAGGCCGTTGCCGCCTGGTAGGTCTCGTCTGCAGGCGCCGGGGCCAGTTTGTCGAGGATAAGCGGCAGGGACAGGATGGTTTCCAGCTTCGCGCACACCTCGTCCGCCACAGGCGCGGCCTCGCCTTCGGCCTGCGCGACGGCCTTGACGGCGTTCAGCAAATCCAGCATCTTTTGCCGGACCTGGCTCAGGATGTTCTCATCCGGCACGGTTTCCGGATCGGTGATGCGAGCCGTGAGCAGCCAGCGGAAGGCCGGTGCGCTCACCAGCATGCGGAACGGCGCATGGACCGGCGCCAGGAACAGTTCCTTGAGCGTCTCGTCAATGCTGGCCACCCCGCGTCCGTTGAGGTAAGCGGTCAACTGCGCGTATTGTCGCCACTCGTTATCGCGGACTTCACGAAAATCGAGGAACACGTGAACCTGATAGGCATGCAATTCGGCATACAGCCCGTTTTCGACCAGCTCGCGGCAGTTGCGGATATATTCCAGGCCGGAGACGGCATCACGGAAAATCAGGTACACGTCCGGGTCATTGGGGATTTGCAGCCCTTCGGCGAGGGATTGCTGCACCAGTTTCTTATCGCCGGTTTCGTCTTTCACCACGTAAGCGACCGACATACGTGCCCACCCGCGCGTCTCGGCGTAGCGGTTGTGATACAGCACCAGCGAACGCTCGTGCCCCATGCGATTGGAGTAGGCGAAAACGTTCTCGTCCACATAGCCCTCCGGCGTGACGAAGTCATACAGCCGGAAGTGTTCCACCTCGGCGAAGAGCGCGCGGCGGTGCAGCAGGGGGAAGATTTGCCGCTCATGACGCTGCACCATGTAAGCGTCGGGGACTTCGTCCCAGTAGGCGCGACGGAACTCCATGCCGTATTTTTCGGCGTACCCTTCCACCTGCCCGTGCCCGAACATCGGCAGCCCCGGCAACGTCGCCATGACCGTGCAAATGCCGAAATACTTGTCGCCCTTGCCGAACTGATCCACGGCAGTGCGCTCGTCGGGGTTGTTCATAAAGTTCACATAGCGTTTGAGGATTTGTGGATCGAAATCCAGCGTGTTCTTGATGAGCTGGCGGTATTCGGCGTTCTTCTCGTCGCGCATCATATTCATAAACGCGCTATTATAGACGCGGTGCATCCCCAACGTGCGCACGAAGTAGCCTTCCATCAGCCAGAACGCTTCGGCGAGCAACAAGGTGTCGGGGGCTTCCTGGGCCACACGATCCACCACTTCGCGCCAGAACTCCTGGGGCATGGCCGCGTCGAATTCCGCTTTGGTCATCCCAAAGTCCGCACGTGAGGCGATATCGCCGCCGGTGCCTGGTTCCGGGAACCAGAGGCGCTGATAGTGTTTCTTGGTCAGCGTCATGGCCGCGTCGAAGCGGATGACGGGCGAGCGCCGTGCCACGTGCAGGATCGTCTGGATGACGGCCTCGCGCACTTCGGGCTTGAGGTAGTTGAGCTGCGCCGTATCGTTCCACGGCATGCTCGTCCCGTCGTTGCCGTGATAGATGTAGCGCGTGTCGCCGGTCCAGTGATCCACACGCTTAAAGACCACGGCGGCGTCGGTGCGATTGTAGTAATGATCCTCAAGGTAAATGCCCACGCGCGGGTTGTGGCTCAGGTTCGGCCCGTTGAACGTGTACGTAGGGAAGGGGCTGTACGGCAGGCTGATGAACCAATCCGGGTGCTCCATCACCCACGTGGAATCAATGCCCATGTGGTTGGGCACCATATCGCTCGCCATGCGGATGCCGCGCCGCCAGGCACGCGCTTTGAGGTCTTCATAGGCGGCTTCTCCGCCCAGGTCGTCGGCGATACGGTAATCTTCCAGTGAGTAAGCCGAGGCCACCGCTTCCGGGTTGCCCATCATTTGTTTGATCCGTTGCGACGCGGTACTGCGCTGCCACAGGCCGATCAACCACAGGCCGCTCATTCCCCAGCGCGCCAGGGTATCCAGTTCCTCGTCCGGCACTTGATCGAGATGGACGATGGGACGCTGGTACTTTTTGGACAGTTGATCCAGCCACACATAGGTATTTTTGGCGATGAGCACCAGGCGGGGCATCCAGGCACTGTCGGGGCTAAAGCGTTCCGGCTCCACCTCCAGGCCGGCGAACTCGTAGGGCTTCACCGGACCAGGCCCGAAGCCAAAGAACGGCTTTTGCTCCTCGGCCAGCAGATCCAGGCTGCTGAGGACGCGGTAGAGATATTTGCCCAGCAGCGGCGCCCAGTGGGTGCGGATGAACTCTAATTGAGCCTCCAGGGAATGGGGGAATTTGCGCGCCGGCGTGCGCAACATCTCGATGAGTGGCTGGTGATCCGGCCCGAAAGGCGGTTGCGTGCGGAAAAAATCATCCAGCCGGGCGATGACCTGCGTGTAGGCGGTAAATTTTTCCAGATCGCTGTCGTCGAAAAGCTCCAGGAAAGGCGCGAAAGCCGGATTGTCGTTCGCCAGCCACAGCATCAGCAGCTCTTCAAGGGCCACCTGGCGGTGGGGCGTGTCGCCGGTTGCACCCGCCAGATATTCGGCCACCGTCATTTCGCGGCGGTGGACGGCCAGGGGCGGGAACTGCTCGGTGAAAGCGCGCAGCGCGACCTCTACACGGTCCGCGCCAAGCTCTGCCTCGACGTAAGCCAGGGCTTCGGCCAGGGCGGTAGGCTTGCACTGCTCGCAGTATTCGCGGACGACGGCGTGCAGGATCTCGTCAATCAACCCCATCGCATTGATCTGTCCGGCGCGCACGGCGCGTTCCGGGAAATTGATGAGGTCGCGCTTTTCGTTCATCTTCTGGGCGAAGAGACGCGCGGCATGGAAGTTGGCAAAAATGACATTGCCACTTAGCGTAAACAGGGATTCATCGAACTTGTAGGTCTCACGCGCCTGGCGCGAAACGTGGAATTCTCGCAGAGCATGGTCGTGGTTCATCATGGTTCCTCCGAAAAGCGTTTGAACGTTTGAACGTTAGCACGTTCAATTGTAGCACAAGCGGTTACCTCACCCCACCGACCTTGTGAACTAAAGACCCCAAAAATCCGTCGAAATCTGTTCCATCCGTTGACCTCTTTCGTCCATCTGTCGGTCAATTGCCGGTTCATCATGAAGTCCGGTTTTTCAGCGGATGGTGATGAGAATGCTCAAGATCATACTCAGAAGCAAAATGATGGTGATCACAGTAAAAGCAATCCGTGCAACCTTTGCCTGCTTGGTTTTCATCCCTACCTCCCAAAATATCACTCCTCTTTGAAAAAATGCTTACTGATCAACCGAAACAACATCAGGGCTGCGGACACAAACACGATCAGGACCGATACGATGAAAATCAGGCGTATGGGAGTGCTCACCGGTTCGGATGGTGTGGTCTGTTGTTGGGGTTGTGGATTAGGGAGTGTCGCCAATGCGCCTATGTCCGTGCTGACCGCATTACCTTTTGGCAGGTGCACAGCGATATAGAACAGCAGTCCCGCCATAGCAATGAGCAGCACAATCATGCTTATCAGACTGAGTGACACGACACGGCGCATCCGTTTCCCTTGCCCACCTGAGTCATCAAAATTCCGCGTTACTTGATATGTGCATTATACTTCAAAGATTATAAAAATCCTATACCTGTTGCTAGGGCTGGCGCATTTGGGGAACTTTGTTCCGTCGTGATGTCTGTTGTGCCGCTAAAGCGGTGTCTTTAGGAAGGACTTTTGTGGCGGGGCGAAGCCCCGCCACAAAAACCCATCTTTCCCCGGCCTTCAGGGCGTATTCAGTTGTCGGAAGCGGCCAAATGCGATAAGCCCTATGCCTGTTGCGCCGAGGTGGCAACGGCCTGTTCGAGCAGTGTCTGAATCCGCGGCACCATCTGCGCGGGATTGGGATGTAACCCTTCGAGCAACAGCAGGTTTTCATAGAGTTGCTCGATGGTCGTGTCAATCAGCGGATTGGCGAACTGTGTCTCGACCAGTCGGGCCAGGTTTTGGATCAGCGGATGGCTACGGTTGATTTCGATGATCTTCAACGGCACCTCGTAATCTTGCTCGATCAACCGGCGCACGCGCTGCATCTCACGCTCCGGGCCGCTGTCGGGCGAGACCAGGCGGCACGGGCTATCTTTGAGTACCTTCGACTCGCGGACATCCTTGATCCGCTCGCCGAGGACATTCTTAAAGCGCAGGAGCAGCTTGCCGAACACTTCGGCCGGCAATTCGGCAGCGGTTTCCCGGTCGGATTGGTCTTCGGCCACGTCCGGCAATTGCAGGTCGGGATCATCCACGTTCTTCAATGGTTTCCCTTCGTACTCCCGCAGGCTTTGCACCATGAAGGCATCCAACGGATCCACAAGGTAGAGCACTTCGAGATCGCGCGCCTTGAAGGCGTCCAGATGCGGGCTGCGGGCGACGGTATTGAGATCGTCGCCGAGGATGTAATAGATGGCGGTCTGCCCCTCGCGCATGCGGGCGACATACTCGCTCAACGCGATGAGGGCGCCGTTGGACTTCGACGTGGGGAAACGCAACAAGGGCAACAAATCATCGCGCCCGCCGAAATCGGTCGCCACGCCCTCTTTAATGAAAGCGCCGAACGCTTCCCAGAAGATTTTGTAATCGTCCGGTTTCTCGTCCCCCAATTCCTTGAGGGCCTTGAGCACCCGTCCGCGCAGCGCCTTCTTGATGTGCCCCATGGCACGTGAGCTTTGCACCGACTCGCGCGCCACGTTGAGAGGAATATCCGCCGAATCCACCACCCCTTCGATGAAACGCAGGTATTCCGGCAGCATGTCCTTGTTGTTTTCCTGGATGAGCACCTTCCGCGAGTAGAGTCTCAACCCATAGTCGGTGCGCAGGCGGAAGATGCCGTGTTCACGGCTGCGCGGCACGTAAAGCACACTGCGGATGTCCACGGGCGCATCGGTGACGATGTGCAGGTGCAGCAGCGGTTTCTCGTAGTCCAGGGTGAGCTGGCGATAAAACTCGGCATACTCCTCGGCAGTGATTTCGTTTGGCGATTTGCGCCACAATGCCGTCTGCTGGTTGACGATCTTATCTTTCACGTAGATAGGGAATGAGATGTAGTTAGAATGTTTCTTGATGATCTGCTCCAAACGCCATTCTGAAGCGAACTCGGCGGCGTCTTCTTTGAGCGCGATCTCGATCGTCGTCCCGCGTTCTTTTTTCTCGGCCGGGCTGATGGTGTAGGTGTTGTCGCCACACGAGGACCACGTCCATGCCTGCGCTTCTGGCAGATAGGAGCGCGATGTGACCGTGACCTTATCGGCGACCATAAAGACGGAGTAAAATCCCACGCCGAATTGACCGATGATGTCGCCGAGACGCTGTTCGGCCTCCAACTTCTTGAGGAAGGCCATCGCGCCGGAATGGGCAATGGTCCCCAGGTTTTCGATAAGTTCTTCGCGCGTCATGCCGATGCCGGTATCGGAGACCGTCAACGTCTTAGCCTCGGCATCGAAATCTATGCGGATGGCCAGCTCGGCATCGGGATCGAGCACATTATGGTTGGTGAGCATCTCGAATTGCACACGATTCAACGCATCCGAGGCGTTCGAGATCAACTCGCGCAAGAAAATCTCCCGTTCCGTGTAGAGCGAGTGCGAAAGGATATGTAACAATTGTTGAACTTCAGCTTTGAATTCCAGAGATTCCATGAGCACCTCCTTAAAAATCGTTTGAACGTTGGCGCGTTGTTGTGTCGCTACTCCATGATATTCTAATCGGCATACATTAGAATAAGATTAGAAATACAGGGAACGGAGAACGAGGGAATCGGGAACCCAAAATCTAAAATCGCTTAAGCTTTTCTTAAGATTCCCCACAGTTTTCGTTAAGGACGTAATGGGACAGGTGTGTTATTCTACAGGGTGCGGCTCAGTTTCAGGGTGAGCGGCTCCTTGCAGTAGGGCTTTATCATGCTTGCTCCGAGGAGAACGCCAGTTCCCCGTTTTTAACGAGAAACGCGGATCTGGCGATCCACTCGAAGGCCGTTGAAGTCATTGTAACGAGAATGATAAAAAGACCCTACCTCTTGCAAGGCATGACCTTGACAATTCTTTTACATTTATTACTATTATATGCGTCTCGCGCCGCCTGATACCGAGGACTGGAGATGAAAGAGCGAAGCTTAGACGCGGGGTTATCCGCGACCGGCTTTGCTCTTTTTCACGTCAGGCCAACAACTCGTAATTCGTAACTCGTTATTCGCAAGGAGGACGAATCTATGATTGATGTCTCTCATCTGTCTAAATCGTACGGACCTATCGAAGCTCTAAGAGATGTTTCTTTCAGTATCGCTGCCGGCGAAATTGTGGGGTTGCTGGGGCCCAACGGCGCCGGCAAAACAACCATCATCAAAATCCTTACCGGCTACCTGCAGCCCGATGCGGGGACGGTCCTGGTCAACGGCCTGGATGTGCTCGAACACACCCGCGAGGTGCAGGCGCAGATCGGCTACCTGCCGGAAACCGCACCGCTGTACCCCGAACTGTCGGTGCAGGCCTATCTCAAGATGATGGCCGACCTGCGGCAGATCCCCGTGGAACAACAACCGCATTTGCTTTCCGAGGCCATTTACGCCACAGGCTTGCAGGATCACCTCACCCGCCCCATCGGTCAGTTGAGCAAGGGGTACCGGCAGCGCGTGGGATTGGCACAGGCCATCCTGCACAGGCCGCGCTTGCTCATTCTCGATGAGCCTACCGTGGGCCTCGACCCCACGCAGATCGTCGAGACGCGCAACCTGATCCGCCGCCTGGCCGAACACAGCACGGTCCTGTTCTCCACACACATCCTCTCCGAAGTCGAAGCGCTCTGTGACCGCGTCATCATCCTCATCAACGGGCAGGTTAAGGCCGATGCGCGTCTCTCTGAACTCGAGGCCACGTCCGACGCCATTTTGGTGCTCGATCAACGTGTGCCCGAGGTTCCCGAGACGCTTAAACATCTGCCTCAAGTCCAGGGTGTGGGAGTGTTCAAGAGCCACGACGGCTTCCCGGCCTACCGCGTGCTTGGGCGAACGGCAAAGGACCGTCCGCCGGTCGCCAACGACCTGTGCCCTGCCATCTACAACCTGGCGCGCGAGCACAACTGGCCGGTGCGCGAATTGCGCCGTGATGTGCGCACCCTTGAAACCGTCTTCAATGAACTCGCAACTGCGGAGGTGGCGCAATGAAACAGATCCTGACGATTACCCGCAAAGAATTGCGCGGCTATTTCGGCTCGCCGATGGCCATGATCTTCATCGGCGCGTTCCTGATAGCGACGTTGTTCTCGTTCTTCTGGGTGGATACGTTCTTCGCGCGTGGCATCGCCGATGTGCGCCCGCTCTTCCGCCGTCTGCCGATGCTGATGATCTTCATCGCGGCGGCGTTGACCATGCGTCAATGGAGCGAGGAGCAACGTTCCGGCACCATGGAAATCCTGTTGACCCTGCCGGTCTCGACCACCCAACTGGTGCTTGGTAAATTCCTGGCGGTGGTTGCGCTGATCGGTATCGCGTTGGCCCTCACCTTTTTCTTGCCCATCACCGTTGCCGTGCTCGGTAATCTGGACTGGGGTCCGGTGATCGGCGGTTATCTGGCCGCCATCTTGCTTGCGGCAGCTTACGCCGCTATCGGTTTGTTTGTCTCGTCGCGCACCGACAATCAGATTGTGGCGTTGCTCTCAACGGTATTGCTGTGTGGTCTGTTCTACCTCGTCGGGTCATCCGGCGTGACCAACTTCACCGGCAATGCTGTGGGTGAAGTGCTGCGGGCCATCGGCGCGGGGAGCCGCTTCGAGAGCATTCAGCGCGGCGTCATTGACCTGCGCGATCTGCTCTACTACGTCACCCTGGCCGGCATCTTCCTCGTGCTCAACGTCATCTCGCTCAAGGCGAAAGGGTGGAGCACGGGCGAACGTACCCTCACCAAGCGGCGCGGCCTGGCGCTGACCTCGGCGCTGCTCATCCTGAACCTGCTGGTGGCGAATGTGTGGGTCTACCCGCTCAACAATCTGCGCGTGGACCTGACGGAATATCGAGAATACACCCTCTCCAAAGCCACCCGCGAGCTACTGCGTGGCCTGCAAGAACCTTTGCTCATCCGGGGCTATTTCAGTGAGCGCACCCATCCCTTGCTGGCCCCGCTGGTGCCCACCGTGCGCGATATGCTGAGAGAATACGCCATCGCTTCGCGCGGCAAAGTGCAGGTGGAAATCATTGATCCGGCGAAGGAACCGGAGAAAGAGGCCGAAGCCAACAAAGTCTACGGTATCAAACCCACGCCCTTCCAGGTCGCCGGACGTTATGAAGCCTCGATCCTCAACTCTTATTTCGATATTCTGATTCAGTACGGCGATCAAAGCGCGGTTCTGAATTTCAGCAATCTGATCGAGGTACAGCCGAAGAATGAGGGGGGGTATGATGTTCGCCTGCGCAACCTGGAGTACGATCTCACCAGCACCATCAAGAAGACCGTCTACGGGTTCCAGAGCGTGGATACGGTGCTGGCGTCGCTCAACGATCCTGTGAAGATGACCGTCTATCTCACGCCCAACACCTTGCCGGAATGGCTCTCCGAAGCGCCGGCGACCATCGAGAAAGTGGCGCAAGAGATTGCTGCCAAATCCAACGGTAAATTCACCTATACCGTCGTGGATCCCACCCAGGCCGATAGCCCGATGACGCCACAGCAGCTCTACGACACTTACAAAATTCAGCCCTTTGCGGCCTCTCTGTTCACCAATGATGTGTACTACATGCACATGGTCTTGCAAATGGGCGATAAGGGGAATGTCATCTATCCTTCCGGTGAGATGAGCGAGGCCGATGTCCGCGGCGCTATCGAGGCGGCACTCAAGCGCATGTCCAGCGGCTTCCTCAAGGTAGTAGGGATTTGGTCGCCGTCCGAAACGCCCACCCAAAACATCTACGGACAGACGGTGCGCCCTCTCTCAACGTGGAGCAAGGTGCGCGAGACGTTGCGCCAGGAGTATGAGGTGCGCGATATTGACCTCAGCACCGGCGTCGTTGATCCAGATGTGGATGTCCTGCTCGTCATCGCGCCGCAGGGCTTTACCGACAAGGAGCTGTATGCCATTGACCAGTACTTGATGCGCGGCGGCACGGTCATTCTGGCCGCGGGCAACACCGCGCTCATTCAGGACCCGTACACCGGCAACCTCACCGGTCGCGCGATTACCGATGGCGTTGCGGGGCTGTTGGAGCATTACGGCTTTACTGTGGCGCAGGGCCTGGTGCTCGATTCGCAGAACGAGCCATTCCCCTTGCCGGTAGTCCGTCAGGTGGGCAATTATCAGGTGCAGGAATATCAGGCCCTGGATTATCCTTACTTTGTGGATGTTCGGCCTTCGGGTATGGCGAAGAACCATTCGCTGGTTGCCAATCTGCCTGCCATCACGTTGAACTGGACCTCGCCCATTACGGTCAGCCAGGAGAAAAATGCGGGGCGCAAGGTCGAGGTGATTTTGTCTTCGTCGCCCAAGGCGTGGTTCCAGAGTGGGAGCAATATCCAGCCTGACTTCGATCTCTATCCACAGACCGGTTTCGCGCAGCCGACGGCGACACAAGTGTTCACCCTGGCGGTTGCCGTGCAGGGGACGTTCAACAGCTATTTCGCCGGTAAACCTTCTCCGCTGGAAGCGACGGAGGCTATCACAGGAGAAAATGCCACATCCGCGATGGGAACCGGCACGATCGAGGTTTCGCCGGAGACGGCTCGCCTGTTAATCATCGGCAGCAACGAATTCCTGGACGACACCGTTTTTGAGATCTCCAGTGTGTTGACACAGGATCGCTATCTCAACTCGCTGCAATTCATCAAGAATGCCGTCGCCTGGGCCACCGAAGACGTGGAACTGCTGAGCATTCAGGCGCGCGGTAGCGCCAGCCGCATCTTGAAGTCGCTGGATGAGGGGACACAATCGTTCTGGGAAATCATCAACTACGGCGTCGCCCTGTTGGCTTTGCTGACGTTGGGTGGGGCTGTGAGCCTGTACCGTCGCAACGAGCGGCCTATGGAATTGGAAGCCCCAAATCGCAAATCACGAATCGCCGATCGTAAATCGGAGACGTCTTCGGAGGTGGAACAATGAAACGCCATCAACAAATTCTGGCCGGTGTGCTCATTGTACAGATCATCCTCAGCGTGGTGACATTCTGGCCCAAGAAAGCCTCTACAGGCACGGGGACGCTGATTTTCCCCGACCTGAAGGCAGAAGCGGTCACGGCGTTGACCATTACCGATGAGACCGGGGCCAAAGTTGCCCTGCGCAAAACGGCTAATGGTTGGGGATACGCCGATGCCGATGATTACCCGGCTTTGGAAAGCAAGATCACGCCGATCATCGAAAAGCTCGCCAAACTTTCCACCGGCACTCTGGTTGCCCGTAACGCAACCAGTCACAAACAGCTCAAAGTGGCCGACGATACCTTTGTGCGCCGCATCGAATTCACAACACAAGACGGCCAGACGCATACCGTCTACCTGGGCACGGCGCCGCGTTATACGGCCACCCATTTCCGCATCGGTGGCCAGAACGAGACCTACCTGACCACCGAACTCTCTACCTGGGAACTGTATATGTCGGCGTCCTCGTGGGTAGACACCACGTACACGCAGATTGACGCCACCAAGCTGACAGAGATCGTCCTGGAGAATGCCAACGGTGTCTTCACGCTCGTTAAAGACGGCGATGCCTGGAAACTGGCAGACCTGGCCGAAGGGGAAGTGATGGCGCCGGGCAAAGTCAACGATGTGGTGAGCAAAGCCACCCGCGTCATGCTTTTCAAACCTTTGGGCACCACCGAACAGGCCGATTATGGCCTGGCGCAACCGTTGGCGGTCGTCACCCTCAAGAACGCCGATGGCGGCGTCTACACCTTGCGTGTCGGGGCGAAGTATGATGGATCGAATTATGCTGTGAAGTCATCCGAGTCCTCATACTACGTCGCCGTCACCGAATACAACGTCAAACCGCTGGTGGAGAACACCCGCACGTCGTTCTTGCAAGAACCTACCCCCACGCCAACACCCACGCCAGCAGCGGATGTGACGCCGACGCCGCAGCCGTAACAACGCTTGTCCACAAACCGCCGGTAGGTCTGTGATTTACCGGCGGTTTGTGTATTTCATAAATGGTGATTTCCATTCCTGGCATTTTCCATTACAATAGAAATGTCAAACTAACACATCCCATACTCCGTACTTCATACTCCGTATTCCATTGCTCCATAATACATACATTGGCCGACAACTAACTAAGGAGGGTCACATGGCTGGGTGGATGGGCAAAACGACGACCGATTTGAATCTGCGGGCGGGCACGGGATTGGATTATCCGGTCCTTGCCGTGTTGGCCGAAGGTACAGTTTTCGACATTTTAGACGAGGTTGGTAGCAACTGGCTGCACATCCGCGTGGGCGAGCAGGAAGGTTATGTCTACCGGAGCTATGTTCAAATGCCGCGTGCCGGCAAGACAGCGACTGCCGTCGCCGTGCGCAACACGCCCGGTGAAACCCTGCCCATCGTCACGGCCTTGTACGAAGATACACAACTGCTCGTCTTCGGCGAAGAGGGCGGCTGGTATGAGGTGATCGCGCTGGGCATGCCCGGTTATGTGCCGGTGGAGGCCGTCGTGTTTCCCAAAATCGGGAAGACCACCGATTATGTGAATCTGCGCGCCGGATCGAGCCTCGAAGCCAAAGTCCTTGAAGTGCTGCCGCCCGGCACGCAAGTCCATATCTGGCAAAGCCTGGGCGAATGGATGTACATCGCCGACACGGTACGCTCAGGGCATGTCAACAGTGCCTACGTGCAGGTGGTAGAAACGCCGGCCGAGGAACAAGGCGGGGAAAAGCCGCACCCCCTTCCCGCCGTTCCCGAGGAACCACCGGAGGCCGAGAAAATCCGGCTTGGCCCCAACCCCACCTACATTGAACGCCAGGTCGCCGATCTGTGGAACCGCATGGGGGGCCTGCTCAAGGCCCTCGCGGCGCAATTGGAGATTGACCCTGCTACCGCCGTCGCCGTGTTGACGGTAGAATCCGGCGGGCGCGCCTTCGACGCTAATGGGCGGATGATCATCCGCTTCGAGAATCACGTTTTCTACGACCGATGGGGCAAGGACAATCCCGGCATCTACCAGCAACATTTTCAGTTTAACCCCGGTCAACGCTGGACGGGCCATATCTGGCGTCCCTCGGTCTATGAATCGTGGCGCAACTGTCACACCGGCCAGGACGAGGAATGGCGCGCCTTTGAATTCGCCCGTACCCTGGATGATACGGCTGCCAGGCTCTCCATCAGTATGGGCGGCGCGCAGATTATGGGGTTCAACTACGCCACGCTTGGCTATGATACGGTACAAAAGATGTTCGACGCTTTCTCGACAAGCGAGCGTGAGCAGATTGTCGGCTTCTTTAACTTCGTGCGTGGGCGCAATGCCGAATCCAAACGCATCGCGGCGCTGCAAGCTCTGGACTTCGTGGCCTTTGCGCAACTCTACAACGGCGCCGGGCAGGCCGCCCAGTACGGCGCAGCCATCCGCACGGCTTATGACACATTCCGCCAATTGAGGCAACAGATTTGACAACAGATTTGACAAGGTGAGGGCTATGGCAAGAAAGGGGAAAATCAAAAGTTTATACTATATCACCCATGTGGACAACCTCCCCTCAATTTTACAGCACGGGATACTGTCACACAGCATTGTTGAGGAACAGAAGATACCCTTTACTCCAATCTATGATCGGGGGATTGTAGCCAGTCGCCAGAACCGAACGGCGCCCGATGGGCGTAGCCTATGGAGCTTCGCCAACCTCTACTTTCAACCCAGAAACCCTATGCTTTACCGGGTCATTAACGAAAAGGACAAAACCAACATTGCCATTGTGGGTGTAAACCCGCAAGTTCTGGATATTGCGGGCACTTTTATTTCAATCGGGAACGCCGCCCATAGTCTCTCAAATATCGTACCCACAGCAGAAGGAATAAAGGTCATAACGGGTGAGCTATGGGATGTGCTTTCAAGTGATTGGTGGCGTGAGGAGGATGGTTCGAAGCGGAAGATAATGTCGGAGTGTCTTGTACCGGGTTCCGTTCCTCCTAACAACATACACACAATATATGTGGTCAATCATGAAGTAGCCGACAAAGTAAAGGCGGCTATCTCTCCGTACACAACCAAAGTTGATGTTGTTCAAGAACCACCTATGTTCTTTCAACCGAGAAAACTCTACCGACTTGCCAGTAGATTATCTTTGGTAGATGGCGACATGTTCTTTTCCCAAATGCAGACATTTACTATCAGCGTCAATACCGTGGGCGTTATGGGCAAAGGTCTTGCCTCAAGAACGAAATATCAGTTTCCTGATGTCTATGTTTTCTATCAGGACCTGTGTCGCAAAAATCTACTCAAGATGGGTCTCCCTTATCTTTACAAACGAGAGACTTCCCTGGATAAACAACTGGCAGATGATCCAACTTCACTCCCTGAACTTAATGCAAATAAATGGTTTCTATTATTCCCAACAAAACGCCATTGGCGTGAAAACTCAGATATAAAGGGGATCGAAGAAGGCCTGGCGTGGATAAAGAGGAACTACAAGTCAGAAGGTATCCAATCGCTGGCACTTCCGGCATTGGGTTGCGGGTTGGGTCAGTTGAAGTGGCAAGACGTTGGCCCCTTGATGTGCCAATACCTGGTTGATCTTGATATCCAAGTTGTGATTTATCTCCCTCAAGAGAAAGGGGTGTTACCTGAACATCTGACGCCAGAGTTTCTGCTAAACAAATAAACTTGCGTCAATAGCGTTTCTTCCGTCGGTCAAAGCCAGGTTCGAACGCACGCGCCGCGTTTGTCAATGTGGGTGACGATGGCCCCGCGCGCAAAGGGGTTGTTCTTGAGATGCGGCGCGTCGAGGATGCCGGTTGTCACGGCCCGCGCCAGCGTCGCCGGATCGGTGAGCGGATCGGCGACATGATCTCCGGCCAGCGCGCGAATTTGCGCCAGCATCGTTTCTGCCTCACGCACCAGCTCATCCTTGCGTGCCTGCACGACCGGATCCGCCGTCATGTCCGGCTGACCGCGCAGGGCATTGTCAATTGCCCGCCGCGCCATCGCGCATGCGGCGATCACATCGTCGGCGGTGGCGGCGTGGTGCGCCTCGGTGTGCCCGACGATGTGGACGATGTGCGGCTTCAGCGCCATCTGCACGTAGATGCTCGCTGCCAGATGCGCGCGCGCCGCATCGTCGTTGAGCGGGTAACTCAGCAATCCTGTGCGCGTCTGTTTCCAGATGCGGAAATCGGCGTCGGCCAACGGCGCGATCAGTTCGAGGATGGCCAGCATCTTTGCTAAATCCATCGCATCCGAAAGCCCCGGCGGACTGTTGAACATCAACTGCGCGATATAGTCGCGCACACCGAACGCCTTCGCGTTGTGCGCCGAAAGGTACGCCGCAACGACAGAGACGACATCCGGCGCGTCGCGCATGCCCCAGTGATGTGGCTCGTTCAATTCGACAGGAATGTTGCGCGCCCCGTACCATGCCATCACTTGCTGGTGCTCGCGGATGGAGCCTTCCAAATCCCACGGTCCACGTCCGTCCATCTGATTGAACCAGAAAATGGGCACGGCGCACCAGGCGATGTTGATCGTTTCTACATACATTTCCGCCAGGCGGATGAAATCGTCGGTGCCGGAGTAGGTGCGCATGAGTGGGTAGTTGCCACGGCGGGTGGCCCGGTAGAGGGCGCGGTAGTCATCGGGCGTGCGCACCGGCACACCGCCGGCCCCTTTCCGCCGCGGGTCCTGGCGTTCAGGGTGGAAGAAGTTCTCCTGCGCATCCTGGTCAATGCCCAGCGAAATCACGTCCAGGGCGTGCGCCTCGGCGATTTTGGCCACACCTGCCAGCGTCGCCTCCATCGTCGGCAGCCCGAAGTGATGGCGGAGAATGGGATACGGCGCTTTCCAGGCGATGCGTTCCACGGCCGTCTGAGGGAAATCGGCCTCGACGGCCTGCGCGCGCTCCTGCCCTTTGAGGTACGCCAGCACCGCATCCGGCGGCTCACTGCCATCGAAAACCCGCTCGAAGAAACCGATGGCCCGCGCGCGCTCGGCGACCGGGGGTGTGCCGCCGAAGGCAAACCGCACCCCGGCGCTGCGCAGCTCATCCGCCGCTTCGGCGAAATCGGCCAGCAGCCGTTCGCCGGTCTCCGGTGTCAAACGGTACGAGACGCCCACCAGGTCGGCATGCTCACGGCGCGCGGCCTCCAGCATGGCCTCCACCGACACCGCCGGCCCCAGGAACACCGTCCGCCAACCGGCCGCTTCCGCCAGCCGCAGAAAATTCATCACCCCGGCCACGTGGACGCACTCCCCCAACGCTCCGGCTACGACTGTCTTCATCCTTCACCTCTCCGTAACTGGTAATCGGTAATCAGGGATTGGGGATTGGGCAGTCATCCATTCGCTGATTCGCCATTTGCCATTTGCCATTTGCCATTCGCCATTCGCCAATTTGCCATTTGCCATTCGCCATTTGCCATTTGCCATTTGCCATTCGCCATTCGCCATTCGCCATTTGCTATTCGCCATTCGCCATTCGCCATTTGCCATTTGCCATTTGCCATTTTATCTACCGCTCCCCCGTTTCCACGTAATGGTGCAGTTCCGACACCGACATCCCCTTGATGCCCAGGCGCTCCAACGAGCGTCCGGTGCGCCAGTAATCCGTCCCGTGGATGATGTTCGCCAGCTTGACGATCGAGCGGATGGTGCTCGTTTCCACGCCGTATTGTTGGCCGATCAGCGCGATGGGCACCAGACTGCACGGCACGTCCTCGAAGATGTAACGGTGCTGGATGCGGTTCGGCGCTTTGATGCCGCCGTAGCCCGGATTGGCATGCATGGCCTCATAGAGGTTGGTCCCGGTCGCGCCATACGCCCGTTCAAGCCACTCTTCGGCGGTCTGCGCGCGGATGCCCACGGCAGAGGCGACGGTCACGCGCTCGCGGTCGAGGGCCGCCAGCACCCGCGATGTCGCCGGCGTGACGCCGTCCATGTAGAATTCAAAATCCCCCTGCCGCGCCTCGATCCACCCGGCATTGAGCAGGGTCAAGGCGGGGTGAAAGATGGCGCCCATGTTGTTCAGGCTGGTGTAGAGCACATTTTTCGCGGCGATAAACTGCGGGTAGACTTGTGTGAGCAGCGCCAATCCCGCCTGGGTGCGGCTCGCGGGGAACGCCGCCACCGGCACGGAGAACTTCGTGCGGAAGATGCGCGCTTCCGCCGGCCCGTTGCTGCGTGCCGCAAAGAGAAAGGTTTCCGCTTCGCAGATGACCGGCTTGCAGGTGCACCCGCCTTCGGTGAGCGCCTGCCTGAATTCCAACGCGCCGCCGGTGCGCCCCGGATGCAATACGACGACATGCTCATCGCGCAGGTAGGGCGCGGCCGACAGGGCAATGTCCCGATGGCCCGAAGCCGGGACAACCACCATCACCAGTTCCACATCCTCCAACGCTTCGCCTATATCGGCAGTGACTTTGCGCAGCGGCGCGATGATGTTACGTCCATCTTCAGTTTCCAACTCGATGGCGCCGCGCATTTCGACGCCCTCGATTCTGGCGTAGGTGCGATTGTAAAGCGTGACCTCAAATCCACGCGAGGCCATTTCGGCAGCCATGGCTTTCCCGCCATGCCCGGCACCCAGGACGGCTACTCGCGTCACTTTGCACTCCATAATTTCCCTCCATAACGAAAATATAACGAAAATATACTGAAATCAGCAGATTGAGCAGATTTCTGGCCGGTCTGCAACGCTCGTTAAAGAACGCGGTCCTTGGGACTCAGACGCCGATGTCGCCGGCGCACTTCCCATACCCGCAGCGCAGCTTCAACCTTCACCGGTATGGACATCTTCGATTGTCCGATGCGCCGATCCTCAAAATAGATGGGGATTTCCACGACGCGATACCCCAACCGCTCGGCGACGTAGGCCATCTCGACCTGGAAAATGTACCCTTGCGAGCGGATGCGGCTGAGGTCCATCCCTAACAGCGTTTCTCGCCGCCAACACTTGAAGCCGGCTGTGGCATCTTTGACTTTGCACCCCAAAATCAGGCGCGTGTAGATACTGTTGGCCCACCACGAAAGAAACCAGCGGCCCCATCCCCACCGTTCATCCGTTTTTCCTCCCGGGACATAGCGCGAGCCGACGACGACATCGCACGTTTCGATCTGCTCCAGAAATTGTGGAATGTATGTGGGTGAATGGGAGAAGTCGCAGTCCATCTGCACGATGTACTCTGCTCCGTGCGCCAGTGCCCAGCGGAAACCGTCAATGTATGCTCGCCCCAGGCCGCGCGCCCCCGTGCGGTGCATGACGTGGACGCGCCCCGGATATTGTGCCGCCAACCCGTCCGCGATGGCGCCGGTGCCGTCGGGCGAGGCGTCATCTACGAACAAAATGTCCAGGTTCGGCAGTTCCAGGGCCAACAGAGCCTCGGTCATCGGACGGACGTTGTCCGCTTCATTATAAGTGGGGACAACAACGGTAAGTTTCTTCGCAGATGCTGGCATAGACATGGCTTCTTGAGTTCAAGCCCCTCCTCTGTTGTCGTTTTCAGAAACCCATTTTACACGTCTCACATAAATTGTCTATCCTGCAGGTGTAAGAAGCAAGATTATGGTAAAATGAGTGCTGTCAGCCGTCACGCGGTATGCCGTTTTCTTACAATAGGAGGTTAACATGGACATCAATGCTGTAAAACTGGTCTATTTCTCGCCGACGCACACGACGCAGCGCGTTTTAGAGGGCATCGCCCAGGGGGTGGGATGCCAGATGGTGTCTTCTCTCGATCTAACGCCGCCGCATGGCCCGAATCAGATGGTCGAAGTTGACGGCAACACCCTCACCATCCTCGGCGCGCCGGTGTACAGCGGACGTCTGCCCGCCGTGGCCGTGCAGCGATTGCAGCGCGTATCGGGCAGCGACAGCCCGGCAGTCATCGTCGTCGTCTACGGCAACCGCGCCTACGAGGATGCGCTTCTGGAGTTGAAAGATATGGCGATGGCGCGCGGCTTTATCCCGATCGCAGGGGCCGCTTTCATCGGTGAGCACTCCTATTCCACCCCCGCGATGCCGATTGCGCCGGGTCGCCCGGATGCAGCGGATATAGCGAAGGCCGTTGCCTTTGGGCAACAGGTTCGCGCACGATTGATGCAGATGTCCATTGCCGACCCGCCACCGCTGAGTGTGCCCGGCAATTTCCCCTACAAGGAGCGGCGACCTGCGCTGGAGACCCCACCAACTCCAACGACAATCGCCGATCTTTGCACGCTATGTGGCCTGTGCGCCGATGTGTGTCCCACCGCTGCCATTGCCGTTGACGAAGCCGTCATCACCAACGCCCGCGCTTGCATCCAATGCTGCGCCTGCACGCGCATTTGCCCTACCGCCGCACGGGTGATGGAAGACCCGCGCATCTTGCGGACGGCGGCCTGGCTCTACGAGAACCACAGCGCGCGCAAAGAACCGGAAACCTTTATCGCCTAATCCATCATTACCTAAAAATCCTTTGTGTGCTGTGTGTCCTTTGTGGCTTTTTCGGGGGAGTCTCAAAAAATTTTTCAAGGAGAAATACCTATGACCGCTACAGTGAGCCTGATTCAGGGGACGGAGCGTTATGCCAATCTGCGCGCGGCGCTGGATTTGATCGCCGACGCCATTACATTCGAGGGACGCCGACAGGTGCTCATCAAGCCCAACCTGGTGAGCCACCGGCAACTTTCGGCCACGCATCCCGACGCGCTGCGTGCTGTGCTCGACTTTGTGCGCGCACGGTACGCCGGACCGCTGCTCATCGCCGAGGGCGCGGCGCTGGTCAACACCTGGCAGAGCTTTGCCCATTTCGGCTACGAGGCGCTCGCGGCCCGCTACGATGCTGTGTTGGTGGACTTGAACGCGGATGAGACTGTGCCCGTGCAGGTCTACGACCGGCATCTGCATCCCAAAACGTTGCGACTGGCACGCACCGTGATCGAAAGTGATCTGCGGATTTCGGTCGGCCCGCCGAAGACGCACGATACCGTCATCGTCACCCTCGCGATTAAAAATATGGTGATGGGATCGCTCATCAACCCGATGGTGGCGGCGCGCGATGTCCCGCAGCATGAGTCGTTATCGTCGCTCGATAGATTGGTGCCGCAGTGGTTGCGTTTTTCCGCGTTGGCCGATCGGGTGATGATGCGTATGGCCGAAAATAACCTGAGCAACAAATTCGCCATGCACCAGGGGTTCCCCGTCATTAACCTGAATCTGGCGATGCTGGCGCCGTGGGTCTGGCCACACGTGGCAGTGATTGATGGGTTCGAGGCAATGGAAGGCGCCGGGCCAACGAAAGGCGATCCTCTGGATTGGCGCGTGGCGCTGGCAGGGACGGATGCGCTGGCTGTGGATACTTTTACCGCGCACTTGATGGGCTTCGATCCGCACGAAATCGGCTACCTGCATTACTGTCAACGCCTGGGATTGGGGATCGCGGAGCTTGCCGACATCAAAACGGTGGGTAATGTCGCACCGGAGGCCGCGCGGAAGCAATTCAAGCCGCACCCTTCCTATCGTCGGCAACGCAAGTGGCATCTTGAGGCCGCCGACCGCTTGTTGCGCCGGGCACCCCAAGAGAAGTGATGCCGTGACGCTCAAGACCCTTTTGAACAAGCGCGATCTCAATCTGTGGCTGCTACTCGCGCCGCTGCTTCTGGCATGGCCGGCGATCCAACCCTTCCTGCGCAATGAATTGACCGTCGGCTACGACAATGTTCTGCATCTCTGGCGCAGCCTCGAAGCCGAGTCTATGCTCGCGCACGGCGTCCTCTACACCCGCTGGTTCCCCAATATGGTGTTCGGCCTGGGATATCCCATGCTGCTGTTCAACCCACCGCTTTCTCCACTGCTCGCGGCCTTGCTCCACCGCTCAGGGTTGGACTGGCCACTCGCCATCAACGGCGTTTTTGCATTGGGGACGCTGCTTTCCGGTTGGACGACCTGGCTCTGGGTCCGCGACCTGCGCCGTTCCACTCCCCGCATCGAGCGCGAAGTTGCCGCGCTCGCTGCTGCCCTGGTGATGGTCACCCTGCCGTTCCACGCCTACGTCAATTACCACCGCGCCAGTATGAGTGAGGCGCTGGCCTGGGCCTTCCCGCCGCTCATTCTGTGGGGGTTGGCCCGCTGGCAACGCGATGCGCAACGTCGCGGGCTGTGGGCGGCGGCCGGCGGCCTGGCCGCGATGTTGCTCACCCACGACGCTTTTGCTTATCTGCTGCTTCCCCTGCTGGCGGTCTGGGTGATCGCCATCGCGCTGGATGCCCACAATGCTCGCGCGGCCTGGCGGGGCGTCTGGGCTTTGGGACTGGGGATCGGACTGGCTGCGTTTTTCTGGTTGCCTTCGATCCTGGAACGGGGCAATGTGCAGTTCGGACGGGTGTTGAGTTATCGCTATTCGGCCAGTTTTGTCTCGCCGGCCTATCTGCTCGAGCCGCCGCGCGCCGTAGATGCCAGCTTGCTCAATCCCTGGCTCCCCAAAGGCATTGGGCTGCTGCCGGCACTGGGGATGGGATGTGCAGTGCCGGTGCTCGTTGCGCTGCGCCGCAAGGATGGCTTTTGGCGGTTGTTCATCCTGGGGATGACAACCCTCGGCTATCTGTGGCTTGTCACGCCTGCCGCGGCCTGGTTCTGGCAACTTGTTCCGCAACTGGCCTTCTTGCACTTCCCGTGGCGTTTCCTCTCCCCGGCGGCCGTGGGTGTCGCCGCGCTCGCCGGGATCGGATGTGGCTGGCTTGCGCGACGCTGGCTGCCTGCCGGGACACTGGCGCTCATCGTGCTGAGCCTGGGGACATTCGGCTGGCTCTATCCGCCCCATACGCCTCTCCCGCAACCGGCGACGCTGACGGGGATGTTCGATTACGAACATCAAACCGGTTGGCTCGGCGGGACAACGTTCGGTGAGTTGCTCCCGCGGACCGTGCAGCAGCTTCCCACGAACAGTCCGCCGGAAGCCGACCTGCGCGCCGGACGGGAAGCGCTACGGTTGCGCCCTGAAGAATTGCCTGAAGGCGCACGCATCCACGCCGCCAGCTATGGACTAAACCGCGCGCGGCTGGAGGTGGAATCCCCGGTCGTTTTCTGCGCCCGCTACTGGACCCTGGCTTACCCCGGCTGGCGTGTGTGGATTGACGGGGAGCCGACTTCCATCATCCCCAGCGAACCGGAGGGTCTGATCACTTTCGACGTGCCCGCCGGCCGCCATACGCTGGAAATCCGCTTCGGAGAGACGCCGCTGCGGGTTGCGGCAGATGCGCTCTCGATGCTCAGCCTCGCGCTGTTGTTGTTCAGCCTGATCAAAGCTCCGCATCAGAAGCCTGTTCCGGCTTCGGATACGTCGGAGCCTTTCAATGCGCGGGGTTTCTGTGCCCTGGCCCTGGCCTTGATCCTGGTCAAAACTCTGTGGATCGAACGCTTCGACACGCCGCTGCACTTCGCCAACCTTCGCGGTGAGCACTTGCGCCGGGTAGATGTGCCCCTGGACGTAACTTACGATGGCCAGTTCCGCCTGCTCGGTCACGACGCCTTACCGTCCACGCTCGCGGCGGATGCCCCGTTGGATGTGTGGACGTATTGGCAGGATACCGTCCCGGGCGGGCCGGATTATGGCGTGGGCATGGCGCTCAAAGATGCCGCCGGCATCATCTGGAATATGCCGACGCCGTGGCCGCCACCCTGGCACCGCGAGCCACCCGCGACCGGCGTCTGGTCTCCCGATCAATATGCCGCCATCGCCCACCGCTATTCCCTGTGGCCGGGGACGCCGCCGGGAACGTACACATTGACGTTAAGCGTTTTCGAGCGTGCCTCGGCCTTCACCTACAGCGGACAAGACGCTGCCGGGCAAAGCCTGGGCACCGAACTGGTGTTGGGCACGCTGCGTGTGACGCCGCCACGTCGGCAGGTGCAGGATACAGAAACGCGCTTCCTTGCTGCACATGACGCCGTCTGGGGCCCCCTACGGCTGATCGGCTATGATGTGGACCGTGATGTGGCCTCACCCGGCACCTTCGTCCTGCTCACCTTCCTGTGGCGTGCCGAGAGCGCCCCGCCGACCGATTGCTCTGTCCGGGTGCGGCTTCTGTCGGAGACGGGGGAGGTCGTCACGGCAATCGCGTTGCCGCCGGTTCGCGCCGACTTCCCTACCACGGCCTGGCGTGCCGGCGAAGTGTGGCGCGGGCGTCATCTTGTGCGGATCCCCGTCACCCTCGACAGTGGCCGCTATCGCTGGGATGTGTGCGCCTGCCCGGAACTCAATGCCGCTACGACACCGGCGCAACTGGCTTCCGTGGATGTGGCCGCCCCACCACACCGCTGGGACGTCCCCGACCTGGATGTCACGCTCGACGCGCGCCTCGGCGCAGGCGCGGTTCTCCTGGGTGTGCAAAGCCAGCCGGACGTGGCCCGGCCCGGCGACCCCCTATCGGTCACCTTAGTCTGGCGCGCCGAAGCGATCATGGATGAAAGTTACCGCGTCTTCGTCCACCTGCTCGCTCCCGACGGCACGCTGGTAGCGCAATCTGATGCTGAACCGGCAAACTGGCATCGCCCCACGATCGGCTGGGTGCCCGGCGAGGTGATCCTGGACTCCCACACCCTGACGCTGCCCGCTGCGTTGCCGCCGGGTGTTTATAGCCTGCACGCCGGCCTGTACACCCTGGATGCGGGACGCTTGTGCACCCCGGACGGTATGGATAGTATCCGGTTAGGAGAAATTATGGTGAAGCAAAGCGCAGATTGAGGGGTAGGTTAAGTTTTTTATCCTCAAAGAACTTCCTGCGTGATAAAATTCATCCGTTTATAAATCTATTGCATCTTCGTATTAAAATTCTTCAATCTCACCCTTGACAGAATCGAGGTTTGGGATTACAATATGGCTTGTAATCGAATTACATCGAGAAAAGGAGAAGACCATGAACGAAGATGCAAACATCGAGATCGTCGCCGCGCCGGACCAACCAATGGGGCCGGACAAACGTTGGGTCGCGCCTTTCTTCACAATTTGGATTGGGCAGGCGCTGTCGTTAGTGGGCAGCCAGGTCGGCGGGTTTGCCCTGGTGTGGTGGCTGACCAAAGCGTCGGGTGGGTCGGCGACCGTTCTGGCCACAATGACGTTGATCGCCCTGTTGCCGCAGGTGCTGTTGGGGCCATTTGCGGGCGCGTTGGTGGATCGCTGGAATCGCCGCCGGGTGATGATCGTGGCCGACAGCCTCATTGCCCTGTTTTCGGCAGGATTGGCCGTGCTCGCCTGGCTGGACGTGTTGCAAATCTGGCACGTTTACGTCATCATGTTCGTGCGCGCGTTGGGGGGGACATTCCACTTCGCGGCGATGCAAGCCTCCACGTCGTTGATGGTTCCCAAATCGCAGTTGGCGCGCATCGGCGGGATGAATCAGACGCTGCGCGGCGTCCTGGACATCATCACCCCACCACTGGGCGCGCTGTTGCTGGAAGTGCTGCCGTTGTATGGGATTATGGGCCTGGATGTCGTCACCGCCGCATTTGCCGTGGGGCCGTTGTTGTTCATCGCCATCCCGCAACCCCGCCGTGAGGGTATGCCGGCAGCGGCCGACGGCACTTCACCCGTCGTAACGTTGTGGCGCGATGTCGTGGGCGGGATAAGCTATATCTGGCATTGGACGGGATTGTTCATCGTCCTGCTGATGGCAACGGCACTCAATATGACGTTCAATTCCGGCTTCTCCCTGTTGCCGATCCTGGTGAACAAGCATTTTCTCGCCGGCGCGCTGGAATTGGGCTGGTTGAACTCGGCGTGGGGCATCGGCGTGGTCGCCGGTGGGCTGACCTTGAGCGTCTGGGGTGGTTTCCGTCGCAAAATTCACACGAGCATTCTCGGACTGATAGGGACGGGCATCGGCGTTATCCTGGTCGGCGTCGCGTCGCAGCGTGGGTTCTGGCTGGCCTGGGCAGGGATATTGCTGGCCGGGTTTATGAATCCCATTGTCAATGCGCCGTTCATGGCCCTTTTGCAAAGCGCGGTCGCGCCGGAGATTCAGGGGCGCGTCTTCACCGCCGTTAGCAGCCTGGCGGGGCTGGCTTCCCCGTTGGGGATGATGATCGCCGGGCCGGTGGCGGACCGGGCGGGCGTGCAGGTCTGGTTCCTAATCGGTGGCCTGGTCAGCATCCTGATGGGCAGCGCGATGTGCTTCATCCCGGCGGTGTTGCAACTCGAAGACGAGGCCGGCCGGCGCGAGAAACAAAACAGCCTGGCATCTCTTTAGGTTCTCCAGCATTATCGAGATCATATTCTTTTAACCAGACATTAGCCGGTGCCGTTGTTGCTGGGAGATGATGTCGTGACCCTATCTCTGCCACGCCCGACGAGCAATCGTCTCCCATCAACATAACGGCTCGCCGCGTCAACCGCGCCGCCGAAGCGGGGTCGGCTGACGCGGCGGGTTATGTCGCACCATCGCCACGTCCAATTCTATGCCAAGCGTCACGGAAGACATCGCTCTCATAATCCTTAGGCTGAAGCCAATAAGATATGCGGCCATCCTTTTCTCCGCGATGAGCGCGTTGTTTGATCTCGTCAGGCGTTAAGATGAATACGGTCGGTTTCGAGATGACCTGGCTGATAATTATCCAGAAGTCGCCCATCAGGTCATCAATTGATGTGCCCAGGGGTACTGGTGCCCTCTTGCTGAGCGATTTCACCTGCATCCCAAGGTACCGCTTCCCATTACGACTGTACGCGACGATATCGATCCCGCGGGCATTTCGTGCGGTTGGCATCACATTCCAGCCAAGTAGTGAGAGGTGATAGCAGGTGAAATACAGGCCTGCGTTACCGACTATCTGTGCGTCCAGTTTCATACATACCTCGAAGCGGCATAACGTGTGGCTCAGCGGCTCGCAAGCGAAGGAGCAAAGCAACCGAGCGAAGCGGGTCGGCTTGATGCGCCGGTTATGCCGCCTTTCACCGTGAGAGCATTAAGCACTTCGCACATTCGGCGATGTGGTGACCTCACTCATCCTAGAATCTCATTCACCAACGCGTCAATCTCCGCCAATTCCTCTTTCAACATCGCGCGCACCATCCCACGCAATTTGCCGATGCTGGTGATGTTGCCCGTGCCGCCGCGCGTGAGCCACTGCGCTACCTTTGTGCTACACGCTTCGCCCAGTTCTGCCAGCCGTTTATGCGTTGGATTTGCCGCGTCGAATTTGGGGATGGGCAGTTCGAGAACTTTTTTGACGATGTGACGCGGCCCCCACAAACCGCGCGCTTGCATTGGCTTAAGCATTTTGTTAACCAGTGGCGAATTTAGGAAGGTTGCTAAATACAATGCCTCTTGACGATTTGCTGTCTCAAGTCCATAAGTCACATAATCCACAAGAAATCCGCACGCTACAATACGCTGACCACTGCAATCGAATTCGACTTTCTCATTTTCGACCACGGCGGCAACAACATTCGTACCTGACGCATTGTAGAGAACTCGATACTTTGCTTGAGGATTCTGCTCCGTCAGTTTCTTTCTGTAATCCAGCCAACCCAGTACATCAATCCTCTCCGCTTTCGTGCTACGGCGTTTCTTCCATTCCTCCTCCACCTTTGCAAGCCATCGTGCCAAATTCAGGTAACCGCGTTTGCGCGCTTCGTTCGCATCAATCAGTTCATAGTGGTCTCCCTCTGGCTCAATCGGCAGAACAACGAGGCGATAATCCAGATGTCCGAATGGGAGCAAATCGGTGGAGAGCAGAGTTGCGTAGAGGAAACGACTTTCAACGGTGCCTTTGAAGAAAACAGTTTTGTATGCGTCTTTGGCTTCTTCTCTCGCGCGCGTTGCGGTTTCCAGCGGCGGCAAATCGGGATTGAATCCCAGCGGTGATGGCTTGACCTCGACAAACCAAAACGAGCGTGGCACAATCGTCGCGCCTTGCGCGAATTTTGCTTTGTAGTAACTTGCGGCTTGCGTTGCGGTGCACGCGCCTGTGCCCCAAAACGAACGCTTGCCGCGCGTGTGCAAAGTGAATTCCACATCTTCAATCGCGAGCGCGTTTTCTGCCTCTGCGAGCGCGGCGTTTTTCTTTTCCAATTTGCCGCGCAGAATCTGTCCGCGCAGTGGTGCAGTGATCGCCGTTCCCGTGGGCGTTTCAAATTCGCGCTTGTCCGCTATCAGCACGCACGACGGCACGTTGAACAGCGGCGTAACGTTTTCGCAGTCCCACACCTCGCGCCAAGAGAGATGGTATTGTGTATCTTCGCTGAATTTGAACGCGCGCTTCCGCAAGCCGTCGTGCTGGTCTGCGCTGAACAAACTCTTGGGCAAGACGAACGCAATCGCGCCACCGCTTTTGAGATACAAGTCGGCGGCGCGCACGAGAAAGAGCGTCGCGAGTTCCAAATGCGTAATCAATTCGCCGCGCCCCGTGAGCAGGCGATAGTTTTGCGTGATTTGCTTCTTGAGAAATTCCTGGTACGCGGGTTGTTCGATGAAATGGTACGCGATCCACGGCGGATTGCCGATGATGAAGTCGAATTTGCGTTTGAAAAAGAGCGGCTTGTAAATGTTCTTGAGCACAAACGCCCAAATTGTGTCGCGGTCGGCGTCAATGAAATACTTGAGCGCATCGGTAATCGTAAAGAGCGCGTGGACGAGCGCATCGTTGTCGGTGTGCGGAAAATGCTGTGCCTCCAGATAGTTGCGGAACAGTTCGGGCACGATACGCTTGCCCTTGTTCTGCTGGGCGTATTCTTTCGCGAGTTCAATCGCCTTATCGTACTCGCCCAGATTTTCCAGTAAGACTTCGGGCAGATTCAGCTCGCGCCCGTCCAATTCGACGCGATAACTGGGCAGTTGCATCCAGAGCGTCGGCGTGACTTCGCGCTCGGGCAGTTTGAGGGTGTCCGCGAGATAAATCGGAATCGTCACCGCGCCTTTGCGCTTTCTCAGCAAATCGCCGAGCGCGAGAATGTAATTGGTTTTGGCGACGATGACCGCGAGCGGGTGAATGTCCGCGCCGTAAACTGAATCGAGAATGTGCGTGAGCGTTTGTTGCGAATCGTGGAGCCTCGCGCGTTTTTCGCGAATCGTCAGATAGATGAACGTGCCAGAACCACACGTCGGATCGAGCACAGCGCCGCACGGGTTTTCGTCGAGCAGTTTGCAAACAATGCGATGTGCCAACCAATCGGGCGTGTAAAACTCACCGAGATCGTGGCGCGTGGCAGGATCAACCAACTCCTGGTACAGCGATTTCAAAACATCTTCCGATAACTCGCGCAAGTTGTAATTTTGCAAGAGCGAGAAGAGCCAGCGTGCCGCTCCAACGCCGATTCTCACCGCGCCCTCGCGCGCGAGCCACGAAAAGAAATCCTCCTCGATGAAATTCTCGATGCCTTGCGCTTTGAACGCGCGACCCTCGAGCAATTCGACGATTTGCGCGTCGTCGGGCAGCGTCGTGCTTTCGGTGATACGCTTCCACGCCATCAACTTGGCGAGCGTCGCAAGATAGGTGTGGCGGATGAACAAATCGTCGCCCGCGACCTGCGTGCCATAGACGACGCGCAGGTACTTGTCCCAGCCGTCAAACACCACCGCGAACGCGCTGCGCGATTTAACTTCTTGCCACAGCGTTAGCAGCGCCCGCGTCGTGCTTTGGAACGCGTGACTATTGACTCCAAAGTCACGCACAATCGTTTCGCTGGTCGGGTGAAGAATTTCCTTGCGGAGGAAATAGCGGTCGAGCCAAAAGTAAATCTCGCGCGGTTCGAGTTTCGTCCAATCCGCGTCTTCAATCACTTCCAGTTGCACATCGGCAGGGGAAATCTCGCCTGTGGTCTTGGCGAGCGTCGGCGAGTACGCGATGAACCGCACGCCATCGGTGGCAAGACAAAGGTACGGCGTGCGCGCGTCGGCGGGTTCGTGCGACCAAAGAATCGCGACATAGCGGCGCAGTTGCGCTTCGGCTTCGTCGCGCGTTTTTGCAAGACTTGCTTCAAATTCGATGACGACGTTGCCGAAGAGATTATCCGCCTTGCCTTTGAGGATGCGGTCTTTGCCTTTGACCTTGAGGTACTTTTCGATGCCCGTCGTGTATGCTTCGACGAACCCAGGTTCGACGCCGAAGAGATCTTGCAAGAGCATGGCAAAGCGATGCGAACGCGCCGATTCGCTGTTTTGCGCTTGAACGTCACGCAAGTATGTGCTGATGCATTCATCCCAATGCGTTTCGCGCGTTTCAGGAATGCGTGTGGATTTCTCAGTGAGTTTGGTCTGCTTTGTCATCGCGGTTGCCTATTTGCCAGACGCCGCGCCAGTTCATACGCGGCGGCGATGCGAATGATTTTCACATCGGACAGTCCTTTGATTTCCAGCAATCGTTCGAGTGGTTGGTTTGCCAATCCTTCCAAGGAACCGAACTTTTCAATCACTTCCTCGGCTATTTTTATCGCTGGCTTGTTTTGAATCCCGGTCGAAATCAGTATGGCGAGCAGTTCCGTGTCGCTGAGATGATCTGCGCCCAGCTCTCGGAGTTTTCCGCCTGGGTGTTTCCATTCGGATTTCAAGAATTCATCTCCCTTGACCGCCCTTCAAGGCAAACATTCCGCCCAACGCTCGATTCATGCGAGTGGCGGCGTAACGATTGCGCATCAGCCGCAGCGCGGAGCGAGCGCAGCGCCACGCGCGAGGTGTCGCGGGTGATCCAGCGCCGGCCCCACTGCTCGGCCACGTAGGCGGTGGTGCCGGAACCGCAGTTGTGTACGGCACAGACTTCGGTGATGAACGAGTGCGCGCCTTCGACTTCCAGGTCGTACACCTCTTCTTCGGAAGGCATTTTCACCACTTCTTCGACGCGCACCGGCGAACGATGGGGGCCGTAAAACACGATGTCCCCCTTTTCTAGCTGTTCCGCCTCGATCCATTGGGCATGTTCTGGTGAAAACTGCTCCCGGCAGGCTTCCTGAATAGCCGTGTAAACCCCTTCAAGATTGCGCTCCACCTCTACGGCAGGAAAACGCAGCGTCCTCAGATTCAGGGAGCGCAGGAATTCGTCGCGGATTCGGTCGTGTTCGATTGCGGCAGGATGGCTATGGGCCATAGCGCCGTCCACTTCTACCACCAGGGCCGCTTCACGGCAGTAGAAATCGGCAATGTACCGACCGATGGGATGTTGGCGTCTGAAGGTGAAACCTGTGCCGTCGCCACGCAATACGCGCCACAATTTTCGCTCCGGGGGCGTCATGTTCTTGCGTAGTTCTCGACTGCGCCCTCGCAAGAATGTCGGGATGCCCGACCAGTCGGCATTGCCTCCCAGGTTGTGCGGCCGCTTGTGGGCCAACACCTTGTGATCGGCTGTGAGCCACAACGTTTGGTCACACAGGGCATGGCGAATGCCCACCATCGTGCCTTTATAGGTTCGTCGAATGACACGCAGAACGCGGTGAGGTAGACCATCGTGACCAAGCACGTAGGCCCCGGGCTGGAGGGTTTCGATGGGGACGGGAGAAAGCCCCTCCCCAGCCCTCCCCGCTTGCTGGGAGGGAGAAGGCCCCTCCCCGGCCCTACCCGCTTGCTGGGAGGGAGAAGGCCCCTCCCCGGCCCTCCCCGCACGCGGGGAGGGAGTATTGTGTCCCCCCGCTTGCGGGGGGACGACAGGGGGGCTGTCCCCCCGAGTGGGGACGACAGGGGAGCTGCTATCCGGCTCATCCACCCGCCAGACCCGCGTCCCCTTGCGGACACACGTCGGGTCGAACACCAGGTCGCCCGGGTCGGTGGTCATCAGGATGCAGCGCTGAAGAATTTTTACAGATGTTTGGACAGCATACAGCTTATCTTCCAGGAAAGGAGCAAAAACCACGTCGCCCCAGATATTACCAATTAACTGACACGGCCAGTCGCTATTGAACCTTTTGTATCTCAACGTGGAGCCTGATACAACAAGCCTTCCTGCCCTCGCGAGGTTTGTTAGCCCTTCGATACTTGTTGACCAATACCTGCTGCCGGGGCTGAACACCTGCCCTTCATGCTCAAAAGGTGTTCGATGATACTCGTGTGAAGAAGTCAAATCGCTGGTCACGAATTCATTGCCATTGCATTCGCCCTGCGAAAGCCAATACAGCTGATTGTACTTGGATCGGTCCCGATCCTTCGAGAACCAAATCAGGTAGTCAGCGACCCCTGACAGGAACTTGTCTGGCTGCGGCGATCTCTTTTGTATCGTGATTACTCTTTGGAAATTCCCCGCCCCAAACACCTCATCCATCAACTCCCGCACGTGATGCACGTTCTCATCGCTGATCTGCACAAAGATGCTGCCGCTCTCGGTGAGGAGTTCCCGCGCCAGGAGCAGGCGGTCGCGCAGGTAGGTGAGGTAGGAGTGGATGCCCAGTTCCCAGGTGTCGCGAAAGGCGCGAATCTGCTCCGGCTCGGCGGTCAGGTCTTCGTCCTTGCCGTCCTTCACGTCGCGCTTGTTGACGAAGGGCTGAAAGTTGGAGCCGTACTTGATGCCGTAGGGCGGGTCAATGTAGATCATCTGCACCTTGCCGGCCAGGCCCTCTTTTTCCAGCAGCGAGTTCATCACCAGCAGGGAATCGCCGGCGATGAGGCGGTTGCTCCAGCCGTGGCGGTGCTGGTAGAACTCGATCGCCTCGCGCAGCGGCTCGCGGCGCTCCTCCTCGAACAGCCCCAGTTGAATCGTCCCTTGCTGGCCGTTCTTCTTCCGCACGGCCTCGAGGATGGTGCGTGGCTCGATGCGCTCGTGGACGTGCAGCGAGACCGTCGGCACCTCGAAGGAGGTATGCTCGGCCTTGCCCGCCCAGACCAGTTGCGGGTCGAGGTGTGGGTCGTAGGCGTAGGTCTTTTTCTTCTGCCCGGTGTCGGGGTCGGTGTCCGGCGTCACCAGCCCGACGGGCGGGTTGTTGACGCGCTGCTTGTCCCGATGCTCGTAGGATTCGATCGGTCGTTTGTTCCGGCTGGTTTCTGTCTTTTTCATTTGTACCATCAACTCCTTCCCCAGCGTTCCGGCGGGAAAAGCAGGTGCTTGTAGTCGGGCGGCAGGTCTTTCCCTTGTTCCAGCAGTTCAATGATGTGACGGCGATGATGGTCGGTCAGTTGGGGCATTTGAGCCTCCCTTGCGAATCCAGATTTGTACTTAACTACAATTCTACGCGCTAGAATTATACTTTGAAGTACAAAAGTATAATTTGCTACCCGGATGTGCGCTCTTCTCCAATCACGTTCATGATCTCAGTTGCCATATAGGTCTTGCCATAAACCGCCTCGCCGGTCAACTGCAAGATACCCGCCTGCACGAGCTTTTCCACGTTGCGTTGAGCGCTGGGATAGGTAACGTCCAGCAGACGTTGCGCCTGGGGAATGGTCAGGATCGGCCGGTCAAAAAGAGCATCCACCAGCCGGATGAGCAACGCTGATGAACGAGTCTGAGCCAGGCGTTGATGCCACGTCTCGCGCAGGTCTTGCAGTCTTCTGGCGCGCGCTGCGGCATCCCCCGCCTGCTCGGCCACGCCGCGCAGGAAAAAGAGCAGCCAATCACGCCACGCGCCCCGTGCACTGACCCCCAAGAGCAGGTCATAGTAGTCCTGGCGGTGGCGGTAGAAATAGGCGCTCAGGTAGAGCAGCGGCAGCGGCAACAGCTCCCATTGGACAAGCAATAGCGACAGAAGCAGACGCCCAATGCGCCCGTTGCCGTCCACGAAGGGATGAATGGCCTCGAACTGATGGTGAACCAGCGCCAGGCGCAAGAGTGGTGGATACACATCGTCGCTGTGCAGGTATTTTTCCAGAGCGTCCAGCGCTTCGTGCATCTGCGGGACCGGCGGTGGGACAAAGGTGGCCTCGTTCAGGGTGCACCCGGGCGGGCCGATCCAGTTCTGGGAGCGACGGAACTCGCCCGGCGTGGCGTACTCACCGCGCACACCGGCCAGCAGACGTTCGTGCAATTCGCGCATCAGACGCAGGCTGACCGGCAGGGTCTCCAGGCGCTTCAGGCCGTACTCCAGAGCGTTGACATAGTTCAGCACCTCGCGCACATCCGCTTCGGGCGGCGCTTCCAGGCCGGGCAACGGCAACTGGCCGACCTCGTAAGCGTACAGATCGGCAATGTTGGCCTGCGTGCCCTCGATGCGCGAGGAAAGCACAGCCTCACGGCGCACGAACGGCCCGATCAACAGGTGGGGATTGGGTATAGTGCGCCCCAGACCGGCCAGTTCGCTCAGGGCGCGGTCGGCCTCGGAAAGGGCGCGGGTCAACTCCCAATCCGCCGGCAGACTTGGTGGCAGCGGATGGGGGACAAAGGCCCAATAAGCAGCCTCACCCTGTCCCACACGGACAACCTGACCGGACGTGCTTTTGCGGAACTGTTCTGGGTTCACAAGACAACCTCACCGAATAGCCTGCATCTGATATTCCTCGATCAGTCCCTCATCGGCAAAACTGAAATAGCGACTGTTGTCCCAATTCCACCGCCGCCTTGATCTGGGCGATCTTGGCGGTGCTCAGGCCCTTGATCTCGCGCAATTCGGCTGGATCGCAGGCGCTGAGTGCGCGCAGGGTCTTGAACCGGCGCAGCAGTTCGCGGCCCAGGTCAACGGCGCTTGAGCCTTCCACGCCCGTGCGGATGAGAATGGCCAAAAGCTCGGCGTTGCTCAAGATGTGCGCGCCGTACTTGAGTAGCTTTTCTCGTGGCCGATCTTCTTCGGGCCAACTGGTGATAGCTCGCTCGTAAACCTTGTTTGACATTGTTTGTTTTCTTCGAACACCTCGCTATTAAAGGGCCGCACAACGAATTGCATTTCACCTGTGCCCCAAAGCGGGTTGGCTTGATGAGCCTGTCGGGCGGCCCGCAGGTTTTTAGTGAGATGTTATGTTCAGGACGGTCGCAATCACAAACAATACTGCATATACAGCCCACAGGGTCCGGCTCAGAAGCGCAATCGGCCACCAATAAAACATGACCGTGGCCAGATACAAGAGCACATATGGAACCAATACCGACAATCGAATCGGGTTTCGGAATGGAATCTGTGCCACATAATCAACCCAGTAACCAAAAGCAGCAAAGACAATGAAAAGGAATCCGCCCAGCCAAAATGACCAGCTCTTGCCACCGCGCAAGAGGATAACACTGATGACAGCGGCTGGGATACATAGCGCGTAGACAATCCATCCGAACTTCACTGTATAGCTTTCGAAGAAGGGTTTACGCACTGCAAAGTGCCCGATAAGCACAATCTGGAAGATAAATGCCCAGGTAACGAACAGTTTATCGAGATTGTCCATATTCTTCCAAGTAGACATTCCCTATCTTCCTGCCAGATATTGCCATCCAACGAATTGCATTTCATCTGTGCAACGGAGCGGCTGAAGCAAAATGTTGGGCAGCCCTGGCATAGACCTTCTAGTCACATCAGCTACCCACATCATAGTATCAACAAGATGAGAAAATCTTCGCGCTCTCGGCGTGCTCTGCGGTAAAGTTCCACCAGTTTGCGTAAGTCCTGATCTGGCTACGCCAGGCTATTGTGCGCCATTTATCAAGTGCCGTTTTTCCCCTTTTGACAAAGCTGTCTGCGTCGCTTGCAACCGATGTTGGGCGGACGCCCACTGCAACGCTAGAAGGGCAGACCCCGCCGAATACGCATGGTTTTTGAATAGCGCGGCTTTTTGCGATTACCCACCTTCTCTTTGCAAAAGTTTTATGCGTTGATAAACCGTTTTTGCGTCATCAATCATTTCAAAACTTGGAGCACTTGGGTATCTACCCATAGTTGGGAATCCACTTCCTGAATTCATCCACGACATAGGGTGTGAAGCTCCGAAAGTTATTGTCCCTTTGTCATTGCTTGTAGTACGGATATTGATCTCTGGCAGGTTTTTAATATCCAAAGATTTTATATTTTGGTTGAATATGCCAGAAATGATAATGACTCGTTCATTTGTAAGAGCGTAATAAGTATTTCTGCGTTGCACACCGTCAAAAAAGAATCTACCAATAATTATGTAGAGACCAATCAGAACAAATGGGATGCCCCAAAGCGCGAAAAAGAACGGCGCACCGCCTGTTATAGCCAGATACTCCCAGAATATTGCAAAACCACCCCATAGAAGACTAAAAGGAATCATAAACACATCAGATGGTCTTAACACCAATCCTTGCTGAGGCTGACCACTCCAAACAATCCTTTCTCCGGGGTTTAGCTCGTCACCAAATTTGTCTGAAAGGTTCTCTAGCATATTTTCTCCAACCTTTTGTCGTCAAATCTCTTGGGGCAGTGAAGCCCTGCCGCCCAACGGGATGCTTAAGCTGCGGGGTGGGTGCGGCGCAGAACCTTCAACAGCAGACCTGGTTGTGCGTGTTTCCTCTCCAAGACCCACGCTGATAACCCCGTCAGCTTGAAGCGGTGTTGGGCGGACGCCCACTGCCCCACACCCGCACACCCTACCGACCGCACACGGCTTTTGAAGGGCTTGTTGACCCCACCTTCGCTGAATCTTTCAATCTCCACGTTTTTAAACGTGCTTATGAAATTTGGAATTAGCTCTCGAAATCAGAACTCAGTATCAAGTAAAGATGATGAAATTACTCTCATCAAGTCTTCATCTAAAAGTTGAGCAGGGACAATATTAATAGTCTTGCCCTGCCAAGAAATAGTAAGTAGTGAGCCTTTGGCTGAAATGCCTTGAACTGAGTTCAATTCAGCACTCCGAATCTCTGATAACGGGATTTGCTGTTGGTAGGGCAAACGTTGTAAGATAAATGCTCCTGATAATCCGAGCAACACCAACGCATTCAAACCAGGATAGCTGAAAAGCGTGATTAGTGAAGAAACAAGGATAATAAACCAAAAGATTGTGAGAAGGCTAAAGAAGCTATCTTTAAGCACAAGTAAATTTCGGGTGATTATCAGGGATGGTTCATTTTCTGCCTGAAATTGGTTTACACTTTTTGCACATTGAAAA
>DAOSNS010000011.1:0-101650 GCA_035373625.1 Anaerolineae bacterium | reverse complement strand
ATCATTGTATTCCTCCTAAAAGACTAACCACGAATCTTCACTGATCTTCACGAATGGATAGAGCTCTTGCTCCCTACTTCATACTCCATACTTCATACTCCATACTTCTTACCCCCGCATCTCCAAAAAATTCTTCAAAATGACCTTCCCGTGTTCTGTCAAAATGCTCTCCGGGTGAAATTGCACACCGATGAGGGGCGCGGTTTTGTGGCGGAGCGCCATCACTTCGCCCTCGGTGGTGAAGGCCGTGGCTTTGAGACACTCCGGCAGCGGCTCATGGACGAGCAGGCTGTGGTAACGCATCGCATTGAACGGGCTGGGCACCCCCACAAACACATCCGTCCCGTAGTGGTAGACACGGCTGGTTTTACCGTGCATCAGCCGCGCCGCGCGGGTCACCGTCCCACCGAAGGCCGCACCGATGCACTGGTGTCCCAGGCACACACCGAGGATGGGCGTCGTGGCATAGAATGTGCGGATAATGTCCAGCGACACGCCGCCGTCCGCCGGCGTTCCCGGCCCCGGCGAGATGACGATGTGCGAGGGCCGCAGCGCGCGGATTTCGTTCAGTGTCACCGCATCGTTGCGCCGCACCGTCAACTCGGTCCCCAGCTCCCCCAAATACTGCACCAGATTGTACGTAAACGAATCGTAGTTATCTATGACCAGAATCATCGCGTTCCTCCTGTTCCTTTCAAGCTAAAATCCAAAATCTAAAATCCTAAATCCCTTCCTCCGCCATCACGATCGCCTTGCTCAGCGCGCTGGCCTTATGCAGGGTCTCGTGGTACTCGGTTGTGGGATCACTGTCGGCGACGATCCCCGCGCCGGCCTGCAAGTAAGCCACACCATCCTTGAGCACGATGGTGCGGATGGTGATACAGGTATCCATAGCACCGTTGAAGCCAAAGTAACCGACCGCGCCGCCGTATGGACCACGCTTGAGACATTCAAGCTCATCAATGATCTCCATCGCGCGGATTTTGGGCGCGCCGCTGAGCGTCCCGGCCGGAAAGGTAGCGCGCAGCAAGTCATAGGCATCCAATCCATCGCGCAGGCGGCCTTCGACGTGGCTGACCAGATGAATGACGTGCGAGTAATACTCGGTGACGAGCAATTCGGGGACATGAACGGTATTGAAGTCGCAGACCCGGCCCAGGTCGTTGCGGCCCAAGTCAACCAGCATCACATGTTCGGCGCGTTCTTTGGGATCGGCGCGCAGTTCCGCTTCAAGGGCCTTGTCCTCGGCGGGCGTCGCGCCACGCGGGCGCGTCCCGGCGATAGGACGCACGGCGGCGGTACGGTCTTGCAAGCGCACCAGCACTTCCGGTGACGATCCCACCAGATAGACGCCGTCCAGTTCAAGGAAAAACATGTACGGCGAAGGATTAATACGCCGCAGCGCACGGTAGATATTGAACGGATCGGCCTTCGTGGGTCGCGCCAGACGTTGTGAAAGGACGACCTGAAAAATGTCGCCTGCCGCGATGTAATCTTTGGCGCGCCGCACGGCTTCTTCGTATTGGGCTTGCGTCATTGTGGAGGTGAGAGGAATGTCGGCATGGCCGGGGGCAGCAGGAACGTAAGCCGGCGGCATCTGCATCTGTGCCGCGAGCGCGTCCAGCCGGGCGACGGCATCATCGTAAGCGGCATCCAGGTCACAACCGGGCGGGGTAGGCGTATTGGCGAAGAGCAACAGGCGATGTTGGACATGATCGAAGACAACAAGGGTATCGGTGATGAGCATGTACATATCGGGCAGGTTGCGATCATCCGGCAGGTCGGCCCACGGACGATTGGCCGGCCGGGTCTCGAAATAGCGCACCATATCGTAGCCCAGGTAGCCCACAGCGCCACCGAAGAAGCGTGGCAGCCCTTTCACCAACTCGTGGACGGGGGCGATGGGCTGGTAAGGGGCAAGTTCTGCCTTGACGACGTGCAGCGGGTCTTCGCCGGGGGCCAGCGTGCGTGTCTGGCTATGGCCGTTGTCGCGCACCGTCACCTCGCGCCCGCGGGCAATAATCTGGCGGCGCGGGTTGAAGCCGAGGAACGAGTAACGTCCCAACTGCTCGGCACGCTCGACGCTTTCTAGCAAGAATCCCGGCCCCGTCCCGCGCAGCTTCAGGTAGACCGACACCGGCGTCTCCAAATCTGCGGGCAGTTCCCGATACACCGGCACCAACGCCCCCTGTTGCGCCGCAGTATAAAATTGCTCGCGTGATAATGTGTTCATAATTCCCCCTCCTCGCCTGTTGTTGTAATGAGAAAAGAGTAATGAGTGTGCGGACGCTCCCCCATACTCCATACTCCTTACTCCCTCCCCAAACAAAAAACGCCCCTCATCCCCTAAGCAGGGACGAGAGGCGTTTTGCTTCCCGTGGTGCCACCCTGGTTGAGCCGGTTTCCATGTCCTGGAAACAAAAAATCGCGTCAGGTGACGCGATTGTAATGTAAGCCAGCTCCACTCCTTATGGGTACGGTTCCTCAACTGCGCTCAGAACGATACCCTCTGCCCTGATAACGGTGGCGACTCCGGCTGACTCTACTCGAACGGGAGATATATCAATCCCCTTTGCGCTTTCGAGTCAGCAGCTCCCCGGTCCATTCACGTTGGCCGTGTGCGAGTGGACTCTCACCGTTTGTCCACATCTCTGGCGCGCGTACCCACGCTACTCTTCCGGTTCGACGCTATTGGCGTACTCAATTACATACAACTATACGCAAAGTGCGAAAAATGTCAAGTGCAGACAAAACCGGAACGTATTTCAGGACGGGGGCGGTTTTCAAACCGGCGACCGGGGCGGTGCTCAGGCCAGTCTCCAGACCGTGCCTGCGCATCACTCGATCAGGGAGGGGCACGGTCAGAGATTGGTCACAGCAAGAGCTGCCCCTAAACTGAAATACTCCCTTGCCGTGATGGTTGCTTGGTCAAAAAGCTGTGTTAAACTAACAGTATGGATGTGTTTGAACTGATAGAGCGAGCCGCCGGACAATGAATCTGGTATACTGAGCTGTAAGGGAGGCCAATGATGACGACGACGCATATTACAGAGCGTGACATTTTTGAAAAACTACGTTTACTGGATAGCAGTAAATGGGAAGAAGTGTTGGATTTTATCAATTATTTAGCACAAAAACCTTCCCAGGATAAAGCTCCTGCTGCAACGCGACGACCGTTGACTGCACAAGATTTGCTACAATCGGATTTAGTCGGGATGTGGGCAGACCGGCAAGACATAGGAGATTCATTGGAGTACGCCCGGCACTTGCGTCATCTGGCAGAGCAGCGAGGGGATTATGCACATCATGATTGATACTGATGTACTGGTAGATGTGCTGCGCAATTATCCTCCGGCGCTAGCATGGCTTAGAACGATAAGGACAGAGCTGATTGATGTTTCCGGTTTGACTGCATTGGAATTATTGCAAGGATGCCGTAATCGTAATGAACAACGTCGCGTTGAATCTTTCCTCCAACTTTACTCGTTGCGGTGGCCCAGTAATTCGGATTGCGAACGAGCTCTTGCCGACTTTAGTCTTTATCACTTGAGCAATGGCCTTAGCATTTTAGACGCGCTCATTGCTGAAACTGCTGTTGGCCTTAATTTGGAATTGGCAACGTTTAATCAGAAACATTATGATGTCGTAAAAACGCTTCGTACTTTTCAGCCATACTCACGCTGATAGCTGATGAGGAGATTGAGGAAAAGAAAGTATGAATTGGAGTGCATTATTATCGGCTTTCGGTCTGGTATTCATCGCCGAACTGGGCGACAAAACGCAGTTGGCGGTGATGACGCAGACGTGCAAATTTCGCCGTCCGTGGCCGGTCTTCTTGGGCGGCAGTCTGGCATTGACGGCAGTGACGGCCCTGGGGGCGCTTGGCGGAAGTGTGTTGGGCGAGTTAATTCCGGCAGAGGTCATCCGTCTGGTTGCAGCGGCGGCGTTCGTGGTGATGGGAGTGTTGATCTGGCGTGAAGCAACGAAATCCCAGAACGCGGAATGTGTGACGGACGTCGAATGTGTGGAGGATGCAGGGCGCACCGCAAAATTGAACTGGCAGGCGTTCGGGACAACGTTCACCCTGCTCTTCTTTGCCGAATTGGGCGATAAGACACAATTGGCCGTTCTGGGACTCTCAAGCAAACAGGCGGCCTTGCCGGTGTTTGCCGGTGGGGCGCTGGCGTTGACCGTGGTGACAGCACTTGGGGTCATCGGTGGACAACAATTGAGTCGCTGGATTCCCGAAAAGCTGCTGCTGAAAATTTCTGCGGCGGCGTTTGTGGTGATGGGCGTTTTGATGGGGTTGGGAATCCTGTAGGTATCCCCTTGAAAATCCGATAGAATTCCACGCAGGGCCTTATCATTCTTGATCTTATCATCCTTGCTCCGAGGCGAACGCCAGTTCCCACCATCGCTCCGAGGCGAACGCCAATTCCCCCCATCGCTCCAAGGGGAACGCCAGTTCCCCGTTGCTGGCTAGATAAAGCCCTGATCCCGCGCGGAGACCCCTTGACAATATTGTAAATTATTGTATACTTTAATTACCCCCCCCAGGGGGGAGGGGATAAAAATCAAACCTGGTAGATTTCAATTAAAGCAAACCGAGGAAATAATGCACGACCATGATCATGCAACGGACATGCGCCACGGCACACACCACGAAGATGCCCTCAAACGGCTCAAAACCATCGAGGGACATCTGCGTGGCATCCAACGGATGCTAGAGGAAGATGCCTACTGCATTGACATCCTCCGGCAAATTCAGGCGGTGCAGGCAGCGTTGAACAAGGTGAGCGTTCAAATCCTGGAAGAGCATCTCAACGCGTGTGTCACCACCGCCGTGCGTGGCGACGACCCGCAAGAACGCGAGCGCGTGATTAAAGAAATTGCCGATATCTTCGAGGCGGCGACGAAAGTATAAAGAAGCAAGAAGTGACGAGAAATGGGTAAAGAGCAAATGAAGGAATGCAAGCTACAGAGCACCTCATTTCTCATCACTCATTTCTCATCACCCATCTCTCATTACTCATTTCTAATTTGGAGGCTAATATGCAAACTGTAACGTATACGATTCCCAACATCTCGTGTCAACATTGCGTGCGCACCATCAAGAGGGAAGTGGGCGACATGCGCGGCGTATGGAACGTCGAGGGTAATGTGCAGACTAAACAAGTCACCATCTCCTTTGAGGCGCCGGCTTCCGAGGAAGCAATTAAATCTTTGCTGGCCGAGATCAATTATCCGGCAGTCGAGTAGTCAAGTAGTCAGATAGTCAAGTAGTCAGATAGTCACATAGTCACGCAGTCAAGTAGTCAGATAGTCAAGTAGTCACGTAGTCAGATAGTCACATAGTCACACAGTCAAGTAGTCAGATAGTCAAGTAGTCACGTAGTCGGCAATATGACTACCCGACTACACGACTACATGACTACCCGACTACACGACGACCCGACTACACGACTACATGACTACCCGACTACCCGACTACCCGACTACACGACGACCCGACTACCCGACTACACGACGACCCGACTACACGACTACATGACTACCCGACTACACGACGACCCGACTACACGACTACCCGACTACCTGACTACACGACTACCCGACTACCTGACTATACGACTACCCGACTACCTGACTATATGACTACCTGACTAAAAAGGGCTTCCTATGACCAATACTCTGACTTTGCCCATCACCGGGATGACCTGCGCAAATTGCGTGGCAACGGTCGAACGCAACCTGAAGCGTCTCAACGGCGTGACCAACGCCGTCGTCAATCTCTCTTCAGAACGCGCAACAGTGGAGTTCGATCCCACGCTGGTCTTCCTGCCCGACATCATCGGACGGGTGGAGCGCGCCGGTTACGGCGTGGCGACAGGCGAAGCCGATCTCATCATCAAGCGGTTGGCCGACGATAACGACGCCCGGCGGCTCGAAAAGGCGTTATTGCGCCTCGAAGGCGTGCTCGAAGTCCAGGTTTCGCCGGCGACCGAAAAGGCCCACGTGTGTTATGTGCCCACGATCGTCAGCCAGGCCGAAATCCGCAAAGCGGTTTCGCAAGCCGGATTCGAGGCGCTGGAATTGGGCGGCGACGCCGACGACGCCGAAGCCCGAGCGCGTGCTGCCGAAATCGCCCACCAGAAACGCCTGCTGATCATCGGCCTACTCTTCACCGTGCCGTTGTTCGTGTTCTCAATGGCGCGCGACTTCGGATTGTTGGGCATGTGGGCGCACGCCGATTGGGTGCATTGGGTGATGCTGGCCTTCGCCACGCCGGTGCAGTTCTACGTCGGCGCACAGTATTACGTGGGCGCGTACAAAGCACTGCGCAATGGCGCGGCCAATATGGATGTGTTGATTGCACTCGGCTCGACGACGGCGTACCTTTATTCGCTGCCGATCGTTTTCGGCTGGCTCGATGGGCACGTCTACCTGGAAACCTCGGCGGTCATCATCACCCTGGTGCGCCTGGGGAAACTGCTGGAAGCGCGCGCGAAAGGCGGCGCTTCCGAGGCCATCAAGAAATTGATGGGTCTGCGGGCGAAGACGGCGCGCGTTGTGCGAGACGGCGTAGAGATGGAAGTCCCCGTAGATGATGTCCGTGTGGGCGACGTGGTGCTCGTGCGTCCCGGCGAGAAAATTCCGGTGGATGGGGTGGTGATCGAAGGCCGCTCGGCGGTGGATGAGGCGATGCTCACCGGTGAATCGCTGCCGGTGGCGAAAGGGCCGGGCGACCCCGTCATCGGCGCGACACTTAACAAGCAAGGGATGCTCAAATTTGAGGCCACGAAGGTAGGCAAAGAGACCGCGCTCGCACAGATCATCCGGCTCGTAGAAGAGGCGCAGGGCAGCAAAGCCCCCATTCAGCAATTGGCGGATCAGATTTCGGCGGTGTTTGTGCCCGTTGTCGTCGGGATTGCCGTACTCACGTTCCTGGGTTGGTATTTCCTCGGTCCGCCCTTGCCGGTCAACGCGGATACCACCGCCTTCACCCGCGCGCTGATCACCATGGTCGCCGTGCTGGTGATCGCCTGCCCGTGCGCGATGGGTTTGGCGACACCAACCGCCGTGATGGTGGGCACCGGCAAAGGCGCCGAGTTGGGTATCCTATTCAAGAACGGCGAAGCCCTGGAGCGCGCCGGTCGCATCACCACCGTTGTCCTGGACAAAACCGGCACGATGACGAAGGGACAACCGGCGGTGACGGACGTAGTAACGAATCCCGAATCAAAAATCATGAATCAAGAATCCTCAAATCAGCAGTCTTCCCCTACTCCCTACGCCGTACTCCTTACTCCTGATGAGCTATTGCGTCTTGCCGCTTCTGTCGAAAAAGGCAGCGAACATCCGCTCGGTGAGGCGATTTGGGCGGAGGCGACGATCCGTGGACTGCAATTATCCGAGCCGGCGGGTTTCCGGGCCGAGGCCGGGCTGGGCGTTTCTGCTGAGGTGGACGGACATCATGTAGCCGTCGGCAATCTGCGGATGATGGAAGCGCGTGGTTATCCGCTGAACAGCTTGCAGCCCGAAGTAGAACGCTTGCAGGCAGAAGCAAAGACGGCTATACTCGTCGCCGTAGATGGCACGGTGCGCGGCGTGATCGCTGTGGCCGACACCCTCAAAGACGGCTCGGTCGAGGCAATTGCGGACCTGCGCCGTATGGGGCTGCATGGAGTCATGATCACCGGCGACAATCGCAAAACGGCTGAAACCATCGCCAAACAGGTGGGCCTCGATGCCGTGCTGGCGGAAGTGCTGCCGGAGGGCAAAGCCGCTGAAGTCAAAAAGCTGCAAGCCACAAAGGTCAACGGGAAACCGGCGGTCGTCGCTATGGTCGGCGACGGCGTGAATGACGCGCCCGCCCTGGCGCAAGCCGACGTTGGCATCGCCATCGGCACAGGTACGGATGTCGCCATTGCCGCTGCGCCGGTCACAATCATGTCCGGCGACCTGCGCGGCGTCGTGCGGGCAGTCGCCCTCTCACGCAAGACATTGCGCACGATCAAACAAAACCTGTTCTGGGCGTTCTTCTACAACGTCATCCTTATCCCGGCGGCAGCCCTCGGCCTGCTCAACCCGATGCTGGCGGCCGGCGCGATGGCTTTCAGCAGCGTGTTCGTCGTCACCAATAGCCTGCGGCTTAAAAAGGCAAACATCTCGTAGCGCGAGTCGGTAACTCGCGCCACAAAACCGACCGTAGAAGGACTATTGCCTTCTGCGGTCCTGACAGGCATTGAATGAGCGACGCGGATCTGACGATCCGATTGAAGCCAGATGAAGTCACTGTAACGAGAATGATAAAGCCTTGACCCGAATATGATGATCTGTTGACAAATATGCCGGCTTCGGTATACTTGGAGACATCTGCTTCAAATCCAGGTAGCCAGAGGCTCTCGAAGTGAATCAACCGGCAACATCTCAAAGCATGCACCAGCACAAAACCCTCGCCGCAGCGCAAGGGGCGGTCCCCGTGGCGTTGGTCACGGTGAGCGATAGCCGCACCGAAGCCACCGACACCAACAAACATTACCTCGAAGCCGCATTGCAAGCGGCAGGGCACCGACTGGTCGCGTACCGGTTGATCAAGGATGAGCCGGATCAAGTTGTGGCGGTGCTGGACGAGCTGGCCGCCGGTGAAGCCCGCATCCTGCTCTTCAACGGTGGCACGGGCATTTCGCGACGCGATACGACCATTGACGTACTGACAACCAGGCTGGAGAAACACCTCGTCGGATTCGGTGAACTTTTCCGCATGCTGAGCTATGAACAAATCGGCTCGGCGGCGATGTTTTCACGGGCTACGGCGGGCGTCTATCGGGGGAAAGTGGTCATTTCCATACCCGGCTCTCCGGCAGCGGTGCAATTGGCCTGGGAAAAACTGATTGCGCCGGAATTGCAACATCTGGCGTGGGAAGTCACACGCTAAACCGGTTTTGCACCTTACATCCATAAACTCCGACCCATCCTGCCTAAAGAAAACGGCCGGTTTTCTATGGGGGCTGGGCGATAGGGTATCACGGGAAACGGTGATGCCTCCCGTTTTGGAAAGGAGATGGGCGCGAGTGACTCGCGCATGCAACAGGCGCCGATGTGCGGGCGAGAGCGGTGTGTGAGGCGGCATTTCCTTTACGGGAGATGCCGCTTTTTTGTGGGGATGTTAGTGACGCACTTCGACGCTTCAGGGAGCTGGACATGCTTAACGATACCTATCAGCGTTCAATTGATTACCTGCGCATCTCAATTACCGATCGCTGTAATCTACGCTGTGTTTACTGCATGCCGGAACAGGGTGTACAACCCTGGGCGCACGCCGATATTCTGCGCTATGAAGAAATCGAGCGGGTGGTGCGCGCAGCGGCGATGTTGGGACTCCGCAAGATACGCCTGACCGGCGGTGAGCCACTCGTGCGCCTGGGCGTTGTGGAGTTGGTCCGCACCCTGGCGCATATCCCCGGCATCGAGGCGGTGACCATGACGACCAACGGGATGCTGTTGAGCCGTTACGCCGCGCCGTTAGCTGAAGCCGGATTGCAGCGGGTCAACGTCAGCCTGGACACGCTGCGCCCCGACCGCTTTCACGCCATCACCCGCTGGGGCAATTTGGATACGGTCCTGGCGGGCATCGAGGCCGCGCTTGCTGCCGGCTTGACGCCGCTGAAGATCAACACTGTGGTAATGCGCGGACAGAACGATGATGAGGTAGTGGAACTCGCGCGCCGGGCCATAGCCTCGGGTTGGCATCTGCGCTTCATCGAGTGGATGCCGGTAGGCGAGGCAGCGCAGGATCAAAACTGGCGCGCGCGGCTTGTCACGGCGGCTGAAATTCGCGCCCGCATCGAGGCAGCGCTGGGGCCGCTGGAACCGGTCACGGTCGTAGGCGCGGGACCGGCGCGCACCTATTGCCTGCCGGGCACGACGGCCACACTCGGCTTCATCAGTGCGGTGAGCGAGCACTTCTGCGGAAGTTGTAATCGCCTGCGCCTGACGGCGGACGGCAAACTCCGTCCCTGCCTGCTGTCCCCGGAAGAGCTTGACCTGCGCACTCCCCTGCGACAAGGAGCAAGCGAGGCCGACATCCAGGCCCTGTTGCAGAAGGCCGTCCGTCTCAAACCCCAGGGTCATCAACTGGCAGACCATGCGCAAGTCGCCGGGCGGGCGATGGCCCAGATCGGAGGATAACATATATGGAGTTAAGTCATCTGGATGCCGAAGGTCACATCCGTATGGTGGACGTAGGCAATAAACCGGACACCGAGCGCGTTGCCGTGGCGCGTGGCGTGGTGCAGATGCGTCCGGAGACGCTGCGCCTCATCGTCGAGAAAGGGCTTCCCAAAGGCGATGTGCTCACGACGGCGCAGGTAGCGGGGGTGCTGGCCGCAAAACAAACCGCCACCTTGATTCCCTTGTGTCACCCCCTGCCACTGACCCAGGTTGACATCGGATTCGACGTGGACGAAAGCGCAGCGTGTATCCACATCACCGCGACGGTGCGCACGCATGGCAAAACCGGCGTGGAGATGGAGGCACTGACCGCCGTCAGCATCGCTGCATTGACCATTTACGACATGGCGAAAGCCGCCGAGAAGACCATGCGCATCACCGACATCCGCCTGATCAGCAAGCGTGGCGGCAAGAGTGGCGACATTATCCTGGAGGAATGATATGCAAGTGACAGTACGCTTTTTCGCGGTTTCGCGCGAGATGGCCGGTACAGAACGCCAAATATACACCCTGCCGGAAGGTGCAACGTTGCAGGAATTGCAAAACAGGCTCTTCGCAACTTACCCTGCCCTGGAAGCGCAGCGCGTGCGTTTCGCCGTCAATATGACCTATATTCCTCTGTCTGAAGTATTACACGAAGGGGACGAAGTCGCCTGTATCCCACCGGTGGGTGGTGGATGAGCAACTTAAGAGTTGTGGATCACATATCACGAATCAGGAGTCGGAGATGGCTGGATTGATAGAAATTACAGAACAGGCGATTTCTGCGGATGAAGTGATCGCACGGGTGGTCAAACCAACGGTGGGCGCGGTGACAACGTTCGTCGGTGTGGTACGGGGAATGACGGGCGAACGTGAAACGTTGTATCTAGAGTACGAAGCCTACCCGGAGATGGCGATCAAAACGTTGCAGCAGATTGCCGATGAGGTGCGCGCGCGTTGGCCGGACGTGAACGAGGTTGCCATCGTGCACCGGGTTGGACGGCTGGAAATCGGCGAGACGGCGTTGGTCATCGCGCTCGCGGCGGCGCACCGGGCGCAGACATTCGATGCGCTGCGCTATACGATTGATCGCATCAAGGAAATTACGCCGATTTGGAAGAAAGAATTTTGGGCCGACGGTGCCGCCTGGCGCAGCGAGCAATAAATGGAGTAGGAAGTATGGAGTATGGAGTAGGGGGGCTGATGCCCAATCCCCAGTTACCAATCCCCAATCCCAGGAGAAAAGATGAAGTATAGACACGAACTGTATCCAATGTTGAGCGTCGAAGAGGCGCTGGAGAAAGTGCTGACTATGTTCCACCCCCTTGAGGCGGAATGTGTGCCGGTGTTAGAAACGCTGGGGCGCGTGTTGGCCGAGGACATCATCGCCAAAGGAGACATCCCCCCCCACCCCAACACTGCAATGGACGGCTATGCGGTGCAAGCCGCCGACCTCGCCGGCGCGGGACCGACATCCCCCAAACGCCTGCGCGTCATCGAAAACCTGGCCGCCGGTTACCTTGCCACACAGCGGGTCACGCCGGGGACGGCCATCCGCATTATGACCGGCGCGCCCATGCCCGACGGCGCGGATGCAGTCATCCCCTTTGAGGAAACCCATCAGGACGGCGAATGGGTGGACTGCTTCGCCGCCATACGGGTCGGCGAGAATGTCCGCCCGGCAGGTGAAGATGTGCGGGCAGGCGAACGGACGTTGGCGCGCGGGACGCGCATCCGCCCACAGGAGATCGGGATGCTCGCGGCTCTGGGATATAGCAAGGTTGCCGTCATTCGACGGCCCCGTGTGGCAATCCTCGCTACCGGCGATGAATTGGTAGACATCGAAGCCCCTTTGCTGCCCGGCAAAATCCGCAATGCCAATAGCTATTCCAACGCAGCGCAAGTCCTGCAATACGGCGGCATCCCCCTGCTTTTGGGCATCGCGCGGGATACGGTGGACGATCTGACCGCCAGAATCCGCGCCGGCTTGACGCAAGGCGCGGACCTGCTCATCACCTCGGGCGGCGTCTCGGTGGGTGATTTCGACGTCGTGAAGACGGTGCTGGCAGCCGAGGGCGAAATTTCCTTCTGGCGCGTGCGGATGAAGCCGGGCAAGCCGTTGGCCTTTGGGTACATCACAGCGGATGTGAACGGCACGCCGCGCACCGTGCCACTGCTGGGGATGCCGGGTAATCCGGTTTCGGCGATGGTATCGTTCGAACTCTTTGCGCGTCCTGCAATTTTGACCATGCTCGGCGTGAAAGACTTGCACAAACCCACCTTCGAGGCCATCCTCGATCAGGCCATTCCGCGCAAGGATGGCCGGCGGCATTACGTGCGTGTGCGCCTCGAACGCCGCGCGGACGGTTTCCACGCCGTCCTGACCGGCGACCAGGGATCGGGGATTCTCAACTCAATGGTCCAATCCGACGGCCTGGCGATTATCCCGGAGGAGTGGAATCACGTTCCGGCAGGCACGCGCGTTCAGGCGATGCCGTTCGATGCGGGTGTGTTGCTGGAATAGCTTTCAGCCGTCAGCCAGAGTGTCTGTGAAAGTGTCTTGATTGCGTCTTAGCTGAAGGCTGAACGCTGATCGCTGACTGCTAAACTACTTGTCAAAATGCGGCTTGGTGCTACCATAGCCACGTAAGTTCAGTTTAACATTGCGTTTCCGAGTCCCGTGACCTGCAAGCTATAGTGCGGAAGTCCGCGAGCTATGGCCTGGGGACCGCCAGGGTGCAGTTGGAAACGGCTGCGCCTCCCGTATTTGGAAAGGAAATGCGCTGTCGCTCAATACCCCTGTTTGGGGGCATATTGATGATGCAACGGCGTCCTTTCTGGGGACGCCGTTTTTTTGTTTGCGATTTACCGCCAAGAACGCCAAGTTCTTGACTATTGGACTACAAGACTAACGACTATCAGACATTTTTGCAGAGTGGAGTCACGCTATGGGTATTGTATGGAAAGGACTGGTCGAAAGCCTCCGCCTGCTGCTCGCCGGGGACCCGTATCTTTGGGGAATCATTCTACTTTCGGCGCGGGTGAGTGGGGTGGCCCTGCTGATCAGCGCGATCGTCGGCATCCCCCTGGGAGCGCTCATCGGCCTGACGCATTTTCCGGGGCGGCGGGTGATGCAGGCGTTGGTCTACACCGGGATGGGATTCCCGCCGGTGGTGATCGGGCTGGCGGTCTATCTGCTGCTCTCGCGCAACGGCATCCTGGGGCCGCTGAACTGGTCGTGGGTGCCGCAGCTTTTTACCGTGCCGGCGATGATTCTGGCGCAAGTCATTATCGCCACGCCGTTGATCATCGGTTACACGATGGCCGCTGTCTCCGAAGTGGATGTGAACCTGCGGTTACAATTGCGCGCGCTCGGCGCGACGCCGCGCCAGATTACCTGGACGGTGCTGCAAGAGGCGCGGCAGGGCGTCATCGTGGCGCTGGTGGGGGGACTGGGCAGCATCATCTCGGAAATCGGCGCAGTGATGATGGTTGGCGGCAACATCGAAGGTTCAACGCGCGTGTTGACGACCGCCATCCTCCTGGAGACGCGCCGGGGTAACTTTGATTTTGCCATTGGCCTGGGCATGGTGCTGCTGGCGATCTCGTTTTCCGTCAATTTCATCGTCGCGCAATTCCAGAGGAAGGGCCAATGACCGCTACGCCGCTGTATACGCTTCGTCACGTGACCAAATCCTACGCCGGGCGCACGGTGCTCAACGTGGACGCCCTCGATATCCACCGTGGCGAAATTCTGGCGATTGTTGGGCCGAGCGGCGCGGGGAAATCCACGTTGTTGCGGCTGCTCAACTTTCTGGAATTCCCGGATAGCGGCACGCTGAGCTATCGCGGGCACACCGTTCAACCCAACAACGTACCGCTGTCCCTACGCCGTGAGGTGACGACGGTTTTCCAACGTCCGGCGCTGCTTTCTACCAACGTCTGGCGCAACGTGACCTACGGTCTGCGTCTGCGCGGCGAACGCGACGGCAAAGCCAATATGCAGGCTGTGATGGAGCGGCTGGGACTGACGGCGTTGGGGCGCGCGCCGGCGCGCACGCTTTCGGGTGGGGAGGCGCAGCGGGTGGCGTTGGCGCGCGCGATGGTGCTGGACCCTACCGTGCTGCTGCTCGATGAGCCGACGGCGAATCTCGACCCTTACAACGTCGGCCTGATCGAAACCGTCGTCGCCGAGCTGAACCACGAGCGGGGCTGCACGGTGGTGCTGGTGACGCACAACGTCTTCCAGGCACGTCGCCTGGCCGGGCGCGTCGCGCTGCTGCTCGGCGGCCACATCGTGGAAATCGCCGACACGCACACGTTTTTTGAATCGCCCCGTGACCCACGCACCGCCGCGTTCGTCAATGGGGAGATGGTGTATTGAAAGGTATAAGTGTTTGCGCACGCGGGACACCGTCCACGCAAACACTTCCTTAATCTTGCCGCTTTTGCGGTCTATATCACAGGAGGAGCTATGTCTACAAAATCGTTCGTATTGAAAGTTGTTTTGGTATTGGTCTTGCTGGCCATGGCGCTGGGGGGCTGTACGACGCCAACTGCGGCACCCACCGCAGCGCCAACCGCCGTGCCGCCGACCGCGACGTCAGTCCCTGAACCGCAGAAGTTGATTCTGGGGACCACGACCAGCACGTACGACTCCGGGTTGCTGGATTACATCCTGCCCGACTTCGAGAAGGCGTACCATGTCAAAGTCGAGGTCATCGCAGTAGGCACCGGACAGGCCCTGCAACTGGGCAAGGACGGCAATGCCGATGTGCTTCTGGTTCATGCCCGCGCGCAAGAAGACGCCTTCATGGACGAGGGCCACGGCACGCGCCGCGAAGACGTGATGTACAACGACTTTGTCATCGTCGGCCCATCCGATGATCCGGCCAACATCCGGGGGATGACAGAAGCGGCACAGGCCCTGAAGACCCTGGCGTTGGCCCAGGCACCATTCATCTCACGCGGCGACGATTCGGGTACCCACAGCAAGGAAAAAGCCCTCTGGAAAGCCGCCGGGATAGAGCCGTCCGGGGATTGGTATGTTTCGGCGGGGCAGGGCATGGGCGCAGTGCTGACGATGGCGGACGAGCAGCAGGCGTACACCCTCAGCGACCGGGCGACTTACCTGGCGATGAGGCTCGAAGGGCTGAAGTTGGAAATCCTGGTGGAAGGCGACCCGTTGTTGTTCAATCCCTACGGCGTCCTGGCCGTCAACCCGGCGAAAAACCCCCACATCCAGGGAGAGCTGGCAAATCAGTTCATTGACTGGCTGATTTCCGCTCCTGTTCAAGAAAAAATCGGGACTTTCGGCGTGGATGAATTCGGCGTCCCACTCTTCGTCCCCAACGCACGCCGTAAACCATGACCGGGTGCATTTCAACACAGCCCCTGCACCTCGGCCGTTAGTCTCTCGTAGAACGCTTCCATATAGTGATGGCGGTCACGGGCAATGGCGCGCCCCTCGCGGGTGTAGAGTCGCTCCTGAATCCGCGCCAGCTTGACGACAAATTCATGAACCGGCGTGTGCGCGGCGTCATCGCCGTTGGCTTCCCAACGCGCCAGGTCCACCTCGTCCGGCGGCGCCCACAGACGTTGCCGATGCGCGCCACCATAGGCGAAAGCGCGCGCGATGCCGATCGCACCGATGGCATCCAGTTTATCCGCGTCAAAAAGCACCTGCGCTTCAAGCGTCGCCGGATCCGGTGCAACCCGAAAACGGTGTGCCGCAATAGCATGCACAACGGCCTCGATCCAGACCGGTGGTTCGCCGCGCGCAGCCAAGAACTCACGGGCGCGCCGTGCCGCGAGGGCTGCGTGATCCTGCCCGGCGGCATCCGCCTCACTGCGGCCCCAATCGTGCAACAGCGTTGCCGTCCGCACGATCTCCAGGTCGGCCCCCTCGGCCCGCCCGATGCGCTCGGCCAATGCCAGCACGCGCAGGATGTGATCAAAGTCATGGACGCTATCCGCGCCCGTGTACAGGCATCGCGCTTCCTCTACGCTTAACGCCATACGCCACCTCCTCACTCCATCCTATAGCAGACAAACAAAAGCGAGCCTTGCGGCTCGCTCGTGAATTGCTTACCCGTGCCCCATCAGGGCAAATAGATCAGCGGATTGGTGGGATAGCCGTTATAACGGATTTCGTAATGCAGATGCGGACCGGTAGAATTCCCGGTACTGCCCATCGCGCCGATCACCGCGCCCGCGTAGACCGTTTCACCCTCGACAACATAGATCTGACTCAGGTGCGCGTAGTAGGTTTGGAAGCCGTTGGCATGATCCAGGACCACCAGATAGCCATAACCGATATCCGTCCACCCGGCGAAGCTCACGTAGCCGGCGTCCGAAGCAATGATGGCGGTCCCAATCGAATTTCCGATGTCAATGGCCCGGTGCCCATACCAGTAGCCCTGGGTGATGACGCCGGCCGCCGGCCAGTAGAATAGACCGCTACCGGTCACCTCGGTGGTAACCGGGCCTTGATAAGTCGTGACCTCACGCGCCTGATAGGGCTTCGTTCCTCCCGGCACGATCAGCTTGTCACCGACCGTGAGTTGACCGTTTTCGGGGATGGTGTTGAAGGGGCAGTTGATGATGTCTTCGACTTTGACTTTGTAGGTTTCGGCCAGCGATTCCAGGGTATCGCTGACGGCCACGGTGTGGTACACACCGTCAATCGGCAGGATCGTCAGGATTTGTCCGACCCTCAACAGGTCGGGCATTTTCTCCATTTCGGGATTCGACCACATCAACGTCGTCGGTTGCAGGCCGAATTTCTCGGCGATGATCTCCGCCGTATCGCCGGGTTGAACGGTGTACGTCACGATCTCCAGACGTGGGCGGTCCGGGATGGCCGTATGTGCCTCCGCCTGGCGCGCAATCCGCGCATAGGCCACACCGCGATAATAAGGCCGCGCAAACGAAGTGGTCAACGTGCGCACGCCGAGGCCACCGGGGCGTACAGCGAGGGCTTCAGCCGCCTGAGAAGCCGAAGCCACAGAATCCAGTTTCATGTTCCCCAGGACGACGAACAGAACCAGCGTCAACGCCAGAGCCACATGCGAGGCCAGACGCCCCAACAATGGCCGCTGCCCCTCATGATCTCCACGCCAGCGCCACACCAACACCGCGAAGCGAACGCCAAAACGGATCACAGGCGGGAGATGCCATGTGGGATTGTCGTAGCGGGGAAGTTCAGAAGATACGCTCATGGTTCGAAGAGTTGAGGGTTCTGAGGAACACCGTTAAGACGGATTTCATAGTGCAGATGGGGGCCGGTTGACCAACCGGTTGACCCACAGTAGCCGAGCACCTGACCCTGGTAGACCGGCTCACCGCACGTCACGGCAAAGGCGCTGAAGTGGGCATAATAGGTTTCGTAGCCGTTCCCGTGGCGCACGCGCACCAGGTTACCGTACCCGCCACCCCAGCCGGCAAAGACCACCACGCCGTTGTCGGCGGCATAGATGGGATCGCCCAGGCTACATCTATAGTCTAGACCGATATGTCCAGGATTGCGAGGGTCGCCAAAATACCAGCCGGAAACCGCATACGATCCGGTCGGCAAGATAAACCAGCCCAACGCCCCCGGCCCACTGACAGCCACATCGCCACATGCTCCCCAACTAACCGAGGCCGCACCCACGCCGGGCGCCACAGGGTCGGGTGGCGGTGCTTCCCACTCCACATCTTCGCCGGTCGCACCGGGGATCATCAGTTGCATACCTTCACGCAACGGCGCCCCTTCTTCCAGGTGGTTCCAGATGTTATAAAGCGCGGATGCCGTCACCTGATATTGTTCGGCGATACTTTCGACCGTCTCACCTTCCAGCACCGTATGGTAAGCGCCGTCAACCGGCGGGATAAAAAGCGTCAGACCGGGTTGGATCAACCACGGTGACCCTTGCAAAGTTTCCATGTTAGACCAGGCGATGGAATAGGGAGATAGGCCAAAACGTTCGGCAATCAAAAAGATATTGTCGCCGGATTGTACGGTATAGGTGATCACTTCCAAACGCACCCGTTCGGGAATGTCGGTGCGGGGTTGGGCTTTTCTGAAGACAACGCGCGCTGCTTGATTGACGACAGGCTGAGGTCCACCTGCAGAAATCCATGCCGTAGGCGTGCGAACCGGCTCGGCAGCGACCGGTTGGGAAATAGGATTGGTTTCGGGGGTAATAGCAATGCTGGGTGGCGCCATAGCAACCCGACTGGCCAGGCCGAGCAACAGCGCCAGCACCAGAATGGCCATATGGGCGCTATAACGTCCAACGAAAGCAGCGATAGCCTGTCGGTCACTTCCCCACCGCCAGACTATCGCCGTGATTTCACCGAGAATATGCCCAAAGAGGCTAGAGAACCTCACCTTTGAGCTTGAATCGTCTATCTCTTGTAAACTACTTCCTTGTGTATTATCTTCCATAGGCACAAGCCTTATGACGATTGCCGAACCGTCAACAAGTCCATTATAGCACAGAAAAAAATAATTGGCAACCCCCTGTATCTGACGATTTTCTTACGAGGGTGCGGGAACATATCTTGACAATGCCTTCGGCCATGCGATAATCCATCCCAGGAGGTAGGAATATGGGAAACATCGTACACGCAGATGAAAGCAATTTCGAGGCCGAAGTATTCACGGCAACCTTGCCGGTGCTGGTAGATTTTTGGGCAGCGTGGTGCCCTCCCTGTCGGAAGTTGGGGCCTACACTCGAGGAAGTCGCCGTCGAATTGGACGGACGCCTGAAAATCGTGAAGGTGAATGTCCAGGAGGCGGGCGAGGTGGCCACCCGCTACGGCGTCATAAACATCCCCACAATGATTATCTTCAAAGACGGGCAGGAAATCACGCGCCTGGTCGGCAACCGCCCGAAGGCCAAGCTCATCGAGGAACTGGAGCCTTATCTATCCTGAAATAGAACGGGCGGCTTCTTCCCAAAGGCGCGCTCTTTCTTCGGCGCTCAATGCCTCCAACGTCAGTCCACGGTGGCGTGCTAGAGTTTCGACGTCACGCACCCGCCGGGCAAAACGGGCATTGGCCTCGCGCAATATCCCCTCGGGATCCAGCGCCATGCGCCGCGCCCACGCGCTCAAGGCAAGTAAAAGCTCACCGAGGGCCTGCGCCTGAACTTCGGGCGAGGACGCGGCACACAGCGTCTCCACAAGCCGTTTGATCCGCGCCAGGATGTCGGCCGGGGAAGCCCAATCCAACCCCACGCGCGCCGCGCGGCCGCTGTAGGCGCAGGCTTGCGCCAGGGCCGGCAACGTCTTGGGGATGCCATCCAACAAGGAACGTTGCGCGGCGCCACTGTCGGCCCGCTCCTGACGCTTGATAAGCTCCCAATTGACGGTGACTTCTTGCGCGTCGGCGACCTGCACATTCCCCCAAACATGGGGATGCCGATGCTTGAGTTTGGCGTCAATGCCGGCGATCACGTCTGCCATGCGGAATTCGCCTTCCTCGCCGGCAATTTGCGCATGCATAACGACCTGAAGCAACAAATCGCCCAATTCCTCACGCAGCGCGTCTATATCCTCTGTGTCAATGGCTTCCAAAACCTCGTAGGTTTCTTCCAGCAACGTGGCCCGCAGGCTGGCATGCGTTTGCTCACGGTCCCAGGGACATCCATCGGGGCTGCGCAAATGCGCTACGGTTTCCTGAAGCTGCTCAAAACCGCTGATGGTTGGCAGCGGTGGCACATAGAGCGAGGTCAACGGCGTGGCGTCGCCGTGGTCAATCTCGTAAAGCGGCCCCCACAGCACCTGCTCGGCCGACGTGCCGGCCGCGTGGACGAGGGCTACGTGATGTTCGTCAGGATACGCCTCCATCAATGCCAGTTTGAGATCCGAAGCGACCGCGCGGCTGTAGACCTGCGCTATCAGCGCCGGCATATCGGGGTTGAGCGTGGGGTAATGCGCCCCTACCAGGTCGAGCGCGTCCACAATCTGCAAGCCGTCCAGAGGATCGAGAGCCAATGCCGTCAGGGTCGGCTCGATGAAGCTCAAGCCGGGAACAATGTGCACCGGGATAGCAGCGGCGCGCGCGGCTTGCAGGATGCGTGTCACCGTGGCCTCCCCCACCAGGGGATGCCCCGGCACGGCATAAACCACCCCTTCCTGACGCGCCCCCAGTTCAAGCACCCGTGCCACAATCGCCGCGTACACAGCCTCAAACGAATCGGCTTCCTCGTATAGCGCATCGAACGAGTGGATGACCGCCCCCTGGGGAAGGTAGGGGACCACAGGATGGCGCGCGGTGCGCAACCAAACAGCCTCGGCTTGAGAAAGGGTGTCCCAGGCCGCGCGGGTCAGAGACTCAGGCGCGCCGGGGCCTAAACCGACCACGGTAATATGGGCCATAGTGTCCTCAAAAATCCGTTCAGACAGTGGTTGAAATATACAACAAACAGGTAGGCAATCGCTTGCCTACCTGACTCAAACCGCCAACAGCAACCGTGAGGTTGACCTAACGCTTGGTATACTGCGGGGCCTTGCGCGCACGTTTGAGGCCGGGCTTTTTGCGCTCTTTCTCGCGCGCATCACGGCTCAGCAGGCCGGCCTGCCGCAACAAAGCGCGGAACTCCGGATCCACTTTGAGCAGGGCGCGGGCGATTCCCAGGCGCACCGCCTCGGCCTGGCCGGTGATACCGCCGCCCTCGACCAGAACGGTGATGTCGAATTGTGACTCTGTATGGGTGAGCTTCAAAGGCATGACCGCGTTCTGGATATCAATTTCACGGCAGAAGTACTCTTGATAAGGCCGTCCATTGACGACGAACTGCCCATTGCCCCCGGCATGGAGACGAACACGAGCAGAAGCAGTTTTTCTACGTCCTACCCCTTCATAGTACATGCGCTAGACTCCTTATAATTCCAACGGTTTAGGCGATTGCGCCTGGTGTGGATGCTCAGGGCCGGCATAGACCTTGAGCTTCTTGAACTGCCGTCGTCCCAACGGGCCACGCGGCAACATCCCCTTGACGGCGTGTTCGATGACCCGTTCAGGATGCTTTTGCAGTTGTTTGCGCAAGACAATGGATTTGATGCCGCCAGGATAGCCACTATGATGGAAGTATTCCTTCTGATCGAGCTTTCGCCCGGTGACCGCTACTTTTTCGGCGTTGATCACAATGACGAAATCGCCCACATCCTCATACGGCGTATACTGGGGCTTGTGCTTGCCCCGCAGGATACTCGCGATCTGCGTAGCCAGTCGCCCCAACGTTTGACCGGTCGCATCCACGACGTACCAGTCCCGTTGAATCTCGTCCGGCTTGGCTACATAAGTCTTATGTATTCTTGCTTGTTTCACCTTTTATCACCCCTACCTAAATCATCAATCCTTCTTGACATTCAAACCGGCGTTCCGGTCTCATCCGCATAAAAAACAGCCTTAAGACATAGTCCATGCGCAGCGACGGCCGGGCCGGCTCTGCGGCGCTCCCGTGTGCGCAGGATGTCGCCGAAATCGTCCGGCGACAAAATCCCTTCACCGACGCGCAACAGCGTTCCGACAATCATGCGCACCATCCGGTACAGGAAAGCATCGGCTTCGATATCGAAGTAGAGCCATTTCTCCTGTTCCGTCCAGGTGGCGCGGAAGACTTCGCGGACGGTGTTCTCACCGACCGTCGGCGAACCGAAGGCCGCAAAGTCCTGTCGGCCCACCAGCATCGAGGCCGCACAGCGCATCGCTTCCACATCCAACGGTCGCGCAACGTGCAGACTGAAGCGTGCGACCAACGGATTGCGCACCGCGTCCCGGTAAAGCGTGTAGCGATACCAGCGGCGTGACGCAGCATAGCGGGGATGAAACGTCGGCGCAACCTCCGCCAACTGCAACACGGCAATCTGTTGTGGAAGCAGAGCATTCAGGCCGCGGAGCAGGTCATTCAATGGGTGACGCCACGTAACGTCACACGCGATCACCTGTCCCTCGGCATGCACGCCGGCATCGGTGCGCCCGGCGGCCAGGACTCTGCCGGGTGCGCCCGTCAACTGCTCCAGGGCGCACTCCAGCTCTTCCTGAATGCTCGGAGCATTTTTTTGCCGCTGAAATCCCCCGTATCCTGTCCCGTCGTAAGCCACGACGGCCTTCACACGCACCGTCTATTCCCTCGCGGCGTCCCAGGTCGGCGCCGTTTTCCGCGTTAGTCTTCGACCAGTTTTAAAAGTACGATTGGGGCGGCATCGCCCTTGCGCATCCCGAGCTTCAACATCTGGGTATAGCCCCCCGGACGGTCCTGAAACTGGGGCGCAATTTCATTAAACAATTTCTGCACTACGGCAGGATCGTTGAGGCGCGCCGCAGCCAGACGCCGGGCATGCACCTCTTTGGCAGGGTCCGTTGCACCGGCAAGCAGACCGCGCTTTGCCAACGTGATCAACTTTTCAGCCTGCCCCTGGATTGCTTCGGCCTTCGCGCGCGTAGTGCGGATGTAGTTATGGCGGAACAATTCCGTCACCAGATTGCGACGCAAGGCCGTCCGCTGGCCCACCGGGCGACTCAATTTTTTACCCGCGACACGATGTCGCATACTTCAACCTCCTGACTGTAGCGTTTAGACGGACTAATTTCCTTCGATTTCGGGTTTAGCCGTCCAGAACCCCTTGATGGTTAATTGTTCGATCAGCTCATCCAGCGACTTTTCACCAAAGTTGCGGATGGACAACATGGCCTCGCGCCCCCGCGAGAGCATCTCCAACACTTCGCCGACATTAGAAATACCGGTACGCTTGAGCGCATTGTACACGCGCACGCCCAGGCCCAGGTCTTCGATAGGAACCGCGTAAGCCTGCGCCGGGATTGCCTCTTTCTGCATCTCCACGGCGGCCTGGACTTCCTCCTCCACCTCGGCGCCGGCAATCAGACGCAGATGTGTCACCAGAATACGTGCGGATTCCTTCAAAGCCTCGAGTGGGGCAATTCGTCCATCGGTCCAGATATCCACGACCAAACGGTCATAGTTGGTCAATTGCCCAACGCGCGCCTGCTCCACCCGGAAATTTACCCGGCGCACCGGACTAAAAATGGCATCCACCGGCAACATTCCAATGGGCATACGCCCACGCCCCTCTGCAGGAGCGTAGCCGCGCCCGCGCTCCACAGTGAATTCGAAATCCAGATGCGTGTCATCGCTATCCACCGTGAAGAGGTAAAGATCGGGATTCAGGATTTCGACTTCCGGCGGGGCGATGATATCGCCGGCCGTGACCACCCCCGGTCCCTCGATGCGGAGCGTCATATATTGCGGCCCTTCGCTTTCCATCGAAAGCCGGACCTGCTTCAGCCGCAACATCACCTGAATCACGTCTTCACGCACGCCAGGGATCGCCGAAAACTCGTGCGGAATGTCCGTGATGCGCATCGCGGTGATCGCCGCTCCTTCCAACGACGAGAGCAACACCCGTCGCAAGGAATTTCCCAACGTCACACCATAACCACTCTCCAGCGGGCTGATAATGTAACGCCCATACTGTTGAGCATTGACTTCCACTTCGACTTTCGGCAGAACTGGCGCTGTCAACACTTTGCCTCCTGTCTGCTGTTAACGTGAGTAGAATTCAACGATGAGTTGTTCTTGAACCGGGACATCAATCTCTTGACGTGTCGGCAGCGCCAACATCCGGCCATTCAAAGTTTCCGCATCCAGGTTTAGCCATGCGGGCACTTCGCGTTTGCCGAGCAGTTCTTTCCGTTCTTTGAAATACTTGGTATGCAGGCTTTCCGGCCGCACGCTAACCGTATCGGTAGGCCGCACCAGGAAGGCCGGGATATCCGTCACGCGGCCGTTAACCATAAAGTGCCCATGCTGCACCAACTGCCGCGCATGAGCGCGGGAGTCGGCCAGACCCAGCCGGTACACCACATTGTCCAGACGACTTTCCAAGAGCGCCATCAGGTTCTCACCCGTCATGCCGGGGCGGCGCTGCGCCTCCTGGTAATAGCGGCGGAACTGTCGTTCCAGCACGCCGTAAATCCGACGCGCCTTTTGTTTTTCACGCAACTGCATCGCATAGTCGGTCAACTTACGCCGTCGAAAAGCAGCTTCTTTGCCGTGTTGTCCTGGTGGATAAGCACGGTGTTCAAAGGGGCACTTCTGGGTATAGCACTTTTCCCCTTTGAGATAGAGTTTCATGCCTTCCCGCCGACAAAGTTTGCACGCAGGACCTATATATCTTGCCATAACTTCTCCTTATGCCTGACTCAGATCGCCTTTACACACGCCGCTTTTTGGGCGGACGACAGCCATTGTGAGGAATGGGTGTCGTATCCACAATCGAACGCACGCGCAATCCAACAGCCGCTAAAGCACGCAGCGAGGCTTCACGCCCCGGGCCGGCGCCTTTGACAAAGACATCCACTTCCTGCAGACCGTCGTTATCCATTGCGTCTTTTGCGACCTTCTCGGCGGCGACCCGCGCGGCGAAAGGTGTGCTTTTCCGCGTGCCTTTGAACCCCGAAGCGCCGGCGCTTCCCCAGCGCATCACGTTGCCCTGAGCATCCGTCACGGTGATGATCGTGTTGTTAAACGTCGTGTTGATATAAACGCACCCGCGAGGCACATTACGCTTAACACGTCGCGCTGTTTTGCGTGCGCTGCGAGCTGAACTTTTAGCCATAAAATCCTCCTAGATCTTCTTTAACATCCCTATATGGCAGTCTATCCGTAAGGATAGCGGTTACTTCTTCTTTGCACCACGGCGACGACCACGACCGGGAACGGTCTTCTTGGGGCCGCGCTTGGTGCGCGCGTTCGTCCGCGTGCGTTGTCCATGCACGGGCAGGTTATGGCGATGGCGCAACCCCCGGTAGGAACCGATTTCGATCAGGCGTTTGATGTTCATCTGCACTTCACGGCGCAGATCACCCTCGACGACATACTCGCGATCAATAATATCGCGGATGGCGGTAAGCTCGGCCTCTGTCAGTTCCGTATCGCGTTTGCGCGGATCAATCCCAGCCTTCGCCAGGATGTCGTTACTGGTTTTACGGCCAATGCCATAGATATACGTGAGACCAATCTCGATGGACTTATTTCGCGGCAGGTCAACCCCTGCTATACGTGCCATAGTTTCTTTCCAGCCTCCTCGAAGTCACCCACTGTCAACTAGCCTTGCCGTTGCTTGTGTTTAGGGTTATCGCAGATCACCCGCAAGACACCCCGCCGTCGAATGATTTTACACTTCGGACAGCGACGCTTAATAGATGGTGATACTTTCATAGTTTCTACTCCTTCTCCACAACCGGGGGGAGTCCGCTTGCAGTTTCCAGCAGCCGCGATGGATGCCGCAGCAGCCCTCCCGAACGATACACAGTCTTTTATTATACCATACTTTTAGCGTAAGAAGCCTTCGTAGTTGCGCATCTGCAGCTGGGCCTCCAACTGGCGCGCCGTATCCATCACGGTGCCGACCACGATGAGCAACCCAGAGCTTTGGATGAGCATTTGATTGGAATTCATAAACAGCCCGACAATGTAAGGCAACACGGCGACGATGCCCAGAAACAGAGCGCCGGCCAGGGTGATGCGCTTGTAGATCGTCAGGATGTATTCCTCGGTCTTCTTTCCCGGACGGATGCCGGGGATAAAGCCGCCCTGCTTTTGCAACATTTCCGGCAGGTTCTGCTGCTCAATCATCACGAAGGTATAGAAGTAGGTCAGCCCGAAAACCGCCAGGAAATACAGCGGGGCATACCAGGCATTGCTGCCGCTGAAAAACTGCACCACACTGTTCGCAAATTTGGCGACCGGAGTATTGGTGCTGTTCAGGAAGAACTGCGCCACCACCGCCGGAAACGCCAGGATGGACTGCGCGAAAATCAGCGGGATCATGCCGGCCGTATTGATCTTCAAGGGAATGTAGGTGCTGCCCCCCGCATACTGTTTCATCCCTCGCACGCGCTTGCCGTATTGTACTTTGATCCGCCGTTCGCCATCCTGAACGAAGACGATGAACAGGATCGTCCCCACCAGGATCACCAGGTAAACCAGCACGCCGATCAGCCCATCGCTTTCCCAGATATTGCGGAAGCTGGCCGGGACACGCGAGACAATGCCGCCGAAGATGATCAGCGACAGGCCATTCCCGATGCCCTGTTCAGAGATCAGCTCGCCCAGCCAGACGGCGAACATCGTCCCGGCAGTCATCGTGATCAACAGGGTGATCGTGGGAAGCGTCTTATCCCCTCCCCACCCGAAGTAGGGGAGGATTTGGCGTGTCCCGATCGTCGCCGAACGGAAGAGCTGTGCCTGCCCAAAGGCCGACAACGCCGCCAGGGGCACCGTCAGGTAGAAGGTCCACTGGTTCATCTTGCGCTGGCCTTCTTCCCCTTCCTCCTTGATCTGCTGTTCCCATTTAGGGAAGATGGGGAGCAAGAGCTGCAGGACGATCTGCGCCGTTACATAAGGATACACCCCGGCGGCCAGCACCGAAAAGTTCGACACAGCGCCACCCGACAGCAAGTCCAGGAGGTTGGCGAACTGTCCCAGGCCCGCCGTCTCGCTACCGGCCTTAGCCTGCTCGAAGAATTCCTTCAACGCCAGGCGGTCAACGCCGGGGACCGGGATATTCGACGCCATACGGAAGATCACGAGAATCAACAGCGTATAGAAAATCCGCCGGCGTAGATCGGGAAGTTTGAACGCATTACGCAGGGCCTCAATCATCACTTGCCTCCGTCAAAGTGCGCTTTCGATATGCCCAACTCAGCGCGTCCGATAACCGCCCCGGCTCCACGGCAACAGCTCTACCGTCCCACCGGCGGCCTCGATCTTGGCGCGCGCAGCAGCCGAGACGCGATGCGCATACACCTTCAAGGGTTGCGCAAGCTCACCTTCGGCCAACACGACTACCCAGTCATCCGCGTGCTTGATCAGCCCCACCGCGGAAAGGGTCTCCGGCGAAACGACGGCGCCGGCCTCAAAGCGTTCGGCAAGTTGCGCCAGATTGACCGGCACAAATTCCACCTTGTAGGGGTTGAAGAACTTGTAGCCCCGTACAAAGGGAATCTTGCGCACCAACGGAAGCTGTCCGCCTTCAAAGTAAGCCCCTTTTTGCTTGCCGCCACGGGCCTTCTGCCCTTTAGTTCCTCGTCCTGCCGTTTTCCCCTGGCCGGCGGCAATCCCCCGGCCCACGCGCTTGCGGCGTTTTTTGGAGCCCTCGGCAGGTTGTAAGTCTTGTAACTTCATTGCGGTCTCCTCCACCCTAAGCCTCGACTTCCTCGACCCGCACCAGATGCGGGATCTTGTTAACCATGCCACGCACGGCAGGATTGTCGGGGTGTTCCACCACCTGATGTAATTTCCGTAAGCCCAATGCCCGTGCAGTTTGCTTCTGCCGGATCGAATAGCCGATCGGGCTGCGCACGAGCGTGATCCGCAAGATCTTCGCCATTATGCCTGCCTCCTTCGCCAGTAAGGCATCACTTCGGCGATCGGCTTGCCGCGTTCTTTCGCCAGTTCTTCAACCCAGCGCAGTTGATCCAGCGCATCCATCGTCGCCTGGACCACATTAACGGCCGTGGCGCTTCCCTGGGATTTGGTCAGAATGTCGTGGATGCCGGCCGCTTCCAACACCGCGCGCACACCGCCGCCGGCGATGACGCCGGTACCTTTGGTCGCCGGGCGCAGCATGACTTGCGCGCCGCCGCAGCGTCCCACCACATCGTGGGGGATGGTAGTGTCTTCCAGGGGGATGGCGTGCATAGCGCGCCGCGCACGATCGGTCGCCTTCGCAATCGCATCGGGGACCGTGCGGGCTTTGCCGATGCCCAATCCGACCTGGCCTTTGTTATCCCCCACAACGGCCACCACCCGGAAATGGAAAGTGCGCCCGCCTTTGATGACTTTCGCCACCCGCGTAATGTCCACTACGCGCTCATCGAGTTCTTCTTGTTCTGTTTCAATTGGTCTACGATCTCGTTCTCGTCGTGATTCCATATCTCCTCCTGCCGGACGCGACTAAGGCGCAGCCGTTTTACTTAGAAATCCAGGCCCGCCTCACGCGCGGCCTCGGCGAGAGCCTTGACGCGACCGTGATACTTGTAACCGCCACGGTCGAACACCACCCGGGTGACCCCTTTTGCCAATGCCCGTTCGGCAACGACCTGCCCCACAATCCGCGCCTGCTCGGTCTTCGGTAATGCTGCCACCCGCTCACGCACCGCCCGATCCACCGTAGAAGCTGCCGCTAATGTGCACCCTACCGTATCATCAATGATTTGGGCGTAGATGTGATTCAGGCTACGAAAGACACTCAGACGTGGACGTTCTGGCGTCCCGCTCACGGTCTTGCGAATGTGAGCTTTACGCCGCATACGGGCTTTACCACGATCAATTTCTGGTTTCATCTTTATTTTACCCTCAGTTCCACGTAATTTTGACCCTGACTTTACTTACCTTTACCGGCCTTGCCGGACTTGCCGGCCTTGCGGCGCACCAATTCACCCTGGTAGCGAATGCCTTTGCCCAGGTACGGCTCGACCGGACGCCAGCCGCGAATTTCGGCGGCCACCCGCCCGACAAGCTCTTTGTCGCAGCCCTTCACCGTGATGGTGCTGGCGCGGGGGTTGACCTCGAATTCGATCCCTTCCAGAGGTTCGATGACCACGGGATGGGAGAATCCCAGGCTCATCACCAGGGTCTTCCCCTGCAATTCGGCGCGATAACCGGTCCCCACAATCTCCAGCACTTTGCTATAGCCGGTGGTCACACCCTGAACCATGTTGTTAAGCAGGGCGCGCGTCAGGCCGTGCAGTGCTTTGATGGACTGTTCGTCATTGGGACGGTGCACCCGCAGCGTCCCATCCTCGACCACAATCTGCATCTGGGGATGGAATTCGCGCGTCAACGTTCCCTTTGGGCCGCTGACCGTCACTTTGTTTTCCTCAATCTGCACCCGCACCCCAGCGGGGAGCGGGATGGGCATTTTTCCTATCCGCGACACGTTTGACCTCCCTTACCAGACATAGCACAGGATTTCGCCGCCGACATTCAGACGGCGCGCCTGCTGGCCGGTGATGACACCCTTGGGCGTCGAAAGGATCGCAATGCCCATGCCACTGCGCACCCAGGGGATGTCTTTGGCCGATGTGTAGATGCGCCGTCCGGGCGTGCTCACCCGGGTCAGGTTCGTGATCACAGGCCGCTGATGCTTCAGGTCACCCTGGTACTTCAAGTGAATGACCAGATTGCGATGCAGGTTTTCATCGGTGACCACTTTATAGTCCTCGATGTACCCTTCATCCTTCAAAATTTTGGCGATGGCCGTCTTAATCTTGGACGCCGGCATAGAGACGGTGGCATGCTTGACCATCAAAGCATTCCGCAGGCGGGTTAACATATCAGCAATTGGATCTGAAGTTGTCATCTTTACACTCCATTACCAACTGGATTTGACCAGACCGGGGACTTTCCCCTCTAAGGCCAACTCACGAAGGCAGATGCGGCATAAGCCAAAGCGGCGGTAATACCCGCGCGGGCGTCCACAACGAGAACAACGGTTCCGTACCCGTATCTTATACTTACGCCGGGTTTCGCGAATCGGCATTGATTTTTGTGCCATACGATTACTCCTTCTTCAAAACTCGTTCGCTCACAAGCCCAAGGGGATGAACCTTAACGCCGAAAAGGCATGCCCAGAAGCTCCAGCAGTCGCCGGGCTTCTTCGTCAGTTTCCGCCGTCGTGTTAATGGTGACTTCAAACCCTCGAATCTTATCAATTTTGTCGTAGTTAATTTCGGGGAAGACCAGTTGCTCGCGCAGCCCCAGGGTGTAATTGCCCCGGCCATCCAGTTTATCGGGAACACCGTGAAAGTCACGGGTACGCGGCAAAGCCACATTGATCAGACGGCTCAGGAACGACCACATCCTTTCACCACGCAGGGTTACTTTCACCCCAATGGCACGCCCCTCACGCAACTTGAAGTTGGCGACCGATTTGCGCGCTTTGGTCACGACCGGCTGCTGCCCGGTGATGGTGCGCAGATCCGCAACGGCATATTCGAGCGCCTTGGGATTGTCGAGTGCCTCGCCCATCCCGATATTGATCACGACCTTGCGCACCCGCGGCACCTGCATGACGTTGGCGTAGCCGAATTCCTTGAGCATGATGGGTGTGATTTCTTCACGATACCGTTTCTGTAACGCTTGCATGTTTACCTTCTTCCTAGTCAATCACCGCTTCACATTTGCGACAGACGCGCACCTTGCGCTCATCCACCACGGCGTAACCGACCCGTGTGGCCTGATTGCATTTCGGGCAAACCAGCATCACGTTCGAGAGGTCAATCGGTGCCTCGAACTGAATGCGCCCGCCTTGCATCTGGGCGCGGCCGGCCCGCTGCGCGCTTTGGTGTTTGGTGACCATGTTCACTTTAGACACAACCACACGGTTTTCTTTGAGCAAGACGCGCAAGACCTCACCGCGCGCCCCGCGATCTTCGCCAGTGATGACTTCGACCGTATCACCTTTTTTTATCCGATTCATCTTTATACCTCACACCGGTCCTACAACACTTCGGGCGCCAGGGACACGATTTTCATGAAACCTTTTTCACGCAGCTCGCGCGCGACCGGCCCGAAAATGCGGGTGCCACGTGGATTCACGCCCGAAGAGTCTAGAATCACTGCCGCATTATCGTCAAAACGAATATAAGAGCCGTCAGGACGACGATATTCTTTGGTGACCCGCACGATGACCGCGCGGACGACCTCGCCTTTCTTCACCGAGGCCGTAGGGGTGGCGGATTTGACCGCCGCGACAATCGAATCCCCGACGGTGCCGTAACGCCGCCGCGACCCACCGAGCACCCGGATACACAGCAGCTCTTGTGCCCCGGTATTGTCAGCTACCTTTAACCGCGTTTCTGTTTGAATCATGGTATGCTCCTTACGCAGCTCGTTCCAGGATCGTTTCGACAGTCCAGCGCTTGTGACGGCTATAAGGGCGCGACTCGATGATGCTTACGGTATCGCCGACACGACACTCGTTGTGTTCATCGTGGGCCATGTATTTCTTGATCGCCCGCACTACTTTTTTGTACAATGGGTGGCGATAACGACGTTCGACACTCACGACCACCGTCTTATCCATTTTGTCGCTGGTGACCACGCCAGTCAAACGACGACGACGTTCTCTCATGCTACTGCTCCTTTCTGCGGCAAGTCCTGCATCAGCTCCCGCTCCCGCAGCACCGTCAGGATCCGCGCAATGTCTTTGCGCACCGCGCGCAAGCGATTGTGATCCTCCAGGCTACCGGCATACCATTGTTGCCGCAGGTTGAACAATTCACGCCGCGTCTCCTGCAGACGCAATCGCAATTCATCTTCGGTTAGTTCACGTAATTCTTTGGCCGGCATTATTGATTCTCCTGCTCCAAATCCAAACGGGCAATGATTTGGGTCTTGATGGGCAGCTTGTGCGCAGCCAGGCGCAGCGCCTCGTGTGCCGCATCGCCCGGTATACCACTCACCTCAAACATCACCCGCCCGGGACGCACAACGGCCACCCAATGATCCACCGCGCCCTTCCCTTTACCCATGCGGGTTTCGGCGGGCTTGGCCGTGATCGGCTTATCCGGGAAGATGCGAATCCAATACTTGCCGCGCCGGCGCATGTAGCGCACGATCGCGCGCCGCGCCGCCTCGATCTGGCGGGCCGTGATCCACGCCGGCTCTAAGGCTTGCAGGCCATAGTCGCCAAAGCTCACGTCCACGCCACGGGATTCTGTACCCGTTCTGCGCCCACGGTGTTGCTTGCGATATTTCACGCGTTTAGGCATCAACATGGTTGTATCTCCTTAAACATAACCCTTGATCAGCTCTGCGCCGTCTCTTCGACTACGGTGACAGGGGCGGATTTCTTGGGCAGAACCTCGCCTTTGTAAATCCACACCTTGACGCCGATGCGGCCATACGTCGTCAGAGCTTCTTCTTGAGCGTAATCAATGTCCGCGCGCAACGTCTGGAGCGGCACACGCCCTTCGCGCATCCACTCGCGCCGCGCCATTTCTGCCCCGGCGAGCCGCCCGCTGCACATCACGCGGATGCCTTCTGCGCCGGCGCGCAACGCCTGACGCACGGCCCGCTTCATCGCGCGGCTGTGGTAGATACGCTTTTCCAACTGCGCCACGATGTTCTCGGCCACCAGTCGGGCGTCCAGGTCCGGTTGCTCGACTTCCTGAACATCCACGTGCACGCGCTTGCCACCACAGAGTTCTTCCACATGCTGCCGCAGGACTTTGACATTCTCGCCCTTGCGCCCGATGACAATCCCCGGCCGCGCCGTCCAGATGACCACCGAGACTTGATTCGGCGGGAAACGCTCGATATCTATGTGCGAAACGCCGGTCTGCCCATCACGCGAACGCGCCCGCATCTCGCTGAAGATATAGTCGCGGATCTTGCGATCCTCTTCCAAAAGCGCGGAGTATTCCCGACCTTCGGCAAACCAGCGGGATCTCCAATCGCGAATGATCTTCAACCGAAAACCGTAGGGATGAACTTTACGTCCCAAAATAGCCTCCTTATCACTGCTTGCTTATGGCTGCTCTGGAAGTCGTTCTTGAAGAACGACGGTAATGTGCGACGAACGCTTGCGGATCGGGCGATAGCGGCCACGGCTACCCCAGCGTGCCCGCCACCCGCGGCCGGGCATCCGGCCGGGGCCTTCATTTGCCGTAAGCTGCACGATGTACAGATTTCCGGTGTCCAACCCCATCTCGTCAGCATTGGCCATCGCCGAGCGGATCAGCTTATACACCGGCTCCGCCGCCGCTTGCGGCATCATGCGCAGGGCATCGAGCGCTGCCTGGGCTGTCATTCCCCGCAGGGGTGCGATCAGGCGTCGCACTTTCATCGGGGACATCGGGATATGTCTGGCTATAGCTTGTACTTGATCTTGCATCGGTCTTTACCTCATTCCCCTTAGTGCGTAACCCGCCCTTTTTTCTCTTTGACGATGTGCCCACGGAAAGTCCGCGTAGGCGCGAATTCACCCAGGCGATGCCCCACCATGTTTTCGGTGATGTAGATGGGCACATGCCGCCGCCCGTCGTGGACGGCAATCGTGTGTCCAACCATCTGCGGGAAGATCACCGAGGCGCGCGACCAGGTGCGCAACACCCGCTTCTGTCCGCTGCGATTCATCTCTTCGATCTTCTTGAGCAGCTTAGGGTTGACGTAAGGTCCTTTTTTCAAAGAACGCGACATGATATGTACCTCCCTTACTTACTACGATCGGCATTGCGCCGCCGGATGATGTATTTGTCGGTCGCCTTATTGCGGCGGGTTTTGCGCCCCAGGGTACGCCAGCCCCACGGGGACTTCGGCCCGGACATACCGATCGGTGAGCGCCCTTCCCCACCACCGTGGGGGTGATCGCGCGGCGTCATCGCCGAACCGCGCACCGCCGGCCGCCAACCCAGCCAGCGCCGACGCCCGGCCTTGCCCAGTTTGACGTTCGCATGGTCCACATTGCCCACCTGCCCGATGGTCGCCATGCATGTTTTATGCACCCGGCGCATCTCACCGCTCGGCAGACGCAAGGTGATATAGTCGCCTTCTTTTGCCAGGACCTGAGCCGCCGCACCCGCTGCGCGGACCAACTGCCCGCCGCGCCCCGGATAAAGTTCAACATTGTGAACCAACGTCCCTAAGGGCACGCGCTCCAGCGGCATGGCATTGCCGGCATTGATTTCGGTGCTCTTGCGCGAGCTGAGCACGGTGCTGCCCACCCGCAGGCCCAACGGCGCCAGGATGTAGCGTTTTTCGCCATCGGCGTAAACCAGCAGGGCGATACGCGCCGAGCGATTGGGGTCGTACTCGATCGTCTCCACCCGCGCAGGAATATCGAGTTTGTCGCGCCGGAAATCAATCAAACGATACTGACGCGCATGACCGCCACCCCGATGCCGCACGGTGATCCGCCCGTAGGCATTGCGCCCGGCATTCTTGCGCAGGGGCTGCACCAGGCTCTTTTCGGGTTTAGTGCGGGTCACTTCTTCAAAGGTCTGCCCGGCCAGCCAACGCCGTCCGGGAGAAGTCGGCTTATATTTTTTAATCGCCATCCTAAGCCTCCAATGCCGCAATGGACTCGCCCGGCGCCAAAGTCACGACCGCTTTCTTCCACGGCGCGTGTCGGGCAACCTTGCGCCGCCCGCGTATGCGGTTGATCTTGGCCGGCATATTCATCACATTCACCGCGGCCACTTTGACGTTATAGATTTCTTCGACAGCCTGAGACACCTGGGCTTTGTTCGCCTTAGGGTTGACCATAAAGACGTACTGCCCATCCTCACGTTGCCTGTACGCTTTTTCTGTCTCTAACGGACGCACTATCACTTCGTAGATATCCATCTTCCACTCCCCTGGCCCGTCTAGGCGGCCTGCCCCAGAATAGACTCGAGCACCTCAAGCGCGCCCAAAGGCATGATGAGGTAATCGGCGCTCATCAGGTCGCGGATGTTGAGGTAGTGAGCGCGCAGGGTCCGCGCCATCGGGAGATTGCGCACCGAGAGTTCCACAGGAGCATTGCGCTCCGGCAACAGGATCAATGCCTTGCCGTCCACAGCCGCGAGGTTCTGCAAAACGCGCACGAATTCTTTGGTCTTCGGCGCGTCCATCGTCAACTGATCCACAACGACGATCTGTTGCGCCGCCGCCTTGATCGAGAGCGCCGAACGCAGCGCCGCACGGCGCATCTTGACCGGCATCTGTTTTTCATAATCGCGGGGCTTGGGACCATGCGCCACACCACCGCCCACAAAGATAGGGGCATTGCGGCTCCCGTGGCGCGCACGACCGGTACCTTTTTGACGATACCACTTGGCTTTGGAACGGTTATTCTCACCACGGGTCTTCGTCTTATGGGTGCCCAGGCGCGCATTGGCCAGTTGCCGCACCAACGCCTGGTGCATCAACGGAACATTCACGGACGCCTCGAAAATATCCGGGCGGAGTTCGATCTCGCTGACCTTCTCGCCCTGCATATTCAGCACAGGAACAAGCATCGCTACTTACCTCCCTTAGCCACTTTTTGCTTGCGGGCGACTTTAATCAAGACAATGCCGCCGTTCGGTCCGGGGACACTGCCGCGTACCGCGAGAAGGTTGCGTTCCGGATCCACCAGCACGACCTCCAGATTGCTCACCGTGACTTGCTCGCCCCCCATGTGGCCGGGCATTCTCTTGCCCTTCCAAATCTTACCCGGTGCAGCACAGGCACCGATGGCGCCCGGGGCGCGCTCGCGGTCGGATTGACCGTGGGTGCGTGGCCCACCGGCAAAACTGTGACGCTTGACAACGCCGGCAAAACCGCGCCCTTTCGAGCGGGCTTCGACATCCACGTGTTCGCCAGGCTGGAAAATATCCACCCGAATCTCTTGCCCCAACTCGTACTGCTCATCCTCCCGGGTGCGTAACTCCCGCAGGTAGCGCAAGTCCGGCACCCCGGCCAGTTTCAGATGTCCCCGCTGTCCTTTGGTGAGATGTTTGGGTTTAGCGGGTTCAAATCCCAGTTGCACGGCGCGATAACCGTCACGCTCCAGCGTGCGCACCTGGGTCACGTAACACGGGCCGGCTTCGACCACCGTCACCGGTACAACCAGACCATCCTCTTTTATTACCTGGGTCATCCCCACTTTTTTACCTAGGATTCCTTTCACCATAACCTCCTTGGGACTGCCGGCACCAGGTATGCCGCATCATCCCCGGCTACCTTGCGACATTATCCCCCCGACCCTCAACTCGCATTCCCGGAGTCAACGGCCGGGGGGGATAGAGGCCACAAGGCGCAACGACTTGCTAAAGTTTGATCTCGATGTCCACGCCTGCCGGCATATTCAGCCGCATGAGCGTATCAATGGTTTTCGAATCCGGCTCCTGGATATCAATCAAACGCTTGTGAGTGCGGATCTCGAAGTGCTCGTGAGAATCCTTGTCAATGAAGGTAGAACGGCGTACTGCGAACCGCTCGATCTTCGTCGGCAGAGGCACCGGTCCCACGACACGTGCGCCCGTCCGCTCCGCTGCCTCGACGATCCGCCGCGCGGACTCATCAAGGATGCGATGATCGTATCCCTTTAACCGAATGCGAATGCGTTGTTTAGCCATAAATCACCTGATATCGTGAGAAACGTCAAAACTAGCCCAAGACCTTGGTGATGATGCCCGCGCCAACGGTCAAACCACCTTCACGAATGGCAAAGCGCTGACCGGCTTCCAGGGCCACCGGGGAAATGAGTTCCACCGTCATATTGGTCCGGTCACCCGGCATGACCATTTCCACGCCTTCGGGCAGCTGCACCGTGCCGGTGATGTCCATCGTGCGGATGAAGAACTGCGGCTTGTAGCCGGAGAAGAACGGCTTGTGCCGTCCACCTTCATCGCGGCGCAAGACGTAAACCTCGGCCTCGAACTTGCTGCGCGCCTGAATGGTACCGGGCGCCGCCACGACGACACCGCGAGCCACCTCGTCCTTGTCAATACCGCGCAGGAGCAGACCGGCGTTGTCACCGGCGCGCACCACATCGAGCGTCTTGTGGAACATTTCCATAGACGTTACCACGGTCTTGCGCGGCTTCTCATACATGGCCCCCACCAGCTCAACTTCGGTGTTGGGGCGCATCGTGCCACGATCCACACGCCCGGTCACTACCGTACCACGCCCCTTGATGGAGAAGACGTCCTCGATGGACATCAAGAAGGGCTTGTCTTCTTCGCGCACCGGGGTCGGGATGTACTCATCCACGACGCGCATCAGCTCCCAGATCGATGCGTAAGCCGGATCGTTGGGATCATTGCTCTTGCAGTTCAGAGCCTCCAGCGCGGAACCACGCACGATGGGGGTTTCATCACCGGGGAAGCCGTAGCTGCTCAGCACTTCGCGGATTTCCAGGTCCACCAGCTCCAGGAGTTCCGGGTCATCCATCAGGTCCACCTTGTTCATGAAGACCACGATTGCCGGAACTTCAACCTGGCGCGCCAGGAGGATGTGCTCGCGCGTCTGGGGCATCGGCCCATCCACCGCAGAGACCACCAGGATGGCGCCATCCATCTGCGCAGCGCCCGTGATCATGTTCTTGATATAGTCACGGTGACCGGGACAGTCCACATGGGCGTAGTGGCGCTTTTCGGTTTCATATTCCACGTGCGAAATGGCGACGGTCAGGATTTTGGTCGCGTCACGGCGGAACATCTTCGCATCGGCTTTCGCGACTTCATCGTACCCCTTGAAGGTCGCCCAACCCTTGGTTGAAAGGACGCGCGTGATCGCCGCGGTCAGGGTCGTCTTACCGTGGTCAATGTGACCGATCGTCCCTACGTTGACATGTGGCTTTGTGCGTTCGAATTTCTCCTTACCCATTGCTTGCCTCTCCTTATTTCTATACTAATTCTTTTTTACTGAATTGAATGATAACCAGACCAGAAGGCCTATGTGCCATATAAAATGGCTTCCATTTGCCGGGAATCCACCGGTGCGTAATGGTGGAATTCCATTGTAAATGTACCCCGTCCCTGCGTCATGCTGCGCAGGTTAGTGGCATACCCAAACATTTTAATCAGCGGGGCATAGGCCCGGATTGCCTGGATACCCCCGGGGCGCGCTTCCATCATTTGGACTTCGGCGTCACGGGAATTCAAGTTGCCGAGCACTTCGCCGACAAACTCTTCTGGCGTCAACACTTCAACGTCCATCACCGGTTCCAGCAACACCGGTGCAGCCGACTCTACAGCCTGCCGGAACGCCTGCGCCGCCGCCGCCTTGAACGCCATTTCCGTGGACAGATCGGGCATCGCCTCCGCCTCCACGAGACGGATGACTATCCCTACCATCGGATAACCGGCCAGGAAACCGCTCTCCAACGACTCTAACGCCCCAGCTCTGATCGCCTCGACAAATTGCGGCGCCAGGTCCTGCGGACGTAGTAGATTCTCAAAACGCGATTCGCTTCCCAAATCGGCGGGGCTGACTTCCAGCGTCACCCGCGCATACTGGGGTTTCCCGGCCATCATACGCTCGAAAACTGCCTGCGCCCGGCCGGTGCGCGTTACGGTCTCTTTGTACGCGACGCGGAGCTTGCCCACGTTAGCCTGCACGGCAAACTCGCGCATCATCCGATCCACGAGGATTTCCAGGTGCAGTTCCCCCATCCCGGAGATGACGGTCTGCCCGGTGCCCTCGTCCACACGCACTCGGAAAGTCGGGTCTTCTTCTGCCAGCCGTTGCAGTGCCTCGTTGAGCCGATCCTGGTCGGCGACGGTTCGCGGTTCCACGGCCACCGAAATGACCGGTTCGGGGAAGCGAATCGCCTCCAGGATGATGGGAGCGTGGAGCGCCGCCAGCGTGTCGCCGGTGAAGGTGCTCTTCAGCCCCACCGTCGCGCCGATGTCTCCGGCTCCCAGTTCTTCAACTTCCTCACGGTGGTCGGCAAACATGCGCAACAGCTTGGAGACCCGTTCACGTACCCCCTTGCGCGGGTTGACATAGACGTTGCCCCGGACGAGCTTCCCGGAATAAACCCGGAAGTACGCCAGACGTCCCGCGTAGGGGTCAGTAGCAATTTTAAAGATCAGTGCTGCCAGCGGTGCGTTGACATCCGCCGGACGCTCTTCAAGGTGTTCTTTCTTGGGATTCATCCCCTGCACCGGCGGGATGTCCACCGGCGAAGGCAGGTAATCCACAATCGCGTCAATCAAGGGTTGCACGCCTTTGTTGCGCAGGGAAGAACCACACAGCACCGGTTGAATGGCCCCGCTGATGGTGGCCCGACGCAACGCAGTCCGCAAATCCGCAACCGGAATCTCTTCGCCTTCCAGATACCGCTCCATCAGCCGGTCGTCGGTTTCGACGATAGCTTCGATGAGCGCTTCGCGCGCCGCCAGGGTTTCGGCTTCGACTTCGGCGGGCACCGGGATCTCCTGGATCACCGTCCCCAGATCATCGGCCCAGAGGAGCGCTTTCCATTCCAGCAGATCTACCAGGCCCCGGAAGCCAGATTCTACGCCAAGCGGCCACTGGATCGGCACCGGATGCGCCCTGAGACGCTCACGGATAGTCTCAACAGCGTGGGCGAAATTTGCGCCCAGTTTATCCATCTTGTTAATGAAAGCAATCAGCGGGACCCCGAAGGTACGCGCTTGACGCCACACCGTCTCGGATTGTGGTTCAACACCCGCCGTGCCGTCGAAAACCACCACCCCGCCATCCAGAACCCGCAGGCTGCGCTGCACTTCGGCGGTAAAGTCAATGTGACCGGGGGTGTCCACGATGTTGATCTGGTGGCCCCGCCAGAAACATGTGACCGCCGCCGAGGTGATGGTGATTCCCCGCTCGCGTTCCTGCACCATCCAATCGGTAACGGTGGTGCCTTCATCCACGTTGCCGAGCCGATGTGTGCGCCCGGTATAGTACAGGATGCGTTCGGTGGTAGTTGTTTTACCCGCGTCAATATGGGCAATAATGCCGATATTGCGGATATGGATCAGTGAATGTGCTTCGGTCATCGCCGTCGGCCTTATGCTTCAAACAGCGACGGCCCTGGCGCGTCGCGCGCTGTGAACGCGATTTACCAGCGCAAGTGCGCAAAAGCGCGGTTCGCCTCGGCCATTTTCAGGGTGTCTTCGCGTTTCTTGACCGCGGCCCCGGTATTGTTAGCGGCGTCCATCAATTCGGCAGACAGTTTTTCAATCATCCCGTGGCCGGAACGTTTGCGCGCCGCATCCAAAATCCAGCGAATGGCAAGCGAAAGCTGGCGGTACGCCGGCACTTCGACGGGGATTTGGTAGGTTGCCCCACCGACGCGCCGTGGTTTGATCTCCACCGCCGGCGCCACATTGCGCAAGGCAGCCTCAAAGACTTCCAACGCCGGCTTGTTGGTGCGGGCTTCGACACGTTCGAGCGCCCGATACATAATGCGTTGCGCCACACTCTTCTTGCCCTCGCGCATCATGCGATTAATGAAACGCTGCACCGGCACGCTCTGGTAGCGCGGATCCGGTGGAACTTCAGGTTTAGGTGGACTGGTTCGTCTCGGCATATTTGCACCCCGCTTCCTTACTTCTTCTTGGCCTCGCGCTTGGTTCCGTATTTAGAACGCTGCTGATGGCGACCTTCCACACCGGTCGCATCCATCGCCCCCCGGACGATGTGGTAACGCACACCGGGGAGGTCCTTCACACGTCCACCACGCACCAACACGACCGAGTGTTCCTGCAAGTTGTGTCCCTCACCGGGGATATAGGCCGTCACCTCGACGCGGTTCGACAGGCGCACACGGGCGACCTTCCGCAACGCCGAGTTGGGTTTCTTCGGCGTGGTGGTCTTCACTACAGTGCACACCCCGCGTTTTTGGGGATTGCCCTTGCTCGAGCGTGTCAGCCGCCCACCCTTCTGGGTGTTGACGTTGAACAGCAACGCCGGCGCCTTGGCCTTCTGCGGCTTGGGCTTGCGTCCCTTTCGCACTAACTGATTGATCGTAGGCACTGATTCCTCCTGAATTTAACTCATCAACCCGTTATGGTTTAGAGTGACAAAAACCTTTTTGATTCCAGTGAAGAAGGCCATCTTTGACTGCGATGGCCTCCCTCGTCGTTGATCGTTGAATTCACCTGGCGATGGCAGGAGTTCTGGCTGCCGTCTGCGAGTTGTGATTTTACCACAATGCTTGAAAACGTCAACCCTATGCGCCCTATTCTCTAGGCGTCAATCCCAGGAGTCCCATCCCCAGTTTGGGCAATTGCATGCGCCGCTCATCGCGCCCGAAGCGCAAGACTTCACCCGAATCTGTCACAGCTTCCACCGCCAGGGCCAGGCTTTGCAATTCTTTGACCAGGACCTTGAAAGAGGCCGGGATGCCCGGCTCTTCGATCGGCAGGCCCTTGACGATGGATTCGTAGGCCTTGACACGCCCTTGCACGTCATCCGATTTGATGGTGAGCATCTCCTGCAAGGTGTACGCCGCGCCGTAGGCTTCCAGCGCCCAGACTTCCATTTCACCGAAACGCTGTCCACCGAACTGGGCCTTGCCGCCCAGGGGCTGCTGCGTCACGAGCGAATAGGGCCCGGTGGAACGGGTATGCACTTTGTCTTCGACCAGGTGCGCGAGTTTCATAATGTAAATGATCCCTACCGTGATGGGGCGGTCAAAGGGCAAACCGGTCTTCCCATCATAGAGGATCATCTTGCCCAATGTGGGCAGTGGATCGTTGTGGGCTATGCTGTATTCAGTAGCCCGCAAAACGACCTCTTCATCGCTCAACGCGCTGACGTCTTGTCCACGCGCCTCCATCCACACGCGCAGGCAAACGGTTTGGGCACGCCGATCTACTTCTTTGCGCACAGCAACAGGACGCGAATCATCCTCGAAGGAAAGCAAATCGGCAGGCTCGTAGCCGTTTTCTTTAAGCCATTCTTGCAACACAGCCCGGCGTGCGTAATGCCAGTTGTCGCGCAAGGCATCCGCCTTGTAGCCCTTGGGGGCAAGCCAAGCCATAATGTAGAGCAGACGCGCCTCATCGTCATCGCGCAGCGTTTCCAGGGGATAGTCCTGAGCTTTCAACCAGGCCCAGGCGCGTTCGGTGACATTGTCCCACGCGAAGTTGATCAGCCACGCGCGCGCCAGTTCGGCGGCGATTTCCTCCTCATCCGCGCCATCGAAAACCGGCGTGACTGTGTCAAATCCCAATTGCCCGGAAGCCCACCCCAGGTGAGTCTCCAGCACCTGCCCGATGTTCATACGTCCCGGCACACCCAGCGGGTTGAGGATAACATCTACCGGCGTGCCGTTGGCCAGGAAGGGCATGTCTTCCACCGGCACAATCTGCGAGATGACGCCTTTGTTGCCGTGCCGCCCCGCCATTTTATCGCCCTCGGTGATTTTACGGCGCTGCGCCACGCTTACCCTGACGACACGTTCAACGCCGGCAGGCAGGTCACGGTACTCTTCGCGGTCAAAGACTTTGACTTCAACGACTTTGCCATGCGCGCCGTGGGGCATGCGCAGGCTCGTGTCCTTGACATCGCGGAGTTTTTCGCCAAAGATAGCCCGCAAGAGTTTCTCTTCCGGTGTCAGTTCCTTCTCGCCTTTCGGGGTGATTTTGCCCACGAGGATATCCAGCGGCCCCACTTCCGCACCGACGCGCACAATGCCGTCCTCGTCCAAATCACGTAGCGCATCATCCGAAACGTTAGGAATTTCGCGGGTGATCTCTTCCGGCCCCAGTTTGGTATCGCGTGCGGAGACCTCGTATTTCTCGATGTGCACGGAGGTAAAGCGGTCGTCCCGCACCAACTGGGAACTGAGCAAGATCGCATCCTCATAGTTGCCGCCTTCCCAAGACATAAAGGCGACCAGGATATTCTGGCCTAACGCCAGCTTGCCATCTTGAGTGGACGAGCTATCCGCCAGCACATCCCCTTTGGTGACGCGCTGACCGCGGACAACACTCGGTCGCTGGTCCACACAGGTGCTCTGGTTCGAGCGAGCGTATTTTTTGAGATTGTAGGTGACCACGTCGCCATCGTCATACGCCACCACGATACGATCACCGGTCACACTGAGCACCACGCCATCCCCTTTGGCAAGGATGACCAACCCCGAGTTCAGCGCCGCCGCCCGCTCAATGCCGGTACCTACGTAGGGTGCTTCCGGCTGGATGAGGGGAACGGCTTGCCGCTGCATGTTCGACCCCATCAGCGCGCGGTTGGCGTCGTCGTGTTCCAGGAAGGGAATCAGCCCGGCGGACACTCCCACAATTTGGATGGGGGCGACATCAATGAAATCAATGCGCTCCGGCGGGGCGAATCCCACCTGGTCGCCTTTGCGCATGGCGACCTGTTTATCGAGGAAATAGCCTTTCTCGTCTACTTTCGCGTTGGCCTGGGCGATGACGTAAGGTTCCTCACGGTCTGCGGAGAGATACACCACTTCGTCGGTCACGCGCGGCACGATTTTGACCGGCTCGGTCAACGGCAGCGCGGCGATGCGCTCCGCCAGTTCCGGCGTGATGAGGGTGTTGGCCGGTGCGACCACGGTCTGGGTATCGGGATCGAGGACGTCCTCGCGCACGATTTCGCCGACCAGTTGTTCGACGGTATTGTTGACGGTGCGGATCACCCGGCGGTAGGGGGTTTCGATAAAGCCCAGATCGTTGACCCGTCCATAGGTCGAGAGCCGCCCGATGAGGCCGATGTTGGGGCCTTCCGGCGTCTCGATAGGACAGATACGTCCGTAGTGGCTGTGGTGTACGTCACGGACATCGAAGCCGGCGCGCTCACGCCGCAACCCGCCAGGCCCTAATGCCGACAGGGTACGCTTGTGGGTGAGGCTGGAAAGCGGGTTCGTCTGCTCCATGAACTGCGAAAGCTGGCTCGAGCCAAAGAACTCGCGGATCGCCGCCACCACCGGCCGGATGTTGACAAGGTTGACGGGGGTAAGGGATTCCTCGCGGATGCTCATGCGCTCTTTGACCACACGCTCCATCCGCACCAATCCCACGCGGATTTTCGCTTGTACCAGCTCACCGACGGTTTTGACGCGGCGGTTGCCCAGGTGATCCATGTCATCGGGACCGGCGACGCCGTTGTTGATGTGGATCATCCGTCGCACCAGGGCCACGATGTCCTCTTTGGTAATCGTGAGAATGGACGCCGGCACGCTGATTTGCATGCGCTGATTGAGTTTATAACGCCCCACGCGCTGTAAGTTGTAACGCTGCGGATCGAAAAGCTGCGAGACCAGGTATTCCTGGGCATTTTCCAGTGTGGGGGGATCGCCGGGGCGCATGCGGCGGTAGAATTCGATCATCGCTTCTTGTGCCAGCGTGCGATCCTGCTTAAACTCCCAGGCCGGTTCCTGGCGAATGGTGTTGGCAATCCAGGGATGATCCGGGTCATTATCGGCCGCACCGAAAAGCTCCAGCAACTCGTCATCGTCCCCCCGAGTAAGCAGCGGGGAGTGCAATTCGTCTTCAACAGCGGCCAGGGCACGCAAGAAAATGGTCACGGGGATAGTGCGCTTGCGGTTAAAACGCAGGGTAAGATAGCCGGATTTGCGCGTCTCAAATTCCATCCATGCGCCACGGTCGGGGATCAGTTTCGCCGTCGCCAAACGGCGGCCACCGTCTTCTTCCACCCCAAAATAGACGCCGGGCGAACGAATGAGTTGGCTGACGACCACCCGTTCGGTACCGTTGATGATGAAGGTCGCGTTCTCGGTCATCAACGGCAAATCGCCGAGGAAAATTTCCTGCTGGACGATTTCGCTGGTTTCACGATTGACCAACGCGACATCCACGTAGAGTGGCGCCGCATAGGTAAGATCGCGATCCAGGCACTCTGCTTGATCGTGTTTAGGCTCACCGAAACGATAGCTAAGGTCAAAATCAGCCTCTTTGGCCTTAGAGCCTGGGAGATAGAGCCTCAAAAGGCCATTGAAACTTTCAATTGGAGAGATTTCGTCAAAAAGTTGATACAGTCCTTCATCGCACAACCATTGATAAGACTGCAACTGCACCTCGACCAAGCCCGGCAAGGGCAAAGCGCTGGGAATACGCGCATAAGACTTCACTCCAAGGTTAACAACTGTCATCCTGTTCTTCCCCTCCTGGGAGTCTTAACCATCATCATTTGCACGATGCACGGCGGCACGCTATCGCCGTAAGCAACACTCTATAATATGATAAGCGAATGAGTATTATACCACGACTATTGCCAGCGTCAAAGGCATTCCGACAGGGCCTTATCATTCTTGCTCCCTTTATCATTCTTGCTTCGAGGGGAACGCCTGTTCCCCGTTTTTCAGGTTGGCAACGCGGATCTGGCAACCCGCTCGAAGCTCAATGAAGTCATTGTAGCGAAAATGATAAAGCCTTAGACATTCCGAATTCAGGGCTATCGCATTTGGGAAACCGTGTCCCGTTGTGCTGTCTGTTGTGCCGCTAAAGAGAAAGAGCGGAAGAAGCATAGACGCCGCGATAGGATGGGGGAAGCAGCGCCGCGATGTGAGCCATAATCAACTCCGTGGCCGCATCGAGTTCGTCCGCAGAGAGTTTGCCGTATTTAGGCAGGCGGAACGGCGCGCCAAACGTCACGCGGATCCGCATGCGCCGCAGCCGCGCAAAGTCCTGGAGCATGGTAGCCGTGCCGGTGATCCCTACCGGCACAATGTCCACGCCGGTGCGCGCCGCCAGGAAAGCCACACCAGGTTTGGCCTTGTGCAATTGCCCGTCGCGCGAGCGGGTGCCCTCCGGCGCAATGCCCAGCATGTCGCCACGTTGCAGCACAGCCATCGCCTTCAACAGCGCCTCGCGGTCGAATTCCGTGCGGTTAATCCAGATTGCTTCGCTGATGTTGAGCAGTTGATTGAAGATGGGGAAATTCTTGTATTTGTCGGCCGCCAGCGGATAGACACGTCGCGGCGACGCCACCAGCAACGCCGGCGTGTCCAGACGGCTGATGTGGTTGGTGACAAGCAAACAGCCCCCTTGCATGGGAATGTGCTCTACTCCCACCACTTCGAGGTGGGTCAATATGCGGAACAACCTGCCGATGATGACCCGTATCTGCCAGTAATCCACGCTCTTTCCTCCCCCCGCAGTTATCTTACCCCCCAGGCCAACACTTGAAAGGCTGTCGGCGCTTCCACCCCCTGAGGCGTCAACAGCACTTTGAACTCCTGACTCTGCCCGGCGGGCAACACCTTCTTTTCATCAAGGATCAGTTGGCGAAAGCCGCTCACTTTACCCGTCCGATCGTACAATGTCACCACGACGGTGACACGCCGGACATCCGCGCCGCTGTTATTGAGCAAGGAGCCGGTCACGCGATACTGAGGGCCGGAGACAGCCCCGGCCGTCTGAACTACATCAAGGGGCACAAATCCGGCAGTAATAGCGCTGACCACTTCGCCGCGCAACAGGCTCACCTGCACGTCAGCGTAGCCGGCAGGCGGGGTCTTGAACAGGACGGCGAACGGCGCCCGTCCCGCCGGTGCCAGGTAATCCGCCGCCGCCAGCGCCACGTTGGTCAACAATGGTGTACCATCAGCAGCGACGAGGGTAACCTGCACCTGGATGTTGGTCACGGGACCGGCGGTGGGGTTGACGACCTCGCCCATGCACCACACGCCCCCGACCGGCGTCTGGTACAGCGCCACGCCGGTGATTTCCAGGGGCAGGGGTGTAGGGGTCGCCAGGATCATGTTCCCCATGGGGACGGCAAGCCCCGTGTCGGTCAGGTCCTCTTCCTCGCCCAGGGGGATGATCAACGCCTGCCCGATGTGTAAGTATTGTGAAAGGTCCAGCCTGTTGACTTGCACCAGCGCGTCCACGCTGACGCCGTATTCCAGCGCAATGCCGAACAGCGTATCGCCCTGTTCAACGATGTGTAACACAGGTGTAGGCGTGAGGGTCGGGGTGAGCGTTGCGGTGGGCGGGATGGGCGTGAGAAAGACGCCGGGCGCAAATGTCGCCGTTACGCGAGGTGTGAAAGTAGGTGTAGGTAAGGCAGTCGGTGAAGGCGGTGGCGTGACCACTGCGTCACAGGCGGTTAGCAGAAGAGCCAGGATCAACATTCCCCTGGCGCTCCAATCCCCATGCGGCACAAAAGCATTTCTCACAGGGGCAAATTATACCACATTCCCTGGTCGGCATTGTTCTATGCCATCTCGACTTTCTCTACCTCGGCGATCCGTTCTACCTGCAACAATGCCTCGGTGGAAGAAGGGGCGTTCTGTCGCGCGCGTCGCTGTTGCCATAGATACGCGCTCACAAAAACCAGCCACGGGAGACCCAGTCCCCATAGCAGATAGGGAGTCTGCGGCAGGCGCGGTTGCGTCGAAAAACGATCCAGGTTGAAGAGAATGAGCGCCAACGCGGTCCAGACGGTAAGAAAATTGGGAATGGCATCGGCCGCGTGGATCAGCCCTGGGCCGGGGATGCGTTTGCGAGTCAACGGCCAAAAGAGATTGCTGCCCATGTGTCCCAATTGATCCTCAAGCACATGCCCGCTGAAGCCCAACCATGTGACGATTGCGCCCCAACGCGCGATGTTCCAGTCTCCGGTAAGTAGTCCTACGAGCAATCCCATCACCAGCCCCACACCCAGGGCCAGCACCAGGCTGTGTGTCCAGCGGTGATGCCAATCCAGGAAGTGCACCACCAACTTATCGCCCTCGCGCGCGAAGCGAAATGTCGGTCCGCTGAAGATGTTGACTTTATACACGTCGCTGTAGGTATGGACCAGCGGCACGCCGATCTTGCGTACTGCCTCCACCGCGCCGGGGGGTTCTGTGCCGGCGTAGGGAACCTGCCCGGTATTCACCACCGGCCCGATTTTGACGGCAATCTCTCCGGCCTCCGGATCAAAACGGATGGCGTACTCACGCCACAGGTCGGCGCCCAGTCGGATTGTATGGGCGATGAGATTGCAGTCTTTGCCGGTCGTGTAGGCTTCGCGCATTGCCGCGACTAAGGCATCGGCAATCGCATCGGCGTTGGGGTTCAGACCCGGATCAATTTCGACATCAAATTTTTCCCAATAGCGTGCAAATTTAAAGTCAATCGTATCGGGCAAGATACCACCTATGCCCCCTAGCATGGGCAGCAGCACCCCTGCTTCAGCCTGCCGCACCACCGCAGGGAAAAAAGTGGCAATCGCTACGCCGGTGATGAAATGAGAAATGCCTTTCATATCTTCACTAACCCGGATAAGCCGGAACTAAAAGCCACAGAGGCCACGAAGGGATTTTACCTGGCGTCCTTCGTGGTAAATTTTCTTGCCGTTTATGCAAGAACTTAAGCCATAAAGTGCTAGAACAATTTCCATCGCTTGTATTCCGACAGTGCTTTTTCGATGGTCTTCTTGAATTCCCTCCGAGCATCATCTACGGCTGCATCTGTTTTCACCAACGCTAATGCCTCTTCTAAATAAGCGCGCGCTTCAGCCTTCCGGCCCACTTGCTTGCACAATATCCCCAGGTTGTAATAAACCGGGGCACTCCCAGGTCGGATCATTCTAGCCTTCTCCATCACTTTGATGGCTTCTTCATTGCGCTTCAACTTGGTATATCCGGCGGCTAAGTAGAAATATGCTTCGAACACATCCGGGTCAATCTCAATCACTTGGAGGTAGTAATCTACCGCTTCCGCATAATGCTCATTTTGGAATGCTTCCATGGCTTTTTCAAGCAAGAGATTGACTTCGCGATCGGGCGGGCAATACTCCGGATTCGGAGTACCGCAATAGGAACAGGCTTGATCGTGCCGAGATATGTTTCCTCCACAACTAGCGCATTTTTGCATCATTTGATCATCCTCGCGTAAAGATTTTCAAATGGACACTCCCTGCGGTAAGCAGCCAGGGCCTTATCATGCTTGCTCTAAAGGAGAGCTTTGGTCTTAATCTTAGCGCATATCGCGTCAATCGTCAAGTTGGCTTGCCCAGGGCTTTATCATTCTCGTTACAGTGACTTCAGCTGGCTACGAGCGGGTCGCCAGATCCGCGTTTCTCAACGCTATCAGCTAAAAACCGGGAACTGGCGTTCCCCTCGGAGTAAGAATGATAAGGCCCTTTCGGCTTGCCCGGGGCTTTACCGTTTTCGACCGGCCATATCTGCGTTTCCTGGATGAGGGGACGCCAGGGGACAGAACCCGAATGTAACGGCCCACCGCGATCGCGGTGGGCCGTTTTGTGTGGATATGTTATTCAGAAGTTACGCAAGACCAACGGCAAGTAGATCCGGCGCGGTGGTGTGACCTTCGCCAGCACCTCAAAAGTCACGGTATCGCTCACCGGAACGGTCATGGCGCAGTTCCACGCAGCGAACGTCACAGTCTTTGTGCCGGTCATGGGGAAGATATGACTGAACTGGAAAGGATTGTTGAGGGTACTTGCCGGCATGCTCGCTCCTTCGCCATAGTCCACGGTGAAGGTGTAGGGGATGGCCGACGCCGGCGCGATGACGGCACGGAACTGGACAGCGGTATCGGTATAGATATCACCGGTCGTCAGCCGCGTCAGCGTCACGCCGGTCACTGCCTCACACACGCCTTCAACGTTGAAGACCGCCGTCACCGTCTTGTGACCGTTCATCACCACCGTCGTGGTCGGGTTCGTTCCACTCGCGTCGCCGCTCCAACCGGCGAACACGGAACCGGCGTTCGCCGTCGCCGTCAGCACCACTGCCGTGCCGGAGAGATAGCTGTATGCGCCGACGGTCGGCGTCACTACGCCGCTGCCTGTGCCCGCCGTCGCTACCGTCAGGGTGTAGTATGTTGGCGGCAGCATCTCAAAGGTTGCAGTGATAGTCTTGTTGCCGTTCATGAGCACTGTGGCCGGGTTGACATTGCCGCTCAGGTCACCGGACCAACCTGTGAAGCGCGCACCAGGATTGGCCGTGGCCGTCAAGACGACCGTTGTGCCTTCGAGGTAGTTGTGAACTCCCGGCGGCGGCAAAACCGCGCCAGGGCCTTCCACTGCCAGGGTCAGCCGGTACGTCGGCAGCAAGACCTGCACGACGATGCTGGCCTGGTCACTACTGCAAGCGTTCGCCACATTCAGCGTGACGGTGTAGGTCCCGGCGGCGGTGTAGGTGAAGACCGGCGTCGGGCCGTCCTGCCCTGTACCGGTGCCCGCGCCGCCAAAGTTCCAGGTGTAAGTAATCGGCGTATCGCCGTCCACCGTCGCCGTGAAGTGCATCGCCGTTCCGCGCACCACCGGGCTATTGCTGGTCAGCCCCGTGATGACCACAGGCCAGCAAACCTCAGCATGACGGAAGCGCACGCGCTGTTCTGCCGGTGGCCTGCCCATAACTTCCAGCGTTTCGGTGACAAGGTCAATCAACCAGTTGCCCTCAGTGATGGTAAACGTCTTGGTGATGGCGTACCACGTGTTCGGCGCAACACCCAGGCCTTGAACGACTGCCGGACCTTCAGGAGTCCACACCGTCGGGCCGACATCCGCTGCCAGACCGGTCATCAGCAGCGAGTCGCTCCACGCTTCGGTCAACGTGAAGGATACCGGAACGGTGTATGTGACCCAGATGCGATCCACGATCTGCACGGCGTCGCCGGGGAAGACGGAGATCGGATCGGTATCCGTGAGCACTCCGTTGACCCATACGCGCTTCTCCCAGGCCGCAGGCTCCGGCGGGCGCACGCGGAAGGTCATCCACGCCTCCGCACCCAACTGACCGGCGTGATCGTAGAGGCCGTCCCAGATGGAGACCGTGGCGGAGGGTACGAGGTTTGCGGTGATGGCAACCGTGACGGTGACGTGCCCCGTCGCGCCCTGCGGCAGGTCGCCCAATTCCCACTCGGCCCACAGGCCGCCCGCGCCAACGGTTTTCGGCGGCGGGGTGGAAGCAAGGAAGGGCGCTTCCGGCGGGAAGGTGTTGCGCAGCAGTACACTGTTCTCGTAGCCGCCGGTGTTGGCGTAGGCGAGCGTGAACGTGGCCGGGTGGTTGGGCCATACCTCCGACTCGTAGGAGCTGCCGATGTGCAAGGCAGGCGGCAGCTTCTCGATGGCCACGTCGCGCACCTCGTTCCATGTACCGACGTTCAGACTTTCCTGGAGCAGCGTCGTCGTCCAGGTGCACGGCTCGACGCGGAAGAGCTTGGTAAGCGTCACCGGCTGTGTGAGGCCGGCCGGGACGTCCCAACGCAAGTCGCCAGCGTCGAGGTCGTAGTATTCGGGCGTGCTCAAGGCAATGGCGTCGCTGCCCTGCCGTCCGCCCCAGACCCACAGGCCGGGCCGTCCGACGCCCTCACCGGCGGGGATGAAAGCGCCGGCATGGTTGCGCCGCGCCTGGTTCAGGTCGGCGAAGGATTCGTCCCAGGTGTCGGACGCCACGTCGTAGCGCAGGCTCTCGGCGTACTCATAGGGCCACCGTCCGCACCCGGCGACGATGACCGCCCCGGCCAGGCGGTACGGCGCGGTGGTGTCGAAGCCGAACGCCTGCATCTCATCGCAGGGGAAGGACAAATCGGCCACGCCCGCGTCGTCCCAGGCGACCGGGTTAGCAGCATCTAACCTCTCCGTGATAGTCATCGGGACGAGGAAGGTGCCATCCCACCCGTCGCCGCCGACGGCGTAGATGACGCCATCCACCACCGCCGCGCCGATGTAGCTGCGCGCCTGGTTGAGCGGCGGACCGGCCGTCCAGCGGGAACCGGCCGGCGCGGTGATGTCGAAAATGTAGGTATCGGAGATAACCGCGCTGCCGTCGAAACCGCCGAAGACGTAGGCGATGTTGTTCACCACCGCCACGCCGCCCGGCGCAGTTGTCACCGGGTACGGATCGGTGTTGAAGACAACCGTGGTCTTGCTGATCGGATAGAAGCCCTGCACGACGTTGGTGTATGTGCCACCTGCCAGCCGCCCGCCGAACGTGACCAGCACCTCGTTGCCGCCGCTATCGGTGAGGCGCGCGATCTGGTAATTGGAAACCGGCGTCGGCATCAGGACGCCCGTGTCGGTGTAGAGGCCGGTCGCCGGGTCGAACTCCCAGATCCGACCCTCCGTGGGCACCCCCGTGCGCCCGCCCAGGAAGTAGACGTGGCCGGTGGCTTCCGAATACTCGGCGTCGAAGCGCATGTAGGCGAAGGGCGCGTCGGGCGCCTCCGTCCACGGGTACGGCGTGACCGTCCCCACCGTCGGCGTGACCTCATAGTCCAGCAGTGTGAGTCGCATTGTGTCCCACCCCTCACGCAGCGTGAAGGGGGAAGCGGTGGAGATGACGTCGGTGACCTCGATGGTATCGGACGTCTGTGCCGTGACCGTGAGGCCAGGTGTCCAGAGCTGCCCGTTGATCCGCTTCTCCCACGCCGGCGGCTGCACGTCGAGCGCGGTCGTGGCCGTGATGAGATAGCCGCGGAAGTTCAACGTGGCCGTGTTGGTGACGCGCTCGCCAGGGCTGGCGGTGACACGCGCACGGAAGGTGATGGTGACGGTAGGCGGGATCGTCACGCACGGCTCGGACGGGCGATATTGGTTGGTGGTGATGAAAAAGCCCAGGCTGTAGCCGCCCACCGACCAGATTTCTCCGCCGGATTTGGCCATGGTGCAGAAGCTGCCGTTGTAGGCCGTCAGCGCTGCCGGCAGCGGATCGGCGATGTCGGTCCAGGCGTCGCCGTACCAGTCGGTGTAATCGAGCCGCTCGGTGAGCGCGACGGCGTCGAAGTAGCCGCCGCCGTCCGCGTCGCCGCCGATGGCGTAGAGGTAGCGGTCGGTCGCGGCGAGCACAAGATCGGCGCGGGCGCTGGTGAACGTGGGGCCGGTTTCCCAGGAGTCATACGCCATATTGTAGCGCAGCGTCGCCGTGATGTTGTGCGCGGGGTCATTGCCCCATCCGCCGACGACGTAGAGATATTCGTTCACCTGCGTCCAGCCGGGAGCGCCGGGAGCCACGGGCATCGTCGCCCCGTCGGTGTACCAGGTGCGCGCCGCGATGTCGTAGATATCTACTTCGGTGGATGCACCGCCGGCTGAGAAATTGTCGTCGCCGCCGGCGAGGAAGAGCCGCCCGTCCCACGCGCCAAACGCCGCGCCCCAAACACCACGCGGCAGCGCGGGACCTTCCGTCCACGTATCGCGGGCGATGTCGTAGATATAGAACTGGTTTGTCCCACTGCCGCCGGCCACGTAAATGTGTCCCTCATAACAGACGGCCGAGGGCCCTTCCACGGGGGCAGGGAAGCGGGCAAGTGCTGTCCAAACATCGGTGTCAGCGTCGTAGCGCCATGCGTTCTCGGTGGCGCCGGTTGGCACACCGGAGATCACATAGAAGCGGTTCGGTTCGCCGGGACATTGCGCGTGGGCGTAGCGCACCCGCCCGGTCGGCAATGGCGCGGCGTTGTACCAGGTGGCGGATGGGGCCCCTGGTTGGGCAGGGGCAAGCCCTGTCCGTACCTCTGGTTGGGCAGGGACAAGCCCTGCCCCTACGGTCGGGCGGCGCGTGAGGAAGGACGCCGGGGTGTTGCTCCAGTAAACCGTGCCATTTCCCCCGTTGTACCAGGCGTAGCCGTAGCTGGCGTTGAGGCCGCCGGCATACTCCACGCCAACCGGCAGGGTATCGGTCAGCAGCAGCGAGCCGAAGAGCGCGTCCTGCGTATCAAGTGTGAGCGTGTAGGTGATGATCTGACCGTGGCCGGCGGTCGCCGGGCCGTCTTTGACGAACGACGGCGGCTGGAAGACGACGGTGCGCTCCTCCATCGGCATCCCGTCGGGGGACAGCCACTCGTAAATCGTGACCGGCACGGCATCGGTGAGGTGCAGCGTCTTGACCACCCGATCGCTTTCGCCGGGGCGCAGTGTCACATACCAGTCGCCGTTCCCCATCGTAACGACGCCGCGCGTGTGATATTCGTCCGTCAGCGTCACCGGATAGCTGCCCCAGCTCTCGGTCAGTTGGACGAAGAGCGGCTCGCGCCCGACGTAATCCAGCCGGTCTACGAGCTGAATGTCATCGCCGGGGACGGCGGTGAATGGGCCTTCGTCGTAGCGGCCCACATAGTTCCCGTTGATGTAGACCTCTTTTGTCCAGGTGATGGTGGGACGCGGCGCGACGTGGAACGTCTGCGTAACGGTTTTGCGCAGCGGCGGCACATACGCCAGGCCGTACATATTCAGGCCATTGGTTCCGGTTATGATGACGCTGCCGTCCGCCGCAGAAACCCGGAACCACCGGCCATCAGTACAGGCCAACGTCAGCATGCCGGGCGCGTCAGAGGTGATGCCGGTGCCGCCGAAGCTACAACCGGCTGCTGCGTTGGTGATGGTCACAACGACGCTGCCGTCGAGCGGGTTTGTGCCGTAAATCCAGTCATTATCGAGCTGCCACAGGAGCGTCCCATCGAAGGTCAATCCTTCGATGCCGCTTCGCCCAGGAATGGTGCGGCTGAGCGCGCCCGTGCGCGGGTTGTGGAATTCGATCTGGTCCGGAGGACCTCCCTGGTAGATGGCCAGCTCTCCATTGACCAACTCCATCCCTTGCAACCCCGAAAGCACCGCCGACCAGCGGTACAGCTCGTTACCCGCGAAATCGTAGGCCACCACTCGCGGCGGGCTGAAATGGCCGCTCCAGATCGTCTCGCCGTCACTGGCCATGCCATTCGGATTAATCGCGCCGGTCGGGAAACTGCCGAGATCGTTCAGATTGGCGTCGAGCAGGTGCACGGCGTCGTCGCTCCAGGTGCCTGCCACGTAGCGGACGTCGGCCGCCGGCGCATCACTTGCCAGGCTGCCGCGATAGTCGAGTAACGCCGTATTCACCACCGTCGTGGAGACCGGTGCGGTGACGGTGACATTGAAGGTGACGGTGACCACCTCCGGCAGCGGTTCGCGGCCCACGGCCTCGCAGCGCGTGGTGCGGTTGCTCAGCCAATCTGTGACCCACACTTCAGGTGGCCATTTGCCTTCCACAAAGGTCACGCCGGCATTGAAGCCGGAGATGCCGTTATTGCAGGTGAAGGCATCCAGCACGTTGCAGTCCAGGTCGGTGACGACGATGTTTGCAGAATCCCAGTCTGAATGGTAGAGCACGCCATTCTGCGCGTCGTAGTCAATGCCCACGGTATCCGCAATACCCGGTATGGTGCAGGTCCTCACCGTGCCCCACGTGTTGGGGACGAACTGCCCGCGCTTGAGCAGATCGAGTTCGTAGACAAGGTTGCCATCTCCAAGCGCAGTGGCAAAGTAACGGGCCGGCGCGCCCGGCACAACGGCAATGTCTATGATTGAGTTAATGAATGAACCGTCATAGCTGTCGTTGTCGGTACCATCCGTTTCCCAGGCGTTGAGAATCCGTCCGGTTGGGTCAATTTCGACAATGTTATCGTTGCGGACAGCCCCATCACCCTGGTAGTCAGGCATAAAGTAATGTCCGGTGGTGTAATCGTAGGCGACGCCGTCACGGTCATCCAGCAACGCAGGCCAGCCGGGGTTCACCGCTGAAAATTTGAAATTGTGCAGCACCGGATGAGGCGCCGAGTCGTCTACATCGAAGACGCTGTAGTTGACTTCGTGAACGTAGCGCACATAGTCCGTTTCGGGGTTGTACGCCAGTCCCATGACATTCATTGCCCAGGTGTTGGTGAACGTTTCGATCACGTCACCGGTGGCCTGGGGAGCAAGCGGTGCGCGGGCGCGCGGCAAATCGCTCAGGCTGGCGACGGCAGGCGCAGGCTGGCTGTAACCGGGACTCGCCGGTTGTGGCAGGATGGCGCCCGCGCCGCGCTTGAGCATCAGCCCTCCCGGCTGCGCCGTCCAGTAGACCGCGCGCGCGGTGTCGCTGTACCAGGCATTGCCGTAGGTCGCGCTCAGCCCACCGGCGAATTCGACGCCCGCCGGCAGCGCGTCGGCCAGCCGGGCCGTCCCCGTGATCCAGTTGGGGCGCGTGATGACGACGGTGTAGGAGACCACGTCGCCGCTGTAGGCCCATTCCGGGCCGGATTTGGCGAGGCCGATGCCGTCGTCGCACACCGGGCACTGGATCAGTTGTTCGTGCAACGTGCTGGGGGAGAACCAGCCGGTCGAGCCGTCCACGACGTGCATCTCACCGTCCACCGTGTCGCCTTCGACGCGGTAGACCTTATAGGCCGGATCGGGGCCGTAGAGGAACCGGCCGGCCTCGCGGCTGTAGTAGGCCGAGCGTTGAAGTAACGCCCCACTTGCATCCACACCGTTGGCGAGCCAAAGCTGGTGGTCGCCGGCGTGGAGTTTTTCCGCGTCGGCCATGCCCCACCAGGGCTGCGGCAGTGGCCCCAGGTCGGCGTTGGGCAGGTTGAACGTCGCCGCCGCGATATCGTAACATTGCGTGTCGGCGTAGATGACGCTGGCGCTGTCTACGCCACCGCCCACACAAATCCCGCCGGATGCGCCGATCCACGGCACATACCACCCGGCGTGGAAATCGAAGCCGGCCGGGATGTGGGTGAAGTTGCCCAACAACGTCGCCGTGTTGGCGGCCGGATCGTAGCGGTACAGCGTGGTCAGGTTGCCGCCGCCGGCAGTCGTCGCGCCGCCGGTGATGTAACACCTGTTGGCGCGGTAATCCACAACAATATCCGGCGCCCAGATGCCTTTGGCGGGCAGCGGGGCCGGCAGCGTGGGGGTGTCCCAGGTATTGCTGGCGATATGATAACGATGCCACGTGCCGGTCACGACACCTGTGGCATCGGGCAGGAGCAAGATGACCGGGTCGCCGGGCGCGGCGTAGCCAAAGCAAGCATCTACCGGATAGTCTATAATAGGCGATGGCTCTGACGCGCCGGTCGTCCAGGAATCGGTCGCCGGGTCGTAAATGTCTACCGCGCCGTCGCTGCCGTATCCCCCCACGTTGTACAGTTTGCCGCCGTATTCGATCACTGCGCCGTCCATCGAAATGCGCGGCGACGCGGTGCGCGTTTCCCAGCCGGTCGCGCTGATGGCCAGTTTGGTGATCACCGTCGTATCGGAGAGGGCCGGATTGCTCGCCAGGTACGCGGTGACCGTAACCGTCACCACGGCGCCCGGCGCCACCCCGCGGTCAATCTTGAGCGCCGCGTCGAAGGGCTGCACGGCAGTATCCGGCACGACGCCCAGCGAAGCCGGCAGTTCCACGCTCACCCCGGCCGTGGTCGTGTAGGAGAGCAGCACCTCATCGGTCAAGCCGGTGTGGTTGGCGAAAACGAGCGCGTGCGTCTGGTCGGCGCAGGGGCAGCCCCCGGCGGCGATGGACGGCGGGGTCAACACCGCGCCCGTAGCGACCTGGCACGGCGGCGTCATCTCGTAGCCCGGCGCGGTGCAGGCAGCCAGGTCGGGCTGGAGCGCGAAATTGATGCCGAAGAGGTGCGCCGTTAGCTCACCCAGGGGGTAAGTCTGCGAAATGTACCCCTCCGCCTCAATCGTGAGCGTGTAGTAAATCGCCGCCGCCAGGTGCAGGGTGTAGTCGCCGGTGTGCGGGTCGCTCCATGCGGCGTTATCCGGCGCGGGCGGATCAAGCGGATCGCCGGTGACGGTGATGTGAGCGTAGACCGGGTAGCCGGTGTTCGCGTCCGTCACCCGCCCGGAGACATTCCAGAAGTTCGCCGGCATCAGCGGGACGTCCACCCGCCCGCCTTCCTCTCCCACGTACCCTGGCACGGAGTTCGGCCGATAGCCGTAGGCATAGGCGGTGACGCCGTAGGATTCATTGGCGGGGACGTTCACCTCATAGTCGCCGGTCGTGTCGGCGATACCGGAAAAGGTCATGCCGGTGAAGGCATGGACCGTTTCCACGCGCGCGTTTGCGATGCCGCGCATCGTGGTCGCGTCGTACACCGTGCCGAAGAGACGGCCCCAGAAATACGGCTCGGAATCCGACCAGACATCGGCATCGCCGCGCCGGTCATCGCCCCAGACAGTATAAAACGCGCCGCCGCCGGCCGTCGCGCCGTCGTAGTCGCCGTGGTAGCAGGTCGCCATGCCGGGGCCCGCCGGGACGACGGGCGAGGATGCGTCGCTGATGCGCTTATTGGCCTCGAAGGACAGGCCGCCATCGCGCGAGAGCGCCATGTAACGGTCGTAAGCCATGTTGGTCGGGTCCAGCCGTCTGTCGTACCAGAAGACGGCGACGACGTCGTTCTCGGCTACCGCCAGCGCGGGGGAGAACTGGTCGGCCAAATAGTAATCGTTGACGCGGATCTGGCTCTCCCACGTCGCGCCGCCGTCGGTCGAGCGGCGGTAGTAGATGTTGACCACATCGCCGGAGTTATAGCTGTCCGGGTCGTAGGAGTAGACGATGTGCAGGTTGGAGTGGTGATCCACGGCAATCTGCGGATACGGATTGTAGCCGATGTCGCCGTTGAGCGCGGGACGGCCACAGTTTGCGGTGGCCGTCGCGTCGCGCGGGTTGACTCGATTGTCCATCGGGTTGGTGCGCGGCGTCCACGTCGCGCCGCCGTCGGTCGAGCGCGCGATCTCCACGTCAATCGGGCCGTCGGGGTAGACGTCCCAGTGCGTCCAGGCCACGTACACGTCGCCGGTGACGGGGTCCACGGCCGGCCACGCGCCGTTGACCTGGTTGTGGCCGCTCACATCCACCGGCGCCGACCAGGTTTGCCCGCCGTCATCGGAATATACCGCGTAAATATGCCCATCTGTGAGATTAGTCCACACGGCGTAAAGGCGGCCATAGTAGGGGCTGGAGGGATTGTTATCCACGGCCAGCATCTCCTTGTCGTCCGCCACGCCGGTGTGGATCATCTCCACCCAGCCGGCGGTCAGGCAGTTTGTGCCCAGGTCCCACAATCCCAGGCCACTGGCGTGGAGCGTGGCGAGGTAGAAGTGGCCGTCGGCGCGCCGCCAGATCAGCGCAGGGTAGCCGTAGGAGTTGGGGTCGCCGAGCGAGCCGTGGTCGCTCCACGTCGCGCCGCCGTCGCCGGAGCTGCTGAAGCCGGTCCAGCCGGTGCCTTCCACGTGGCCGTGGTAGGAGTCGTTGTAGGCAGCGCAGAGGATGCCGTTGTTCTCATTGCGGGCGATGACGGCCCCGCTCTGCGTCATCGAGGTCAGCTCGCCGGTGGGGTCGTTGACCAACACATCGTCGCCAAAGGCGGTCGGGAGGGAGGGCATAGTAGGGGCAACCGCAAGGGTTGCCCCTACCCTCGCGGTTGCCCCACCCGTGGTTGCTCCTACACCGGGTACGGTCTCTGGCTGCGTTGCCTCGCGCCCGCAGGCGTGGAGCAGCGCCGTTTCCAACGCGCCGGACATCATCCCGCGCACGGTGGGGTCGTCGAGCAGGGCGCAGGGCGGTGAAGAGGCCGGCATTTCCAGAGAAGCAAGTGCTGCTGCGGCGCCAGTTATGGGCGGCGGCGGCAGTTCTTCAGATAACCCTGCCGAGTCCCCAGCAGGTCCAGGAGAAACTCCCAAAGGCGCAGCGTGGACGACCATACTGAAGGGGGAAAGAAGTAAGGTCAGGAGCACGCTCAAATTAAGCCAACGGAACAAGGGAAAGTGAAGCCGGTTCATGGTTACCTCCTTATCGAAATTACTAACTACCCGCTGAAATTTTCATACTTCATCAGCAGATCTAGCGATCAAGCCGATTTTTGAACGTTTAGCATACAAATTCGCTCGATCTGCTGACAGGAATAAAGAAGTTTTACTGTGCACCTGGTATAGTTATCGCCCGCCTACAGACAACTATAATCCTTAACGCCCAGTTGCAACCAACAGCAATAGGGTTTATTTCTTTAAGAAATGACATTCCCCCTTAATATAGTGTACGTATTTCGTAGCTTACGTCAACATACAAACGTCACTTCCTGAGCTTCATCTGTGAAAATCTATCAACGACCATTTTCCGAGGAGATGCTGGCCTGTTGTTGCAAGAGTAGACATACCCCTCTCACTTGCCTAAGTTTGAAACATCGCTTAAAATAATGCTGTATTGCCCGTTAGAAAGCACGTCTTTATACCCCAAGAAGGGGGATAAAAGTACCATCGTGCCAACCTGCATGCCTTAGAAAGGACGACAAACATGGCCAAACAAGAGGATCTTTCCGCCCGCCTTCCCAATGGACAAATGTTCTCATTTTGGGAAGTCGAACCGCAGTACGACCGCGAACTCCATGTGGACACGAACCATCCGCACGCCTCCGATCAGAACGACGGCACGCCCGCGCGCCCTTTCAAAACCATCAACGCCGCGGCGCAGGTGGCAACGCCGGGCACCCGCGTGCTGATCCACGGCGGAACGTACCGCGAGACGGTGCAGCCGGCGATGGGCGGGCTTGGGCCTGAAAAGATGATCAGCTATGAAGCCTATCAGGGGGAAGAGGTGATCATCAAGGCCTCCGTGGAGGTCAAGGACTTTAAACCCAGCGTGGGGTGGCGTTTGTTCGCCGGTTTTAGGGAGGCTCCACCTTCAGGGACGGAGATCAGAGTGTGGGAAATCGAACTGAACCCGGAGGATTTCAAAGGCTACAACCCGTTTTGCGCCGTCAATATCCTGCACGACCGGTTGTTTATCGAATACGACAAGACGGATATGACACCCTATCTCAACCGCCGGGGAATGGTGTTTGTAGACGGAAAGCCGATGAAACAGGTCTCGCTGTACAACCAGTTGAGCCAGAATGACAACACGTACTGGGTCGAAGCCAACGGCCAGAAAGTGCACATTCGCCTCCCCGGCGACGACGACCCCAAGAACCACGTCATTGAACTGACCAACCGCGAACAGTGTTTTGCCCCAAAGGTGCCTTTCCTGTCCTACATCCGCGTCAAAGGGCTGACGCTGGCGCATGCCGCGACCGGCGCCCCTGTCCCTCAACGCGGTGCCCTTTCCTGCTATCGGGGTCATCACTGGATCATCGAAGATTGCACGATTGACTGGTCGAACGCCACCGGTATAGACTGCGGCAATGAGTGCTGGCATCACTCCTTTGTCGAGGGGCAAATCATCGGGTATCACATCATCCGGCGCAATACGATCCGAGACGCGGGCGTGTGCGGTATTGCCGGCCTGTTTGTGCGCAACATGCTCATCGAAGATAACCTCATCGTCGGAACAGGGTGGCAGCGCATGGAGCTTTCCTGGGAAGCCGGCGGCATCAAGCTGCACCATGCGGTGGATTCGCTCATCCGCAGGAACGTCATCAAGAGGTGCATCGGCTGCGATGCGCTGTGGCTGGATGTGGGCAACGAGAACTGTCGCATCACCTCGAACCTGTTCATAGATGGCATCCAGTCCCGCGAACACATCTTTATCGAGTGCTCGCGCGACGCCGAAAATCTGATTGACAACAACATCATCTGGAATGTCGAAGGTCGCTACGATAGAAACGCCATCCCCGCCGAACCCGGCTCATCCGGCTGGTACAAGACCACCGAGCTGGAGGTCAGAAACGGCTATGGCATTTACCTCGAAGGCACCGACCGGCTGAGAATGGTCAACAACCTGATCGGCAAGTGCGACAAAGCGGGCTTTTTCGCCAAAGTGGTGGCGTTCCGGCTCTGGCCCAAGCGCGGCGGAACCTCGCGGGAGAACAAATTCTTCAACAACCTGTTTTACCAATGCGGCGAGGCCGCCATCATCCTGCCGAATCAGCACAACCAGGCCGAAGGCAACGCCTACGCCAAAATGCCCCCCGGCTACCTGCGCGTCATGTATCCCGAACCAGAAATGTGCCTCGACCTGGCCACCTGGCAGGAATTCTGCGGGTTTGACAAAAACGGCCATGTGTGCGATATAGAGATTGAAATCAACAGCGACGACCTGACGATGGAGGTAGCTTTCAAGGGTGAGTTACCCGAAGTCGTTGCCGATGAAAAAGTCTGCACCGATTATTTTGGGGCCATAGATCACAAAGGGAAACGAATGCCCGGCCCCATCATCGGCCTGGCCGATAAGAAAGTCCGTTTCAGCATTGACCCCCGTAAACTGAAAGATTAGGTTCAAACTTTCATCAATCCTATAAGGAGTGTAACCGAACCGGTGGTACAACCCCGATAATGAAAATGATCGCAGGACTATCTGACTAACGACTGTCAGACTATTAGACTATTTTCATAAGGAGAAACGTTATGGTCACTCACTGGACGCAAGAGGATGTACTGGTCAACGGCGTGCGGCTGCACTACACCCGCACCGGCCATGGGGATAAACGCCCCATGGTCTTGATTCACGGCTTTTCGGACAACGGCCTGTGCTGGACTCCCGTGGCGCGCGCGCTCGAAGCCGACTATGACGTGATCATGCCAGATATGCGCGGCCACGGCCTTTCGGCGCGCGTGCAGCCGGGTGACGACGTGGACATGGCTGCCGACGTCGCCGAACTCATCCGCACCCTGGGATTGCATCGCCCGATTGTGGGCGGGCACTCGATGGGAGCAGGGGTTACCTACCAACTCGTCGTGCGCTTCCCCGAACTGGTCAGCGCCCTGTTTCTGGAAGACCCGGCCTGGCGGTTGTCCTGGCCGGAACCAACTCCCGAACAACTCGCGGAGAACCCCATGCGAAAGTGGGTCCAGAGCCTGGGCACCCAAACGTTGGAAGAGTTGCTGGTGCAATACCGTAAGGATCACCCCACCTGGCCCGAAGAACTGCTGCTGCCGATGTGCGAGTCCAAAAAGCAGCTCGATCCCACAATCCTGGATGTGGTGAGCACCAGAATACGCTCCGATAGACAGGACTGGCAGAAGACCCTCCCGAATGTCACCCAGCCCATGCTACTCTTCACCGGCAACCCGGAGATGGGGGCGATCGTGACGCCTGATGCTGTCGAAAAAGTGCGCGAGTTGAACCCCAACGTCACCATCGTCAACATTCCCGATGTGGGCCATCTCATCCGCTTTGACAAATACCCGATCTTTATGGAAGCCCTGTGGGCCTTCTTGAAGCAATTACCGGCTTAGGTGAGGACGATGAACATCAAAATCCATCTGCAACAACCCGGCCAACCCATCACGCCCTATTGGCGCGTGTGCGTCGGCGGCGGACGGGTGGGAGAGGCCCTGCGCGCCGATTTCCAAAAGCACCTGGAAATGGTGCAGCGCGAGATGCCTTTCCAGTACATCCGCATGCACGGCCTGTTCCACGAAGATATGATGGTCTATCGTGAGGAGAACGGCCAACCGATCGTCAACTGGCAATATGTGGACCTGGTGTACGATCACTGGCTGTCCATCGGCATCCGGCCCTTTGTGGAATTGAGCTTTATGCCCTACGACCTGGCCAGCGGTGAGGAGACCGTCTTCTGGTGGAAGGGGAACATTACCCCGCCGAAAGATTGGGAGCGCTGGGAATGGTTCATCGAGCAATTCATCCGCCACATCATCGAGCGCTACGGGCTGGACGAAGTGCGGCGCTGGTATTTCGAGGTGTGGAACGAACCGGGACTGACCGTTTTCTGGAAAAACGCCGATTTCGACGCCTATATGGAACTCTATGCGCGCACCGCGCGCACGATCAAGCGCGTGGACCCGCACCTGCGGGTCGGCGGCCCGGCCAGCCACGGCTTTGGCGACGCCGTGGGCGAGCCGCCGTGGGGAAAGGAATTCCTGGCCGCCTGCGCCGAGCGCCAACTGCCGCTCGACTTTTTCTCCACACACCCGTACCCGACCCGTTATCCGGTTGACCTGGAAGGCCGCGGCTATATGACCTGGGACGGCCCCGACCGCCTGTTGATGGATGCGCGCGGCTGCGATGAACTTTTGCGCGCGTCGGCCTTCCCCAACATCGAACGCCATTACACCGAATGGAGTTCCAGCCCCAGCCCGCGCGATCCCGTGCACGATACCGCCTTCGAGGCTGCCTTCATCGTGGACAACAACTGGCGGGCGCGCGGCCTGATGGATTCGCTGTCATTTTGGGTGGTCAGCGACATCTTTGAGGAGTGCCGGGTGGGGGATACACCCTTCCACGGCGGGTTTGGACTGGTCAACGTCCAGGGATTGAAAAAGGCATCGTATCACGGCTACTGGTTCCTTTCGCGTCTGGGCGAGGAAGCGCTGGCCGAAGGCGATGGGTATGCGGTCACCCGCCGCCGCGATGGCACGCTGGCCGTGCTGCTGTGGAACTACTGCCACTATCGCGCCGACGCCAACGACAGCCGCCTGTTGGCTGCCGCGAAACCGGGCGAAATCTACGACCTGTTCGACGTGCGGCCCCCGCGCGAGTTCACCCTGACCCTGGAAGGGGTGGGCACTGCCGTCCGCGTACAGACGACCCGCTTTGACCGGGAGCACGGCAGCGTGTACGATGCCTGGGTGGCCATGGGCGCGCCGTCGCACATCCTCCCCGCCGACCTGGAAGTGTTGCGCCGCCGCATGGAATTGGATGTTTCTGCGCAGCGCGTCGCCACACCGTCGGGCAGGCTCGAATGGCCCGTCGTGGTCCAGCCTTTCGGGGTAACGCTGCTCGAAATTCGCGGTTTTGAGAATAGGGATTAGGGGACTACGTCACCATAAACAACTAACCCCACTCTGCTCAGAGTGGGGTTAGTTTGTGCCCTCAACGGGATTCGAACCCATGTACCAGGCTTGAAAGGCCTGTGTCCTAGACCTGACTAGACGATGAGGGCACACGTCAGAAATTGTAACACAAAGTATGCCCCTGTCAAGCCTTGTATGGCCGCCATGTGCATTTCAGGAATCAGGGCGAATTTGCACCAGACCTGACAGGGTGCAGAGAACCAGTCAGCTCTGCGTTAAACCGGCCGCTCTTCCGTTCGTCATTTAGTCTGGATATGGTAAAATAACCCTGTGACCGAAGAACAGCAATCTAAAACCCAAACAGAACCGCGCCAGCCGCTCAGTATCCTGGCTTGTATTGCGGCAGGCTTCGAGATTACCGCTCGACACCTGGAAACCCTGACCATCCCTTTGTTACTGGATGCGTTTCTGTGGCTGGGGCCGCGGCTTTCGCTTGCACCGATTTTCCAGGCACTGGAACGTTTGTCGCGGCAAGTTTTTGCGACGATAGTCGCATCCGGGTCGCCCGAAACGCAACAAGCGCTGGCGTTGTTCGGTCAGATGCTCAACGAACTGGCTATGCGCTATAATCTCTTTGCCATGCTCAGTCCGGCGCCGCTGTTGGGCGTGCCCACGTTGATGGCTTCACGGATGACGTTAGACCGCCCGTCCGGAACACGCCCGGAAATGGTAATCGCATCGGCACTGATGGCGCTGCTTGCGGGGGTGGTTTTACCTGTCATCGGGATGGGCCTCAACACCCTGTACCTGCGCAGCCTGGGACGACGGGTGTTGGATGAAACGGAGATCCCGCTCCCCGGCCCGCAGCCATTCCCGGTGTTATGGAGGCAACTCCTGTTGCTGACGTTAATCGTCCTGGCCATTGTGGGGGTGCTGGGGATGATCGGATTTTCGCTTGCTACCCTCGTCGGCCTGCTGAGCACGGGGTTGGCTCTCCTGGTGTTGATGATGAGCCTTTCGTTGATGATGTTTATCGTATTTCATCTGATCTTCGCCATTCCGGGGATGACACAGGTGCGGCGTTCCACGCTCCAGGCCATTCAGGAAAGCATCATCCTCACACGCGGAGATTTTGTGAACGTGACCTTTCTGGTACTGTTGATCCTGATCATCTCGCGCGGGTTCAATGTCGTGTGGACGTTGCCCAAACCGGCAACCTGGGCCAACCTGGTGGGGATTGCCGGCCACGCTTTCATCAGTACGGCCTTGACGGCCACGTTGTTTGTCTTTTATCAGGATCGGCTAAACTTTTTACCGACGGCGCAACAGCCACAGGCGATCAAGGAAGCGCCGGCTATCCGTTAGATGAGACTCAATCTGCAGAAGCAAAAATGGGCTATCTGCTCACGCCAGGCGCAGGTTGAAATCGTAGAGATAGGTGGATATTATGGTTCCAAAAGCAAAAAACGAAACATTGAAATACGATGCCTCAACCATCCAGGTTCTCGAAGGGCTGGAAGCGGTGCGCCGCCGTCCGGGGATGTACGTGGGCGGGACGGACGTGCGTGCCCTCCATCACCTGGTCTACGAAGTGGTGGACAACTCCATTGACGAGGCATTGGCCGGGGTCTGCGATCACATCCGCGTCATCATCAACGCCGACATGAGCGTCTCGGTGATTGACAACGGACGCGGTATCCCGGTGGGCATCCATCCTGAAAAGGGCATCTCGGCCTTGCAGTTGGTGTTGACAACCCTGCATGCCGGCGGCAAGTTCGGAGGGGGAGGCTACAAGGTCTCCGGCGGTCTGCACGGCGTGGGCGTCTCGGCGGTGAATGCGCTTTCGGAGTGGATGGAAGCCGTTGTCAAGTCCAACGATGGAAAGATTTACCGCCAGCGTTACGAGCGCGGCATCCCTGTCACCCCTGTCGAGCCGATCGGCAAGTGCGATCCCCAAGACACGGGCACGACCGTAACTTTCCGCTTCGACCCGCTGATCTTCAAAGAGCCGGACATCACCTACAGCTTTGAGACGTTGGCGCAACGTTTTCGGGAGATGGCGTTTGTCACCCGTGGCGTCACGATTGACCTGATTGACAAGCGCGAGCAACCCTTCCCGCGCCAGATGAGCTTCCACTTCGAGGGCGGCATCCTCTCGTTCGTCAAATACCTCGACCGCAACCGCAAGCCCTTGCACGACCCGATTTACGTCGAGAAGGAAAGCGAAGGGGTTATCGTCGAGGTCGCCCTGCAATACACCGATAGCTACAGCGAAACCGTACTGGCCTTTGCGAACACCATCAACACCGTGGACGGCGGCACGCACCTGACGGGCTTCCGCTCGGCGCTCACCCGCACGATCAACGACGTAGGGCGCAAACTGTCGGTTCTCAAAGACAACGATCCCAACCTCACCGGCGACGACGTCCGCGAGGGTCTCACTGCCGTTATCAGCGTCAAAGTGCCCGACCCGCAGTTCGAGAGCCAGACAAAGGTGAAGCTGATGAACCCGGAGGTGCGCTTCGCCGTCGAAGCGGCAACCGCCGAAGCCGTAGCCGAATTCTTCGAGGCCGACCCCCGTGCTGCCCGGCGGATTGTAGATAAGGGGCTGACGGCCTCGAAGGCCCGCGACGCTGCCCGCAAAGCGCGCGACCTGGTCATCCGCAAGAGCGCGCTGGAAAGCCTGACGCTCCCCGGCAAACTGGCCGACTGCTCCAGCCGCGATCCCTCGAACAGCGAGTTGTTCATCGTAGAGGGTGACAGCGCTGGCGGTAGCGCAAAACAGGGCCGTGACCGTCATTTCCAGGCGATTTTGCCACTGCGCGGGAAAATCCTCAATACTGAACGCGCCGGGCTGAACAAAATCCTCGCCAACAAGGAAGTGCAGGCGCTCATCTCGGCGCTGGGATGTGGGGTAGGCGATCAATTCGATCTGTCCAATCTGCGCTATGGCCGCACGATCATTATGAGTGTAGATGGCGATGAATTGACACTGGTTAAGAATCCAGAGGGTTACACTCAAGCCGTGCGGATCGGGCCGTTTATTGAGCACCTGTGGGCACGCGAAGAAAACCCTTCGGCCTATCAAGTATTGTGTTTTGACCCTCAGACCGGGGATGTCCGTTATAAAGCCATCAAAAGCGTCATTTTCCACGACCATGACGCGCCACTTTACGAGATCGAGACGGTTTATGGGCGGCGAATACGGGTGACGGGCGAACATAGCCTCTTTGTCGCCGATCCAGAGGGGCGTCCCGTATTAAAGCGCGGCGATGCTATCTGTCCAGGGGATGTATTGGCTGCGCCTGCATGTTTGCCCGTATCAGATAATGCCCCGCTGCGTATAGACTTGCTCAGTTCGTTTGTGGAGATGGGGACGGCGTTGGACGCCGATCTCGTGGTCCGCGGACCTGACGTCGAGATGTGGTATAAGGCCCAGGTACGCCAGGAATGTGCGGATGACCCACAAGTGCCTGAACCGCACGTGACCATCCCCGCCTATGTGGCTACGCCTGGTTTGGAACCCGATACGGTTCTTCAACAGGTCAGTGTAAGTGACAATCGGCTTGACCATACCGGGAACACCCGATATAAGGCCGCACCACGCAACCGGGTGCGCACCTGGGTAGCAATCCAGGAATTGCGCCGCGAGGATCTTGCGTATTTCGATGGAAACGTCACCCTGACCCCACGTCACTATGCGGATCAAGCGATGACGCGCTACATACCGGTCAATGAATCTTTGATGTTCCTTTTGGGGTTCTTCGTGGCCGAGGGAGCGCTGAGCACGCGCAATGGAGTCCGCCTGGCGATTGGCAACCGTAATAAACCCGTGGTTCCCGAACTTATAGCTGCCATACGTCAAGTATTTGGCATCGAGCCAACCCTGTATCAAGCCAGCTCTGGTCGTGCTCAAGAGTTGCGTATTCTCAACCGGGTTGTAACCAGCGTCTTCCGGCTGGTGTTCGGTTTTGACGATACCCCATCAAATCGCAAACACATCCCGGACATAGTTTTCAATGTCACACCATCCCTGCAGTTGGCCTTTTTGCGGGGTTACTTTATGGGGGATGGCACGTTGAGCGAATGCCAGGTCAGTTTCTCCACAACCTCTGAAACGCTGGCAAACCAACTGATGTACTTGCTGTTGATGCACAAGATCAACGTTTCACTCTTGCAACGTGAGCCAACCGGAGAAGCCACCGGCATAATCGGTGGAAAACCGGTGAGTACACGCCATACAGCATACTATTTGGCCATTTCTAGCCGCGAGAGCGTGGCAGCTTTAGAACCGGTATGGCGTGATCATCCTCGCGCCGAGCAAGTGCGCCGTTGGCTGGATTCCCCACGCGGCAAGGACGATGCCCGCCTTGTTACGCCGATGATCGGGGATCTGATCGGGTTGCCGGTACGCGCTGTGCGGCAGATTGAGGCTACACATCGTAGGGTTTATGACTTCTCGGTCGAAGGGGATGAAACCTTTATCTGCGGGCGAGGTGGTTTGTGTGCCCACAACACAGATGCCGACGTAGACGGTGCGCACATCACCACATTGCTGCTGACCTTCTTCTTCCGCTATATGCAGCCGCTCATCGAGAACGGGCACTTGTATATCGCTCAACCGCCGCTGTACCTCGTCAAATCGGGCAAGGATGAGCAATACGCCTACAGCGACAGCGATCTTGAACAGGTCTTGAAAGCCTTCGAGGGGCGCAAGGTCGTATTGCAGCGTTACAAGGGTCTGGGCGAAATGAACCCCCAGCAGCTATGGGAAACGACGATGGACCCCGCTAAACGCACCCTGGTTCAAGTGACCATCGAGGATGCCGCCGAAGCCGATCAAGTCTTCTCCATGCTGATGGGAAGCGAAGTCCCACCTCGTCGGCGTTTCATCCAGAGCCACGCTCGTGAGGTGCAAAACCTGGACGTGTAGACCTTTCAAAGCTCCGGCCCCGGCTCGGTGGCCTGATCCAGCGGGCAGATGCGATCCAACGTCAGACGTTCGGTGCCATAGCCGTACCACTCGAAGAACGCCGCTTCTGTGGCACGCCCGGCGACGAAGTGCTCCATCGCCATACATGCCGCCAGGGCATCCCCGGTGGCCTCATAAGCCTCCAGCAGATACGCTGCCGCATCGGCATAAAGGGTTTGGGGCAGGCCGGGCGAACGTGCCAGCAAGTCGGCCTGCACCTGCCGCATGGCTTCCACGTCACCCCGCTGTGCGTGCACCAGCATGGCCTCGATCGCAGCATAGCCGACAATGCGCGCCCAGGCTTCGGTCGTGAGCCAGCCTTCTTCGTCTTTGTAGACGCCACGACGGTCGAGTACCGCCTGCGCCAGGGCTAATGCTGTGTCCCATTCGGCATTGGCCAACGCCGTGTTGGCGTCAAGCATCTGATAGTACGGATGGGAATTGGGGTCGGGCGTATCCGCGACGCGGCGATACGCGCCATCCTGCCAATCAAAGCGCAGGGTGCGGGGACGTTGCAGCCCCGCACCCACCGAGCCGTACATCCCCCCGCGCATCACCACCTCCAAGACGCCGTCGCCGTCATCGTCCGCAAAGGTGTACGCTGTGTAGGCTTGCTCGATAGGGTCGGTGGCCAGGTTCTGCCAGCGTTGCCCGTCCCATCGCCCGATGAGCAATGAGGTGAAACAGGTGTGCGCGCCACACTGACTTTGTTCGATCACCACTTCGCGGCGTCCATCAGCGTTGACATCCTCCACCATCAACAATTTCGGGTTGGAAACCTCCCACACGTTTTCATCCACGATAATGACGGAGGCCGGGGTAAACAGGCCGGCGCGCTTGTGAAAGAGCAGCAGGTAGCCGGGGCAAAATGTAAGCCAGCACCCCAGGTCACGCGCGGGGACGCTGATGAGCCATTCATCTTCACCGTCGGCGTTCAGGTCGTGGACGGCGAACCAGGCGTTGGGCGGACGCGGCCCCTCGTAGGCACTGTCGGCCGGCATCCAGGCGATCAATTGATCCAGCACCGCATCTACATCACCCGTGGCGTTGAGCATGGTGGTGACCAGTTGGATGTACTCTCGCACCCAATCCGCCTGCGTGTCTTTCTCCGCGTCGAAGGCCGGGGGACGGGTCGGCGTCCAGTTTGGAGACGGCGACGTCGCCGGAACAGAGGGGATAAGCTGGGCCACGACGGCATCGCGTGGCGTCTGGGTCGGCGTGGGAGATGGCGTGAAGGTCGGCGCGGGCAGCGTTGGCGTGAGCGTTGCCGTTGGACGGGCAGTCGGCGTGGCTGTGGCCGTCGCCGACGCGGGAACGGGTTCCGTCGTCGGCGCGGCCTGTGGCGATAGTTTTCTGGCCGGCACTGTGCATGCCGTCAGGGAGATAAGCAACAGCAGGAGCACAAGGCGTTGTTGTGGATGGCTCATAGCTTTTTCCACGTCACGTAAGCTCTGGCAGCCTGTGTCGCCTCGAAGTATTCGACGCGCACGCTGTGCTCGCCGGCGGTGAGGTTAACCGTCGCATAGCGCGTCCCGCGCATAGGACGCCAGCTATCGAGGACCAGGCGGTCATCCACATAGACGCGCACACCGTCATCGGTGATCGTGGTGAAACGATAGCGTCCGGCCTCGAAAGTGAACTTGCCCGCCCAGCGCACGGCGAAATTGTTCGCCGGGATTTCGGGGGCGGGCGATTCCCATCCCCAGTCGAAGTCAACGGCGGCGTCGGTGCGCACCAGCACGGGGGTTTGAGTCAAGTCGCGGCTGTTGAAGTACTCGCCTTGCCAGGGGCCGGGCGGCGGCGTGGCGGGTTGCGCCGGCTTTGAAGGCGCAGGCGTCGCCGGGGTAGTCGGCGTTGTGGCCTTGGGGAAGCCGTAGTTCGGCGAAGGCGGCATGGCCTGTGCGGCGGCGATGGTAGCGGCATAATCCCACCAGAATTGGATGCGGGCATTGCCGGTGCTCTCGAAGTATTCCAGGCGCAAGGTGTGCGTTCCCTCCAGGTAATGCCAGTCCTGATAACGCCAGACGTTATCCTGGTTTTGCCAGTAGTTCATGTGCAGGTAGGTGTCATCAATCCACAGACGCATGCCATCGTCGGAGCGGACGTTGAAGCGATAGAGTCCAGGCGTAAAGTTGAAGGTGCGAATCCACTGCACCGAGAAGTTGTCGCTGGGCATCCAGTTGGCAGGCGCGCCCTGTCCCCAATCGAAGTTGATTTCGGCGTCGTCGCGGATCATCGCCGGGCCGCCACGCAGCTCGCGGTTGTCGAAGTAGCGCCCCTCCCAGCCTTTGGGCGCGTCCAAACGGTTCCACCAGACGTGCGCGCTGGCCTCTCCGCCTTCCTCATAATGTTCAACGGTGATGGTATGCTGGCCCGCGCCGAGAGCTATATCCCCATAGCGTGTGTTCGGCAGCTTCTGGTTCTGCCAGTAGTCCACGACTTTGCGCCCATCCACGTAGATGCGCACCCCGTCATCACAACTGGCGTAGAAGCGGTACGTCCCGCTCTCAAAACCCAGCGTGCGCGTCCAGCGCACCGAGAAGTTATCCGCCGGTACCTTCGCGTCGGGACTGCCGCCACCCCAATCGAAATCAATCGCGGTATCGTAACGGGTCAGCACAGCACTGCCGGAAAGCGTCCGGTTGTCGAAGTAATCCGCACGCCATGCCGCGCCGCCGCTGACCTTTTCCCAGGCGATCTGGAGCGCCGCATTGCCACCGCGCTCATAATACTCCACGCGCACGCGATGGCTTCCCGGGGCGACATAATGATCCACAAGGCTCCAGGTGGCTTCACGATCGCGCCAGTCGTCAATGATGAGCTGATCGTCAATCCACAAGCGCAACCCATCGTCCGAACGGTACGAGAAGCGGTATGTGCCGCCTTCAAACCACTCATCGTGGGTGAAGCGCGCCGAGAAGTTATCGGCGGGGATGCCCGCGCCGGGGCTGCCGGTGCCCCATTCGAAATGCAGGCCGGTTTCGTAACGGACAAGGGACGGACTGCCGGAAAGGGCGACATTGTTGTAGTATTCGGCGTACCACTCGCCGGCGCTCAGTACCGCGTGTGGTCCGAAGGCACTTGCCAGGATGGTCAACACGACAAAAAGAGTTGTCAGCAATGATTTTTTCATCTGTACACCTCCTTTAGAATCTTTTTGAACGTTGGGAGTTATTTTCAGCCAACTACCGATAACTGCCATACCTTACCGATAACTGCCATACCTTAGACGCCGATTTGTTACGATTAGTTCCCGCAGATATTGCTCTTTTTCTTCCATTGTGTTATACTGAATTCGCCTGGCTAAAGAACCCGGCCCATTATAAAAGAAAAAGGTGAGTCCATTGAGCGATCATGATTTTGATCATTTAGAACAACGTTGTATTGATAACCTTAAAAGTCCCAATCCACGCCAGCGTTCGCAAGCGGTCCAAGAGCTGGGAAGGCTCAAAGCCACCTGCGCCGTCCCCCATCTTATCACACTTCTGCGAGAAGATGTCAATACGTATGTGCGGAGCGCGTGTGCAGAGGCTTTGGGGCATATCGGCGACAGCGCGGCTATTTTTCCCCTGATGGATGCGTTGCGCGATCCCTGTTCGTTTGTCCGGCGCGCGGCGGCGATTGCTTTGGGGCAGATGCAGGCCAGAGAAGCCCAGGGGGCACTTCTCAACGCGCTGAACGACGGTAATTTCTACGTGCGGCGTGCCGCGATCAATGCTATCGGCAAATTGGAAATCCCCGATATGGGGGCGGTGTTGCTTCCCCTGCTGGCAACGCCCGATATGCGAATTCGCCGCACGGTGCTCATCGCGCTGCGGCGTTTGCGCGCCCGCGAGGCCGTTCCGCCCATGATTGCCATGTTGCGGGCATACCTGGAGTCGCCCAACCAACGCGATTTGCCGGTCGTCAAAACGCTGGTCGTGGCGCTGGGCGATCTACAAGCCCGTGAAGCGATCCCGATCCTGGCCGATGTGGTGCGGGGATACGTGGGGGCGCGTTCGCTCGCGGCCAGCGCCATCGGGCAAATCGGGGGGACGGAAGGCGGTCCGGTCTTGCTGGAGTCTCTGGCCGACAAAAGCGTCAACCTGCAACTGGCCGCGCTGAAAAGCCTGGGGCGCATTGGGTACCGCGAGGCGCTCCCCGCCGTGCGGGAGTTCCTGACCTCGCCGGACCCGCGTCTACGCCGTGTGGCGGCGCTTGCGGTGGGCAATCTGCGGGACACCACGGCCATCCCCACCCTGTTGAAGATGGTCTACGATGATCCCAGTCCGCTGGTGCGTCCGGCGGCGCTCGAGGCTTTAGGATTGCTCGGCGACAGGCAACTGATCCCGCATTTGTTGCCCCTGGTCAACGACTCCAACGCTTACCTGCGGGCGGCCCTCGCCCATACGCTCGGTTCATTGGATGGCAACACGCCGGCCGTGCAGGAAGCCTTGAAGAAGCTGGCACAGGATCAGGTGGGGCATGTGGCCTATGCCGCAGAGCGTGCTTTGCTCAATTGTGGCAAAAAAGTAGAGGAACAAGCACCATCAGAAACCAAAGCCTGCCCCGAGCCGCCGAAAAAACACTTCTCCTGGCTCAAACGCTTTTTGGTCCATCCCAAAAGCGCGTAAAAGGTGGGCTACCTTGAAAATAAACCGCCGATCGAGCGAATCTTCCCGAACAATCAGCGGAGATTCGCGTGATTTGCGGTTAGAATCTCCATCTAGCTCTGCGCCTGGAATATGCCGGATGTATCCCGTGGCGCGTCGCGGCCGGTGAGGATCAACCACGCGAACTGCGGAAGCGCCAATTGCCGTCGCCAGCGCCACGGCTCGCGCACGAGCCGATAAAACCACTCCAATCCCAAACGTTGTATCCACCGTGGAGCGCGCCGTGAGATGCCGGCGATGAAGTCGAACGATCCCCCAACCCCAATGCCCACGGCGGCGCCGGTGCGCACCAGATTGCGTCCCAGCCACACGTCCTGTCCAGGCGCGCCGTAAGCCACAAAAAGAAGGTCGGCTTGCGCAGCACGCACCCGTGCGATGATGGCCTCTTCTTCTTCGATCGCCGGCGAACCGGCGTAACAGCCCGCCACGATCAACCCTGGATGCCGTGCCGCCAGAATGGCCGCAGCTTTTTCCGCCACGCCGGGCGCGGCACCCAGATAAAAGACGCGCCAACCGTGACGCGCCGCCTCCGCCGAAAGCAACGGCACCAGATCGGAGCCGGCCACCCGCTCACGCAGCCGTTTACCGCGCAGCCGCGCAGCCCACAGCACCCCGATCCCGTCAGGAACACACAGGGCGGCCCTTTGCAGGGTCGCCCTGAAGTTTGCATCGCGGCGCGCCATCATCAGGAATTCGGGATTAACCGTAGCGATTTGATGCGCGCCTCCTTCGGCGATCCACCGGCCTACCAGCGCCAGTGTTTCCGCCGTCGTCACGTTATGGATGGGGACCCCCATCAGCGTGACTACATCAGGCTCAAAGCCCACTCGCTGACCAGCCAATAGCGGAAATCCTTGCCCTTGGATGTTTCAATGCTGCCGATAATGCCATAGACAACCGCGATGATGGGGAAGACCAGCAAAACCGGCGTCAGAATTACCGCAATGGGGATGAGCAAGATGCCCACCAGGATTGCACACAGCGCGCCGACGATGGCCCACATCAGCCCAATCAACACGCCCCCACCCGCCCAGAAGATCAGCTGGAAGAGGAATGCCTGCATGGACTGGTACGCCACATACCGCGAGCGATCCTTGTAGAGCAGATAAATCAACAGGGCTGCGCCAACCCCCAGAAAGCCGGTGACAAGGTTGAGCAAGACACTCAGGTGCGCCAGCATGGCCCAAGTGCGCTCGTCGGCGGGCGAAAGCGGCTGCGGTGCGTAACTTACCGGCGCCGGATTTGGGCCGACCTGCGGCGCTTCGGGTGTGACATTGACATATTCATTTTCCGTGTTCATTATTTCCTCCGTCTCTGTGCTCGAACTTTTATCGGATTTGGTAATGCTATGTTTATGTTACGCAGTTACAGAGAGAAGGTTGCACGGTTGGGGTCTCACGTTTCTTCCGCAAATTCTTCCACCTGATAAATCGAGACTTTGAGATCGGGCCAGCGCCAGGCGTTGATGGGCAGCCCGGCTTTGTAGCACAGATGAGCCAGGAATTCTTCCGGCACGGGCAATTGTTCCCATACTTGCGGCAGGAACGTCGCACGATTCCAGCCATGTTCGATGATCACACCGTCAACGTTGGGGCGCAGTTTGCGGATGAGGCCATCCGGTCCGTCGAAATCCAGGGGCTGCGGTTGGGTCAGCACAGAGATTTCAATGACGATGTTTTTCAGCTCCGCAGCGCTCAGCGGCGGGAAACGCGGATCGCGGAACGCCGCGGCAAGCGCGTTTTCGCGGACATCTTCGACGAGGGGACGGTGTGCCACCAGGGAACCGATGCAGCCACGCAGCTCGCCGCCCCGCGTATGCAAGGTCACGAAAGCCGCGCCGGGTTCCTTGAGGCGTGGCGGCACAGGGGGACGCTCACCGGCGGGTTTGCGCCCGGTCGTCGCCTCGGTAATGGTCTCGCGGGCCAGGGCCAACAAGTATTGTCGTTCTTCAGGGGTCAAAGCAGTTGTCATAGGGTTTCCTCCACATAAGCGATCGCCGCATAGCCGACCACGTGGCCGGTGTCGCCGGTCACGTCGCCGGAAGTGCGATAGTCAAGCAAATGCGCACGCCAACCGCGTTTGGCAGCGATGATCATCAGCGCGATGGCCGGGGCCTGTCCGCAGGCTTCGCCACGCGCCGCGCCGTGCAAATCGCCGGCCAGCACGGCATCCACAAACTGCCGATCGAGGGCGTGCGCCGTGCGGTTGTCGTGATAATGGCTCAGGTCAGAACTGACGATGAGCAAGTCCTCAGGTTCCAGTATAACATTCAGCCGCTCGCCAACGAACACCGGGTCTACGTCGCCGAAGAGTATGGGAATGACGGGCGTTTCGGGCAGAACGACTTGCAGGAAGGGGATATGCACTTCGAGGCAGTGCTCCGGTGCGTGCGGCGCATTGCGTACAGCAAAGGGATCGCCGGATGCCGCCAGCGTCTCGATTTTCTCCACATCGAGCGGGTGATTGCCCAGCGGGGTGTTAAAGGCGGTGTAATCTGCCAACGCGACGCCGGAAAACCACACGCGATGGGATGGCCCCATCAGATAGATGCGTTTAGGGGGTGTCGGCTGTGCCGCCAGCACTTTGTAGGCATAGGCCGCTACCGGCCCGGAATACACATAGCCCGCGTGCGGCGCAATCACGGCGCGCACGTTGGTCAATGCCGGTGGGGTGGCTTTGTTCAGGTAATCGCCGATGTCTTTGCGTAAGCTGTTCGGCGCGTCGGGATAAAACATACCTGCCACGGCAGCAGGACGGATTGTCTTAGCCATAGTCAACCTCCTTGAAATGAGTAATCATGGATCAGGGATTTGGGAGTAGAGATGGTTAGTGCCAGACGCCGGGGAGGTGAGTGTTGCATTTTGGACACACGCCCGGCGTTGGCCAACGTGGACGAACGTTGTAGCCATACCGCTGAATGAGTGTCTCGCCGCAGACAGGGCAAAAGGTGGTTTCGCGCTCCGGGTCAAGTACGTTGCCCAGGTAGATGAATTTAAGGCCGGCGGCCTTGCCGATGGCGTAGGCGCGTTCCAGGGTGGTGATGCTCGTGGATGGACGATCCAGCATCTGGTAGTCGGGATGGAAAGCGCTGAGGTGCCAGGGGATGTCCGTGCTCACCGAAGCCAGCCACTCCGCCGCGGCTTGCAGCTCCGCATCGGAATCGTTGAGACCGGGGATGACCAACGTCGTGACCTCCACCCAGATGTTGGTCTCGCGGACCATCGTGGCGATGTTGCGCTTGACCGGTTCGAGCCGCGCTCCGGAGTACTGCTCATACAACATATTCGTGAAGCCCTTGAGGTCTACGTTGATGGCGTCCAGATACGGCGTCAGGCGTTCGAGTGTCTCCGGCGACATAAAGCCATTGGAAACGTAGACGTTTTTGATGCCGTGCTCGTGGGCCAGTTTGGCGGTGTCATAGGTGTACTCAAAGAAAACCGTCGGTTCATTGTAAGTGTAGGCGATGGATTCGCTGTGTTGGCGACGGGCGATCTCGACGATGGCTTCCGGCAAGAGCGCTTCCCTGAGCGGTGTGTGTTCTTCCTCCACCTGTCTGACCTGGGAAATCTGCCAGTTCTGGCACCAGCGGCAGCGCATGTTGCAGCCATACGTGCCGATGGAAAAGGCTTTACTGCCGGGGAGGAAGTGAAACAGGGGTTTCTTTTCGATGGGATCCACGTGCGCCGCCACGGCGTTGCCGTAGACGGCCGAGTAGATTTTCCCATCCCGGTTGACGCGCACCCCGCACTTGCCCCATTCGCCGGGGTGCAGCGTGCAGTAATGCTCGCACACACGGCACTGCACGGTTTGATCCTTCAAGGTACGTACCAGTTCGGCTTCTTTGAACACGGCAATTTCCTCCTTAAATCGGGGCCTGAAGTTACGACATCAGCAACGCAACAATGACGAACACGACAAACAAGACGGCGGCCACGCTCAGGGCAATCTTAAGAATTTTCTGCTCCTGGAGTTTTTGTTCCAGCAGCCGCTGATGGATGGCCGCCTGAAATTCGCGTTCCTCGGCCAACATGCGCTCCATGCGCGCCTGCGAAGCCGCCATTTCTTCGGCTTTGAGCCGCTCCGCCTCATCCATCCGCACATAGAGGTGGTCTTCTACGTCTTGGATATAGCGCTGCACAATGAGTTCAAGGATGTCGAGGGACGTGCCGCAGTGCGTACAATACTCGTTGCCGATCCAGTTGACGGTATCACATTTTGGGCAGCGTCGCATCAGGCCGGCGCCGCACTGATGGCAAAACCCTACTTCTTGCTCGTGGTAAGTCCCGCAATAGGGACACAGGTGGCCTTTGAGCATGAACTCACTGCCACATGCCTCGCAGTGCACATAAGTACCGTCGGCACTTTTTCGGTGCAGGTCGAGCGATGCATGACAATTGGGACATGCAATCTGGTAGAGCGGGGTCTCGTTCATGGCCCTTCAGCTCAGAACAACAGACATTCCCTCACAAAAAAGCCCCGGCAAAGTGACCGGGACCTTTCTATATCTTTGCTGTCTGGCTTGCCGAACACCACACAGCAAAGCCTCTACGATGTGATGGGCGAAGTCAAGCGGTTTCTTGCCCGGTTTCAATGGCAATCGCGTCTGAACTTTCTGTCTCCGCTGGTTGCGGCGCGCTCTCAGGCTGCGCCCGCTTCAGGCTGAAGGCGATGCGGCGTTCTTCTGGTTGCAAGGAGATGATCTTCAACATGTACTGCTCACCAAGTTTGACGACCTCTTGGGGGCGCGTGACTTGATGGTCGGCCAGCTCTGAGATATGAATCAACCCTTCGATTTCGGGTTTATCAACCAACGCCGCAAACGCCCCAAATGAGGTCAAATTCACGATCGTTGCTTCAACCAATTGCCCTTCCTGGTAGGTATCGCCCACGCTTTCCCAGGGATCGGGGGTGAGACGTTTCAGGCTCAACCCCAGCCGCTCTTGCTCCAGATCCACATCGAGAATGTAAACGTCAATCTCCTGGCCTACCTGGACATATTCCTGTGGCCTGACGACGCGCTTCCAGGAAAGCTCCGAGATGTGCAGCAAGCCGTCCACACCGTTGACGTTCACAAACGCGCCGAAGGGGACGACATTGCTGACCGTGCCCCGCGCAACCGAGCCGACCTTCAGCTTTTCCAGAATTCTGCGCTTGGCGGCTTTACTATCGGCGGCGTGGCGCTCGGAAAGGATGAGCCGGTTGCGCTCCGGGGTGACCTCGATCACACGCAACATCAGCGTCTCCCCCAGCAACGGCTCCCAGCGGTCTTCCGATTCGGAATCACTGCGCTGAGAATGCCAGGGCAGCAATTGCGAACCGGGCACAAACCCCCTCAGGCGGCCCAGGCGCACGATTACACCGCCTTTGTTGGTATCTACAACGGGGAGAGGGACGACTTCTTCGGTTCGCAACAGCTTGCGCGCACGATCCCAGTCGTTCTGTTGCGCCGCACGGGCCAGGGATACCACCATTGTGCCATCATCTTCGCCTTGATCGAGGATGTAGACACTTACGCCCTGACCCGGCTTGAGGGCGCTTAATTCTCTGGGCATCATTTTCTCGACTTCTCGAGGGTGAACAATGGCGTCCGCTTTGCCTCCGATGTCTATGAGGATCGTTTTGTCATTGATGGATGCAATGACGCCTTCGACCACATCGCCACGGCGACACTCATTGGTTTCCAGATACTGGTCCAACAGTGACGCCATGACATCCTGCTCCGCGCCTACCTCAGAGGCGGTATTCATCATAAGGGTTTCTCCTGGGCGTGATAGATTCTACTTACTATTATAGGCAAGTTTTTGCAGTGAGCAATAAGCATTGACTCAAGGACCGACAGGCTATTGCATAATCACCAATGGGACGGCCGGATGCCCAGGCCAGACCGTCAGGGTCGGCACAGGATCATCGAACCACAGGCTGTATAGTTCTTGATAGGTACCGTCAGCCTGCAACGCCGCCAGTGTCAGGTCTACCAAATCACGATAATTGGAATCCCCCTGAGGCAGAATGATGGCGACCGGGCGGTGGGTGTAACGTTGATCGGTGACCACGTAGCCTGGCTGTGTGAATTGGATTTGTAGCCAGGCGCGCCGTTCGGAGACAATCGCGGCAACTTCGCCCCGGTTCAGGCCCGCCAGCGCCGTTTCCACGTCCGGGTAGCGCACCGTGGAGATGCCGACACCGGCGGCCTGGGCTATACCGGGTAACGCACGTTCGCCCTCTGAGCCGGCCAGGACACCGACCGCACGACCGTTCAAGGCGGCAAGATCGCTTACCGGTGCGGCGGCCAGGGAGAAGATGCTGACGCCGTCATCCAGAATCTCAACAGAGAAATCGGCCTGTAACTCGATCTCCCGTGTTTGCAGCCAGTTGCCCACGAGCATATCCACTTCTCCCTCCAGGAGTTTTTTCAGGCCATCGGCTTCGGTCACGGGGACGAAGTTGATGGCTTGACGACTGCCCAACCAGCGTTCGGCGATGCGTTCTACCAGCCGTACCTCGAAGCCCGTGGGGACGCCGTCGGCGCGATTGGCGCTGTAGGGCCAACGGTCCACGAAGTATCCCAGGGCCAACTTGCCCCGCCCACGGATGCGCGCGAGCACGTCCAACGATGAGAGTTGTTGTGGGGTTTCGGCCGGCGCAGGTGTCGGCGCGCTCCCGGACAGCAATTTAGGACGGGGCGGTGAAACGCCCGGCAGCCAGCGACCGTAGAGGGCGTCGAGTGTGCCATCGGCGGTCATGTCCTGGAATGTGAACGTCACGAGGTTAGCGAAAAAGGGGTCATTCTGCCGGTAAGCCAGGGCCACCGGTTCGGATGTCGTTTGCAGGGCCACTACCGAGCCGGTGACCAGGCGTCGGGCGCGTTCCAGACGGTGGCGCATATCGCCGTAGACATCAATCTGACGGGTGCGCAGGGCCTCGATGGCGTCGAAGAAGTTGTCGTAGGCCACGAAAGTCGGCGAGACTGGCAGGGTCGCAGCGATGGCGGCGCGGCTGCCGGTCCATGACACCACACCGATCTTGCGGTTTTGCAATCCGGCAAGGTCCTGAATACCGACATCGGGGAAGGTCAGGTAAGCGATGCCATCCATGAAATACGCCGGGCTGAAGTCTGCCTGCGCCTCCAGTTCCTGCATGTGGATGACGCCCGCCAGAACAATATCCACCGTACCGTTGGCGAGATGTTGCAAGGCAGAATCGGAGCGCACCTGACGGAATCGCACCGCGTCGGGATTGCCAAGCCACCGACGGGCCAACTCATGGGCCAGGTCAATCTCCAGGCCGGCCAGTTCGCTGTTGGCGGTGATGTAGGAGAACGGCTCCAAATCGTAGCGTACGCCCACCACCATCTCCCCGCGCGCAAGGATGCGCGCCATCGTGGTCATCTCGGCCGGAAATGTCGCTTCCGGCGTGGGGGCGATGTACGCCGATGGTAAGGTTGCTTCTTCCTTTGGTTGGACGACCAGGCCGAGCAAGTCTTCCACTTCCGAACAACCGCTCAGCAGTGTCACAAGTAACAGCAAGAGCCAAAAACGGCGCATTTTGTTCGATCTCCCTCGCAGTGTGAATCTAAGAATCGGCGAATCAGCAAATCGGCGAATTGCAAAAGTATGGATGCGCTGGTCGCCGCAGATTTTCTCAAATGTACCACAAAGACGGGGAATGAGAAATAGGTAAGGAGTACGGGGTGGGGAGTAGGGGAACATCCACTGATTCTCCGGTCTCCATTCTCCATCCTCAATTCCCCATTCACCGGTATAACCCGTGGATGTGGATGTAGGTTTCGACGGCGGGAGGGACGAGGTAACGCAACGGGAGACCTTCGCGGACACGGCGACGCAGGTCGGTGGAGGAGAAGTTGATCGGCGGGATGTCCAGCCAGGTCAGTTTTTCGGCCAGGGCGGGCAGGATTGCCGTAAGCTCTGCCAGATCTGCCCGTTTGCTCAGGCGCGGCATAACCGCCAGATACGCCTGTTCGAGGATGCCCTGCGGGTTGTACCACGTGGGCAGGTCATGCAGTGAATCCTCACCCAGCAACAGGAACCAGGTGTCGGTATCCGGGTATTGCACACGCAGCTGTGCCAGCATATCCACGGTATAATGTGGGCCAGGCCGGTCGAGGTCCACGCGGGAGAGCATAAAGGCAGGGTTATCGGCGATGGCGGCGGCGGTCATCGCGGCGCGATCTTCGGCGGGTGATAGAAGCCGGTCGCGCTTGTGGGGCGGTTCACCTGCCGGAACAAAGAGTACACTGTCGAGGTGTAATTGCACGCGCGCCGTTTCTGCCAGCGCCAGGTGCCCATAGTGCGGCGGATCGAAGGAACCGCCGTAGATGCCAAAACGAGATTTGAAATCTATAGCTGACTCCACCTGATTGACGTTTAACTGATTTAAGTATACTCATTCTTGCCCGGTGCGCAACACACAAAGGGATATAGCGGGGAACTGGCGTTCCACAACAACGGGGAACTGACGTTTCCACAACGGGGAACTGGCTTCCACATAACGGGGAACTGACGTTCCCCTCGAAGCAAAAGGGATTAACGGGGAATGGCGTTTCCACAACGGGGAACTGACGTTCCCCTCGAAGCGAAAGGGATATGGCGGGGAACTGACGTTCCCCTCGAAGCGAAAGGGATTAACGGGGAATGGCGTTCCCACAACGGGGAACTGGCGTTCCCCTCGAAGCGAAAGGGATATGGCGGGGAACTGGCGTTCCCCTCGAAGCAGGATAGAGCGGGGAACTGGCGTTCCACATAACGGGGAACTGGCGTTCCCATCGAAGCGACGACTTTTATCGCGTGCGGTTAGTACAGTTGCCAGACAGAAAACGCCGGGGAAAATCATGAACAGGACCAATGGCTGTACATCCCAGCTTTCGCATCTACGGATCGGGATTCAAGTCTCGCCGGGGGATCCGTTTTGGGTCCAGGTTCATGAGTCCCTCTTCCAACAAATGCAGCGGTTGGGCACCCAGTGGGTACCCATCGAGTTTGGCACTTCCTTCCAAGACATCCTTAAGATGGACCAAACCAGCATCACAGAAGAGATCCTGGCCCAAGATCTCGATGCTTTGATCAGCAACGGTCTGACCCAAATCATCATCGGTCAGCTTCTCGGTAGTGGACTGCCGATTGTTCTGTTGTCCGAGACCTCTATCCAACATCCCCTGCTGACTTCTCTCCATGGCCTGTATGAGTGTGGGTGGATGGCCGGCAATTTCATCGCTAAAGCATTGGGCGGACAGGGAGTTACATTATGCGTCAGCGCATTCCTTGATGCCGGTGATGCCGGCCTTGACAATGGTCATAGTCGTCTGAACGGCTATTACGCCGCTCTCCAGCAGTACCCTGGACTTTCAACCTTGCACTGTCCCGCCTATTGGACCTACGAACGAGTTTATCCGGTAGTTGAGGCTGCCCTCCGTAACCTTGAGCGGCCTCCGGATGCCATCTTTGGCCTTTCAGATTCGCTCGCTCTGGCGGCCCGCGATGCGGGTCAAGCTCTCGGCCTGTTCAAGACCTGGCCCGTCATTGTCGGCGTCAACGGCGACCCACTCGCCCTGGCGGCGATTTTCGACGGAAGCATGGCCGCTACCATCGAGACCCCTCCCCATGAAATCGCCGATCAGGCTGCGCATCTGGCCTTACAAGCAGCCCTGCGTCAACCTGTACCCTCCCATTTCAGCTATCGTCCACGTCTGGTCACGGCAGAAAATGTCTCGCAGGTCGCCATCGAGAAGTTGATTGCAATCGCCGACATCCCCACCCGATTGGTGGGCGTCAACCGACGTATGGAGCAAAACCGGCTCACGCAGCTCGAAACCAGCCTGGCGCTCAGCCAACGGGTCGGTTCGACGCTGAAGCGTTCTAAGATCGCGCAGGAGACTGCTGAACTGCTCCGCGCCAACTATGGCTACGATTTTGTGCGGTTGTTGCTGTGGTCAGAAGCAGAACAGGTGCTTGTGGCCTTGTCCGGAGAGGACAAGGCTGATTTCAGAGAGACGGTCATCGCACCGCAAGGGTTGCTCCACGAGGTATTGCAACGTCGAGAGCCTGTTTTCATCCCCGATACGCGCTTCACGCGCCGCTTTGCCCCAGACCCGGAGTGGCCTGAAACGCGCTCCAGGGTTGTCTTGCCGGTGCGTTTCGGCAAGGATATTTTAGGGGTGCTTGATCTACACAGCCGCCACCCTATGGGCCATTTACGCCAGGATTTGATCGGGTTACAAGCCCTGGCCGACCAGTTGGGGGTGGCCCTGCGCAACGCCGAACTTTACGAAGAAGCCATACAGCAGCGCGCCCATGCCGAAGCTGCCGATCAGTTAAAAACGCGCTTGCTGGCTAATGTAAGCCACGAGCTGCGCGCTCCGTTGAACATCATCCTGGGCTATTGTGAAAGCGCGCTGCGCATTCCCAATCTTTATGACATAGAGCTGCCCCCCACGTTGCGCCGTGACCTGGAATATATCGCCCAGAGCGGCATTCACTTGCAGCGGATGATCAATGATTTACTCGATCTTTCGCGCGTCGAGATCGGCGCTCTGGAGCTTGTGCCGGAGATGCTCGCGCCGGCCGACTTGATCCGCGAAGCCTTTGAGAGTTTCGTCCACAGCCTGCCCCCCCAGCCTGAAGTGCATTGGCGCCTTGACCTTCCCATGTCCCTACCGTTGATTCAAGCCGATCCGGTGCGCCTGCGCCAGATTGTCCTTAATCTGCTCAGCAATGCCAGTAAGTTCACTACGCAGGGATACGTGGCGCTGCATGCCACCGTCGAGCCGCCCCATCTGCATCTTTGGGTTGAAGACACGGGTTGTGGTATCCCCATCGAGCAACAGGAACGCATCTTCGAGCCATTTGTGACGGCCGATCCCGTGTCTCGCCGTAGTGAGGGCATCGGTCTGGGACTCACCATCACGCGCCGCCTGGTGGCGCTCCACGGCGGCTTGATGTCTTTGGAAAGCAAACCCGGGCAAGGAAGTGTCTTCCACGTTTACCTGCCTTTGCCCGACCTCAGCGGGCGACCGGCTTGCGCGGATTTCCACGCTACGGATGCCCCCACGGAAGACACGCTGCGGCTGTTGTTATACATCGCCGGCAGCGATGTCCTCCCGCCGACTCTGCGTGAGCTGGCGCAGCGTCAGGGGGCGACGCTCTATCGCCTCACTCCTGACGATGAATCCCCATCTCTTCCATCGGCGGCCCGCCCGATTGCGCTGGCATGGGATGTCGCCGACAGCCTGACCGGTCGAAGTGTGCCGCAAGAGTGGGGCTTGATCCAGCGTTTACGCCGCCATGCCGTGCTCTCCCGTCTTCCTTTCATCCTGTTCTACCCGACAGTCCCCCCTGATGCGGACGCCGTCGCGGCTCCATCCTCGGTGATGCCCGCCGATCCGGCCAATAGAAGTGTGACGAATATCTTGCTTAAACCGTTATGCGCGCGCACGCTTGGTGAGATGCTCGATGCGATGCGCATGCCCGGCATGGATGGAAGTGTGTGGGTGATTGATGATGATCCAGAAGCACGCAAGTTGTATCACCATTTGGTGGCTGCGGCATTGCCGGGTCTGGAAATCGTGCCTGTTGAGAACGGTTCCCAGGCGCTGGAGCGCCTGGAGCAAGTCAAAACTGCGGATCAGGCGCCGCGTCTGGTGTTGCTGGATTTGCTCATGCCCGAAGTAGATGGCTTTGAGGTGTTGAAGCGACTTCGCACCTGCGCCCTGACCCGCCATACACCGGTGATCGTCATCAGCGGTAAGATGCTCACGTTCGAGGATGTGCAACGGCTGGATTACGCAAGCGTGACTTTTCAGGCCAAACATATCCTCGATGACACCGAGATCAAGGCGGTGCTGCAAGCGACCTGTGCAGGGACGCCGGCATTGCCACAACCGACCAGTGCGGTGGTGAAACACGCCCTGGCCTATTTGCTTCAGAATTACACCGAGCGCCTCACGCGCGCCGATATCTGCCGCGCGGTCGGGGTCAGTGAGAATTATCTGAGCCGCATCTTCAAACATGAAGTCGGCCTGTCGCCCTGGCAATTTCTCAATCGGGTACGGGTCTATCAGGCCGGGATACGTTTGCGCACAACGACAGAATCTATCACAGCCATTGCGGCCCAGGTCGGCTTTGAAGATTCGGCTTATTTCAGTCGCGTTTTTCGCAAACAGCTTGGCGTCTCCCCTGCTGAGTATCGTGCCGGCAAAACCGGCGACCTCACCTCGTCCACTTTATCCCGTTAAAAGTAGATTTTGATAGTTTTGTCCAACCTGCCGATGCTTTTGTTAAAGACAGGCAGCTTATTTTTGGATAAACTGTAGGATATGGGGAGCAAAGCATAGCCAACAGGTTGGACGGAATGAGCGTAGAGGCTAAGCCACGGATTGTCATCATCGAAAACGACCTCCCAACACTGGAACTCTACCGACGAGAGTTGAGCAGCGAATATGAGGTACTGGCGACCCTCGATGTCACCGAAGCGTTAGCGATGGCGCAGATGGCAGGAGTACGCGCTGTGGTGTTGGAGCCGGCCCTGGGTGGCGGAAAAGGATGGGAACTGTTGGCAACGCTTAGCCAGACCGCCGTAGCCGAAAGCCCCCCCGTGATTTTATGCAGCACCTCCGACGAACGCCGCAAGGGCATGGCACTGGGCGTAGCGGCATTTCTGGTTAAGCCCGTCTTGCCCACAGCATTGCATCAGGTGTTACGACGAATTATCGGTAAACGTCCGGCAGCAGTGACCGGTAGCCGGGAGCTTGCTGCCGGTACAGACCTTTCATGAACCTGACTTAATGACCATAAGAAACCGAACATGACCGACATTCAAGATTCTCCGATAATTCTTAAAATCGAGGACCTCAAGACCTATTTCTTCCTGGAAAAGGGCACGGTCCGGGCCGTTGATGGCGTGAATCTGCAATTGCGCCGTAAGCGGACTCTCGGTCTGGTGGGTGAGAGTGGCTGCGGAAAAAGCATTACCGCCATGTCGGTGATGCGCCTGATTCAGAGTCCGCCAGGGAAGATTGTCGCAGGTCACATCTATTTGCGCAAAAAAGGTCGGGAGGATTACATTGATCTCACTCGCCTCAATCCGCGCGGTGCGGAGATGCGCAGTATCCGTGGCGCGGAGATCGCCATGGTTTTTCAGGAGCCGATGACCTCGCTGAATCCTCTTTACACGATCGGCGAGCAGATCGCCGAATCGGTGCGCCTGCACCAGCATGTCAATCACAAAGAGGCGCTGGAGCGCGCGCTGGAGATGTTGGTGAAAGTGCAGATCGCCGATCCCAAGCAGCGTCTGCGCGAGTATCCCCACCAACTGAGCGGTGGGATGCGGCAACGGGCCATGATTGCCCTGGCGTTATCGTGCAACCCTTCCATTCTAATTGCCGATGAACCCACCACGGCGCTGGATGTGACCGTGCAAGCACAAATCCTGGACCTGATGCGGGAGCTTCAGCGCGATTTTGATTCCTCCATCCTGATGATTACCCACAACCTGGGCGTTGTCTCTCAGATGGCCGATGAGGTGGGCGTGATGTATCTGGGGCGGTTGGTGGAGCATGCGCCGGTGCGGGAACTGTTTCACGATCCGCTGCACCCGTATACGGTTGGTTTGCTGAACTCGGTGCCGGTGTTGGGTCGCAAAGGTAAGAAGGTGCTCGTGCCCATCGAAGGGATGGTGCCTTCACCGATCGAGGAGATTCCGGGCTGTCCCTTTGCGCCCCGGTGTCCGCGCGTGTTGCCGGTGTGTACCCAGCAATTGCCGTTGTGGCGCGAGGTTGCCCCACAGCACTTTGTTGCCTGTTGGCTCTTTGATGAACCCGTTACCGCAGCATGAGATTATCCGTTTGTGGACTAAAGGCCAGGAACCAGGAACCTGGGATTAGGAATTGGACAGTATTCAATCCCTAATCACCAATCACTATTTTAAGGAGGTGAACCGGATTTTCAAACATATATAGATTTCAACAATTGCTTTGTAAGACAAACAATATATTCACATTAGCTTTCGAGAGGAGTCAATCTATGAAGAAGTCCCTGTTTGTTACCATGTCAATGCTGGTAATCATGGCGACCTTGTTATCTGCCTGCGGCGGCCCCCAAACGGTTGAGGTAGTCAAGACCGTAGAGGTCGTCAAGACTGTGGAGGTTTCCAAAGAAGTCGAGGTCGTCAAGACCGTTGAGGTCACCAAAGAGGTCGTCAAGACCGTCGAAGTGGAGAAGTATGTGCTGGCCGGCGCGATCCCTTATCCCGAACCCGCGTTGATGAGCGGCAGCCGCGAACCCAAGACTTTCGACGTGGATGAGATGATCGAGTTCAAGAAATTCGATAAGTATTGTGAACCGGCCTGGGTGACAGAGAAAGTCAAGCGCGGTGAACTGCCGCCTATCGAAGAACGCCTGCCCAAAGAACCCTTCGTGTGGAAAGAAAGCTTTATGTCCGATGGCATCGGTCAATACGGCGGTGTGTGGCGGGGAGTTTGGGCCGCCCCGACGGAAGGCTGGAACTGGGCAGCCGGCGTGAGCCAGGGCTGGTTCGGTATCGAAGCTGTGGTGCAGGAAGAGCCGGTCCAAACCGGCGCGATGTTCCTGACCAAAGACGTCAGCCCGCTGCCACAACTGGCTAAAGGCTGGGAATGGTCCGACGATGGTTATCAATTGACCATGCACCTGATCGAAGGGGCCAAATGGTCCGATGGGGTGGAGTTCACCACCGAAGACATCATGTTCTTGTGGGAAGACAACATCCTGGACCCGAACGTCAACTCGTGGACGCAGGCCAGCTTCTGGGAAATCGAGGGGAAGCCGATCAAACTGGAAGCCCTTGACAAATACACCCTCCTCTGGACATTCCCCGTTCCCAAGCCGGTCTCGCAACTGTACAATATGACGAACCTGATCTTCTCCCCCGGTCCGGCCCACATTCTCAAGCCCCTCCATCCCAAATACGGTGGCAAGGACTATCAAAGCTATCGGGATTCGCTCCCGCCGAACAAACTGCCGATCGTCACGATGGGCCCCTGGGTGCCGGTGGAATACAAGACCGACGAGTTCATGGTAATGCGCCGCAACCCCTACTACTGGAAGGTGGATTCCAACGGTTGCCAACTGCCCTATCTCGACGAAATGCAGTGGACCTATTCCAAGACGGGGACCACCCGCACATTGAACACCATCGCCGGCACGGCTGACCATGCCAATGTGGAGAACCCCGAAACTTTCGACGAAACGGTCAAGCAGGCTTCCAATCCCAATGCACCCTTCCGCGTGGAATGGGGGCCTGAAACTTTGGGCTTCAGCCTGGAGCTTAACCAGGCGAAGTATACCGGCGTGCAGAACGATCACGATGCGGCCGTGCGGGACCTGCTCCGCGATGTGCGCTTCAGGCGCGCCTTGACCCAGGCGATTGACCGTGAGGGGTTGGCGCGTTCGCTTACCAACGGTCCCTTCTTCCGTCCCTGGCCCGGCGGTCTGTTCCCCGGTTCTCAGTACTTTGACCGCACCTCCGTCGTGTACTATCCCTTCTCGCCGGACACCTCACGCGCCCTGCTCAAGGAGATGGGGCTGGAAGACACCGACAAAGACGGCATCCTCAACTGGACCAGCGGCCCGATGGCGGGCAAGAACGTTGAAATTGCGATGACCACGTGGGAAGACATCTCTGCCGGTGCCACGATGGGGCCGGCGCTGGTGCTGCTGTTCCAGGACATCGGCATCAAGGTCAATTTCCGCATCCTCACCAACATCGCCATGAACGAGGCGACGACGAACGGCACGTGGGAAATGCGCATCAGCCGTCCCGGTCAGGTGTGGGCGACCCCCAACGTGCGCTGCAAGGACTTCGCGCCGGTGACGAAGGAGTTCGGCTGGCACCGTGAAGGGGAAAAACCCGAAGAATACGCCGATTTCGAGAAGCGCATGGTCGAGATTTCCAATGCCTTCTGCCTGGAAACCGATTTTGCCAAGCAGAAAGAGCTGATGTATGAGTATAACAAGCTCCACACCGAGAACGTCTACTCGATCGGGCTGGTGGTGGGACGGTATGGCCTGATGTTGAACAAATACTTCAAGAATGTGCCCATCGGCACGCCGCCCTTCCTCTACCAGTGGGATTTCAACAACTTCCTGCCCGAGCAAATCTGGCTGGCCCCGGCGGAGCAAACCCTCTTGGGACAGAAGGAAATCTATCCCGGCAAGCTGCCCGGTGTGGATTTCCCCTATCCAGATTTCTCGCAATAACCGTTCGGCGGGGAGGGAGAGAACCTCTCCCTCCCCGTTCTGCGTTCATCTGAGGATGGAGCCGCTATGTTAGAGTATATCTTGCGACGTTTTCTGATCTCGATTCCCTTGCTGTTGGGAATCAGCATGGTGGCGTTTGCCATCATCCAGTTGCCGCCGGGGGACTTCGCTACGGCTTACCAGCAGTACCTGATTAACCAGGCGAATATGTCCCCTCAGGAAGCCGAAAAAGCCGCGAACGAGTATCGTAAGATTTACGGGCTGGATCAACCGGTTCCGATCCAGTATCTCCGGTGGATCAAAGGCATTGTCACCGAAGGCAAGTTTGGCTATTCTTTTGCCTATAAACAGGACGTGGCGCAGCTCATCGCGGAACGGCTGCCGCGCACTTTATTTCTGGCTTTGGCGGCGCACTCGATCTCAACGCTGGTGGGTATCGTCATCGGCATTTATTCGGCCACGCACAAGTACAGTCTGGGCGACACGTTTGCCACCGTATTCGCCTTTATCGGCACAGCGGCACCGCGTTTCTTCTTGGCCATTGTGATCGTTTATTATCTGGTGATCCAGGTGAAGTATCCGTATGTGAACCGTTTTGTTTCTCCACAATACGCTTTCGCGCCGATGAGCTGGGAGAAATTCCTGGACATCCTCAAATACTCCTGGCCGGTGATCGCCATTGCCGGCTTCGGGGGCGTAGCGCGCAATATGCGCGTGATGCGCGCCAATCTGTTGGATGTTTTGAACTCACAGTATGTGACCACGGCGCGGTCCAAGGGGGTGCGGGAATCCCTCGTCATCTACAAACACGCCGTCCCGAATGCCCTGCATCCTATCATTATGTATCAGGGAACGGTCCTGCCGTATATGCTTCAGGGTGAGCTGGAAGCAGCCATTGTGTTGAACATGCCCTCGTTGGCTCCGATGTTTTATAGTTCTTTGGTCAATCAGGACATTTATGTTTCCGGGGGCTTCCTGTTTATCTACAGTGTACTGTTGGTCGTCGGCAACTTGATTGCCGACATTATGTTGTCGGTGCTCGATCCACGAATTCGGCTTGGACAATGAGGCGTCTTATGACAGAACAGACATCACTGAGAGAGCAACGGCAGATTCAACTCGAAGAACACGAGAGCTATTTCAATCTGGTGTGGCGCAAGTTCCGCAAGAGCCGGGTTGCCATTGCCGGAGGGCTGATTGTGCTGGCGCTGGCCGTCCTGGCCATCTTTTCCAGCTTTTTTTCGCCCTACGATCCGGTCAAGCTCAATATGCGCAGTGGTTATACCCCCCCCAGCCGCATTCACTTTACGGACGTCAACGGCACGTTCTATGGACGGCCCTTCGTGTACCAATGGAAACAGGTCGTGGACGAAAATATGTATATGCATTGGGTGGAGGATACCGGCACTCTTTATTTTGTGAATTTCTTCGTCCAGGGATGGGAGTACAAATGGCTGGGGCTGTTCCCCACACGGTTGCACCTCTACGGGGTCGCCGAACCCGGGACGATTTACATCCTGGGTACAGACAAATTCGGGCGCGACATTTTCGGGCGGATGTGCCTGGCGGGGCGGATTTCGCTGGCGATGTCGTTGTTCGGCACGTTCATCAGCGTCGCCGTGGGGTCCGTGCTGGGTGTGGTCTCCGGTTACTACGGAGGCCGTTTTGACAATTATCTGCAACGTTTTGTCGAGTTCGTTCAGTCCTTCCCGCAACTGCCCTTGTGGATGGCGCTGGCCGCCGTCATCCCCTCGACGTGGGATCAGATGGCAGTTTTCATCGCCATGTCCACCATTTTTGCCTTGCTGAGCTGGACATTGCTGGCGCGCGAGATCCGTGGCAAGGTCATGGCCATGCGCGAAACCGATTTCGTATTGGCCGCGCGGGAGATGGGCGCCAGCGATATGCGCATCATCTTCTACCATCTCTATCCGAATACTCTCAGCCATACCATTGTCGTCCTCACGTTGACCATTCCTTCGATTATCCTGGCCGAGAGCTTCCTCAGTTTCCTGGGCATCGGTATTCAGGAACCACTGGTCAGTTGGGGGGTGATGATGCGCGAAGCCCAGACTATCCAGACGCTGGGGTTCAATCAATGGATTATCGCGCCGGTGTTGTTCATTCTCCTGGCGGTGTTGGGCTTCAATTTCCTCGGCGACGGCCTGCGCGATGCCGCCGACCCCTATACGATCACTTAAGCCGAAGCGAGAGTAGACTTATGACCGAGCCAAAAAAGATACTCCTTGAAGTCAAGGACCTCAAACAATACTTTCCCATCCGTCGCGGGACTTTCCGGCGCGAGAAAGGTTATGTCAAGGCCGTAGACGGCTTGAGCTTTTTTGTACGTGAGGAGGAAGTGCTGGGGTTGGTAGGCGAGAGTGGCTGTGGAAAAACGACCGCCGGCCGCACCATCCTGCGGCTGTACGATCCCACGGCCGGGGAAATCTGGTACACGCGCCAGGACGGCCAACGGATCAACATCGCCACGATCAGCCAAAAGGAGATGAAGCCCCTGCGGCGCGAAATGCGCATGATTTTTCAGGATCCCTTTAGCTCGCTGAACCCACGCCGGACCGTCAAAGAGATCATCGGTGAGCCGTTGGTTATTCACAACGTCGCGCGGGGGCGCGAACTGGAAGAACGGGTCGCGGAACTGATGAAAGCCGTCGGCCTGGATCCGAATTATATGGAGCGGTATCCCCACGAATTCTCCGGCGGACAGCGTCAACGCATCGGTATTGCCCGCACTCTGTCGCTGAGTCCACGGCTGATCATTGCCGATGAACCGGTCTCGGCGTTGGACGTTTCCATCCAGGCCCAGGTGTTGAACCTGCTCCAGAGCTTGAAGATGGACCTGGGGTTGACCATGATCTTCATAGCGCACGACCTTTCGGTCGTCGAGCATATCTCCGACCGCATTGCGGTGATGTACGTCGGCAAACTCGTGGAATTGTCCACCACCGAAGCCGTCCTCTATCACCCCCGGCATCCGTATACCGAGGCGTTGGTCTCGGCGATTCCACCGGCCGATCCGGATATTCACTTCAGCCGCATCAGACTTGAGGGCGAAGTTCCCAGTCCGGCCAATCCTCCTGCCGGCTGTGTTTTTCATCCACGCTGCCGCTATGCTCAAGAACGCTGTCGCGTTCTCGAACCAACGCTTGTAGAAATCGAGCCAGAACATTTTGTATCATGTCACTTCGCCACGGAACTGCATCTACGAGGCATAGGAGGGAACAATGTCGCGTAAAGTGCGTCTCACGGCTGCGGCGACGTATATTTTCATCCTCGGCTGGCTGTATGCCGTTCTTACCGAAAAAGACGCGCCTTTGGTGCGTTTCCATCTCAAACAGTCGGTGGGGCTTTTGCTGGTCTTGCTGCTGGTGGCGGGGGGCTGGTATGGGATAACCTGGCTACTCGCGTGGATTCCTTACGCGGGCATCCTCATCGGCGTTATGGCGTTTGCGCTGGTGATAGCGGCCTGGGTCGCCGGCATCTTCTCCTGGATTCTCGGCATCGTGCGCGCTTTGCAAGGACGCTATGCCGCCCTGCCGTTGATCGGGCAATGGGCCCACCGGTTGCCGTTGTGAGGGATTAGGAACTGGAAATAGATACTAATCCCTATCTCCGGGAAGCAAGGGGAGACTTTCGGCCCAGGCATGTTGGATGAAGGGGTTATGCGCTAATGCCTGTGGCAGTTCCGTGTGGATATCCAGTTGAGCACGCTTCAGGTCACGTTTTGCCTGTTCGAACCAATCCCGGTAACGGTTCACAGGTTCCTCCCACGCAATCCCCGTAGCACCCGCTCCACGGTGAATGGGAAGCGGTTGTACCACACGCCGGTTGCGTTGCGCAGCGCGTGATGGACGGCTGCGGCAACGGCAAGGAACGGCATTTCGCCCATGCCACGCGCGCTCCAGGGGCCGTTGGGGGCCGCGTTCTCGATGATGATCGGGATCACACGCTGCGGGATGTCCTCGATGGTAGGGATGAGGTAGGTGCTCAGGGTGTTGGTCAGCGGGTAGCCATCGCGCTGGACGAAGTTTTCCGTTGTGGCCCAACCGAGCGCCTGCACCACACCGCCTTCAATCTGCCCTTCGAGCATGCGCGGGTTGATGGCTTGCCCCACGTCGTTGGCGCAGGCAATCCGTGGATAGGTACATTCGCCGGTGCGCAGGTCAACGATGACCTCGGCAGCAATGGCAACGTAGCCGTAAGCAAAGTTAGGATCGCCATCACCGGTGTATGGATCAATCTGCGTAGTTTTGGGCGCCAGGTAGGTGTATTCGGCTTTGGCCGGACGTTCCTCCTCATCCCGCCATTTTTCCAACGCTGCGGCTGCCGCACCGCGCACGGCATTGCCGATCATAAACGTCATCCGCGAGGCCGAGCACGAGCCGGCGCTGCCGGTAATGGCCGTGTCCGCCGCTTCGAGACGTACTTTGTCGAAGGGGAGCGAGAGAGCTTCCGCCGCCATCTGGCAGATGACGGTACGGGTACCCTGCCCCACATCAGAGCTGGCCGCATAGACAATGGCTTCGTCAATATCGGTATCCCCGCGCAACTCAATAGCCGCCCAGGCGTTCTCCTGATAGCCAAAGGAGTAGCCGATGTTCTTGAAGCCCAGCGCAATACCCACACCGTGCCCGGCTTCTGTGGTCGGCGCGCGCCAGCCGGCGTCGGTTTTTTCCCAACCCAGCGCCTTGGCCGCCGCAATCAAGGCTTGTTTCAAACCCCGGGCATCATCGGGAAGCGGCCTGCCCCAGGGCATGGGGTCGCCGGGGCCGATGAGGTTGCGCAGCCGCAGTTCCACCGGGTCCATGTGCAAGACCTCGGCCAGCTTGTTCATCTGCGATTCGGCGATGAAGTTGCCCTGCGGCGCACCGAATCCCCGAAAGGCGCCGCCGGGGATATTATTGGTGTAGACGCCGAGCACCTCAGTCTTGACGTTAGGAATCCGATATGGGCCGTTACAGGTCAACAACAGATTGCCCATAACCTTATTGGTCGTGTAGACATAGGCCCCGGCATCGGCGATCACCTGCGTCTCCGCTGCCAGCAGGTCGCCGTCTTTAGTGGCGGCCCAGCGCGCGCGGGCGAAGGCGCGATGGCGTTTGTGGTGTCCGATAATGGATTCGCGGCGGCTCCACACGATCTTGACCGGTCGGCGCAGCTTCAATGCCGCCAGCGCCAGTACGATCTGCACGGACATATCCTCACGTCCGCCAAACGCGCCACCGATTGCCGGGTAGATGACGCGCACGCGCTCCTCTGGCAGCGCCAGAGCGTGGGCGATTTGCGCGCGGTCTTCATGCGCCCATTGCCCGGCCACGATGACCGTGACGCGCTCCTCTTCGTCCACATAAGCCAGGCCGGCTTCCGGTTGCAGGTAGGCATGTTCCTGGCCGGGAATCTCGTATTCCGCTTCGACGACCACATCGGCCTGTTCGAGCGCGGCATCCACATCGCCCCGGTTGATGCGATGCCGTGAAGCGATATTGCCGTCAAAGACCAGCTCCGGGTGAATGGCGATGCCGGGATAGGCCGGATGCAGGCGCGGCGCATCCGGCTTGAGCGCGTCGCGTGGGTCGGAGATGACGGGCAAGTCTTCGTATGTGACGTTGATCAGCGCCACGGCTTGCGCGGCAATCTCCTCCGTCTCGGCCACCACGGCGGCTACCTGGTCACCGACGAAACGCACAACGTCTGCACCCTCTTTGGCACAGGGGCCACAAAGCACCGGTTGATCCGGGTATTGCAGACCGTACTCGTTCACCGGCACATCTTTTGAAGTGAACACGGCGACCACGCCCGGCAGCGCTTCCGCCGCCGTTGTGTCCACGTGGAGCACGCGCGCGTGGGGTCGGCCGGCGAACAACAGCTTCATGGCCAGCATACCTTCCATCACAATATCGCCGGGGTACGGCGCTTCACCGCTCACTTTCGCACGGGCGTCAATACGAGGGACAGATTGACCGACGATGTTATATTTCATAGGGAATCTCCTGTTCCAGGATATTCAACAATTGCACTATATCTAACGGCTCTTCTAAGACAACCTGATACTCATCTCCAACTGCAAAATCCGCCGCAGCACAGTCACGGTGCTGGCGTAGGTCGGATCCATCCCGAAATAGGACATACTTTGCGCGCCGAGATTTTTGCCTTTGCTCATCGGCGTATCGGAGGCATAGTGCAAGATGCCGATCTCAAAGGGGACGGTGTAGAGGTTGACCAATTCGTTGGTGGGATAGCGGCGCGGGCGGACGAATTCATAGAAGGCGGAAAGGTATGGCCCGGATTCCATCTCCACGTCTGTGTAACCGGCATCCAGAAAGCCCTCCATGTACTGACGATTCTGGAGAAAGGTGCCATGCACGCTGATGGCACGTTGATTGTCCAGCACATCACCGTAGACGATATAGGGCGCGACATCTTGCGCGGTGAAGACATTGTTGAACAAATAGGTATTACGGGAATGTTCATCATAGACGGTGTTGGGGATCAACACATCGCCGATGCGCCCATTGAGGGTAGCGGCTTTGCCGATGATATACGCGCCGCGCAATTCCCCCACATTGACCGCCAACCGCGTCAGCAGGTGATAAGCCGCAAAACCCAGGGGATAGTCAATGTTGAGGATGATAGCGTTGCTGTGACCCAGGGCGTCCAACGGGAGATCGCGCAGTCGAGGGTCAACGTCGGCGACATTCAGGCGCGCCAGCTCGATAACCTGAACTTCCAGATCAAAGGTGTGCTGGCTGGGGATGCGGATGATGCCGTGCTCGATCTCATATTGCCGCCGCGCCTCACGCAAAGTCTGACCTTCGGGTGAAGCGAGATACTTCCTGAGCGTATAATACAAGAAGTTCGCCCAATTGCTCGGCACTTCATGTTGACGGATGCGCTGCGCTTCGTAATACAAGGCGGGATCGGCTCCTGATTCCAGATAGGCCAGCAATTCCGCTTCGTGGCGCAAGGCGAAACCGGTGAGCATGTTCACCAGGCTGTGGGTGTTGCTGGAAACAAAGTAGGTGGGACGCGCGGAGAGATCGAAGGGCACGTATTGCCTGACACGATCCCACCACTGTTGCGTGGCCCGCCGATAAGCAATGTATGAGCCGGCCAGCAGGCGAATGGTAAGGCGCTGCCGTCTTGCGGCAATATGATACAAAAGGCAAGGGAAATCCACATCCCACGCTTGCTCCAAACGTTGCCAGTCTTTCGCTGAAAGCCGTAGAACGGTGCGTGTTTCCTCCATAAGCGCGGGGTCCGGCGCGCCACCGCTCGTAGCCCAGGCTTGCAATCGCTCAGATAGCCCGGCCTGCAAGCCGATCAGATCGTGCATCTTATTCCATTCGATCTGGAAGGCCGTCAGGATGGGCACCAGGTCATCAACATCGGAGATGCTGGCAATGTAGGCCGCCAGAATCCCCCGACCGTCGAAAAACATGCGCCGTCGGCGTGCCTGGGCGGCAACGGGTTGCCAGGATTCCACGTCGGGATAGCCACGTTGCTGGAAGACCTCCTGGCTTTGGCCGAGGATGACCAGCCGTGTCTCCAGGATGCAGCGCGGCAGACGCAGGCTACCGTAGATGAAAGCCGCCATATCCGGCTTTTGCTTGGCGGACGCCGTATGCAGTGAAGATTGCATACCCATGTAGGTCTCTTCCAGCGAGCGGATTTGCACAACATTGGTGGTCCGCAGCAGTGAATAGTATGTGCGGGTATACAGGGTAATGGCATCCGCGCCTTTTTGGGGGACTTTGCGCTTCATCGCTACTTAAAAATCTCTCCAACGTGTCCGGGGAACAGCAACCACGGTTGTCATCTCAGACCCCTCTCGACTCCGAAGCTGCCGCGGCTTCGACAGCACGGATGATCTTGTAGTAGCCAGTGCAACGGCAGAGATTGCCACTGAGGGCAGTCTTGATCTGTTCCTGTGTGGGATGGGGGATTTCTTCCAGCAACTTTGCCGCGCTCATTACGAAGCCGGGGGTGCAGTAGCCACATTGGACGGCGTCCTCTTTGATAAATGCCTCTTGTACAGGGTGAAGCTGACCGTCTTTGCTCAACCCCTCGATGGTGGTGATCCGTGCCCCGTGGGCGCGGGGAGCGGGCGTGAGACAGGCGAGTGTCGCCATACCGTCAAGCCAGATGGTACAGGCGCCACATTCGCCTTCCTCGCAGCCGGGTTTGGCGCCGGTCAATCCCAGGTCTTCGCGCAACATACGCAGCAACGTTTTGCCGTTGGCCCCCTGCACCGAGACATTCTCACCGTTGACGACGCACTGAATGGGTTCGTCACCGTTGGTATGATGCGCGATGGTCGGTCCGCAGAGTTTGGGCTGACGTTTGGCTTTGCCTCCCAAGCGCACCATCGTCTCAGGGTCCGGCAGACCCAGGCGCGTGTCATCCATCTGGATGGCCTCCAGGCCACGCTGAACAAGCGCGCTTACCTCCTCGGTGCGGAACCAGGCCGAGCCGCGCACATCATCAATAGGACGGGCAGCCTGCGCGGCGCGTCGGGCGGCCTCCGCGATGCGCCCGGCGTCGAGCGGTGCGCCTTTCAAAGCAGCCTCAGCCTCCGACGCGCGGATGATGGTCGGGGCGACGCTGCCCAGGGCGATGCGCGCGCCGGTCACATTCTGGGCGTCGTCAAACGTCAAGACAATGGCAACGTTGGTGACGGCAATCGCCAGGACGCGCCGCAATCCCAATTTGAGATACACACCACGCTGGTTCGCGGTGAGCGGGGCGAACATCACATCCACCACCATCTCGTCCGGTTCCATCACCGTGCGGCGGACGCCGGTATAGAAATCGGAAAGAGGAACAATCCGGTCGCCGCGCTCGCTGCGCAGCGCCAGACTGGCACGCAAAGCGCGCAGGGCCGTGATGGTGTCGTTGGCGGGAGAGGCGGTGACAAGGTTTCCCACGATGGTGCCCCGATTGCGGAGCGCAGGCGCGCCCACCCACCAGCAAGCCTGCGCCAGGGGCAGCGCCTGTTCCTGCAACAACGGTGAGGCCGCGGCTTGCGCATGCGTCACCATCGGCCCAATGTGAATCAAGCCATCGAGTCCCAGGCGGATTTCATCCAATCCCCCCGCCCGCGTCACGTCAATAAGCACGGTCGGCGTGCGCACTTTGTTCTGGATCTCGATGAGCAGATCGGTGCCGCCGGCCATAATGCGCGCGCTCTCTTTGTGCTCACGCAGCAATCGGACGGCATCATCCAAACTGGTTACAGTGTAGTAAACATCCCAGAGGGTCATAGGAAACCTCGAATTCTAAATGGCAAATGGCGAATGGCAAATGGCAAATGGCGAATGGCAAATGGCGAATGAGCGAATGGGCGAATCAGTAAATCAGCGAATGACGAGTTATTCGCAGATTCTTTCATTCGCTGATTCTCGATTCGCTGACTCTTGCCCCTTGATCTCTCGCACAATGTAGAGCGGTCGGTCACGGACTTCGTCATAGATGCGGCCGATGTACTCGCCGAGGATGCCGATGCCCAGCAATTGCACGCCGCCCATGAAGAGCACCAGGCTCGCGGTGAGTCCCTGTCCGGCCAACGGTGCAGCACCGCCAAGCCGGATGATGAACAGGACCAGGGCCAGCAGCAAACCCAACATCACAGCCACCAGACCGGCCCACTGCGTCAGCTTCAACGGGAAGAACGAGAAGCCGGTGATAGCATCCAGGGCCAGGCGGAACATTTTCTTGAACGGGTATTTCGTCTCGCCGGCAGCGCGGGCATGACGTTTGTACGGCACACCGGTCTGTCGGAAGCCGATCCACGAGACCATCGCCCGCACAAAGCGATGCCGTTCACGCATGCGCTTGAGGGCTTCGAGCGCGTTACGATCCAGCAGGCGAAAGTCGCCGGCTTCCATAGGGATAACAACGTCCGTGAGCGCCTGGATGATGCGGTAGAACAGCCGTGCGGTAAAGAGCTTGAACCACGTCTCGCCCTCACGTTCGGTGCGCACCGCGTAGACGACCTCGTAGCCCTCGCGCCATTTAGCAATGAGTTCGGGGATAACCTCCGGCGGATCCTGCAAGTCGGAGTCAATGACGACGATCGCATCCCCACGCGCGTGATCCATCCCGGCGGTAATGGCGATCTGATGCCCGAAGTTTCGCGCGAAGTGAATGACCACAACGTGCTCCGGGTCTTGCGCATAGATGGCATCCATCAGCTCCGGCGATTTGTCACGGCAGCCATCGTTGATGAGTACCAGTTCCCAGGGTTCTCCCAGACCCTCCATCACGGCACGGACGCGTTGATAGAATTTTTCGACAAGTTGTTCTTCATTGTAGACCGGCGCAACAACAGAAAATCGTGGATTCATACACACCTCACACACCGATTATGGTCTGCGCGGGCACGGTCGGCGACCGGCCCGAGCAGGAACTAGCCCCACAGCAAGCGTCAAACGCCAAGCTGTGATCTTTTGACGTTTGACGCTTGACTGATTTAAGTATACACATTCCTGCGCGGCGTGCAACCGTCGCCGGCCCCGGGGGCATTTCAGGACAGGGGCGACTTTACCACAGTCGCCATGCTCCCAGGCGTACCATAAAGCATGAAAATACCGGCTATTTTCAGACCAGAACACAAAGTCCACAGAGTTATCAAAGATTGCTCCGCGCTCTCGGCGAATTCTGCGGTTAAAAGGGTTATTTTAATAATCCCACCCGCGCGTTGAATTCCTCGATCAGCGCGTCAATCTGCTCCACCTGCTGCTGGAAGCTCGTCCAGTAATCGTCCTGATACCACTGCGCCTGGATTTCTTCATAGGTTTTACCCTGTTGCTCGACCCAGGTATAGTATTTAAGATTGTGGATGCGCTTGCGCTCTGGATATGTCAGCTCGATCATGGTGTCGGTGGATTCGCCGAGCAGATAGCGGTGATAATCACCGGCGGCGTCGGTCTCAGTGTATTCGCCATACGCCTCGCGCAGTTCTTGAATGCGACTGCGATACAGTTCCATCGAGTCGGTCCATACGGTGAGGATGACATCGTTCTCCGTGAGTTCATACCATTTTGCCATCTTGATCGCACCAAGCACATTGGCGACACTGGAAATGCCCAGCAAGTCAAGGTTGTTGACCAATGTTTCTGGCACGCCGCGTTTGATCAAATAAGCGCGCCCGGCCGGTTCGTTGAACAAGCGGATCAAATTGACGGTAGCCTGATCATCAATCGCGGTGACCACATCGGTATTCTTGACATTGTGAATCCAGGGTACGTGCTTGTCGCCGATCCCTTCGATGCGGTGCGCGCCGAAACCGTTGCACAACAGGGTGGGACATTGTAGCGCCTCGCTGGCAACGATCTTGCTGGTGGGGAATACCTGCTTAAGATAATCACCGCATGCGATCGTCCCGGCGGAACCGGTGTTGGAAACGACACCCGCATAATGGTCGTGTGGCCCCAGCACTTGCTGTAAGACTTCTTCCATAGCATGGCCGGTGATTTCATAGTGCCACAGATAGTTGCCGAATTCCTCAAACTGATTGAAGATGAAGATGTCGTCGCCGCGTGTGCGGGTCAGTTCGTGGCACTTGTCGAAGATCTCTTTCACGTTGGATTCTGAACTTGAGTTTAGATTTACATAACAAAAGAGGGCACCTTAACAAAAACGAAACTG
>DAOSNS010000010.1:0-117356 GCA_035373625.1 Anaerolineae bacterium | reverse complement strand
GATCGCGGTAGTCGCACGGGCAGATGATGTCGAGGTCCTTCTCGCGGACGCCATCCGCCAGACGGCAGGGACAGGCCCAGTAGCCGTAGCGCGCTTCGTTGATGAGCAGGCTCTCCACCAATCCCAGTGTAAACGACTTGTCGGGATTGAGGTTGTAGCCTCCGGCTTTCGCCTCGCGGTCGAGGCGTTGATACAACTTTTCTACCTGTTCCGGCGTGACGGCATATTCGCTCATAATCCCAATGCCTCCTTTAGCTCATCGGTTTTGAAGCCAACCACACATGTCGCTTCATCAATGACGATGGTGGGGAAGGAGAGATGCGGGTTCCACTTTTGAATCTCGTCCTTGACCGCCTCACGCTCGTCGCCTTGCAGCAAATCCACATAGACGAAATCGAAGGCGACTTTTTCATCTTCGAGGAACTGGCGTGTCTTGCGACACCAGATACACGTCGAAAGCCCGTAGAACTTGACTTGATGCTCCTGATGGATGCCGGCTACACTGCCTCTTGGTTCTGCCATGATACACGCTCCTTTTTTACGATATTGAATAACTTTATCGTTATTTTACTCCTAAAGCGCAAAAGGTAAAGGGTGACTGGTGGTGATAGTTTGATAGTCGTTAGTCTGGTAGTCGTAAGTCAGATTTTTGCGTTTGTTGTGGCCGGTCTCTCGATGGAGCCGTCACAGGGCGATCGATCGTTGTGTTTAGCCTCGAGGATATGGCGAGATCGCTTTCAGCATAGGGTAATGCCTGGTGTTGAATGTTGCCAATTGCAAGTTATAGCTTGTGGCCGTGGCGGCGATGAGCGCGTCGGCAAGACCGGTGTTGTGGGATTTCGCATAGGTCTTGCGGTAGTGCCCGCCGAGTCGCGCTATGTTTTCATCCACCGGCAAAATCTCAAAGGTTTGCAGAAAGCACTCGATGGCTTCTCGTTCTGGCGCATCGCGTGCTCCAGCCAATAGTTCGGCCATACAGATGACAGACGTTGTGGGGCGTTGCTCCAGGGTCTCCAAAAAGACAGCTGCCGGTTCCGATCCGCGCAGGTACTCGATCATGACGTCGGTATCAATCAGCAGTTGTGGAGCGTGCGTCATACAGATGCCTCGAACTGCCGGTCCCACTCCGCGCGCAGGTCTTCTGCGTTGATGTCCTCGCGATCCACCCAGATGCCCCGTGCCTTCCTGAGCAACTGCACGCGATGGGTTTGCTGGTGCATGGCGATATACTGATCAATGGCTTCGCGGATGATCTCACTCTGCGTTGCGCCCTGCATATCGGCAATCGTGCGCAGTGCGGCCTGTTCTTTTTCGGTCAGATAGATTTGTGTTCTGATCATCGCTGCGCACCCCCGTTTTGTGTGTACATCATCATTATACATTGTTAGAGGTGGAGTGTCAATCCAGACATTAGCCACGAATCTACACGAATTTCCACGAATGAAAATTACTCAGCGTGGATTCGTGAAAATTTGTGGTTAAAGCGCTTCCCGTGCTTCGATCTTCGCTTCATCCAGCGCCAGGCCCAGGCCGGGCAGTTCCGGCAGGGCGAGGCGGCCATACTCCGGCGCATACTGCGGCTTGTGGAAGAACTGCTTGCGCGCCTGGTGGCGGACAAGATATTCGACATAGGGCACAACCGTCGGTGATTGCGATGCGGCGACGTGCAGCGCCGCCAGCAGCGAGTGCCCGTGCGCCACGACTGGCACCTCGAAGGCCGAGGCCAGCGCGCAGATCTTCACCAGTTCGGTGACGCCGCCCGTCCAATCGGGATCGGTCTGTACGAAGTCAATGGCCTGATTGACCAACAGCTCTTTGACTTGCCAGCGAGTGTAGACATGTTCACCTGTGGCTAATGGGACATTGGCCGTCTGTCTGAGCCGTGCGAAGCTGCCGACACGCTCCGGCGGCAATGGCTCTTCGACCCAGGTGATGTTGAGCAACGCCAGGTGACGCAGCATTTCGGCGGCGTATGGGGCGCTCCATCCCATATAGGCGTCGAACATCAGCGGATAATGCGGTCCCAGGGCCTCGCGCAGCGCGTAGGCCAGCGCCACGTTCTTCGCCAGGCCGGCCTCGCCGTCGCCGGGGCCGTAGCGGAAGAACCACTTCTGCGCGGCGTAGCCCTGATCCCGAAACTCCAGCGCGATTTTAGCGGCGTCTTCCGGTTCGATGCTGTAACCGAGCATACTGGCGTAGGCCGGGACGGTGCTGCGCGTCGGCCCGCCGAGCAGGCGGTAGAGCGGTTGATCCCATGCTTTGCCTTTGAGGTCCCATAGTGCGCAATCCACGGCACTCACGCCGGTCATAAACATGCCGGAGCGTCCGTGACGGTGCATGCGGATCATTTGATCGTAGAGCGCCTCTGTCGCCAGCGGGTCGCGCCCGATGAGGAAAGGCCGCAGGAATTTGTGGATGATGAACGCCTGGTAATCCTCGATGGGGCCGAAAAGCCCGGTCACGCCCTCATCGGTGAGGATCTCGACGTAGATTTCGGTGATGATTTCTGGTCCCTCGTCACGCCGCCGCGCGACCCAGGTCTGTGCGTTGAACTCCGGGTAGATATCTATCATCTGCGCCTGGCGGTCACCCGGCGGAAAGTACGGCCCGGTGTACGCGCCACGCACTTTGAAGAGGGAAACGTCGGTGATTTTCATCGGTCTCCTTTGCCGTCATTGACGTAATTTCAAAAACTGGATATAATAGGTGTAGGTAAGGTGCCCCGGACTGCACGGGGAGCTATGGTGGGGTTGAAATACCCTGCGCCTGCCACGAATTTCACAGACCTCACAGCTAATTTAGCTGTGAGGTCGCTTTTTTTCTATGGAATGTGAATGCAGCGGGTTTTGTCTTTGATCGTTTCAAAGACCTCGGCCAAGACCGTTTCGCGGTCTCGACTTCCCACACTTTCATTGGCGGCAAAATCGGTAATGTATGCGGCGAAATCGGCCAATTGAAGGCCCGCGTAAAACGCCGAGAAGCCAAACCACGGCAGCTCCACCAGATGTGTATGTCCCAACCGGGAGGCGATCCACTCACGATAGGCATCGAGCAAACGGCGATCTTGAACGCTGGAATGCATATCGGATCGCATATCCACCATTAACATTCCTGACTGTTCAGTACGCTTTAGTACCGTTTCCATTTCCTCTAGCAGACGCCAGAAAGCCAGCCGATACAAGTCGGAGTCAGAACCAATATAGTCCGGCAAATCACGTTTGTCTACCTGTACCACCAAAATCTGACAGGGCAAATCCGCGATCAAACGCGCTACATCGCGCATCGCCTGGGCACGTGTTGACCAGTCCTGCCCTTTGAAGAACTTTTCGCCACGCCGTATATCGCGCCCCTTGATTTCAAAATCTTCAGGCTTCGCCCAGCTCACGAGACGGCGTTTAAGGGCTGCAACTTCAAGATCCATAACTGGCCATTGCTCTATGGCAATGGCTAATGCGGCTAACGTGAAGAAAGGGGTTCGTTCATCCCCAAGGCCGGTCCCACTTTCGTCAATGTAGAACAGCAACATATTCAATATCCTCCGCCGGGTCCGGCGCCGGAATGGGGTAGTGTTGCGCTTCATACGCCTCGACAAGCGTGACCAGTGCTTCCAAACGATTCCCGTCCGGTGTGTCAGGCGCAGCATCGAACAGATGCTCTATCTCCGCCAGTGCTGCTTCGTAGTCTGTTTCTGTGTGAATGGGTCGGATGCCCACCAACTTGATCTCCGCTATCCCGACTTTGGTCCAAGGCTTGTATTTCGCTGCCACCAGGCTTGCAGGGCTTGATACAGCATAGCAGGGCCTTCTCTGAATCCGCCCAATGAGATTGTCTTGCCTTTTGTCAGTCTGATCGTTATAGGATGAGCCACTGAACCGTATCCACTGCTGGCTGTATCTATATATATGGCTTCAATGTCCTGAGCCTTCAGGCGCCGCTCGCGGAGTAAGGATTTCAACACTAAATCGTTGTCCTGGAGTGCTACGGTTCGAGTTTGTGTAAATACGATGCTCAAGGTGAGTAGCCCTAGTGCCAATAGGCCAAGGCCGGCCCCCATTTCATGCTCCAATATTCCTTTGATTCCCATCGCTACTATAAACGACCCAATGCCTCCCAAAAAAAGCTGTCCCCAAATAACCCAATGGAATGTGTCTGGAATGTCGGCATCAAACAGATCAGGTCTTTTGTACTCTATCAGCTTAACCACCTCAGAGTATCCTTCTACTTGAGAATCTACACGGAGCGAATAAGAGCTATCGGAACTTTGAAGCTTCAAATCACCCCAAATGTTGCGATTGCTCACACTACTTATTTCATCCCACCGTATACGCTTTTTGCGCCCAAACCAATGTGTGCTGATTTCATCATTGGTGAGCGTTATCTTGTAGCCTGTCGAGACAAATTCAAACAGACATAACAGCATCATTGGTCCGAAACACAAAGGAACAACTATCTTCTCGCTGCTTTTAACAAGAACGGAGATAGCGCCGAAAAAACATATCCCTATGAATAGCATTATGCGTGTGCCGGCGGGATATCTGTAAGTGCGCGTGAAATCTGGAATCATTGTCATAAGTATGTATCGAACTCTAATTTATGTTGAAGGCCGGAATAGACGTGACCTGCCGGGCCTTATTGTGAAAATTCCCACTGGAACAAAATAGCCTTCACTTCATCGGCCACAGCAGCACGAGCCTCCCACCGATCGTATCCGAGGGCCAATAGCTCATCATAATTTGTGGCTGCATGGCGGATGTGAGCGATGACGGCAAGTCGAACCGCCTCTTCATCCAGCGCCTTGGCTGCCGCTGTACGCCCAACACGTCCACTGTATTTTAGACAGGCGTGTTCTGCAATCGCCTGTTCGACGCCTTCGGGACACCGTGGAAACAACTCACGTATCCGCTGCGCAAAGCGATTCACATACTCTTGATCCAGGGCGCTTCTTCTCTCTGCTTGACGTAGTCTGCGCCTTTCGCGCGCTTCACTGTCTTGTAGACATTCTGCTTCGGCGGCTTGTAACGCTTGTTCTTCTACCAATAGGCCCTGTCGCTCGTAGCGTTTGCGCGCACGACTCCACTCCAAAACGACCGCCGACAGCGTTGACAATTTCTTTGCCCGGCGGGTCAGAGCTGCATCGCCAGAGGGCAGGAAAACCAGATGATCCAGGTCCGCGCACGACAAGCACAAAGCGCCTTTATCTTCGCGCAGGGTGATCCAGGCTTTGTTCCCCAGGTTTTCGCCACACTCACCACAGATGGACTCCCGGTGGGAGATAAAGACCTTTATCTGTTTGTCCTGTTCCATCGGTTTGCGTAAATCCTGTCTTGTAACGAAGGGGCCGGATCACTCCAGCCCCTCGCACACACTCCCCTCTATTTCCCTTTCACCACGATGCTCACCAGCTTCTTGTTCGGCACAATCACCTTGAGCACCTGCTGGCCTTCCAAATGCCGCTGGACGTTCGCATCGGCCAGCGCCGCCGCCTTGATCGCCTCCTCGCCCGCGTCTGCCGGGACGGTGACGCGCCCGCGCACTTTGCCGTTCACTTGCACCGGGATTTCGATTTCGTCCTCGACGAGCATGGCGGGATCCCAGGTGGGCCACGATTGCTGGTGGATGCTGTACGGCTTGCCCAGGAATTCCCACAGCTCTTCGGTTATGTGAGGCGCGACGGGCGCCAGCAAGAGCAGCAGGTTGGTGATGGTTTCATCCCACAGCGGGGTGCCGTAGAACGCGGATTTCGCCTTGCTGAGCGCGTTCGTGTACTCCATCAACCGTGCAATGGCCGTGTTAAAGCTGAAATTCTCCAGGTCTTCGGTGACGCTTTTGACGGCGTAATGCATGGCACGCCGCAACTCACGCTCGCTCAGCGTCTCGGCGCCGGCCGCCTGCGGCGTTTCGCTGACCAGGTTCCACACGCGGTTGATCCAGCGCACGACGCCTTCGATGCCCTGGCTGTCCCACGGACCGCCTTGCTCCCAGCGCCAGCCGAACATCAGGTACGCGCGCACCACGTCGGCCCCGTACTTCTCCACCAGTTCATCCGGCGCGACGACGTTCTTCTTGCTCTTGGACATCTTCTCCACATCCAGGTGATAGAGGATGTCCTTAACCGTCCCGGTGCCTTCCCGGCCGGGGATGACCACCGGCATCTCGTCGTCCACCAGCACCACGGTCAACTCGCCCGTTTCCGAGGTTTGCACCTTGAGGCTCACGTCGTCGCGGTCTATCACCTCGCCGCACACCCGCGTCGCGCTGCGCTCGGCAGGTGGCCAGGTGGCTTGATCTTTGAAGCTGTAGACGGTGATCGCCTCGGCTTTGAAGGCCGCGCCTTCCCACACGCCGGTCACTTCCACACAATCGCCGCAGCGCGGCTCACCGAGGATGACGCCCTGGTTGCGCAGTTGCAGCATCGGTTCGTCAAAGTTGACGATGCCCGCGTCGCGCAGGGCCTTGGTGAAGAAGCGCGTGTAGAGCAGATGCATGACGGCGTGTTCGGCGCCGCCCGTGTAGGTGTCCACCGGCAGCCAATAGTCTGCTTCGTCCTTGTCCCAGGGGATCGAATCGGCGTGCGCCAGTTCTCCTTCTCTGTAGTAGGGACTGAGGTAGGCGTATTGATACCACGATGAGCAGACGAACGTGTCCATCGTATCAGTCTCGCGGGTGGCCGGACCGCCGCATTTCGGGCAGGTGGTGTGCAGGAAGCCCTCGTGGTACTTGAGCGGGCTTTCACCGGTTGGCATAAAGTCCACATCATCGGGCAGCAGCACCGGCAGGTCTTCGTAGGGCACCGGAACGATGCCGCATTGATCGCAGTAGATGATGGGGATCGGCGCGCCCCAGTACCGCTGACGGCTGATGAGCCAGTCGCGCAGGCGGTAGTTGACCGTGGCCTTGCCGCGCCCTTTTTCTTCAAGCCAGGCGATGACACGCTGTTTGGCGACGTCGCCGGGCGTGCCGCTGAAGGGACCGGAATTGATCATTGTGCCGTACTCGGCGTGGAAGAGCACGTCCTGGTAGAACGGCAGATGGCTGAGCATTTCCATACACGTGCGGTTTTCGCTGACCGGCGGATAGATGGCCTTGCAGCGGGCCAGGATTTCGGCGTCGGCCTCGACAGAGTTCAACTCGCGGACACCATCGCTGAAGATGAAGGTCCAACGCGCGCCGACAACCTCGTTCCAGTTGCCGGGCAGCAGGTGCGCTTGCATCAGGGCGATGTAGTGGTCAATCTGCGCGTTTCCGTGCAGCGTGACGTACAACCCTTCACCCAGGTCGCCTACCGGCGCGGCGGTGAATTCGATGCCGGCGTCTTTCAATGCCTCGGCAAACCCCTCGCGGACCGAGCCGGGGAAGACAAAGCTCTTGGCCAGGCCGTCCACACGGTCAATCACCGGAATAATCGGCAGACCGAACTTGATGGCGAACGCGAAGTCGCGGTCGTCGTGAGCCGGGACGGCCATAATCGCGCCCGTCCCGTAAGTCATCAGCACGTAATCCGCGATCCAGATGGGGATGCGCGCGCCGTTGACAGGGTTGATGGCATACGCGCCGGTGAAGACGCCGGTCTTTTCCTTCTCAACGCTCAGGCGTTCGATCTCGGTCTGGCGAGCGGCTTGCTTCTGGTAAGCCTGCACCGCCTCGCGATACTCCGGCCTGGTGATGCGCTCCACCAGCGGGTGTTCCGGCGAGAGCACCATAAATGTTGCACCCCAGAGCGTGTCGGGTCGGGTGGTGAAGACGACCAGATCGCCTTCTTCGGGTGTCGCGTCCGCGGGGAGGTCTTCCGGCGCGACCGTGAACGTCACTTCCGCGCCCTCGCTGCGCTGGATCCAGTTGGTCTGCGCGAGGCGGATTTTTTCGGGCCAGTCAATCTTCGAGAAGTCCAGCAGCTCATCGGCGTATTTGGTGATCCGCCAGAACCACTGCTCCAAATCCTTTTTGAAGACCGGCGTGCCGCAGCGCTCGCAGATGTGATCTTCACCGATGACTTGCTCGCGCGCCAGTGTGGTTTTGCAGCGGGGGCAGTAATCCACGGGGGCTTTTTTGCGGTAGGCCAGTCCCATCTCGTAGAACTTGAGGAAGAACCATTCACTCCAGCGGTAATAGCCCGGCAGGCAGGAAATGGCTTCGCGTTCCCAGTCAATCATTGCTCCCATGGAACGCAATTGCTGGCGCTCGCGCTCGATGTTGTTCATCGTCCAGGTTTTGGGATGGATGCCACGCTGGATGGCGGCGTTCTCGGCGGGCAAGCCGAAGGCATCGAATCCCATCGGGAAAAGGACGTTGTAGCCCTGCATGCGCTTGAAGCGCGCGCGGGCATCGCTGGGCGTCATGGCGTACCAGTGACCGATGTGAATGTCGCCGCTGGGATAGGGCAGCATCGTCAGCGCGTAAAACTTGGGGCGGCTGGGATCAATCACTGCCCGGTAAAGCCGATCGGCTTCCCAGCGCGCTTGCCATTTTGGTTCGATTGCTTGTGGATTATAGGGGTTGGGCATGTTCTCCTCCTCAATTGCCATTTCTTCTATGGCGATACAAACTCTTCAAACTATTCTACCGCAATGAGCCAAAAAATCCAGCTTGAGGCTTTAGGGCTATCGCATTTGGGAAACTGTGTTCCGCTGTGCTCTCTGTTGTGCTGCTAAAGCAGCATCTTTAGGGGTTTGTGGCGGAGCGAAGCTCCACCACCCCCCCTTTCCCTGGCCTTTAGGCCGTATTCAGTTCGAAATCAGATGAAGTAACTATAACGGGAGTTTTAAGCCCTGAAGGCTTTTGACAGATGCCCAAAAGCGTCTATGATGAAGGTATCACTTGAAAGTTACGTGCCAACGTGTTAACGCTTAAGTTGTTTTAGTATGAGGAGGATATAGCGATGAGAAACAGAAATTGGATTGTCTGGATTGTAACAGGGTTGATGATTGTGTCGTTGGCCTGCAATGCTCTTAAAGGAACGCCTACCCCCGCACCGAAAACGGTGGCGCCGACCGAAGCGCCCACCGCGACATCAGAGCCGCAACCTACCGCTACACCCCGTCCCACCGCTACGCCAGAACCTACAGCTACATCTGCGCCCGTCGCAACGCCCAAACCCGCTGCAACGCCCAAGCCTGTTGCAACGCCCAAGCCTGCTGCAACAGCGGAAGAGGGAATGTCGCTGGAAATCATCAATAATTCCGGCCGCGATATCTACTTTGTCTATATCTCATCCACCGATGCCGAAGATTGGGGCGAAGACTGGTTGAACGGCGAGGTCATTCCCGACGGCGCAAGCTACACCATCACCGGTATTCCCATCGGCGTCTATGATTTGCAGGTCGAAGATAAGAACAACGAAATCATCGAAAACGTGTGGGAGGCCGAAATCAGCGAAGATACGTCCTGGACGGTAACCGGTGGCGCTTCACTGGAAGTGTTGAACAACTCGGAAGACATCATCGCCGCGCTTTACGTCTCCCCATCCGATAGCGACGACTGGGGCGAGGATCGGCTCGGCGGTGTGGCTCTCAAGAGCGGCGGTTCCTTCGTGGTCGAGGGTCTGGATAACGATGTGTTGTACGACGCCAAAGCCACCGACGCGGACGGCAACACCGTCGAAAGCATCTACCATGTCTCCCTGAACGGCTGGTATACCTGGTACGTTTACGGGCGGACCGATTTGCCCACCAATGCTGTATTGCGCTTCGAGGATGAGTTCAGCGACAACCGCAACAACTGGGGCGCCACCCGTGAAACCGACGAGGTTCATTACCTCCCGCCGAAGGATGGCGAATACTGCATTTTGATCAAGGTCCCCAATCTGACCGCCTGGGAATGGTATGAACCCTTCCGCCCCGATCAATTTGTCGCCGAGGTTGCCTGTCGTCCCGATGAGGACACCGATGCCACCTGCGGCCTGGGATTCGGCCCGGATGGCGACAATCTCTACTGGTTCGAGGTCTCGTCGTCTGAGCAGATGTTCGCGCTCTTCCTGCTTCAGAATGACGAATGGCAGGATCCGCTCATTGATTGGACGGAATCCAAGAACATCGTTCCCGGCGGCTGGAATTACCTGAGTATTGAACGGGTGGGGGGCTATTTCTCGGTCTTTGTCAACGGTGTGATGCAAGGGCAGGTGGAAAGTACCATTTTCCCCACCGGGCGTATTGGCATCGGCGGTGCGACGTATGACGATAGTAACGTGACCGTATGCCTCGATGATCTGCGTGTGTGGCGTATCGAAAAGTAGCCTATGACAAATCAGGACGACTTGATCCGTGCGTTGCAGGCTGCGGTGGCTGCCGCGCCTGATTCCGCGCCGTTGCACAAGCATCTGGCCGACCTGTTGATGGCAAACGGCGATTATGCCGAAGCTGCAAAATCCTATCGCCGCGCTCTGGACCTTGCGCCGGACGATGACGGCATCAAGACGTCGCTGGCCGAAGCCTATCTCCGTCAGGACAAGGTGGATGTAGCGCTGGTGATCCTCGAACAAGTGTTGCGGGGGCCGAAGCCACCGGCCCCCGCGCTCCTGCTCGCTGCACGCGCCTATCTGGCGAGCGGCGAACAGGCCGCCGCCGCGCGTACTTACCGACAAGCCCTCGCCGCCGATCCGACGCTGGCCGACGCCGACCTGGCACAGCGGCTTAAGACCACGGATAGGACCACGGATAAGACCACGGATGGGACCACGGATAAGACCACGGATAAGACCACGGATGGGACCACGGATGGGACCACGGATAAGACCACGGATGGGACCACGGATGGGACCACGGATAGGACCACGGATAGGACCACGGATAGGACCACGGATAAGAGCAAGGAGGGGGCCTCGGATGGAAGAGGTGGGGGAAGGTCGCGGGATGACCTGGTGTTCGTCACCGCCGATGAACCGGCTGCACCGCCGCCTTCCGGGGACCTGGAACGCCCTCAGTTGACTTTCAAAGATGTCGGAGGGATGGATAAGCTCAAAGAAGAGATTCGTTTGAAGATCATCTACCCGCTCAACCATCCCGAAATCTACCGCGCCTACGGCAAAACGCTCGGCGGCGGTATCCTGATGTACGGTCCGCCGGGGTGTGGCAAGACTTATCTGGCACGGGCGACCGCCGGCGAGGTCAACGCGCACTTTCTCGCCATCGGCCTGCACGATGTGCTCGATATGTACCTGGGCCAGAGTGAACAGAATTTACATGCCATCTTCGAGCTGGCACGCAGCAACACGCCCTGTGTCCTTTTCTTCGACGAGGTGGATGCGCTGGGCGCGAGTCGCGCCGACATGCGTTACAGTGCCGGACGTCAGGTCATCAACCAATTCCTTTCGGAGCTGGACGGGGTGAATACGTCCAACGAGGGGGTGCTCGTCCTCGCGGCGACCAACGCGCCGTGGCACCTCGACGCCGCACTGCGCCGGCCGGGCCGCTTCGACCGTGTCATCTTTGTCCCGCCGCCCGATACAGAGGCACGCGCCGCCATCCTGCAAATTCTGCTCGCCGGCAAACCCACCGAGAAGATTGACTACATGCGGTTGGCGCGGCAGACCGAGGACTTCTCCGGCGCCGATTTGCGCGGCGTGGTGGATATGGCTGTCGAAAACAAGCTGCGTGAGGCCATGCGCACCGGCACGCTTGCCCCCGTGCGTACCAACGACCTGCTCGACGTGATCAAGACCATTCACCCGACGACCAAAGAATGGTTTGCGACAGCACGCAACTATGCCATCTATTCTAACCAGAGTGGCTTGTATGATGACATCCTGGCCTACCTCAAGCTGCCGGGCAATAGTCCCGGCGCTCGCAAGGGGTTGTTTGGATAAGATATTAGTGGTCAGCGGTTAGCTATTAGCGGTCAGCGGTTAGCTATCAGCGTTTAACTTGAGCTACCGGCGGTTCCCCGGCTGCCAACTGACAACTGACGATTGACAACTCTATGAGCACCCGTCTATCCCAGGCTGAACTCTTGCTGCAACGCGCACGCTATAAGGACGCCGAGGCACTCCTGCGTGGCGTGCTTGCCGAAGATCCCAACGACGCCGAAGCGCACACGCTGCTGGCGTTAGCACTGCTTTACCAGAAGCGCGAGACCGACGCGCTGCTCGAAGCGCAGGCGGCGGTGCGTTGCGCGCCTGACGACCCCGGCGGACACTATGTTGGCGCCATCATCCTTACTGAAATGGAAAAGTATGACGAGGCGCTCTCTGCGATCCGTACTGCGATTCACCTGTTTCCACTCAGGCCGCGCTACTATGCCGTAATGGGCGAGATTTACCTGCGCAAGCGTCAATGGCAGGATGCGTTGGATGCCGTGGAGACCGGCCTGCGTTTTGATCCCCAGGACGTTCAGTGTAACAACATCCGCGCGATGGCGCTGGTGAAACTGGGACGGCAGGACGAGGCCGGTCAAACGCTCGATGCCATTCTCGCGCTGAACCCGGAGAACGCCGTCACCCACGCCAATCAAGGATGGGCGCTGTTGCATGCCGGGCAGCACACGAAGGCACTGGAGCATTTCCGTGAGGCACTGCGCCTGAACCCGCAGTTGGGCTGGGCGCGTGAGGGCGTCATTGAAGCGTTGAAGGCACGCAATCCCATCTACTGGGTGCTGTTGCGCTACTTCCTGTGGATGTCGCGCCTGAGCGGGGGCACGCGCTGGGCGCTGATCCTCGGTGTGTATTTTGTCAACCGACTCGTTGTGGAACTGGCGCTACGTTACCCTGGCCTGGCGTTGTTCGCCATACCATTGAATTTGCTCTACACTCTCTTTGCTTTCCTCTCATGGACGGCGCAACCGCTGTTTAATCTGCTGTTGCGCTTCAATCGCTTGGGCCGGCTGGCGCTCTCTGAGGAGCAAATCACCGCCTCGAACTGGGTAGCGGTCTGCCTGGTAGCTGCGATCGGTTGCGTGGGCGCGGCTATCTTCCTGGGACAACTGTCGTTCTTGACGGCAGCCCTGCACGCCCTGCTGTTGATTGTGCCGGTCGCCGGTTTGTTCAGCTTCCCCGCCGGAAAACAGCGCCTGTTTCTCACAATTTATACTGCCGGCCTGGTGCTGCTCGCGGTGCTCAGTCTGATTTTCAAACTGCAGCAGTCGGTGATGGGGGCGCAATTGGGCGAAGTCTTCGTCTGGGGGTGGATTCTGTACTCGTGGATTGCCAACGCAATGGCGAGTTAGAACCTGGTATGGTCAGGGTGATAGAACATCTCGGATCGAAGATGCCCTGAAGTTGCAATCCCGGCATAAAGCGAGTAAAATAGGTTCAGAGGTACTTGGCGATTTCAATCGGCCAGAAAGGAATCCCGCATGCCGAAGAAAAAGTCGGAGGGCGCTGCTGTTGAGATCCCGGCCATCAATTGGGATGATCCTGGCCTCTATTTCAACCGCGAGTTGAGCTTTCTCCAATTGAATCTGCGGGTGTTGGAAGAGGCCCTCGATGAACGTCACCCACTGTTGGAGCGGGTTAAATTCCTGGCGATTTTCTCCAGTAACCTCGACGAGTTCTTCATGATCCGCGTTTCGGGGCTGTACAGGCAATGGATCGCCGGCGTGACCGAAACGCCGCCTGACGGTATGACCCCCGCCGAGCAACTGGCTGCTATCCGCCGCGAAATCTTGCCGCCCCTGACTACCCAGATGAACTGCTGGCAGAACGATCTGCTGCCCAAGCTGGCCGCTGAAGGCATCCGTGTCCTGGGATACGCCGATCTCAAAGGCAAACAGCGCAAGTTATTGCGCCGTTACTTTGAACAGGAAATCTTCCCCGTACTCACGCCGCTGGCTTTTGATCCGGGGCATCCCTTCCCCCACATTTCCAACCTCAGCATCAATCTGGCCGTTGTGGTGCGTGATCCGCTCCACGGTGAGCGTTTCGCCCGCCTGAAAATTCCCGATGTCTTTCCTCGCCTGTTGCGCATCCCCGCAGAAGAAAAGGCCGATAACTACGATCCTCTGGGACTGAAAACCGTCGTGGACAACAATTTCGTCTGGATCGAGGAAGTGGTGGCCGCAAACCTGGATATGCTCTTCCCCGGCGTTGAAGTTGTCGCCGCGTACCCCTTCCGCGTGACCCGCGACGCCGACCTGGAGATCGAGGAGGATGAGGCTTCGGACTTGCTGGAGACCATCGCCGAGGGGATCGAGCGACGGCAGTTCGGCTCGGTGGTGCGGTTGGAAGTGGATAAACACATGCCCAAAAACATCCGCGACATCCTGTCCAGCAACCTGGAGATCCCGCCGTACCTGGTCTATACGGCGGATGGTCCGATCGGTCTGGCGGATGTGATGGGGTTGATGTTGGTGGATCGCCCGGATTTGAAGGATACGCCCTTTGTCCCTTACACGCCGCGCGCGTTTTCCGGCGAAGAGAGCATCTTTACGGCCATCAGGCGTAAGCAGCATATTCTCTTGTATCACCCTTACGATAGCTTCGCGCCGGTCGTGAATTTCCTGGAAGAGGCGGCGCGCGACCCACAGGTGTTGGCAATCAAACAAACGTTATACCGCGTGGGGACGAATGCGCCGGTAGTGGATGCCCTGCTCAAAGCGCGCGAAAACGGCAAGCAAGTCGCCGTGTTGGTGGAACTCAAGGCGCGATTCGACGAGGAGAACAATATCACCTGGGCGCGCGCGTTGGAGCGTGCGGGTGTCCATGTGATCTACGGGCTGGTTGGGCTGAAGACGCATGCGAAGGTGTGCATGGTGGTGCGCCGCGAGCCGGACGGCATGAAGCGCTACGTTCATCTGGCGACGGGCAACTACAATGCCGTGACCGCGCGCATTTATACCGACCTGGGTTACTTCACGGTGGATCCCGACATTGGGGCCGATGTTGCCGACCTGTTCAATACGCTCACGGGCTATGCACGTGTGGATAGTTACCGTAAGTTGCTGGTTGCGCCTAAGGGAATTCGTACCGGCATCATCAGCCGCATCGAACGTGAGATCGAAGTCCACAAGCGGACCGGCAACGGCTATCTGGCTTTCAAGATGAATCAATTGGTGGATAAGGAGTGCATTGTCGCGCTCTACCGCGCCTCACAAGCCGGCGTTAAGGTGGATTTGCAGGTGCGGGGAATTTGTTGTCTGCGTCCGGGGATTCCCGGGGTGAGCGAGAACATCCGCGTCACGTCCATCGTCGGGCGTTTCCTGGAACACACACGCATTTTCTATTTTCACAACGGCGGCGATGAAGAAATCCTGTTGGGCAGCGCCGACCTCATGCCCCGCAATCTGGATCGCCGTGTGGAAACGCTTTTTCCCATCGAGGCCCCCGAACTGCGCACGGCCATCCGCGATCACATCCTACGGATTCACCTGCGGGACAATGTGCAGGCGCGTCTTTTGACGCCCGAAGGAGTTTACAAGCGCATCCATGCCAAACCGGGGGAAGAGGAAATCAATTCCCAGCTATGGATGTTAAGCCATCGGGGCATCTGGCATGTCGGGGAATGACAGCCGGGTGGTCTCGCCGTCGGCGGTCTGTTCAAAGAGGCCGTACAACTGCTCTTGAAGCTCGGCCTGCGAGGTCCGCAGAAGGTCTTCCGGCTCGTAGTTGAGTTCGCGCTTCAAAAGCTCCACCAGTGTTTGCAGAGTTTTGACGCGCGCGTAACGTTTGTCGTCACTTTCAACCACCGTCCACGGGGCCGTGACCGTGTTGGTGCGCAGCAGCATATCCTCCACGGCCTCGGCGTATAGCTCCCATTTGACGCGATTGTCCTGGGGTGGGGATGTGAGTTTCCAGACCTTGTGGGTGTTTTGCGCGCGCGCCTCGAGGCGGCGGAGTTGCTCCTCCGGGCTGATGTGCAGCCAGAACTTGGCGATGATAATGTTGCAATCCACCAGTTGACGCTCGAATTCGTTGATTTCGCGGTAAGCGCGCCGCCACACACTTTTGGGGTAAACTCCCTCCACCCGGTCATCCAGGACGCGCCCATACCAACTGCGGTTGAAAATCAGGACTTGTTTTTTATCCGGCGGCATCAGACAATGCCAGAAGCGCCACAGGTAATGATGGCTCCGTTCCTCCCCCTCCGGTGGTGCAATGATGTAGACTTCATAGCCACGCGGATCCAATCTCTCGATGAGTGCCTTGATGTTACGGCTTTTGCCGGCGCCATCCATGCCTTCAAACACTACCACCAGCGAGCGTTTGTTCAAGTAGAGCTGATAGGCCAATTGCCGCAGTTGCAACTGTGCGCGCAATAGCTCTCGTTTGTACTCTTTGCGCGGCAGGTGTTGATTGAGATCAATAGCCTGCAACATACCCCGCTCCTCTGAAAGTAGTCTCTGAAAGTAGTCGGATAGTCGTTAGTCGGATAGTCGTTAGTCTGATAGTCGTTAGTCGGATAGTCGTTAGTCGGATAGTCCCGCGGCCGTTTTCATTCTTTGGGCTGTGTCACCGGTTCGGTCACACTCCTTGAAAAAATGTTCAATCCATTGTTGCCGGGGAATCATCTTCACTGTGAGTTTCCGGCGGTAATGCTTGCCCGCGCGCCTGGAGCGCGTCCTCGAGGCGCCGGATGACGGTTTCGAGCGTGGCGAGACGTGCCCAGCGTTCGTCGGTTGCCGGGAGGATGGTCCAGGGCGCAGCGGGGACATTGGTGCGCTTCAGCATGTCTTCGATGGCGGTCACATATTCCGCGTATCTGTTGTGACGTTCCCAGTGCTCCGGCAGAACACGCCAGCTTGACAAAGGATCACTTTGCAGGTCGCGCAGACGGCGTGCCTGTTCTTCCTGAGCGATGTGGAAGAAGAATTTGATGATGACGTAACCGTCATCGGCCAGGGTGCGCTCGAAATTGCCGATGTCGCGGTAAGCACGGTGTAAATCCTGTCTGGGCAGGCTGCCTTCGACGCGCTCGATCAGTACGCGCCTATACCAGCTATGGTAGAAAACCGCCATATCGCCGTAGCGGGGAATCTTGAGCCAGAAACGCCAGAGCCATGGCATGCGGGCTTCATAAGTGCGTGGTGGCTGGATGTCATGGATGGTCACATGGCGCGGGTCGAGCCTGCGGGTCAGCGTTTTCATCGCTGCGGTCTTGCCGGCAGCGTCCCAGCCCTCGAAGACGATGATGGTGGGGATTCCGGCATCCCGACAGGCAATTTGCAGGGCGTACAGACGTTGCTGCAACGCGGGACGCTGCTTTTTGTAGGCGCTCTTGCGCAATTTTTGCTCGAGATCCACGGTTTCTAACATAGCGTCAACCAGTGCAGAATTTCTGTCAGGGTGAACTAGATTTCTGTCCTTTGGCTATACAACAGCGGAAATTGAGCTTGACGCAATCTAAATTTCGTACCATGATTGTGGCCCGTGCGTGCGTCAAAATCTACGTACACATAACCCTGTTCAATACCTGATAACAAACTATCGAGATTGAAACCTTGAAGAACCATGATGTTCGAGTACCGAAAGAATTCTTTCCCTTCTTCCCTTTTTGTCTCAGCCTGGACGTAGAAACAGTTCAATAGCTTTGTACCGGCTTTATGGCGCAAATCTTCAAAACCCCAATAGGGCTGCGGATTTAATTCTCCTAACCCAGCCCGCCCGGCTACGGAATCCAGCCATGTCTTATATTTTGGATCAACTGTGGCTGCGTCAAATGAGACGAGGACTTTATTCTGAGAACGATCCACAACTACCATAAAGCCGCGATCACTTCTTTGATTTCCACTAATTGTTTGGCGGAAGCTCATTTCTTCTGTCCCGTATTTACTGCCGGCCTCCTGGTGCGGCCATCCATAGAGTGGCAAGAACACTCGCGGAACAAACTTCAAAGCCCGTGGCGAAGGCTCCATATGAAAAAGTGTTATCAATGAGGTGGTGTCTATTCTATGGCATTTCAGTTCCCACTCGGTGGCATTGGGAATTGGCAAGTTGTTTTCTTCAATGCCCAGCAAATCTTCCAATGTATTCCCAAGCCCGCCTGTGTTTCCGGGTCTGGCATTGGGTATCCATCCCATATTTCGTATTCTTCTCAGTTCCTCAATGAGAGATTCTTTTGTGTAAACTTTCAAAATGTCACCTCTTATTTGAGTCGCAGCGGTTCTTTTAACTCGGAGGACGCCAGAAGTCTAGCAAATACTCAAATGTTGTTCCCATTGTGATATAGTTTGATGGCCAGCCGAAAATACCTATACGGTTTACAATGTTAGTGCGATCCCAAATGATGATATTCCTTAGTTCATATCCCCTTTTGCGCAATTCTTCAATAAGGGCGACATGAATGGTGATTCTTTCATTTTCCCACCACATGTCAGGCACATTGATAACGCAATGTCCTTTGGGTTGTAAAAGAGGGAGTAACCGTTCGTAAATGTCTCCCATTGCTTTGGTGTATTCCTCAAGCGGCATTGTTCCTAAGTCACGTGCGTCTTGTGAATACTGTTCTATTTTGCCGTATTGCTCGTTTTTACGTTCATCGCCCCGACGTGATTTGTTTTTCCGCTTTCGGTTTAGGAGATTAGCGTATGGAGGTGATGTCCAAATCAATTTGATAGTTTCAGGTTCTAAATAATGGTCTATGTGTAAAGCGTCATCCTGGATCGCTAATTGTTGAGCCTGGTTGAAGAGATTATTACTAACGAGGCGATCCTGACATAATCTTATGTATTTTTCTTGCAAGTCAAAGCCAACTGCATTGCGGTTCAAGTCTTGTGCTGCTACAAGGGTAGTGCCACTGCCGACAAAAGGATCAAGCACTAATTCTCCGGCATGAGTGAATAATTCAATGATCTTTCGGGCTAAAGAGATGGGAAAAGTAGCCGGATGTAAATTCTTATCTCTGATATCACGTCCTTCATAGTTAAATTGCCAGACCCCAAGTTGACTTTTTATCCACTCTTTGGCAGTCATGCAATTCAAATGATTGGGTGGACAATCGCAGGTTTTTGTGTATCCAATATGTATTTTAGTTCGATATAATTCACTCGCCTCATTAACCATGCGAGGCAAGTCCCTTCTGACCTCAGTAATCATCAGACTCTCCAATTTTGTATAAATAACGGTTTCCCGGTGCGGTGCATGGCCAAGGTATCGGAATCCCGAACTTGTTCGAGATTCCGATACCCTATTCTTTGAGTTATTTGAGAGACCGGCGTTTATAGCCCGGCGACGGCCGCCTTCAACGCTTCGGTCACGGCGTCTATGGATTGCGCACCGTCAATGTCTACCAGAATACCCTTGTCGCGGTAGTAGCCGATGAGTGGACTGGTCTGCTCCCAATACACCCGCAGACGGTTCTTGACGGTGGCTTCGGTGTCATCGTCCCGTTGGTACAGCTCACCGCCGTCTTTGTCGCAGATACCTTCTTGCTTCGGCGGGTTGAATTTGATGTGATAGGGTTCACCGCAGGTGCGACACAGGCGTCTGCCGGTCACCCGCTCGATCAAGACTTCATCCGGCACGATGATGTTGAGCACGCCGTTGATGGCCAGCCCTTTCCCGGCCAACGCCTTATCCAGCGCCTCGGCCTGCGCCAACGTGCGCGGGAAGCCGTCGAGGAGCGCACCGACGGCGCAATCCGGCTGGCTCAGCCGATCGAGTACCATCGCAATCGTGATATCGTCGGGCACCAACACGCCCTGATCCATATACGCTTTGGCTTTACGCCCCAGTTCCGTTTCGTTTTTGAGGTTGTAGCGGAACAGGTCCCCACTGGCGACGTGTGGCAGTTTCAAATGTTCGCTCAAGCGGGTGGCTTGTGTGCCCTTGCCGGCGGCGGGCGGTCCAAGTAGAATGACGTATTTGGGATTTGTGGTCATATAATTTCTCCTTATCTTCGTGAAGATGGTTTACGTTGACAACGCGGCGATGGCGTTGGCAATCAACGGTTCAAAACCGGCGCGCTCAAGGCGTTTCCAGGCTTCGGGGAAAGCGCTGACCAGGCGGTGGATTTCCGCTTGCTGAAAAGCCAGGTACGCGGCGACATCGGGAGCAGCGACGGGAGCTTTGCACCAACGCAGGTCGGCGTCGGTCGGCGGCGTCCACGTTCCCCAGGCCAGGACGTGGTGCAGATGGGTGCTGGCGACGACGGCATCTTGGAGCGCGCCCAGGTGGTTTTGCAGCGTCTTCAACTCGGTGATGGCCTGTTCGGCCTCTACGCCGAGCACTTCGCGGAAGTATTCCAACGTGTAACGCAGGTTCTTGGTGACGATCCGCATCTGGTGATAATCGGTCAGCGTGGCATCCGGCTGTTCGAGTCGCGCCCGGCACGCATAGAATTCGGTCAGCCGCCCACGGATGATTTCCGACACGGCTTCGGCCATGCGTTGCGCCGCGTAAGGCAGGGCGACGACTGTCGTGGGGAAGGGGGCCTCGATCAGTAACGCAAACCCATATTTGAAGCGTGCGTAACGCCGACCGTTGAGGTATTTCAGCAGTTTCACCCGCGCGTGTTCGTACTCGGCGTCCCAGGCATGTTGCAATGCCGTCAAATCCGGCTGAGCGCCTTTGGCGAATGTTTCCAGATAGGCTTGCGCTTTCTCGCGGAAAACGTCCAGGTCGCGGACCCGTCCCAGGAGCCGTCCGGTGCGGCGCAGGTCTCGAAGGTAAGGCGCCATGGCTTCGGCGTCGAGTGCGTCGGCGAAAACGCGGAACGCGGTGCGCATACGGCGGGTGGCGACGCGCATATCGTGCAGCGCCTCCGGGTCTCTGCCGGCGCGCGTCCCGCTTTCGTTGAGTATCATGCGCAACAGATGGAGACGCAATGTTTTCCGCGCCGCCTCGGCAACGGTATCCTCCGGCGTGAGGCCGGGCGAAGCCGCATTGAGGAGCGCCAGACCCTGCTCGAATTTCGAGAGAGGTTGTGCCGATAGCCCCGGCGTCTCGGCCAGGTATGCTAAAATGGCCGCCAGGTCGGCTTCATTGCCTTCGCCTTTCAGTTCGATTTCCAGTTCCATAAACGACTGCTCGCTGCCGGCGCAGGCCAGCGTCACCGTGTCCAGGTTCATTTCAGCGACAAGGCGTTGCCCGCAGTGGATGGGGCGTGTATGGCGCCGTTGCCTGAGGCTGAAGAGTGGTTTCAGCGGCGCGTTTTCGGTCAGCGTTAGAAGTTGCCGGCAGGGCGCGTCGTCGGGCCATTGCGCCGGCAAAGGGGGTATCGGTGCTGTCGCGGGCAGGCTTGTTTCCCATTCCTCGCGGCGGTGCACGGCGCCGGAGACACCGTGCAAGGTTTTGAGGGTGAGCAGGCGTTGCCCATTTTGTTCTCTTTGGCGACAGGCGTAACCGGCCTGCAAAACTCTGAGATCGGGGGTATCGAAATAGATGTCGTGGATGTCGTAGACAGGACCTGCCGCAAGTGCGAAGCGTCCCAGGGCATCCAGCGCCTGCACTTGTGCGTAGACCTGAGGGTCCTGTATAGTGAACTTGGCTTCGACTTCCATGGCACCTTCCCGCGGCAGTTTCATATTCCATTATACGGGTTTCTCAGGGAGTCACAAGTTGGGGTAGGGCTTTATCATTCTCGTTACAGTGACCTCATCTGGCTTCGAGCGGATGCCAGATCCGCGTTTCTCGAGCTTCGAGCGGATCGCCAGATCCGCGTTTCTCATCACTGTATGGGATGGGTTTTTTGATTTTCGGTTATACTTCTGGTTCACCGATTCCCTGCTTCTTTGATTTGTTGATTCTTACTTGGAGGAGATACCTGTGATCGAAAAAATTCGGATTGCTGTGGTGGTTTCGGCAGGGCAAGAATGGGATGTGGTGCGGGAGTATGTGACGCACAACGGTTTGCAGAGTTCGCCCTATCAAGAATGGTGCATCGCGCCGGTTGAGGTCAACGGACAGGCGGAGCCGGTGCTCTTCTTCCACGAGGGGTGGGGCAAGATTGCGGCTGCTGCAGCGACCCAGTACGTGATTGATCGGTGGCAACCACAGCTCATCGTCAATCTGGGGACGTGCGGGGGCTTCAAGGGGGCGATTGCGCGCGAGGCGGTGGTGCTCGCCGATCGCACACTCGTCTATGACATCATCGAGCAGATGGGGGACCCCGACGCGGCGCTGGCTCATTACGCAACCCGTCTGGACTTATCGTGGCTGGTGGAACCCTATCCCATGCCTGTGCATCGTGGCCTGCTGCTTTCCGCCGACCGTGATCTGGTGGCGGAAGAAGTCCCCGCCCTGCAGGCGCGCTTCGGCGCGGTGGCCGGCGATTGGGAATCCGGCGCGATTGCCTATGTCGCAGTGCGCAACGGCGTGCGCTGCCTCATCCTGCGCGGCGTGACCGATCTTGTAGGCCCTGATGGCGGTGAGGCCTATGATGGCTCCGTGGCATTTTTCAAGGAGCAGGCGCGACGGGTGATGACGCGCCTGCTCAACGCTCTGTCAGATTGGCTGGCGTGCGTGCAGTGGGCGTAGGTGAATTTTCCTGTCCGATGTGCAGGCGTTTCACGGCTAAGGTCCTAAAGAACCGACCTCAGTCCGGGTTGTAACGCATCTTCAGTGGGGCCAGGTGGCCCTGATCGCCGGCGTCGAACCAGTCTTCGATGAGGCGGAAGGAGATGGAGACGCGCGAAGGCAGGCCCAGCGTGCCGTTTTCGAGGCCCCGGCGGATTTCGGCGCGGGTGAACCAGCGGAAATCCTCCAGTTCGCCATCGCTGCACCCCGGCCCGGTGCAGAGGGTGTCATCGGCGGCTGTGGCGGTGAACCCGATCATCAACGAGCCGGGGAAGGGCCACGGTTGCGAGGAGTGGTACTGCACGGCGACGACGCGGGCGCCGGTCTCTTCCTGCACCTCGCGGATGACGGCGTCTTCCAGGCTTTCCCCCGGTGCAACAAAGCCGGCGATGTTGGAATAGCGACCTTTGGTCCATTCGGGCTTCCGTCCAAGCAAAACCCGCTCGCCGCAGGTGGTGCAGACGATGATCGCCGGGTCGGTGCGTGGAAAGTGCTGTTGACAGCACAGCGGGTTGCTACAGCGGCGCAGGTGACCGCCCCAGGTACTGTCGGTGGGATGACCACACACACCACAGAAGCGTTGTTGATGGTGCCAGTGCGCCATGGCCCGCGCGTAGGCCAGCAATCCGCCATCGAGCGCGCTCAGCCATACCGCCAGGCTGCGAAGTTCCCGAAACGTTCCATACGCATTGAGGGCATCAGGCAAGTCGGTCGGCGGAAGGGCAAAGCTGATGTAAACGAGACCGTTTGCCCGCCCCAAGATGGTGACGCTTTCGGCTTGTGGGAGAAAGGGCGCGGCCTCTTCGCTCGTCAGTAACGCAGGGTGGGTGGCGTCGGCCATCAGGTTTTGCATGCGCCACACCGGCAAAAAACGCGCTTCAGGCCGGGTCAGTTGTGCGGCGACCCAGGTGGGGTCTTTGCACTGTTCATCCAGGCGTTCCAGGCTGTAAGCGGTGAAGAAATTGTGTGGAGAAGAGTGTATATGTTCCATAGGGCTTACTCAACGTTGTCTTCTGTTAAACGAACCTGCCCCATCCCCATCGGTGTTTGAGCGCGGACGCCGGCATAGAGGGCGAACGCTGCCAACAGGCTCAGCGCCGATAGCCAGTAGCGGTCGCGGTTGAGCGCAGTGTGGGTGCGCAATCCTCGACGTTCACCTTGTCCGCGATCCCACTCCGGCGCGCTGCGCAGGCTGAAGTGGCTGATGCCAACCATTTCGCCGGCATAGCGTTTGATCAGGCTTCCGAAGAACAATTCCGGCAAGGGGAGTGGCCGGGTTTGTCCCCGGGTCTTGAAAGTGGAGCATCGCGGCGAGCGCCGGATCGCGCGCCGCGATGCGCGCCAACAGGATGGCGTGTGCGGCTCTCTACAGGCGTGGGGGCAGGGAAGCGACTGTGGTAGGCCGCAGGGTAAGGACAAACTCAGGAGCTTCATAAAGAGAAATGCTCGCTTCTACGCTGTCAGTGCTGCATGCGCGGCCTTGAGTTGCTCCCGAATCTGGATGTTCTGTGGGCACTTGGTCTCGCACTCGCCGCACTCGATGCAGGCATCCGCCTGCTTGCCACCGATCCAGGGGCTGTTGGGGAAGGTGGCATAGTCGTTTTTGGCGTATTCCCACAGACCGTAGACCTGGCCCAGGTTGTATAGCTCAAAGATGTGGGGGATGTTGACCTCTTGCGGACAGGGCTGGCAGTATTTGCAGCCGGTGCAGTAGAGCTTCGCCATCTCGGCGAGGCGGGCTACATGCTCGCGGATGATGGCCTTGTCTTCTTCTGTCAGGCTGACCGTGTCCGCGGCAATGGCGACATTCTCTTCCACCATTTGCATGGTGCTCATGCCCGAAAGGGCCACCGTCACGTTAGGGTTAGAGAGCACGAAGCGCAGCGCCAGCTCCGGCACGCGGCTGATGCCGGGGATCAGGTTCGCCAGCACCTCCGACCGCACCCCCAGCCGGCCACCGGCGACCGGCCCCATCACCACCACGCCGACGCCCTTCGCTTTGGCGTAAGCGATGCCTTCTTCGAGATCGCGGTTGAGCAGATTGTATTGCAGGGTGATGGACTCGAAATAGCCGGTGTCAATCAGTTTCATCAATGCCTCGTTGGTGTCGTGAAACGAGGTGCAGATGTGCTTGATCAGGCCCTGATCTTTGGCTTTTTGCATCCACTTGCTGATGCGCGGTTCCACAGCGTTGACGTAGCGATCCCAGTTGATGCCGTGGTGGTTGTAGATGTCAATGTATTCCACATCCAGCCGTTGCAGACTGTTTTCCAGGTTCGTCCACCACGCCGCTTCATCTTCGCCGTAGTAGTGGTTTTTGGTCGAGACGACGATTTTGTCGCGCCAGCCCTTCAGGGCCTCACCGACAACGCGCTGGCTGTCCTCGTTGCAGTAGCCAACCGCCGTGTCAATGTAGTTCACGCCGGCCTCGAACGCGCGGTGGATCATCGGGATCGCCAGCTCGCGGTCCACCACCTGCACGCCGTTCACTTCCGTCATCGGCAGACGCATCGCCCCGAAGCCTAATTGTGAAACTTTGTATCCGGTTTTTCCTAATTCTCGATAGATCATGGCTCTCCTTAGTTTGATAGTCGTTAGTTTAGTCGTTAGTTAGTCGTTAGTCTTGTAGTCGTTAGTCTTGTGGTCGTTAGTCTTGTAGTCGTTAGTCTTGTGGTCGTTAGTCTTGTGGTCGTTAGTCTTGTGGTCGTTAGTCCTGTAGTCGTTTTTGTCAGTTGATGCTGTGCTACGTGAATGATTTCAGGATAGAAATCCGTTCGATCCGTTTAATTCGTTGACAGTTAGCGTGTGCGCGTGTACTGTTTGAAGAAGTCCCACATCGTCCGGGTGGCGTCAATGTCCTGCGTGGTGTGCCCGACAACGGCTTTGGGCAGGCGCCCGCCGCCCGGCCACGTGTGTCCGCCGCCGTGGATGGTGTAGAAATGCACTTCGGCGCCGGCATCGCACGCTTTGTACCGGATGCCGCTGACTTCGCCCTGTGTGGGCAGTGCAACCGGGGTGGCAGCACAGCCGTTTCGCGCGGCATAGCGCGCCACCCAGTCCGGGATAACAGGGAAGGGAATGTCGAACATCCGCGACGGGCCACCATTGTAAGGGACAATCGGATCGGCGGTGCCGTGAAACGCGATCATCGGGACAGGGTAAGTGGGATGGCATGCATCAAGGGGATAGAGGTGCGCGCCGGCAACCGTCCCGAAGGCCGCGATGCGTTCGGAGAGTTTGCATGCCAGTAGATAGGACATTCCCCCACCGTTCGATAACCCGTTGACGTAGACGCGGGTGGGGTCAATGTTGTACTCACTTTCCAGCTTGTCAATCAAGTCAGAGATGAACGTAACATCTTGCATCTGCGGATTCAGCGAGTCGGTGATGCCGTGCGCGCCCCACCGTTTGGGGAAGCCGCTGCCCGACGGATAAACGACGATGAAGCCGTTCTCATCCGCCAACGTGTTCCATTTGCTGATGTCTCTTTGGTTGGCGGGCCATTGGGCAAAGCCGTGGATGGTGATGACCAGTGGCGTTGGGGTGGTCGGGTCGTAGCGCGGTGGCACGTACAGCAGATATTTCCGCCGCACGCCGGAAGATATGATCTGGCCGTTTGTCCTATCCGCTAAAACATACGCCAGAACAAGCAGCAGCGGTGCGCCCGCAACGATGCCGATGATACGCCGTATCTTTGTGCCTGTCAAGATGTTCTTCTTCAAATCGCGTCTTACTCCTTGTTCCCCGCGTTCTCTCCATAGGGGTTAGCCAGGTAATGGGGACAGCTCCACGCGGGTTATCTCGTCCCTCTGGCACAAATTCTTTGAGCAGTTTGCCTTTCGTAGCAATCCGGCGGCGTCCTTGATGTTCCGGCAATGCCGCCACCATAATCAGCAGAAACAATCCTACCAGATGTTTGGGCAAATGCAACCCTTGCTCTTTCAGAGGCATGGCCTTATCTGATGAGAAACGCGGATCTGGCGATCCGCTCGAAGCTCAGGAAACGCGGATCTGGCGATCCGCTCGAAGCCAGATGAAGTCACTGTAACGAGAATAATTAAGCCCTACAGACAACAGACCTTGACTTTTGAGCGGGGCTGGGGTATGCTAACTTCACTATGACCAATGCGGTTACCCCTCGGCCACGTTTGGGAAGGAGACCTGCCAACTGAGCGGTTACAAATCAGTGAACATTCGTGTCATTCGTGGCAAAAAACCGTTTGATGCCGGTTCTCCTGGGTGAGGTCAGGAGGTAAGCCTATCTTCTGAGGGAAAGGAGCAAGTATGGATAGACACTACTCGATGCTTGTGATTCTAATGGTTATCGGGCTTGTGATGCTGGCGTGCGCTTTATTCAAACCTACCTCCACACCCTTGCCGGATGCCACCGAGGCGCAGCGCACGGTGGATGCAATGGTGGAACTCCGGCAAGATCTGTCCTTCCCGGAGCATTTCAAGGGCGACAACCCGGCCAGAACCGGCGACGAGTTTGACGTTTCCCAGTACTTTACCGTGCTGCAGCACCTTTCAATGGAACCGGGCTACGTCCTCGATTACGTCTATCAGCTGGATCCTCTGGGCGGACTGCCGGTGTTGTACGCCAGGAAAGCGGACGAGCCGGCCTATCGCACTGTCGCCGAATACACCGAAGCGAATGAGCGGGGCGCAGCAGGTCCCTACCTGGATCACATTCAGGTAGACGGCACTCCCGAAGGCTTTTTTCAATTCGTTGTCTTGCGCATCATGGGCAGCCAGTTCTACCTCTACTGGCACGCCGCCTACAACGACACCCAGATCATCTGCACGCCGGAGGCCCTCGAAGCGCTCCTCTCGCGGCCTACCATGTTCGGCCAGGAACTCCCCGCCAACGTGAAGCGTGCAGCGCGCAAACTCAATGTCGCACCGGTGGTCGAAATGGGCACGGACACGGTGACGGTGCGCGTGGTTATCTTCACCAACTGGGGCGGGTTCATCCGTCGCTCTTACACCATCAGCCGTCAGTCCCCTCATCAAATCCTGACAGAGGAAGAGGAGACGCTCGTGGAGTATAAATCCAACGTGGTGTTTTGAACGAGGGTGATTGCAAGCTCCATTGACGAGGGTGTCTTATTCATCGTTCAAACGTGACCAAGTTGTTGGGCCAATGCCGTACCTGCCAGCCCGGCGCGCACGCCAACCTGTCATGAACCATCGCCACTGAGTCTATGTTTCTGTGGTGAGATTACCCTCGTACCGGCGTCAGTTTTACCAACGCGACATCGTGGCTGTCAACGAGCGTCGAGAAATCGCCGGTGAAGATGCCTAAATCCTCGCCCTTCCACAGGTCGCGCACCTTACAGGGACGACGGTCGTGCAGCCCCAGGGCTTCCCAGGCTACGTTGGCACGGCGTTGGTTACGTTCACCCAGGTTGAACAGCCCCACGGCGATACTGCCATCGTGGAGTGGCTTGGCCCAGGTTTCGACGATCTCCCAGGCCCAGTCCGTCTTGCCGACGCGATAGCCCTGGCGTCCGAGTGGGTCTTGATTCACCGCGATCACCTCGCGGTTGAGCACGATATCGCGGACGGTCTGGCTCATCGCGCGCACATCGCAACCGAGCATCAGCGGTGCGGCGAGCAGGCACCACAGGCTGAAGTGGCTGCGGTATTCGGCGTCAGTGCAACCGCCTTGCGCGACGTTACCTTTGCCGTACATCCCCACCACCAGCATATCGGGATCGTTCCAGTGACCCGGCCCGGCGTAGGCTTCAAGTCCGGCCTGCCGATTGAAGCCGATATCTACAATGGAGGCCCAGGAATCGGCGATGTCGCCGGTGGTGCGCCACATGTGCGCGCCGACCTTCGCGCCCCATTCCCAGGGTTTGTTAGTGCCCCACTCGCACACGCTGAAAAGGATTTCGCGGCCTGTTGCTCGCAACGCCTGACCCATGCGCTGATAGAGTTTTGGCCCGTCCACGCCGGCCGGGGCAAAGCAGAAATCGTATTTGAGAAAATCCACGCCCCATTCGGCGAAGGTTTGTGCGTCCACTTCTTCGTAGCCATAACTGGCCGGTTTGCCGGCGCAGGTGTGGCTCCCTGCGCATGAGTAGATGCCGAACTTCAGCCCCTTGCTGTGGACGTATTCTGCCAATGCGGGCATGCCGTGAGGAAACTTTGTCGTGTCCCAGGTCAACCGCCCGTTCACGCGCGCCTCGGCCTCCCAAATATCGTCAATGACGACATACTCGTAGCCCGCATCCTTGAGGCCCTCGCGGATGAAGGCGTCGGCGGTCTCGCGGACGAGGTCCTCGTGGATATTGCCGCCGAAGGTGTTCCAACTGTTCCAACCCATTGGGGGTGTTTGTGCTAACATTTTTGTCTCCTTTGATGATGTGATATACGTTGGAATGTCGTCACGTTAGAACGTTCCAACGTTCAGATGCCTTCCCCGGTTTCGGTTGGGGTATCCAGATTTTCAACATCGGTGATCCATTCACGCCAGTCCCTGGCTGCCCAGGCTTCCTGGTACGTATTGAGGATGCCGATAAGTTCTTTCTGTGTAGCCGCGCTGTCCGTGTAATTGATTCTGGTCGTGAAGCGTATCATCTCATCAAGGTTGCGCAGACAGCGCCTTTGAATGTGTTTGCTCAGGCGGGAAAAACGTGCCTCTTCAGCCGCAGTTTGACGCAACGTAGCAACTCTGCGTTGGAAGGGGCGCAACCAGTCATCGGGAACCCGGCCGGCGGTGATCTGTTCGACCGCTTTCAAGCGTATCTGAATGGCGTGCGTCACCAACTTCGAGGCCAGGACGCTGAATCCGTACATACCGCTTACCATCACGACCACAAAGACGATCAGGATTATAAGTAATTCGGGCATTGCAACTTCCTTGAAAATATAGGTTAGGGATTGGGAATTAGAGATTAGGATACTGGTCAGTCCCCAGCCCCATGTGAACCGACGGTGATTGCAAATGTACCTCAAAAAGCGCGATTTGACAAATGACATTTTGACTTTTTCATCGCGCGTCATACAATGTTCTTACCTTTGGACTTGTACTGCTCATTTTTCACCACGGAGGACACAGAGAGTTTTATGAGAATTCTGGTCACAGGAGGCATCGGCAATGTCGGGCGTGTGGCTGTCGCGCGCCTGTTGCGGCATGGGCATGCCGTGCGCATCCTCGATCGCGTAGCGCCGGAGGCCATCGAGGAACAGCATTGGGAAACCATCAAAGGGGCGGAGTATCATCAAGCGGATACAACGGATTACGCGGTCCTGGCGCCGCTTTTTGAGGGTATGGACGCCGTTGTGCATCTGGCAGCGTATACCAGTCCACACCCCGCACCGGCGCACGAGATTTTCCGCGTCAACTGCGGCGGAACATTCAATGTCTATCAGGCCGCGGCAAATGCAGGGATCAAGCGCGTGGTCAGCGCCAGCTCGATCAACGCCTTAGGCTACAATTTCGGCATCAAGGGGTTTCCGATCCACTATTTTCCGATTGATGAAGAACATCCCACCTTCACAACGGACATTTATTCCTTCTCCAAAGGTATGCTGGAGGAGACGGCGGCCTATTTCTGGCGACGGGAGAATATCTCCGGTGTGTGTTTGCGCTTTCCGGGGGTGATGAACCCCGATCTGCGTTGGGGAAACTGGATCAAGTTCTTCCGAGAGGGCGCGCGCAAGGCGTTTGAAGCACTGCTGGCCCTGCCGCCGGAAAAACGCGAACCACGGCTGCGCGCCATTGTCGAGCGCGAGGAAGCCCGGCGTGCGGAGCGGTTCCACGAATGGCGGCCCGGGGGCACAGGTCGTTGGATGCGGGATTGGATCGAAGGCCCGCGCTTGCCGGAAGAATTGCTGATTTGGGGACGCACCGATTTCTGGGCCATCATTCACGTCGAGGATGTGGCGCAGGCCATTGAAAAGGGGCTGACGGCAGAGTATGAAGGCAGTCATCCGCTCTTTATCAGCGATAAGTACAATGCGCTCGGCGTTCCCTCACAGAAGCTGGCGGAATTCTTCTTTCCGCAGGTGACCACGTGGAAGTACCCCGTGGAAGGCTGTGAAACGTTGGTCAGCTATGCGCGCGCGCAGGCCCTGATCGGCTTCGAGCCGGAGTACCCGGCGTTGGAGCGTTCCAACGTTTGAACATTCCAACAAATTTTCAAGGAGGGATGATGAAGATCACGAAGCTAGAAACGTTTTTGGTCAAGCCCCGCTGGCTGTTCTTGCAGATCCATACCGATGAGGGACTGGTGGGATTGGGCGAGCCGATCCTCGAAGGGCGTGCGTTGACATGCGCGCAGGCCGTGGATGAACTCGCGCCCTACCTGATCGGCAAGGACCCCACACGTGTCGTCCATCACTGGCAGGCGATGTACCGTCACGCCTTCTATCGCGGCGGACCGATCCTCACCAGCGCGTTGAGCGGGGTGGAGCAGGCACTTTGGGACCTCACCGGCAAGGCGCTCGGCGTGCCGGTGTACAAGCTCTTCGGTGGCCCCACCCGTGACCGTATCCGCCTGTACAAGCACGTGGGGGACCCTGAGTCGCTCAAAGAGTGGATGGCACAAGGATTCACGGCGTTCAAAACGGGCGTGTATGGCGGACGTCCGGCCCGCATCATTGAGAGCCTGGCGTTCGTCCGGGAGGCTGAGGCGCATTTTGCCGCGCTGCGCGATGCCGGCGGTCCGCACGCCGATATTGCGATTGATTTCCACGGCGCGATCAGCCCACAGACGGCCAAACTGCTCATCAAGGCGCTGGAACCGTACCAGCCGATGTTCGTCGAGGAGCCGTGCCAGGCGCAGAACCTCGATGTGTTGGCCGACATCGCACGCGGGACGCACTTGCCCATCGCCACCGGCGAGCGCGTTTTCACTAAATGGGGCTTCCGCGAAGTGCTGGAGAAGCGCGCGGCCTCGGTGTTGCAGCCCGATTTGTGTCACGCGGGCGGCATCAACGAGGTGCGCCTCATTGCCGGCATGGCGGAGGCTTACTACGCCGGTATCGCGCCGCACAATCCGCTGGGGCCGATTTCGCTGGCGGCGTGCATTCAGTTGGACGCCTCAATCCCCAACTTCATCGCACAGGAGCACACCACGCTCGGTGAGGGCTATCTCAAGCAGCCGTTCGTGGCGAAAGATGGCTTCGTCGAACTGCCCACCGGGCCGGGGCTGGGCATCGAGCTGGACTGGGACGCGCTGGAAGACAAGCTCGATCACGACTGGCGCAACCCGGAGCGGTACGACCCCGACGATGGGTCGGTGTTGGATTGGTAGGATAAGCAAAAAGGGGGAGGCTCAACTGTTGTGGAGGTGCGATGAACACTTGGCGGTGGGGTCTTCGGTTGTTCACTTTTGGCATTGTTGGACTGGCGATTGCATCGGTCGTCGCCATTCCATCCACGGCTGATCCTCATCTGGCAACTCCCCCTGTCTCTGCGGCCAATCATAGCATTGACCTTGACGTGACCTTCATCAACCGCGCGCCGCTGTACAAAGCGTATTGCGTGCAGTATCTTCACGACGCGCCCAACCAGCCCGGACGCCCGTATCTCTGCCCCGGCACCGAAGATGATCGGCGCTGGCCCGCGCCGGGCGAAATCGTCACCTTCACGGCGCATATCGTCAACAAAGGAACTGTCGCCAGCCCGGCCTTCGACTATGCCTGGCACATCGACGGGACGGAGGTTGCTAGTGGCACGCTGCCCGCGCTGGCCCCGGCCGCAGAAGTCACGGCCACGTACCAGTGGCCGTGGGGACATGCGCTCTCTTCCGACGGGCAACGCGCGTTGGGCGAGCACACCGTGCGCTTCACCGCCGATCCCGCCAATCTTATCGCCGAGACCTACGAGAGCAACAACAGCCTCGAAGATCGCACGAACGCGATGAGCTTCAGCATTTACATCACGCCGGAGATGTATGAAGCGTACAACACGCCGGTTGACCCAAAGTATCCTTATTCGGCGGAAGACTGGCTGCAGAAGCAGATCGCGGCGATGAACACGGCGTTCGCCAACTCCGTCTACCCGGTCACGCCGCAGGGCGCGCCGCTGCGCGTGCGGATCAACACCATCGGCATTGCGCCCGCAGCTCCGCCGCCAGATGGCGCGCACGATGGCGGTTGGTTTGTGGACGCCGACTATCGCCACGGGGCGAGCAGTTGGTACGATCCGGCGACCGACATTGACTGGGGCCTGATCCACGAGTTGAGCCATCAAGTCTCACTGATTGATCTCTACGCCATCGGCGTCTATGCCGCCAACGTCTTTGTGACCGGCAACGACGGGATGCCGTCCAACTTCGGCTTTGGTTGGTCGAATGGCGGGCTGATGGGCGGCGGCGACACAAGCCCTCACAATGACCCGCACCTCTACTCCAGTCATTCCGCCGGAGGCGCCTCCACCTTCGCCGGATACCGCAACGGCTACTACGGCTCCTACCTGTTCGACATTCCCTTGCAGAATTATCTGCGTGTCCTCGACAACCAGGGAAATCCGGCGGCTGATGTGCAAATCGCGCTTTATCAACGCACCGGCCCGTGGGATTGGACGGGGCAAATGGGCGTGGACGCCATCCAGGAAATTAGCGGCACGACGGATAGCGCCGGCATTTTCCCGCTGCCCAATCGCTCCGCCAACGGCGGCACGATAACGCAGAATGGGCACGTCTTGCACGACAACCCCTTCGGTGCCGTGGACATCATCGGCAACCAGGGGTTGTTCCTGGTCAGCCTGGCCCGCCAGGATCACGAGGAATTCCACTGGCTGGACATCACCCAGTTCAATCTGGCCTACTGGATGGGCGACACGATTAGTCACACGTTCACCATCTCCTCGCACGTCCCTCCGGCCAACGCGCCGGTCGCGCCGCAATTGCGGCAGGTGCGCATCGAGGGGACGCTCGCCACGCTCGACTGGTATCCCGTCCCTGGCGCGGCCGGTTATCGGGTCTACCGCGCCACGCCGCCGGACTACCGGTACATCGTCGCCAGCGATGGACTCACCACAACCACCTATGAGGAGTGGGCCGGCGCGTGGGAAGATGGACAACACCGGATCTACGTCGTCACCGCAGTAGACGGCGCAGAGCGCGAGAGCGCCTTCAGCGCGCCGGCCTACGCGCCCACGCTCTCGCCACGCGCCGTCGCCCTGGACCCTAATGGCGCCAGAACGGTGCTCAACAACTGGAATATGTACCCCCTGCTGCGCCAGCAACCGGACGGACGCTACACCCACCGGCTCGTCAACGTCCATTACGACCTGGGCAGCGCCGCCGATCTGGCTTACGGCATCGCCGGGCCGCTGGTGGTCAGCGGCTTTGGGCAGTTCCCAGGCGACGTCCGCCGCGCGGTGCGCGCTTACGATGCGGAGATGCAGCCCTTGTGGGCCTTCGGCGAGGAAGGGACTGCGCCAGGACAGTTCGTCGCGCCGTCGGGCGTGGCGACGTGGGGGCCGCCCTGTACCTACGGCGGTCGCTACAACGTGGACGCTCACACGTCCCTGCTGCTGCACTTCGACGGCGACTTTACCGGGGCGGAAGGCGAAATCGGGACGGCGACCGGCGTCACGTTCACCACGGGCCGCTATGAGCAAGGGGTGAGCATTGATGCCGACGACACGCTAACCTATACAACCGCCGGAAACCTCAATCGGACGCAGGGCGCCATCGAGTTCTGGCTACGCCCTAACTGGCCTGGCAACGACGAGCAAAGCTACACCTTCTTTGAAGTGGGCGCGCAGTGGTTCAATCGGATGCGTATTATGAAAGATGGGGCCAACAACCTGCGCTTTTTGCTGTGGGACAGCACGACGGAATATGGGGTGGCCCACAACATCGGTCACTGGCAGGCCGGGGAATGGCATCACGTCGCCGTCACCTGGCAGGGGACAGACATCGCCCTGTACGTGGATGGCGTGCAGGTAGCGAGTGATGGCAATGCCCGTCCACCGGACACGCTCGCGGCGGAGATGTACGTGGGGTCGGCATCGTGGGAGGGATATCAAGCCAACGCCGTGATTGACGAACTGCGCATCAGCGACATTCCCCGCCTGGGCAACAGCGATGCCTGTATGCGCATCCTCGTCGCCGATAGCGCCGCGCACCGCATCCAGGCTTTTGACTCCTTGGGCAACCTCTTGTCGGCCTACGGCGATGCGCCCGGCACGCTACTTGGGCAGTTCGACACCCCCCAGGATGTGGCAGTGGACAAGAGCGGGCGAGTCATCGTCGTGGATCAGGGCAACGACCGCCTGGTGGTGCTGAACTTCGACGGGCAGACGCTCAGCCATCGCGCTATCATCACCGCCGGACTCAGCAGTCCTACCGGCATCGCGGTGGATGCAGCGGACAACCTCTACATCGCCGACACCGGCAACAACCGCATCGTCGTGCTGGATGCCGCGGGCGGCTTCCTCGCCGAGTACACCGCGCCCAACGACGGCTACCCCGGCCCGTTCAATGCCCCGCGCGGCGTGGCGGTGGAGGCCGATGGCGACATCGTCGTCGCGGATACCGGCAATGGCCGGGTGGTGACCATCCGCAATCTGACGGGATGGCATAACGTTTACCTGCCATTGGTCTGTAGATAACAACTGTATTCCGTGTTAAAATTCTGCTGTAAGTCCTGAACTTCAAAATCATAAGGAGATTTTTATGCTGACCCTGGAATGGAAACATCGCCTGGACAATTGGCGTCAGGAGCTTTTCAATCACATCTATCGCCCCTTGGGCGCGATCCCGTTGGGCGGTTTTGTGACGAAGGAGCAGCTCACGCTCCAAGAGGCGGCGCAACGCAGCTATGAACCCTTCCCCGTAGGGACGCAATGGGGCGCGAAGTGGGAATACGGCTGGTTTAAGGGACAGGTGACGCTGCCCGAAGCGGCTAAGGGCAAGCGCATTGTACTGTTGATTGACGTGGGCGGCGAAAGCGCGGTTTACGTGAACGGCGTCGCGGTTGGCGAGGCGGACACACGTCATCCGGGGATGCGCCGCGACCACGAACTGGCGCTTTATCACGAATTATTGCTGGCAGAAGAAGGCGTCCCCGGCGCACACTATGAGGTGTTCATCGAGGGATACGCCGGGCATGGTCCGCGCAAAGCCTACGCCGGTCCCACACCGCCGGGCCGCATCCCCATCCCCGAACCGCCGGATAAGCAGGCGACCATTGGCGAATGTACGTTCGGCGTGTGGCAGGAGGATGTGTATCAACTGCTCATTGATGTCCAAACGCTCTACGACGTGCGCGAGGCCCTCGATCCCGACTCACTGCGCGTGCAGGAGATTGACGTCGGGCTGCGCGACTTCACGACCATCGTGGATTTTGAGCTGCCCAACGAGGAGATGCTGGCGACGGTGCGCGCCTGTCGTGCGCGCCTCAAGCCGCTGTTGGACTGCGTCAACGGCTCCACCATGCCCACGCTTTATGCCTTCGGCCATGCACACATTGACGTGGCCTGGTTGTGGCCCCTCGCGGAAACCGAACGCAAATGCGTGCGTACCTTCGCCAATCAGTTGGCGTTGATGGCGCAGTATCCGGAATACAAATTCCTGCAAAGTCAGCCACACCTCTACTGGATGGTAAAGACGCATTATCCCGACCTTTACGCGCGCATCAAAGAGGCCGTCGCGGCGGGACAGTTTATCCCTGAGGGCGGGATGTGGGTGGAGGCCGATACCAATATCTCCGGCGGCGAGAGTCTGATCCGCCAATTCATCCACGGCAAACGCTTCTTCAAGGACGAGTTCGGCGTGGAATGTGAGTTGCTGTGGCTGCCCGACGTGTTCGGCTACTCCGGCGCGTTGCCGCAGATCATGAGGGGCTGCGGAATCAAGTATTTCTCCACGCAGAAGATTTTCTGGACTTACAACAGCGATGTCAAGTTCCCGCTCAACACCTTCTGGTGGGAAGGCATTGACGGCTCGCGGGTGCTCGTGCACCTGCACAATGACTACAACTCGCTCACCAATCCCGCCGCGACCATCCAGCGCTGGCGTGAGCGTGTGCAGAAAGATGGCTTTTCCACCCGATTGATGCCTTTCGGCTGGGGCGATGGCGGCGGCGGCCCCACCCGCATGCACCTAGATTTCCTGCGCCGTCAGAAGAACCTGGAAGGCGTGCCCAAGGTCGTCATCGCTTCGCCCCTGGATTACTTCAAGGATCAGGAGCAAAAGCCTGTGTCCAATCGCTACGTCGGCGAGCTGTACTTCCAGGCGCATCGCGGCACGTACACAACGCAGGCGAAGACCAAGCTCGGCAACCGTCGCAGCGAGATCGCCCTGCGTGAAGCGGAACTGTGGAGCGTGGTGGCTGCGCCCAAAGGCTACGTCTTCCCTGCGGCGACGATGGATACGGCCTGGAAAAAGGTGCTGCTCAACCAGTTCCACGACATCATCCCCGGCTCATCCATCCATCGCGTGTACGAGGAGGCTGAAGCTGCCTACGCCGACGTCATCGCCACGGCAAACGACGTGACTGCCCAGGCGACGGCGGCTCTTGTGTCCCCCGCCGACGCGCTGACCGTGTTCAACTCCCTGAGTTGGGAGCGCACGGCGATGGTGACGTTGCCCGCCGGCTGGCAAGGAGCGCGGGACGCTTCTGGCCCGCTACCCGTGCAAACCGTGGACGGCGCATTGAAGGCGGAAGTGCGCATCCCTGCCTGCGGCTGGACGACGCTCCATGCTGCGCCGCCATCTGCGCTGGCGAACCCTCTTGTGGCCTCGCCGACCCTGCTGGAAAACGATCTGCTCCGTGTCACCTTCGATGCGGCCGGCCAGATCACCGGCATCTACGACAAAGAGACCGGACGCGAGCTTGCGGCGGGGGTCTGCAACGCGCTCAAGATGTACAAAGACATCCCCACCAACTGGGATGCCTGGGACCTCGATAGCATGTACGAGGCCACGCCGGTCGCGCTCGATAGCATGGCGACCGTGACGGTACTCGACGCCGGGCCGCTCGTGGCGCGCCTTCAGGTCAAGCGTATGCTCAACCATTCGCCGATGACGCAGACGATCACGCTGCGCCGGGGCAGCCGCCGCGTTGAATTCCACACCGTCATTGACTGGAACGAGAGCCACAAGCTGCTCAAGGTCAACTTCCCGGTGAACATTTACAACACCGAGGCGCTCCACGAAATCCAGTTCGGCCACATCGCGCGGCCCACGCACAAATCGCGCCCCTTCGACGCTGAGCGCTTCGAGGTCGCTGCCCACAAGTGGACGGCGCTCATCGAGGCCAACCGGGGCTTTGCCGTGCTCAACGATTGCAAATACGGCGTCAACGTGGACGGTAACAGCATCAACCTCACGCTGTTGCGCGCGCCGCTGGCGCCGGATATGTACGCCGACAAAGGCCGCCAGGAGTTCACCTACGCCTTCTATGCCTGGAACGGCCCGCTCTTCGATAGCGCGCTGGTGCGCGAGGGCTATGAGCTGAACATCCCCGTGGTCACGGCGATGGGAGATGCGGGTGGCGGTTCAGCCTTCAGCGTGGATGCCCCGAACGTTGTCATCGAGACGGTGAAACCTGCCGAGGACGGCAGCGGGGATGTGATCGTGCGCCTGTACGAGGCGCTCCATTCCGCCACCCGCTGCACGTTGAGCACCTCACTGCCGGTGCGCAAAGCCGCACAGACGACGATGCTCGAGACGTTTGAGTGCGATCTGGCGATGCAGGAGGGGCGCATCGCGCTGGATTTTCGTCCATTTGAGATCAAGACGGTGCGGTTATCGAAGTAACCTGATTTTCACGCACTACAGAACAGGCAGTTGCTGCGCGCGTTGGCGTCGCGCCTCGTAAAGGAAGATCGAAGCCGCGACCGAGGCGTTGAATGACGTGGCGGAACCGTACATCGGAATCGTCACATACGCATCACACAACGTCTCGAAGTAGTGGCTGAGGCCCACGGTTTCATTGCCGATGGCGATCACGGTAGGGCCGGTGAGGTCGTGGGTATAGAGGGGCGTTTTGGCGTGCGAGCTGGTGGCGACCACCTGCACCCGCCCCAATGTTGCGCGCGCCGTCGCCAACCACGTCTCCAAAACGGCATGTTCCGACACACGCAGCACGGGCAAGGCGAACAGCGACCCGATGCTGGCGCGCACCGTCTTGGGGTCATACAGGTCTGTCGCGTGCCCGGTGATGAGGACGGCATCCGCGCCCAGGGCGTCGGCAGAGCGGATCGTGCTGCCCAGGTTGCCGGGACTGCCCGGACGATCCAGCAGTAGCACGAGCAAATCGTCTTTGAGTGGGATGCGCGCCAGATCGTCAGGGCGCTGCGCCACCACCGCCAGCAACTCCGAGGCCATCTCGCGGTCGCTGAGTTGCGTCAGCACGTACTCGTTCACTTCGAGGCGCGCCTCAAGCGGCGTCTGGGCGATGACTTCCAGACCCCAGTCGGTATGCTCGACCTCCGGGCAGTAAATGAGCCAGCGCACATCCCAATCGTAGAGGTACGCGGCGCGGATCGCAGCGACGCCTTCGATGAAGAACAACTTATGCTTGTTCCGCTCGCGCCGCTCCTCGGCCAGCGCGCGCACCAGCTTGATTTTGTCATTCTTGAGCGAGGTGATCATAACAGCGTTTCAATCTCGCGGATCAGAAACGGCAAATTAGGCTCCGTAAAGGAGAGTTCCGGCGCAGGAATGCGGTGATGCTTAATGTCAGGTGGGACGTGCTTGTGGTGCGGATGCGTTGAAGCTAAAATTCGGTCGTCGGGATGCGGCCACGAGTCATACCAATAGATCTTGTTTTTATCCGTGTAATGGGCGCGACAGTATATCTCGGCGTCTGGCAAGGGAATTTCGACGAAGGGCGGAAGGCAACGTGATACCTCATAACGATAAGCGGTGATAATTCCTTCCTGAAAATCCAACATTTCGTACACACACAACACCAAGTCTTGGCCAAAAGTCAACAGACCTGTCAAGCGGGCGGTGTCCAACCCTGGCGGCGACAGGACCAGGGTACTCATCCGAATAGCGCGATACCGTGTGGGTAACGTGTAAATCAGGGTTTCGTATTGAGCGCGCCGCAACATGCTGTTCTCTCAGGTGGTGACCAGAGCGTGGCGCAGGTGTTCTACCGGGGAACGCTGCTGTAGGAGTTCGCGATAACGCGCTTCGCGTCGTTGCCAGATTTCATACAGACCGGCCCATTCCAAAAAGTCATGGAATTGCGGCAAATCCACGTCATCAAACTCAGCCAACTCCCCATTCTGAAATGCCTGGTGGAAGTCATAAGACAGCAAACTGTACTTATCTTCAAAAGCACGCAATTGCCATTCGAGCCAGTGGATTTCACGGATCAAGGCCTGTAATTCCATATCATCCCTCACATTACTTCTGTGCAAGGTGCGTACTGTTAGTTACACTTACACATTGCTCATGATGAGCCTAACTGTACACACTTGCCTGTGTTGCCTTTAGTATACCCTAGACGCTGCTTAACTGCAATGGTTGATATGTGATTCTCCCATTGGGACGCACTTTATTGCTAAAATGCGTCCCAATTGAAAGGCGGCCGGGTGTTTGATACGTCGAGAATTCAAGACCGTGGCAATCAGATTATAACTGAATGGTGACTACCCCTGTGTCTTTGTCTGGAATGACGCGCACGCCCTGCGCTTCAACCTGCGCCGCGCCACCAACCACGGACTGCACATTGGCAACGTTCCGCAACACGAGGCTCCACGGCTTGATCGCGCCGACGACTTCCACGCGAATCTGCTGCCCGGCGCGCGTTGCCGTAACGGTGAGCGCGGTCTCGCCTTTGGGCGTCGGCACGCGCGCGGAGACCGTCGCGCCGTCCGCCAGCTCGAAGAGATGGAAGGTGACGCCATCGGCGTAGTCGTAATCGGGCTTCTGCTCGTTCGCACCGACCGCGACAATCGAGTTGGGACGCACCATCAGCGGCAGGCTCAGGTAGCCATGCGTCTCGCGTATCCACCGCCCACCTTCGATCACGGTATTGCTGAGGAAGTTCGTCCAGCGGCCTGCCGGCAGGTAGTAGTCCACCACACCATCCGGCGAGAAGATCGGCGCGACGAGCAGCGCACCGCCGAGCATATACTGCCGGTCGAGCGTGTCGCAGCCGGGATCGTCGGGGAATTCCAGGATCATCGCGCGCAACATCGGTGTGCCGTGTTCGTGCGCTTCAATTGCCGCGTCGAAGAGGTAGGGCATCAGCCGGCACTTGAGTTTGGTGAAGAAACGCAATACATCGCTGGCGGTTGGACCGTCGTACCCGGCTTCATCGAAGAGCCAGGGCACGCGGTAGGAGCTGTTGCCGTGCAAACGGCTGTGCGACGAGAGCAATCCGAAGGCGCACCAACGTTTGTATACGTCCGCCGAGGCCGTCATCTCGAAGCCGCCTATATCGTGGCTCCAGAAGCCGAAGCCCGACATCCCCAGGGAGAGGCCACCACGCAGGCTTTCCGCCATAGACTCAAAGGTCGCGGTGCTGTCGCCGCCCCAGTGAACGGGGAACTGCTGTCCGCCGGTCGTGGCCGAGCGCGCGAAGACGGTCGCCTCACCCACACCGAGTTTCTCTTCCAGTACCTCGAACACCGTCTGGTTGTAGAGATAGGTGTAGTAGTTGTGCATCAGCAGCGGGTCCGAGCCGTCGAAGTAGACGACATCCGTCGGAATGCGCTCGCCGAAGTCGGTTTTGAAGCAATCCACACCCATATCCACCAGCGCGCGCAGTTTATCGCCGTACCAGCGGCGCGCCGCCGGATTGGTGAAGTCCACCAGCGCCATCCCCGATTGCCACTTGTCCCATTGGAACACGCTGCCGTCGGGTCGCTTGAGCAGGTAGCCGTGCGCCATCCCCTCGTCGAAGAGCGCGGAACGCTGCGCGATGTAGGGATTGATCCACACGCAAATCTTGAGGCCGCGCGCCTTCAGCCGTTGCAGCATCCCCACCGGATCGGGGAAGACCGCCGGGTCCCACTCGAAGTTGCACCAGTGGAAGGCTTTCATCCAGAAACAGTCGAAGTGGAAAACGTGCAGCGGTAGATCGCGTTCGGCCATGCCCTCGATAAAGCTGGTGACGGTGGCTTCGTCATAATTGGTGACGAAGGACGTGGTCAGCCACAGGCCAAACGACCAGGCCGGCGGCAGCGCAGGCCGTCCGGTGAGGGCGGTGTAGCGATCCAGCACTTCTTTGGGCGTCGGGCCGTAGATGACGAAATAATCCAGGTATTCGCCCGGCACGCTGAACTGCACGCGCTCAACTTTCTCCGAGGCGACTTCCAGCGACACCTTCTCCGGGTGGTTGATGAAGACGCCGTACCCTCGATTGGTCAGATAGAGGGGGATGTTCTTGTACGCCTGCTCGCTGCTGGTGCCGCCGTCCTCCTGCCAGATATCCACAACTTGCCCGTTTTTGACGAACGGTGTGAAGCGTTCGCCCAGGCCATAAACGCACTCGCCGACGCCAAGCGCCAGTTGTTCGTGGATGAAGCGGCCTTCGGCGGTGTCCACAATGCCGAGCGCGCGCCAGCCGCTGGACGTGATGGTTTTATCGCCGTCTTTGAATTGCACCTTCCAGTCGCCGGCCTTTTCGATGCGCACCGTCAATTGCCCACTGGTCAATGTGGCGGCCTGATCGTCGTTGTGAATCGTCACAGCCGGCGTGGGTTGCGGATACAATGTGAATTCCGGCTTGCGCGGATGTCCTCCCTTGAAATGCTGAACCTGCACGCGGATGACATTTTCCATCGGCGAGGAGAAGCGCACCGTGAGCAGCGGCAGGTTGAGCGTGTCGCCGCGGTGATTGATACGGCGGGTCGGCGCGTAGACGGTCAGCGCGTCGGGTTCCACATCAACGTCGTAGACGTGAACCGCATAATGCGGCGTCACGCCCTCACGAATGTTCCAATAACCATCGGTAAATTTCATGATTTGGCCTCCATATCAGCGGATTTAACGGAAAGTCTACAAATCAATGAGCCATTCCGCTAATGAGCGGATTTCTATCGTTATCCCATTTTCTGTGACGGGATCCAGATTCGCATCGGTCAAAATTGTCCCGTGAGAGAGATTGAGCGCGCGCAAAGCCTCGCTCAGAGCGCGGATTTCCCTTTCACGTGTGGCCGGATGTTCGATGTTCTGGGCGACCTGGAAGATTTGGCGCGTCTCCGGTAAGTAGAAATCCACTTCATAACCGGAAGGGGTGACATAGTAGTAGATTTCCTTTGTATTGCGCCGGAGCGCCAGGAATGCCAGGTTTTCCATCAGTTTGCCCGTGTTGGGAGAAAACATAAAACCGATGCTGTTGACCAGGCCAGTATCAATGCAGTAAATTTTTCTGGGTGCCATTTGTTGGCGTTTGACCGAATAGGCGTACACATTCACGGTAAAAAAGAGCCAGCTATTTTCAAGGTATTCGATATAGTTTTTGACCGTATTGACGCTGCCCACGCCAAGTTGTTGTTTAAGCTTGTTGTATGAGAGCAAACTTGCCGGATTGCTTACCAGGTAAAATGCGAGTTCCTTCAGTGCATTGATGGCCTCGATATTGTGGCGGACGGCAATGTCCCGGTAGATCACATCGTCGTACAGGATGCGAAGTAGCGGTAGATCGGGGTATTTAAGGGGTTCCGGGATTCCACCCAGGCGCAGGTATTCGTCCAGGTGATGGCGCAATAAGCCTTTGTCGGTGGTGGTCATACGCACCGGATCAGGAATCGTATAATCCCGGAAGCGCAGAAATTCGACAAATGAAAAGGGAAACAGTTCAATCGGCACATAGCGCCCGGTTAAGCGGCTGCCTAGTTCACGGCTGAGCAATGAAGCGTTCGAGCCGGTGATGTAGAACTTGAAGCCCATATCCATAAAGCGGCGGACGAAGTGCTCCCACCCGGCGATATTTTGGATTTCATCTACAACAAAGATTCTACGTTCACCGAAAAGTTCAACCAGGAGCTGATACACCGTATTGGTATCTTCAACCCTTAGACCGAGGAATCGCTCATCCTCGAAGTTAAGGTAGTAAAACTGATCCCGCCCCAATCGGCGCGCCATTTGTGCCAGCAGGGTGGATTTCCCTACACGCCGTAATCCTGAAATGACTACCGCATGCGGCAATGAAGCCGCTTGTTCAACATCGGCCAGCCTGGTACGGGGAATACCAACATCAACTCGCCAGAACGTTTCAAATTGTTCCAGCAGTAACGCCCGGATTTGATCCTGAGTCCACTTCGCACGCCAGAAGTTTTCATTCATAATGAAATTATATGCCTAATAGCTTTCACTGTCAATGAAAACTATTCTGTACGTATGTCGAATCCCCAGGAGGTGGGGACGCGCTTTTCTCGATTTGAAATTCTCAAAATCCATCGTCCCCTTCTGATGCGTTTGAACGTCCCTTTTTCACCGCTACCACGGCCACTCGTTGCCTTGATAGTCCACCAACACCAACCGGTCTTCGTCCTCGCGCGGATTGATGAAGAAGGGGATAGCATAGGTGGCAGCCTCCTCGGGTTCGAGATCGGCCTCGGTGTTCTTCTCGCCGCCCATATACGAGCGTATCCAGCCGGGGTGGTAGACGCGGAAGGTGTAGCCCTCCGGTCGCAGGTGGTTGAACAGGTTCTTGATCGCCATGTTCAACGCGGCTTTGGACATGCAGTAGCCGAACCAGGCGTTGCGGTAACTGCGCGTGATACTGCCGGCCTCAGAGGAGACAAAGCACAAGCGTTTGAAGGCGCCGCGATCCAGCAGTGGCAGGAAGGCTTCCACCACGCGCAGTGGGCCAAGCGCGTTGACATCGAAGAGCCGGTGCATTTCGGCATAGTCCTGCGCTTCGCGGATGGTGCGCGCGTTGGTGGCTGAGGTCACCCCGGCGTTGTTGATGAGCATGTCGAGATAGGGCACCTGTGCGGCTACGGCTTGTGCGGCTGCCCGCACCGATTCCATTGAGGTCACGTCCAGGGGGATAATGTGCAAATCGCCGGGATGTAAGCGTGCTAAAACACTCAACTCCGGCCACGTCGGCATATACTGCCCGGCGAAGACACGCCATCCTTGCTCCAGAAGCCCCACGGCCAGCCCGAATCCCAGGCCACGGTCTGCGCCGGTGATGAAGACACTGCGCTTCGCCGAGGCGCACCAGCGCAGCGCATTACCGAGCAGTGTCTGGAACGAAGGCTGCAACCACACCTCGACGTTGTGCCCGGGGGTGAGCACGCAGACGCGCCCCGCGCCCTCCGGTCGTGTCCACCCGCCGGGTTGCGCGCCATGCTGGGAGACGGTGATCATAAAGACATCGGCGTCGGCGTCATCCAGCGCCATCATATAATGCTCGTCGGTCACGGTGAACGGCGCGCTGCCGACCGTCAGGGGATGGCCGAATTGCGGCTCTACGGTGACGGGGCATTGTGCGGGATGGCTGAGGAAGACGCCGCCCAGCAACGCGCGAAACAGCGGCGTTTCGGCGTAACCGGCGGACCCGGAATGGACGACCAGCAAGCCGTTACCGCGGCGGACGTAATCCACGAAAGCCGCCTCGACCTCCTCAGTCATCCAGGGGCTTTCGTCACTCGCCGAGACGTTGTTCGACTTGACGAACAGCACCACGGGATACTCGGCCATCCGCTCCGCCGACCACTCGGCGGCGTTTTCGATCCAATCGAAGGTGAAACCTTGTTCGGCTAACGGCGCCAACCCTTTGCGGGCCACGGCAGCCGGGTGCCAGCGATCATCGGACAAGACCAGTACGCGCATACCCTCCTCCCTCGAAAACCTGTTGGAACATTGATTAGGAAGTCCACGCTACATTCAAAACATCAACCTACCATGAGTATAGGGGCTTTTTACAGGTTCGTCAACTCAGCGTCACGGAGGGGCAGGGCTTTATCATTCTCGTTACAGCAACTTCACTTGGCTGCGAGCGGATCGTCAAATCCGTGTTGCTCAACCTCTATCAGCTAAAACGTTGAAATACACCCTCACGGAGACCACGGTGAATTTTGGGTCTTTCTCTGTTGGGAGATAGGATTCGGCAGCGCGTGCATGCGGGTATTATGGAGATAAATCAAAGCGGGTGAGGGGATTCGAACCCCTGACATCAGGCTTGGGAAGCATGCGTTCTACCACTGAACTACACCCGCACGTCAACATGCAAAATTATAGCATAAGGCTTGATCTTGGCAAGTGCCCCTGGAGGTCATTAGAGCCTTACCATGCTTACTCCGAGGAGAACGCCGGTTCCCCGTTTTTAACGAGAAACGCGGAGCCGGCGATCCGCTCGAAGTCAGTTGAAGCCATTGTAACGAGAATGATAGAACCCCGGGATGTCATTCGCGCTATTTTGCATGGATTGCTCTTGCGTGTAAAATCGGTAGTCAAATGAAAACGCATCTGGCTCAGGCCCACATCCTTCTTCAAACCCGGCGCTACAAAGACGCCGAAGCGGCATTGCGCCGGGCACTCGCCGCCGCGCCGAACGACGCCGACGCGCACATCCTCCTGGCGCTGGCGCTCTACTACCAGGATCGCAACGCCGATGCCCTGCGCGAAGTCCACCTCGCCATTGGCCTGGCGCCCGAAGCCGCCCATGCCCACTACGTCCGCGCCCTGATCCTGCTCGACCAGGGCCGCCCGGACGACGCCATGCGCGCCATCCACGAAGCGTTGCGCCTCGACCCTAACGATGCCGCCTATCACGTCGTCGCGGGGCGCGTCTACCTGTACAAAAAAGACTGGAAACGCGCGCTGGCCGCCGCCGAAGCCGGCCTGCAGTGCGATCCTCAACACATCACTTGCCGCAATCTGCAAGCGATGGCGCTGGTGCGCCTGGGACGTAAAGTGGAAGCCCTGGACGCGCTCACCGACGCCCTGGCCCGTGCGCCGGAAAATGCCCTCACCCACGCCAATTACGGCTGGGCGCTGCTCCATCAGAACAAAATCACGGAGGCGCTCGCGGCCTTCCGCGAGGCATTACGGCTCGATCCCACGTCGAGTTGGGCGCGCGAGGGCATTGTCGAGGCGCTCAAAGCGCGCAATTTCATCTATCGCCTGCTGCTGCGTTACTTCCTGTGGATGTCGCGCCTCACCGAAGACGAACAATGGGGCGTTATCGGCATCTTCCACGGCATCCGCGTGGCGCTGCGGATGGCGGCACGCGCGTTCCCGCCGCTGTGGATCATCGTCCTGCCGCTGCTCCTGCTCTACCAGACCTTCGCGCTGCTCACGTGGGTCGCCAAACCGCTCTTCGCCCTGCTGCTGCGCTTCGACCGCTTTGGGCGGCTGGCGCTCTCCGACGAGGACATGGTCGCTTCCACGTGGATGGCGATTTGCCTGCTCGCCGCCGAATTGGGCGTGCTCCTCGCGTTGCTGGCGCGCAACTGGGGCTTTCTCGCGCTGACGGTGGGCGCGCTGGCGCTGCTCCCGCCCGTCGCGGGCGTGTTCCACGCCCACAAGGGGGTGGGGCGGCTCGTGTTGGCGGTTTACACCGGCGGGCTGGCGTTGCTCGTGGTGCTCGCGTGCGTTGCCGCCGTCATCGGGCAGCCCGTGGCGCTGGGATTTGCGGCGCTGCTGGCGGCGGTGTTTATTGTCGGGTGGATGGTGTATACGTGGGTGGCGAGTCTGGTGATTATTTTTCAGACCTGAGGGCGCGGAGCTGAAGCCTCCGCGCTGAAAGCACGAAGCCCTCCGGGCTGGTGTGCAGCCCCGTTCACGGGGCTTTGCGCTTTCGGCCCGGCCTCTTCAGAGCTGGGCTGCCAAAATTGCCAACTTCCCCACTTTGCAGTACAATAAAATCGTCACGCGCCATTCTCGCCATTCGCCATTTGCCATTTGCCATTTGCCGAGGATGTAACGCAAGCTGTCAGCTTGCGGCAAAGGCAAACTGACAGTTTGCCCCACGTTATGTAACGCACGCTGTTAGCTTGCGGCAAAGGCAAACTGACAGTTTGTCCCACGTTATGTAACGCAAGCTGTCAGCTTGCGGCAAAGGCAAACTGACAGTTTGCCCTACGTGATGTAACATAAGCTGTTAGCTTGCGACAAAGGCAAACTGACAGTTTGTCCCACGTGATGTAACATAAGCTGTCAGCTTGCGGCAAAGGCAAACTGACAGTTTGCCCTACGTGATGTAACATAAGCTGTTAGCTTGCGACAAAGGCAAACTGACAGTTTGTCCCACGTGATGTAACATAAGCTGTTAGCTTGCGACAAAGGCAAACTGACAGTTTGCTCCATTTTCAACACAAGCAATCCGCGTTCCCCTTTGAGCTGTTGGACATCGGGGCTAAATAACCGCGTACCCTATTGACACAGGCCAAAACCTGTGCTATATTATAAGTGCTCCGGTAACGATACCGGTATCAATGCCGGTATCAGTACCGGAAAGATTCCCCTATAATTGAGGTGCTATGCATCGTTCTAAAACGTCGCTCACCATTCGGGATGTCGCTGAAGCCTGCGGGGTTTCGGTTTCCACCGTGTCGCGCGTTTTGAACGATAAAGATGATGTCGCGCCGGAAACCTACGAAAAAGTGCGGCGTGTGATCGCCGAATTGGGGTACAGCTCCAGCCTCGCCGCAACCAGTATGCGCAGCCGCCGCACCAACGTCATCGGCGTTCTGGTGATTAGTTTGGGCGACCCCTTTAGCCTGGAGCTGTTCAAGGGGATCGGGCGGGCCGTTCACGGCACTGAGTATGATCTGTTCGTCTATAGCAGCGGCCCTACAGCCGCCAATATGCAACCGGGATGGGAACGCCGGCACCTTTCGCGGCTCGATGGCAGCATCGCCGATGGATTGTTGGTTGTGACGCCGACGACCGAGGACCTTAGCTCCATATCGCCGCTGGTCGCTGTTGACCCTCACGAGCACAACGTCTTCCCCGCCGTCATCTCGACCAACCGCGAGGGCGCCATCGCCGTGATGGAGTACCTGCTGGACCTGGGCCATCGGCGCATCGGCTTCATCACCGGGCGCAAGGGCCTGCTTAGCGCAAGCCGTCGGCAACAGGGCTACCTCGAAGCACTGGAACGTGCCGGGGTGCCGCTGGATCCCGATCTGATCCAGGAGGGTGACTATAGCCGTGAGAGAGGCTTCTCCTGCGCGCAACAATTATTTGGCTTGCCTGATCCACCCACGGCGATTTTTGCGGCTAACGATCAATCGGCGCTGGGGGTGATGGATGCGGCGCGCGAGGCCGGCCTGCGGGTGCCCGAGGATATTTCGGTGGTCGGGTTCGATAACATCCCTCAGGCCGCCGGCTGTGTTCCCGGTCTGACCACCGTGGATCAATTCGTCAGTGAGATGGGGTATATCGCCACAACCATGCTGATCAAGTTGATGCGGGGTGAGACGTTGGAAGAACCGCTTCGCAGAATCCCTACCCGGCTGATCATCAGAGATTCCTGTCGGGCCATCCAACGCTAGTTCCCAATCCCTATTCTCAAAAAAGGAGGACAATTACATAAGCCAGATACCGAAAACATTGACTCTACCCCAAGAACAGTCCGTATATTCAGTTTCAGTTAAAAACATCTGGAGGGAAAAATGAAGGAGAGCAGAAAGAAACTCACGCGCAGAGAATTCCTGCGCAATGCGGCCATATTTACGACCGCGATGGTAGCTACCGGCTGCGCCACCCCTACACCTCAGGTCATCAAGGAGACGGTTGAGGTCGAGAAAGAAGTGACCAAAATTGTTGCCGGCACGCCGGTCGTCGAGAAGGTCATCGAGACCCAGGTTGTTGAAAAAGTGGTGACGGCGACCCCCCAACCTGTATCTAAAGAAAAGGCGCCCGATGTGTTGGGCACTTTCCCCCGCAGCGAGACCCTGATTACCAGAATCCTCACCGGACGTGTCGGTACACCCGACAACTTCAACTGGTGGGTGGGCTGGAAATGGTCGGATCGCGGCTTGCAGAACCTGGCCGACGAGGCACTCTGGACGGTTGACTTCGCCACCGGCAAAATCATCAACGGCCTTGCCAGTGGTGACCCGACGTACAATGAGGACTTTACCGAGTGTACCATTCCTCTCCGCAAGGGTGTCACCTGGTCGGATGGTGAGCCTTTCACAGCGGCCGATGTGGTGTACTCGGTCGAAACGTTCAAGGCATACGAGCAGCTTAACTCCCACAACTACTTTGTGGATAACGTTGACACGGTCACGGCGCTGGATGATTACACGGTCAAATTTGTCCTGAAGCACCCCAACTCCCGTTTCCACACCACCTTCCTTGACCGCTGGGGCTGCACCAGGATCATGCCCAAGCATATCTTCGAGAAGCAAGACGACCCGGTTCAGTTTACCCACAATCCGTTTGTCGGCTGCGGCCCGTACAAGCTGCACAGCTTCGATCCCCAAGGAGCCTGGACGGCCTGGGAACGGCGCGAAGATTGGGACAAAAGCCCAACCGGTATTCTGTACGGTATGCCACAACCCAAGTACGTCATCTACCAGTTCTTTGCCGATGAAGGTGCGCAAATCCTGGCGCAATTGACGCATCAACTGGATGTGGCAGAACTCTCGGCCGACGGTCTCAAGGCGCTGTTGGCGCAGTCCAAGACCTCCCGCGCTTACCAGCCGACCTTCCCCTTCGTGGTCAACAACGACCCCTGCATCACCGGCATCAACTTCAACACCGCCCGGGCGCCCTTCGATAAGGTTGATGTCCGCTGGGCGTTGTTGCTGGCGATTAACATCGTGGAGTACATGAGCATCGCCGTTGACTGCACCGGCACCGTAAGCCCGATCCACGTCCCGCACCTCGGCCCTTACCCCGAGTTGTATCACAAGCCAATGCACGAGTGGTTGAAGACGTTCACCATTGATGTGGGCAACGGCGAGACCTTTGCGCCCTATGATCCGGATGTGCCGAAGCGCATTGCAGATTACGCCAAGAGCCGCGGCTATGTCTTCCCCGACACGCCGGAATTCATCGAGAAGGCGTTCGGCATCGGCTGGTACAAGTATGCCCCCGACATCGCCGAGAAACTGCTGGTGAAGAACGGCTTCAAGAAGAATGCGGACGGGAAGTGGTTGCTGCCAGATGGCAAGCCCTGGAAGATCAGTTTCCTGTGTGAAACCACGCTTTCCGGCATGGGGGCGCGCAATGCGGCGGCGGCTGTACAGCAGTGGAAGAAATTCGGCATTGATGCCGAGATGTTCCCATCGGAAGCCCGGGCCGACTTGATCGCCGTCGGTGACTTTGATGTAAGCGGCGACTGGCCTGCTCAAGAACCCTGGGGTGCAGGGCCTGACCTGTATCGCGTGCTTGACCGCTGGAACTCTGCCTACATCCGGCCCGTTGGAGAACGCACCCAGGGCCACTCCTGCCGCTGGTCAAGCGAGAAGATGGATGCTATCATCAAGGAATTGCGCGAGACGGATCCCTTCAATACCGAGAAAGTTGTCGCCGTCGGCATTGAGGGCCTCAAGGAAGCCGTCAAGAACATGTCCGGCATCCCGACCTACGGGTACATCGGCTTTGTCGGCTGGGATGAATACTACTGGACCAACTGGCCCGGCAGCGAAAATGCCTACTGCGAGCCTTATACACATTGGCCAAACTTCAAGTATATGACTCCGTTCCTGAAGCCTACTGGCAGGTAGGTTACTCATGGTCCAATAATCCTGGACGGGCAGTCAAGCCCGTCCAGGATTCCTTAATATAAGTGAGGTGATTTCTGTGGCATTTGTGAAACGATATCTCATTCCTCGCCTGATCCAATATGTTCTTGTCATCTGGCTAGGCATCACTGTAGTTTTTTTCATTCCCAGACTCACCCCGAATGATCCTGTTATGAAAATGGTTGATCAGATGCAGGCGCGTGGCTCGACATTGGAGCCGGGTACGATGGATGAAATTATCCGCGACCTGACCGAGATGTATGGCCTGGGAGGTTCCTGGCTCGACCAATACTGGGCGTTTTGGGGACGGTTGTTCCGCGGTGATTTCGGCGTCTCGTTTTTCCAATTTCCTACCCGTGTGAACAAGCTCATTGCTACGGCGATGCCCTGGACTTTGGGGCTTCTGTTGACCACGACCGCCATCACGTGGACAGTGGGGAATATCATCGGAGGATTAGCCGGTTACTATTCACGTAAGGCGTGGTCACGGGTGCTGGATGCTATTGCCATGGTGGTCCGCCCGCTGCCCTATTACATCTTCGCTTTCATGCTGCTGCTGCTCTTTGCCTATGTTGTGCGTTGGTTCCCCATTACAGGTGGGGCATCCTTGGGAGCTATTCCTACCTTTACCTGGGCCTATATCAAAGATGTTCTCTGGCATTCGACCTTACCTGCCGTTTCGTTAATCATCCTGGGCGGAGCGGTCATGTTCCAAACGATGAAACTGATTGTGCAGAACGTCAATGCAGAAAATTTCGTCCAATATGCCAAATTGGGCGGTGTGAAAGAAAATCGCATCGTGGGCAAATATGTCATTCGCAACGCTTTATTGCCGCAAATTACCGGCCTGGCGCTCTCCCTCGGGCAAATCTTCAGTGGAGCGTTGATTACCGAGATCGTTTATGGTTATCCGGGTTTGGGAATGTTGCTCTATAGAGCTATTGTCAATGGGGATTACAATCTGATCATGGGGATCACCATCTTCTCTATTGTTGGCATCACCACTGCGATCCTGATCGTTGACCTGACATACCCCTTATTTGATCCACGGGTGAGATACACATAAGGAGGCCGATCGCATGAAAATCCTCAGAGACTTATTCAGAGATTATCGCTTTTGCTTCAGCTTTGGCGTCCTGCTGATCATTGTGATTCTGGCCTTTATGTCCCTCTTTTCACCCTATGATCCTACGTTATGGAATGTTGTTCCCAGAGATACAAAGCCATCGGCCGAACACTGGCTTGGCACCGATTCGAATGGGCAGGATATTTTCTGGCAGGCTACCTTTGCGGTGCGCAATTCTTTGATCATTTCCCTCATCGCTGCGTTGATTTCCAGAGTGATCGCCATCCTGGTTGGGATGGTGGCCGGATATAAGGGGGGCACTGCCGACCGGCTGTTGATGTTTATCGGGGACAGTTTGCTGGTAATCCCGCTCTTCTTGATCATGGTCATGATCGCCATGCTGGTACGACAGTTCATGAATCTGGTGGTGCTGGGATTAATGCTCTCGTTTTTCGGCTGGGCATGGGATGCACGCCTGATCCGTTCGGTAATTTTGAGCCTGCGTGAGCGCGAGTTCACCAAGACGGCTATCCTTTCAGGTACGGGGACGCTCAAACTGGTGTTGAATGAATATATGCCTTTTGCCACGCCGCTGATTTTCTCGACCTTGATCAACAATATTTCATGGGCGGTGGGGTTGGAGATGACGCTGGCCATTCTGGGATTGGTCAATCTCAACATCCCCACGTTGGGTACGATGTTGAACTGGGCGCTCTTCTACCAGTCTATTTTGTTGGGACGCTGGTGGTGGATCCTGACGCCGGTAGTCCTATCGCTCTGCCTGTTTATTGCGCTCTACTGGCTCTCGGTCAGTATCAGCGAATATCTGGATCCAAGAACCCGCATCCAACGTGTCGGGGCGCAGTGAGGGGACGATGAACAAGACCATACTTAGAACTGAAGGGCTGAAAGCCTTCTACATCCTCGATGTTTTCGGAACTCAGAAGGTCGTGAAGGCGGTCAACGATGTCAACCTTGAGATCCGCGAAAACGAAGTCTACGGTATTGCCGGTGAAAGTGGCTGTGGCAAGACAACCCTGCTGAAGGCGCTTGCAGCCGCCATCGAACCGCCACTGCGTTTGATTGATGGCTATGTCTTCTATTACGTTGACGGCCGGGCGGTGGATGTTACCACCTTAAGTCCAGAAGCCAAGCGAAAATTGCGTTTGGACTACATCGCTTATGTCCCTCAGGGTTCGATGAGCGTTCTCAACCCTGTGACCAAATTGAAAGAAACCTACCGGGACTTCATTGAAAGCCATGTGGTTGGAAAATCTAAACAAGAGGCTTTCGAGATTGCCGAGAAACATATCACCGAGTTGGGCTTGCCGCCTAAAATCCTGGATGCGTATCCGCATCAATTGTCCGGCGGGATGCGCCAACGGGTGACGATCGCCCTGGCGGCGCTCTTGAAGCCCAGCATCATCATCGCGGATGAGCCGACCACGGCGCTCGATGTTGTTGTCCAGCGGGGGGTGGTGCAGCTTTTGATGGACATTCAAAGAAGACTGAAAAACACCATTATCCTGGTGACACACGATATGGGCGTTCAGGCGAATATCGCCGATCGCGTCGGTATTATGTATGCCGGGAAAATCGTTGAGGAAGCCACCACCGAGAAGATTTACGGCGATCCACAGCATCCCTATACCCGCTTTTTGATCAATTCTCTGCCACGGTTTGGCGACAAATCGCCACGTGAAAGCGTGCCCGGAAGTCCACCTTCGCTCATTGATCTGCCTGGCGGGTGTTCGTTTCATCCCCGGTGTCCCCATGTTATGGGGATTTGCCGGGAACAGACGCCAGACCTCGTCGAACTCAATGCCGATCACAAAGTCGCCTGCTGGTTGGTGGGAGGAAAGTATGGAAAAGTTGCTTGAAGTCAAGAACCTGACCAAAGTCTACACGATGGGGAGTATTCTCTCAAGGGTCAGATTGACGGCCACCAACAATGTGTCCTTTTACATCAAGCCGGGTGAAATTTTTACTCTGGCAGGTGAAAGCGGCTGCGGCAAAACCACGACCGCCAAGATCATTTTGGGCTTCGAGGAACCCACTTCGGGCACGATCATCCACAACGGCAAAGATCGTGCAGCCTCCAAGGGCAAAAGAGTCTGGCAGGAGGAGAGCATACAGGCCATCTTTCAAGACCCGTTTGGCACTTTCAATCCGCTGCGCGTGGTTGATCGCTATTTCTTCGAGACCGTCCAGAATTTCGGATTGGCGTATACCAGGCAGGAAGCCATTAGTTTGATTGATGAGACGTTGCGCCTGGTGGGGCTGACCTACGACGAATTCGCCGGCAAATATCCCAGTGAATTCTCCGGCGGACAACTGCAACGGATTTCCATCGCCAGAGCTTTGTTGACCCACCCGACGTTGCTTATCGCCGACGAACCGGTTTCGATGGTAGATGCGTCTTTGAGAATGTCCATCGTCAATCTGTTCCGGCGGCTTAAGGAAGAGACTAACCTGAGTGTGCTTTACATCACTCACGATCTGGCGACGGCTTACTATGTCAGTGAGCGCATTGCGATTATGTTCAGAGGCGACATCATCGAAATGGGGCCGGTTGAGCAGGTGCTGATGGAACCCCGCCATCCCTACACCCAATTGTTGCGTGAGTCCATCCCGGAGGCCGATCCGCGAAAACGTTGGTCCACCAGGATTTCCCTGAGCGAATTGGAACAACAAGAATACCTGCGCACCGGCTGTAAGTTTGCCGGCCGTTGTCCCCGCGTGATGGACAAATGTCTTGAGCAGGCGCCCACCGATGTTCTGGTGGATGACACATTGGTCAAGTGCTATTTGTACATATAAGGGGCAGGCCCCACGGCCGGGATAAAACACATAGCCCCCGACAACGTCGGGGGCTATGTGTTGCTCATAGCGGTTGTGCAGGTTTAGAAGTCTTCAAATTCGTCAATGACGCTCAACGGGCTGCCGGCCTGGATTTCCAGGTCGCCTTCGTAAATGATGCACGGCGCTTCGTATACTTGATTTTCCATATGTAGTCTCCTCTCGTTTGGATACGATCTGATTCTGACTTGTGACTTTATTGTACCATGCTATTGGTGCGAATGCAATAGCGTTATTTCATAAATCGTCGAGGTTGCCTTTCGCCAGGCCGATGACGGTATCCGCCGCGCCGTAGTACACCCACAGTTCGCGTCCCAACAAAACAGCGCCGCAGGTGAAGACGACGTTGTTCACATCGCCGACGATCTCCCATTCGGCCTCCGGCTGCAAAATCCACTCCGGCTGGCGCGTGATGACTTTGGTGGGGTCGTGCAGGTCGAGCAGCGCCACGCCGAGGCGATACCACAGCTTCTCGTCCACGCCGTGGTAGATCAGCAGCCAGCCTTTCTCCGTCTTGATCGGCTGCGCGCCCGCGCCGATTTTCGCCGCTTCCCACTCGAACTCCGGCTTCATGATGCAGACGTGATCCGTCCAGTGCAACAGATCGTCGGAGAACGCCAGGTAGATGTCCGGGACGGGCCGGTGGAGCATGCAGTAGCGACCGCCGATTTTTTCCGGGAAGAGCGCGGCGTCCTTGTTGTTGCCGAACAGCGTATCCGGGATGACAACGCCCTGCCGCTGCCAGTGGATCAGGTCGGCGGATGTCGCCAATGCGACCTGCGTGCGTGCGCCGTCGTAGGCCGTGTAGAGCATATAGAACGTGTCGCCGATCTTGGTCACGCGCGGGTCTTCGACGCCCTGCGCCTCTTCGGGGACGACGTTCGAGGCGAGCACCGGCTCATCCAGCCGCGCGAAGTGGATGCCGTCATCACTCACGGCGTAGCCGATGCACGAGCGGTTGGGATCGCCGGGGTTGTGCGCCACGGCGCGGTACAGCAGATGAAACTTCCCGCCGTCGTGGATTGCCGCCGCGTTGAGGACGGCGATCTTCTCCCAGGGTACATCTTTGCGTGGTGCCATAATCGGCCTGTCGCCGACGCGATGTAAGTGTAACATCGTGGCTCTCCTTACTCAAAGAATAGTCAACGGATTAAACGGATGAAACGGATTCTTCAGACCTGACAGGTCTGATCTTCCCGCATTGTAGCATGTATCCTGAATGCCTCAAGAAGAAAAAGTGATTTCAATCTTGAAAATCTGCTCAATCGGCTTAATCTGCTGATCGTTACGCCGCTTGAGCGGTGCGTGGCTTAAGCCATTTGCCAAACGTGTGTTTCAATTGGCGCTTTGACCGACGCGGCTGAAAGTCAGGCTGGTATGGTTGCCCGGCCCGCACGCGACGGAGCAAACGTCATGTAGCCGCTTAATGCAAGGCCGCGAGAAGTTTGGCGGCGTCTTCGGGCGTCAGCGTGCCTTCCTGGACCATGCGCAGGACTTGCAAGCGTTCCTCGCGTAGCTCATCGGCCGTGGGCGCGGGCGCTGCCGGCGTTTCGGGTGGCGTGGGGGGTGTGGGCGGGGTGGGCGGAGTGGGCGGCGTCGGTGGGGTAGGGTACCCGCTGGCGCGTTGCCACCGGCGCTCGGCGTGCTCGGCGCGCATGCGGGCGCGTTCGGCCTCGCGTTCGGCGGCGCGACGGGCGTGCTCGGCCTCGCGTTCGGCGGCCCGGCGTGCTTGCTCGGCGACCCGTTCGGCGGCGCGCTGCGCATGTTCGGCGGCGCGTTCGATGTGCATACGGATGCGGTCGCCGTCAATATAACGCAGACCCTCTTGCAGACCGGCTTCCAGTCCGGCCATCGCCTGAGCCACGCGGGCTTCGATCATCGGGCCGAGGTCGTTCAGCGTGTCGAGGAAGCTGAGGTCAATGTCGAAATCGAAGTCGAAGTCCTTGTCATATTCTCCCTCGACGCCGTAGACCTTGATGAGCACCCGTCCACCAACCTGCGCCTCGATGAGGGCTGCGCCTTCACCCAATGCGCCGGTGAACATGCCGCCTTCCTGGTGCAGTTCCAGATTGGGGATCGTGGTGCGCACACCACCGCCGGCTTGCAGTTCAAAGCGCACGTTGGCATCTTCCGGCAGGCGGATGACAAGATCACTGCCGGCGCGCACAACATACTCCATGCCGGCGGTAAAGGGCGGTTCCAGGCGTACATCGGAGCCGACACTCGCAGCATTGAGTCCCTGGCTCAGTCCCTCGGCCTTGAGGTCACTGCCGACGCTTGCGAGGGACGTCTCGCCGGATACGACATCAATGCGCGCGTCGCCCGCGACAGACTGTACACTGAGGTTGCCGCTGATGTTTCGAGCGCGCAGGTCACCCGCGACGCTCTGAATGGTCGTGGGGCCGACTTCGCGCAGCGAGGCATCCCCGTTGACGCTGACGATGGTGAGGTCGCCGTGCAGGTCGCGTACCTTGAGATCGCCGCGGACGGCCTCAATGTGCACCACGGCATCGGGGGGACAGAACACCTGGCAATCTGTCCGCGCGCGGATGGTCAGCCGGTCGCCTTCCTGGCTTATGCTGAGTTCGGCAGGGTCACCGGCCGTTTTGATGGTGACGGCGTCCGTATCATCCCCCTTGACCGTGAGGTTTCCCAGACACTCGATAACGGTGATCTGGGCCTTTTCCGTGATTTCAAACGTTTGTGTAGTCATTGTTTTTCTCCTTATCTTTATTTAGATTTCTTCAAGAAGCTGCAACGCTTCTTCAAGGCTGATTTCCTTGCGTGCGAGGCGATCCAGGATTTCCTGATGGCGTGCCGTGTCTATGAGCGACGTTGTGGGCGGAGTGGCCGGCGTCGCCGGAACAGCCGCTGCCGGCGCGACGCGCTCGCGCTTCAACGCGCGGATGATTTCATCCAGGCGGCTGCGCACGGTGGGGTAGGAGATGCCGAGTTCATCCTGCACGCAGTTGAGCTTGCCTTCGCAGAGCAGGAAAACCTCTACAAAATAGCGTTGCTCCGGGATGAGCTGCGAGAGGCGGTCCATTTCGAAGTGACCGCGAATCTCTGCCCCGCAGGTGCGGCAGACCAATTGACTGACGTGTAAATCGTCGTGACAGACTGGACATTCGGTAGGAACAGGGTACATTGTTTCATCTCCTTTATAATTTCAAGCTCTATATTGATAATTATAATATATAACTTAATTTTGTCAATACCTTTTCCTGGAAAATGGCTCGTATAGTCCAACACAAACAGCCTCAGGCATCAAGCTGAGGCTGTTTGTGTCTGCTCCAATTTTTCGTTTTTAGCTTGACGCGCTCACGTACCGCCTGAGTCCCGTGCGGAACAACGCCGTCGCGCCGGCAAAGAACGCCAACGCCAGCGCGACGTCGCCCGCGAGCATCCCCTCCGGTAACTCGCCGCTGAGCGCCTGTGCGGGGATCGTCGTCATCACGCCGACGGGCACGATCCACGTGAGCACCAGGCGCAGCCGGCCGGGGTAGAGGCCCACGGGATAACGCGCCATCTGCAACAGCGTGAAACGTGATGCGTGACCCGTGAATCTTGTCTTCTGCCTCCTGCCCCTTGCATCATACCGTCGCCTCCTCGACCACCGCGTATTTCAGCCACACGAAGTCACCTTCGATATTCTTCACTTCCAGGAGGCGCAGGGGAATGATGCCCTCTTTCGTTTCCAGGTCGGGCGCGACGAACATCGAGCGTGGGGACGTACCGCCCACCAGACACGGATTGAGCAGCACGCTGACCTCGCTGACCAGGCCGGCGCGCAGCAGTGCCCCGTGAAGTTTACCACCGCTGTCGGTGCGGACGACTTCGATGCCGTAACGGGCGTGCGCTTCTTCCAGTGCCGCGCGCAGGTCAACCTGTTCCTCGCCTGCGACGATGACATCCACGCCCAGCCGCTTGACGGCTTCGATGTAGTCGGCTGGTGTGGCGCGGGAACACAGCAGCGTCACCTCGCCCCACCACTCGCTTTGCTGCATCTGCCGCCAGCAGCGCAGGCGACCGCGGCTGTCCACGACGAGCAGGCGTTGCAAGCCCGGCGCTTTTTCCGGCGGCGCCGCGGCCTGTACTTCGGGCGTGTCGGGTTCGGGATAGGCGACCTGCATCGTGTTGCTGCCGGTGATCATTGCATCCAGCTTCCAATCTGCGATCAGGCGGTAATAGAGGAACCCGTCGTCCGACATCCAATCCATGCGTCCGTCCACGCTCACTTCGGTATGCAAGATAACTTTGGGAACCATATCACACCTCCACTTTTCCTTCTTGATAGATTTGATCAATGACCGCTTCAATCGGCGGGTCTTTGACGGAGAGATCGGCGACCGGCAATGTATTCAGCAAGTGCGCGGGATGTCCCACAGCATCTGGCTCTTGTTGCCGAGCACCATGCTGATGCGCCGCAGATAATCGTGCTGGCGCGCCCACGGCATAAAGCCGAGCACCCGCACTTCCCCCGACGTCGGGTGCAGCAGCCCCGACAGCACCTTGAGCATTGCTCTATTTTCATTTTACAACCCTGGTGTGCAAGTGGAGGGTTATGACCACGGATTGATTTGCCTCTTCAGCATGTAGTTTTCCACAGTAGACGTGCTCTCGATGTTCCAGTAAACTGAAAGAGTGCGTGCGATAGAGCGAGCCTTACCCTTCACGCTTTCGCCGGATCATAATCCGGCGTCTTCGGCGGCGTTGGGTCGCGGGGTGTGCTGGATTGTGATCCAGCACAAGCGTTGTGGAGCGTACTTTTCGACTCCGTCGCACGCGACATTGGGCGGGAACATTTCGTAGAGAAAAGGCGTCTTTGCTTATGGCGGATTTCAATCCGTTTCATCCGTTGAATCCGTTGACCGTTTTTGAGGAGGGCCGGTATGCATACACAAAACACAAAGTCGAATCTGTGGACAACCTTGCTCTTGCTTTTCCTGGGCGCGCTGCCGTTGATCGCCTTGCTGTTGGCGTTGCCGTGGCTGTTGGACTGATAGGAGTGTCAGGCAAACGTGGTGGTTGCGTCAAGCAAAAAGCCCATGACACGCATAAGCTGACAATATGACTCACGACTATCAGACTAAGGACTGAAAGGAGGGTTGCCATGACAATCGAGACTTCGTCAAAAACGCGCCGGAGCAGACGTTGGCTGCTGGTCGCGGCCCTGGTGTTGGGTGGGTTGCTGTTCCTCGGACAGTATCTGGCGTTGGCCATGATGCATGGACTGCGCCTGGTCGGTTCGCCGACGATGCCGATTGCCACACTGGATTTCGCCTATCTTTATCCACTTGGCTTGCTGTTCTCCAACCCGGTTATCTTCTGGGTGAGCAGCGTGCTGGTTTTGGGGTTGGCCGTGTTGGCCTGGGTGTGGGGACATCCCGGCCGGGCGGCGCGGGTCGCGTTGCTGTTGGTGATGTTGGCCGTCGTGGTGACGCCTGTGGTGCGGCATTATCGCCCGGCGGTGAAGGCGCAGCCCGGCGTGACGATGCGGGTGCTGACACTGCCTACCCTTTGGGAAAGCCCGTCCAAAGGATTCGGCATCGGCGCGGAGGTGACGCGCTGCGCCTACGCGCTGCGTGGCTGGGACGGCGACGGCAATTTGTACTACACCGAGACCTGCGGTGAGCGGGTGAATGAGTGGCGCTACGTTCCGGCAACGGATACGCGCACTCGCTTGTCCGCAACGTTGCCAGGCGATATACATCAACAAGTCGTGAGCCGTCCCGTCGATTGTGTCACGGCTAGCTTCCCCGGCGATCCGCAATTGCGAATTGCAGTGCGCGAGCCGGTACTGCGCTCGCCCGACGGCGCGTGGGATGCGTTTGTTGCCAGGCACGTCTACGGGCCGGAGGATGTGGTGGTCGTCGCTGCCGGGGAGCGGGATTTGTAAGTGGGTTGTTTTGTCAGAAGCCTTCACGCAATCGGTGTTTCCGATGTGTGAAGGCTTTTGTTTAACGATTCTGCTTGCCGATCATCATCTCCAAATGCCCGATGATGTCCATAGCGCGCTGCTCCTGCTCCGCGAGCGCCGTCAGCCAGCGGTCGGCGGCGGAGTAGACGTCTTCGTCGGGCGCGGGCGTGTCAATCGCCTGTCTGAGGTCACCGGCTAAGCCCCGGTCGAGCTGCAAGAGCATCCGCAAGATCGCCATGATGCTGTATCCAGCGTGGATGAGCATCCGAATCACCCGCAGCCGGCTGATTTCCTCTGCGCCGTAGTAGCGGTAGCCGTTGTCGGGATCGCGCGGCACGTCGAGCAGGCCGTTGCGTTCCCAATTGCGTAGCATATCCACGCTGACCCCCAGCAATTTCGCCGTTTCGCCGATGCGCAAGGGCGCGCGCGTGGCGTCGGCGGACGTTCTCTGCGCCCACCGTTCCAGCAAGCGCACGGCGCTTTCAGCTTGCGCGCGCTCGGCCTGGACTAATGCCAGGTGGGCATAGGCGGCTTCGAGCGCGCCGCCCAGGTCGCCTGTAGCGGCCTGCCTGACCAGCGCGAGGACGGAACGCCGGATTGCACTGCCGGGAAATGGGCCGCGAAAGGCCAGCCGCGCCAGCAGCATACAATCAACGTGCGCTTCGGTGAATTGCCGGTAGCCGTTTGCCGCTCTGGAGACGGGCGGGATAAATCCCAACGTCTCGTACAGTCGCACGGTGTTGGGATGGCATCCGGCAGCTTTGGCGACGTCGGACGTGCGGAGATACTTTTTGGTCATTTACGTTTTATGTTTTCCCACGCGGCGATGACCTGCGCGCGGGTAGCGTCGAGGCTGCCGCTCGTGTCAATGATCACATCGGCGCGGGCGAGCTTCTCGGCTTGCGGTGGCTGCGCATGGATGCGGCGCAGGGCGGATTCACGGGTGAGACCACGGGAACGCATCAGCCGCGTGAGTTGTTCTGCTTCCGGGCATGTTGTGACCCAGATGGCGTCATAATCATCGGCGATGCCGCTTTCCAGCAATTTGATGGCTTCCACGACCACGGCGGGCGCACGGCTCGCAGCAATACGCGCTTCGATGATGGCGATGATTGCTGGATGGGTGAGTTGTTCCAGCCGCGCCAACGCTTCAGGGTCGCTAAAGACAATGTCGCCGAGTTTGCGGCGGTCAATCGTCCCGTCGGAGGCGAGGATGTCCGGCCCAAACGCAGCAACGACGGCAGCATAGGCTGCGCCGTCGGGCGCGATGACCGCATGGGCGACCTGATCCGCGTCAATGCGTTCGGCCCCCAACTCTGCCAGCATCCGCCCAACAACGGACTTCCCTGTGGCAATGTTGCCCGTCAAGCCAATGCGATACGGTGGAGTAGGGAGGAGGGAATAGGGAGTAGGGATTGGTGATTGGTGATTGGGAGACTCCCCATTTGCCATTTGCCATTCGCCATTTCCCATTTTCTACTCCTTCAATTCCGCCACACTTGCCCATTCTTCCAGTAGATGATTGAGGTCCGCTTCGACGTGATGGTATTCCGTGCCGAGCTTGGCGACGCGAGCCACATCTTGGGCGCGTCCGGCGAGGTCCAAGGCTGCCGTCAACTCGCGCAAACGTGTTTCAAGCGTGTGGATCTGAGTTTCCAGGGCGTCCAATTGCTTTCGCTGACGGGCCAGCGCCCGTTCGCGCTCCCGCTCGATTTGACGCTCGGCTTCCCGGCGTGCCCGGGCCTCTTCCTCACGGCGCTGCATGCTCGATGAACCGCCGCTGCGATATTCCTGGTGCCATGCCGCATAGGCCGGATAGCCCTCCGCGAAGACGTGCAATTTTCCGTCGGCGATGGCCCACACCTGCGTTGCCACCTCGCGGATGAGATAACGGTCGTGGCTCACCAGCAGCACCGTCCCGTTGAAGTCGGTGATCACCTCTTGCAGCACTTCCTGCGAAGGGATGTCCAGGTGGTTGGTCGGCTCGTCCAGCAGCAGGAAGTTGGCCTTTTCCAGGGCCAGGATTGCCAGGGCCACCCGTGCACGCTCGCCGCCGGAGAGCACACCGACGTCCTTGAAAACGTCGTCGCCGCGGAAGCCGTACCGCGCCAGGAACGAGCGCGTCTCGGCGACGGACGCCATGCCGGCATCGAGGAGTGTGTCGAGCACGTTCTTTCCCGCAATCAGATGCTCCTGCACCTGTGCGAAATAGCCGATATGCACCGCCGAGCCGATGCGCATGCGGCCATGCAGCGGCTTCAGCTCGCGCAGGATGGTGCGCAACAGCGTCGTCTTACCGGAGCCGTTCGGGCCGACCAGCGCCACCCGCTGCCGGCGGCGAATTTCGGCTTCTTCAACCGTGACCAGCGGAGCTTCCGGGGTGTAACCGACTTGTAGATTGTACAGACCGAGAACCAGGTCGCCACTGCGCAAAGTGGTTTGCAGGTTGATGTGAATGTGCTGCTGCTCAATGGGGCGTTCAAGGCGCTCTACCCGTTCCAGCCGCCGCAGCCGTCCTTTGGCCTGCGCTGTGCGTTGCCCGGCCATGTAACGGCGGATGTAGTCCTCGGTTTTGGCGATTTCCTGTTGTTGAGTCTCATAGGCGATTTGCTGTTGCCGGCGACGGTCGGCACGCTGTTGGACGTAGGCGGTGTAATTGCCGCGATAAGTTTCAATGCGACCGAACTCCATCTCGATCACACGATTGGCGATGGTGTCCAGGAACTCACGGTCGTGCGCTACGACGATAATCCCACCCTTCCAGCCTTTGAGCTGTTCTTCCAGCCACTCGATGCCTTCCAGGTCGAGGTGATTGGTCGGCTCGTCCAGCAGCAGCAGGTCGGGTTCTTCCAGCAGCAGTCGGGCCAGCAGCGCGCGCGTTTTTTCGCCGCCGCTGAGATAAGCCACCGGCATGTCGAACTCATCCTTGCGGAATCCCAGACCGCCGAGGACCTGTCCGATCCGCGCTTCGTAGGTGAAGCCGCCGGCCCGCTCGAACTTTTCCAGCAGCACGCCATAGCGGGCCATCGCCATCTCACGCTCGGCGACGTCGGATGAGGCCATTTGCTCTTCCAGGCGGTGCAACGTCTCTTGCTGGGCCTGGAGATCGGCAAAAACGGCCTTCATAGCTTCCCACAGGGTCCCCTCGCTTTTGAAATCGGGGATTTGCGGCATATAGCCGATGCGGATGTCACGCGCGCGGCTTACCGTGCCGGCATCAGGCTCTTGCGCACCGGCGATGATGTCCAGCAGCGTGCTCTTCCCGCAACCGTTGACACCCACCAGCGCCACGCAGTCGCCGGCATGGACTTCAAAGGAAACCTGCGAGAAAATCTCATCCGGCCCGAAGTATTTAGCTAAATTGGATATTGATAGTAGTGCCATAATGTCCGAATTATACCAGACTTCTGGTGATTGCCGCTACAATTCTTGTCTCAGGCATTTTCGCGGGTATAATGAGGATAATTTATGGGTTCCACGTTGTAAGCAGTCCTCAGGAGACGTTGGACATTCGGGCAAGACGGGTGTATGATGGACGGAGATGCACGATGACGTTGCCACCGGCGTTGATTTTCGCAATAGCGCGGACGCGCCTGTTTATTTGACCGGGGAGTTAATGTGACCAGTGTTCTCTTTTTAATCGGTAAGACGCTTGGCAAGTACCAGGTGCTCGAACATATCGGGCACGGCGGGATGTCGGAGGTCTACAAAGGCCAGCATGTGCAGCTTGACCGCATGGTGGCGGTCAAGGTGTTGCATCCCTTCCTGGCGGATGAAGAAGGGTTCGTCACCCGCTTCAAACGCGAGGCCAGCATTGTCGCTAAATTGCGTCACCCCAACATCATGCAGGTCTACGACTTCGATTACAACGAGGCGCTGGACGTTTACTACATGGTGATGGAGTACATTGATGGCCCAACGCTCAAGACTCGTCTGAATGAAGGTCCGCTGCCTCAAGAAGAAGCCGTGCGCATCGCGGCCCTGATTGCCGACGCGCTGGATTATGCCCATCGCCGCGGCATGGTGCACCGCGACGTCAAACCGGCGAATATTATGTTCATGCCCGATGGACAGCCGGTGTTGACCGACTTCGGGATTGCGAAGATGCTGACGCTTTCCGGCCTGACCGCCAGCGGTGCAATGGTCGGCACCCCTGCGTATATGGCCCCTGAGGTGGGGATGGGACGCCCCGGCTCGGCGTCGTCGGATATCTACTCCCTGGGAGTGGTACTCTACCAAATGGTGAGCGGACGGCTGCCCTTTGAATCCGAGTCGCCGATGGGGATGGTGATGCAGCATATTAACGATGCCCCACCGCCGTTGACCCAGTTCGTCCCTTCGCTGTTGCCGTCGCTCGATGGGGTGATCAATAAGGCGTTGGCAAAGGACCCGGAGGCGCGTTTTGCGACTGCGGGTGAAATGGCAGCGGCATTACGGCAAATCATCGGCATGGAAGCCCTTGCCAGCTCACCGACCGTTTCGCCGCCTCCACCGGTAGGAAAATCCGACTTTTCCACTGCGACGCCGGTTACCCCGCTGGTGCAGCCCGTTACGCCGGCATGGGTTTCGGGTGGGGATGAAGATGAGGAGGAAGAGGAGGAGCGTCTGCTGCGGACATGGCCGGTAGGAGGGGACAAAAAACCCGCCGTGAAAACCCCAACTTTGTTCCCCTCGGCGCAACCGGGGATCGAGGTACCACCGGAGAAACAAAAGCGTCCTCGCCGGCGTTCGGTGTTGTCGCGGCTGACGCGCGCCTTTGCTACCCTGTTGCTTATGGCGATTGTGGGGGGTGTCGCGTGGCTTGGCATCCGTGGTGACATCCCCGCCGCCGTTCAACGTTTGCTGGCTCTGACGGTGGCTGTGCAGCGTCCCACTGCAACACTGCCGACGGAGGAAGTGCCGCTTATGGCGGCTACATCACCCCTTGAGGGGACCGCGACCGCGACTCCTTCTGTTCCCGCCACGGCGACCTCTCAGGCAACCACAGGAACACCCACGCCTTCGGCAACGCCGATACTGCCGACCGTTACCGGGCCGGCTGTTGCCGGGACGTGTCAGCCGCGCGTCAAACTCAATCAAGTGCGTCTCGAAGCAGGGGAATTCGTCGCGCCCGGCGCAGCGTTCTCCGCTTATGTGAGCCTGCGCAATACCGGCGCCTGTGCATGGCCTCAAGGGACAAAACTTGCCTTTGTCTCCGGCGAACCGCAAGGGACGCTCAATGCGATTTCTCTTCAGCCTCTAGCAGCGGGTGAAACAACCCAGGTTATCGTGCCATTGCAGGCGCCGTCGGAGGTCGGAGTGTACACCTCAACCTGGCGGGTGCTGGAGAACGTGATCCCCATCCGGGTCGAAGTGCGCATCCCGCCGACTCCTACGCCAACCCCCAGGGGACAACGCGCGACGGCGACGCCGCTGCCGACACCAACACCGACATTGCCGCCTCTGGTATTGGCGGCGCCGACGTTATCACTGTGGAGTGAAGATGTTGCTTCTGGCATCTGGAGGGGCACCTTTGTTCTGCAAGCCGACGGGGGAACCGGAAACTACCGCTATTATCTGCAGGCGGTTCGGGAGGATACTTTGCTCCCGGATGGGCAGTTGACTATCGAAGGCCGCCGTTGTCAGAATGTGCCGGTCACGATTATGGTTGTCTCCGGGCAGCAAGTGGCACGTTGGGAAGGCTGGATCGCCTATCCGGCGGCGGAAAAGTGCCGCTGACAGCGGTGACGCGGATTGTTGTTTGAGGCAGGCTTTACAGGGAACCGGGAAACTGGTGACGCGCGGTGTTGTATTGGTCTGAGGAAAGTATGGATCAAAAGGGGATGGTGGAACTGATCCGCGCGCGGGGTGTGCGCGATCCATTGGTTCTCGAGGCGATGGCGCGGGTACCCCGACACCGCTTTGTCCCGGAGTCGCAGCGCGCCTGGGCCTACGACGACCACGCGATGTCCATTGGCTGCCAGCAGACGATCTCACAACCCTACATTGTCGCCCTGATGACGGAAGCATTGGACTTGCAGCCCGGCAACCGTGTCTTGGAGGTCGGTACCGGTTCCGGCTACCAGACCGCCGTTCTGGCCGACATGGGGATGGATGTCTACACCATCGAGCGCATCCCGGAGCTTTACACGCAGGCTAAGGCTCTTTTGGAAGAACTCGGCTATGCGGCGCACTGTCGTCTGGGCGATGGCTATTATGGCTGGCCTGAATTTGCCCCTTACGATGGCATCATCGTCACAGCCGCGCCGGAGGAGACTCCCCCCGCACTCCTTGAGCAATTAGCCGACGGTGGACGCCTGGTGATCCCCACCGGCCCGCGTCACGGCTATCAAACCCTGTGGAAAATCATCAAACACGGGGATAAAATCACGAAGCTCGACCTCGGTGGTGTTGCCTTCGTTCCGTTCATTACGCCGTAGAAGCAGTCTGCGATCAGCTTTCAGCAATTAACCTCAGGTCGGTCAGGTTCTAATTGTCTGTTACCCTGCTCCCTACTCCTTACTCCTTCCCTGAACATCGTCACCAACCGCTTGCCCGGAATCTGCGGGAACGTCGCGCCCTGGCTTACGGCGAGCAGCGCGGCGGTGGGGTCGGTGAGCAGCGTCCCGGCGATGGCATCCACGCCCGCGTCGAACAGCACCGATGAAAGCGGCGTTGTGCCGCCCAACATCACCACAAAGGCATCTTTACGGCATAACGCGATCAAATCCTCGAAGGTGTGATTCAGCAGCGAAGTTCCCGTCAGCGCGACGACGTCGGCTTGCGGCAGCACCTCGGCCGCCATACTGGCGGGCAGATCGCCTTCGCGCGGGCGCAGTTCCAGCACCCACAGTTCTCCGACGACGGCGCGCAGGCGCGGAACGAACGGGAAATGGCCAACGACGGCGACCTTGCGCCCTGCGCCGCGTTCGGCGATGATGTCTGCCGCATTGACCTCGACGCAGGCCGCCTCATCCACATCCAGCAGCGCATTGATCGTCGCAAAGCCCACGCTTGTTTCCGCCAGGCTCTCGGAGCGTGCGAGTGCCGCCAACTGCGCCGCGCTGTAGGTCAGCAGTCGCCCGGCATCCTTGACCGGCGCACCTTTCCCATGATGATGTTCATCACTGTGCCCCAGTGACGCCGATAGTCCACCGCGTACCTGCCCGCTGTATTCTACCGCCACGGCAGTCCAGTGGGCGCCAATGCGCACATCTAGGGGCTGCGCGGCGGCGGCGTTGGTGGCAATGTGTTCGAGGAAACGGTCAATGATGGTCATATCCATTCCTTCAAAATAAAGAAATAGTAAAGGTATGGGCTGGTTTAACTGGCCAACAGTCGGGTTATACTGTCAGTCGTGTGATTAGCGTCAAAGCGCGCGCTGCGACATTGTCGTCCATAGTTAGAAAACACATTTGCTCCGCTTCATCGCTTAAGCGGACCATAGCTTGCTGGAAGAGCCGCTCGGTTAATTGCCCGGTGTTGCGATTGGGTATATCGCTTGACGAGGGCACTGGCATCCAGATAGTAATAGCTTGTCACGCTTCCCTCATAGCGACAATTTCAGCAGACAGATGTGTGTTTGGTGTCAGACATTCTCCAATAGCCCTGCTTAGGTCTATGGTCTCAGGCAGATCCCTGCGGAGCTGATTCCACTGTTCGCTACTCAGGTGCAGAGAACGTCGCATCATCTCAATAAGAGGCGTCGTGGTTCTATGTTGATTGCTTTGACGTTCCCGACGACGGGGATGCGCACGTGACAGGCTCGTGGATTGTTGACGGTTGCGAGTTGTCATTAAACGGGCAATAGCCCCCACCACATCAGTTTGTTCTTCCTCTGCCAGCGCGATCAAATCGGCATAAAGCCGCTTGGGCACCTGAAGGGTTACGGTTTCGGTACTCATTGGGTCCCCCTTTGTATTTGTCTTTTCCTCACTGCCTATTATAATCGGCTTTTATGAAACTACTACTGGCCCGTCACGGACAATCGGAATGGCAAGTCAAGGCTATGGATGGCGACCCTGACCCGCCGTTGACGCCGTTGGGCGAGTCCCAGGCGCAGCGGCTGGGCGAATATCTGGCAGCAGCGGATGATCCCATCACCGCGATTATCGCCAGCCCCTATCAACGTGCACGCTGCACGGCGGAAATTGTGGCGAGCTACCTCGGCCTGCCAGTTGTCATCGAGCCGGACTTCCGCGAATTCGACGAATGGGCGGCGGGGTGGGCACCGTTGCCGGTCTCTATGTGGGACATGACGCCCGCCGACCCCGAACTCAAGCCGGGCTATAGCCGCTTTCGGGCGCGCGTTCTGGCGGCACTACAGCGCGTGGTCGCCGGTTTCGACAACACCGCACAGCTCTTAATCGTCTCGCACGCCGGGACGATTGGCACGCAGGTGCGGATTCTGATGGGGTCCGATACGCCACGTCTGTGGTTGTGCAACACCAGTCTGAGCCTCTTTGAGTGGGGACACCCGGAACGTGAGGGAAGTTGGTTGATACACTATCTCAACCGTGTTGAGCATCTGCCGCCGCCGCTGAGGACTGCATGACCAACGAGCCTACGCCGAACACGCGCCGTGCCGATTTTCCCCGCTTCTGGATGTGGGCCGGGATTGTGCTGGCGTTTGCCGGGACGATAGCCTTTCTTCTCTTGACGCCTGCCGGTTTATTGGACAAGGCCAATGTCATCGCGGCTGCGGTTTGCCATCGTCTCCCCTCCCACTCGTTTTTCATTGACGGACATCAGCTCCCTCTATGCCAGCGTTGTTCTGGTACCTTCCCCGGCGCGCTGACCGGTTTGCTTGTCCAGTGGGGCGTTTGGCGGCGACGACGCGCGCAACGTTTCCCCAAACGGCCGGTGTTTGCCGCGTTAACATTCTTCGCTGCATTGTGGGGCCTCGACGGCTTGAATTCTTATACCACGATGCTACTTGGCAGCCCTGAAGGTATTCTGGGTTACGCGCCTTATCCGTGGTTACGCCTGCTCACCGGTACGCTGATGGGAATGGGCATGAGCATCGTGCTGGTGCCGGCTTTCAATCAGACGATGTGGGCCGACGGCGAACCCACCGCGCCGTTGCGTTCCTGGGCGGAATTCGCCTTCTTGCTTGTCGTCGAATTGGTGGTGGCGGCGCTGATTTACCTGCTCGAACCGGCATTGTTGTATCCGACGGCGCTTTACAGCGTCGCAGGCGTGCTGGCGATGTTCATCTGCCTCGGCGCGATGATCTTCGTGATGGCCCTGGGCCGTGACGGCGCGTTCACCGGCTGGCGTCAAATCTGGCTACCGCTCATCTGGGGGCTGATTTTTGCGCTCATCGTTGTCGGCGGGATGAACTTCTTACGTTTGAAGATCGCGGGAACCATCGAGGGGGTGCCTGGTTTGTCGTGATCGAATTTTGTAGGGAAGGAGAAAAAGAGGGGGAAAGATTGAAGGATTGGAGATGTGGTGATTGGATGATTGGGTGATTGGGTGATTAAAGAAGAGATTCATCATTCTTAACCCGTAATTCGTAATTCGTAACTCGTAATTCATTATTCGCTACGGAGGTGCTTTGATGTACAAGAAACTGTTTATTCCGGGGCCAACCCATGTGCGCGAGGAAATTCTGGCTGCGCAAACCGCGCCGATGATCGGCCATCGTGCCAAGGACTATTCCGATTTACAGGCCGACGTAACCCCTAAGCTGCAAAAACTCCTCTACACCCAACAGCCGGTTTTCATCTATGCCTGCTCTGGCACCGGCTTGATGGAAGGCTCGCTGCGTCAGGCTGTGCAGAAGCGCGCGCTGATCACCATCTGTGGCGCGTTCTCCAAGCGTTGGTTCGAGGTGGCGCAGGGCAACGGCGTGCCCGCCGACAGCCTGGAAATCGAGATGGGGCAGGGTTTCACGCCGGAGATGGTTGACGCGGCGTTGAGCAAGGGCGACTACGACGTGCTGACCGTCACCCTTAACGAAACATCCACCGGTGTCATGAACCCCGTTCGGGAGATCACGGCCATGGTGCGCGAGAAATATCCCGACGTGCTGGTGTTGGTAGACGCAGTCTCCGCAATGGCCGGCGTGAAGATCGAATTCGACGCCTGGGGGACGGACGTGGTCTTCGCCAGCTCGCAGAAATGCTTCGCGCTGCCGCCGGGGTTGACCATCGCTGCGGTCAGCGAGCGCGCGTTCGAGCGGGCACGGCAGATCCCCCATCGGGGTTACTACTTCGACTTCATTGACATGCTCAAGTATTACCAGCGCAACCAGACACCTGCCACCCCCGCGATCAGCCTCATCTACGCGCTGAACAAGCAAATGGATGACATCCTCGCCGAGGGATTGGAGAACCGCTGGGCACGGCACATCGAGATGGCGGAGATTGTCCGCGCCTGGGCGCGCAAACACTGGGCCTTGTTCCCCGATGAGCGCTTCCTCTCGAACACCGTGACGACGATAACGAACACGCGTGGCATCAGCATCGGCGATCTCAACAAGGCACTTGGTGAGCGCGGCGCGATGATCTCCAACGGCTACGGTACGCTCAAAGAGAAAACCTTCCGCATTGCCCACATGGGCGACCTCACCGTGGCCGACATCCGCTGGCTGCTCGCGCAGATTGACGACATTCTGGGATTGGCGTAGAACAAACCTGGCAGGTTTTCTGAGACCTGTCAGGTTTTTCTGAATCCGTTTCATCCGTTGACATTTAAGGAGGACACGATGACAAAAGTCTTAATTTGCGATTCCGTAGACGCCCAGGCCGTGGACGCCATGCGCGCGGCCGGCGTTGTGGTGGACGTGCGGGATACTATCACCGCTGACGAATTGGCGCAGGTGATCGGCGAATACGATGGGATTGTAGTGCGCAGCCGCACGAAGGTACGCGCCCCGCTGCTAGAGAATCCCGGCAATCTCAAAGTCATCATCCGCGGCGGGGTGGGGGTAGACAACATTGATGTCGCGGTTGCCGAGAGCAAGGGCATCAAGGTACTCAATACACCGGCGGCAAGCTCCAACGCCGTGGCGGAACTGTCGCTGGCGATGATGTTTTCCCTGGCGCGCAGCCTTGCCTGGGCCGACGCGACGATGAAAGCCGGAAAATGGGAAAAGAAGAAGCTCGAAGGCTTTGAACTGGCCGGCAAGACGCTCGGCATCATCGGCTACGGGCGCATCGGGCGCATGCTCGCCGAAAAGGCGCGCGCATTGGGGATGACGGTCGTGGCTTACGACCCCTACATTGATAGCCCCGACTTGGTCTCACTCGATGAATTGCTGACCGTGGCGGACTACGTCAGCCTGCACATCCCGCACACCGCTGAGACGCACAACCTGCTCGGTGCGGCGCAACTGGCGAAGATGAAGAAAGGCGCGTATCTCATCAACGTGGCGCGCGGCGGCACCGTGGACGAGGACGCTCTCTACGAAGCATTGGTCAGCGGACACCTGGCGGGCGCGGCGCTGGATGTCTTCACCGAGGAACCGCCGCAGAGCGAGAACTTGCGCAAGCTCATTGCCCTGCCGCAAGTCGTGGCGACACCACACATCGGCGCAGCAACCGTCGAGGCCCAGGAGCGCATCGGCGGCGAAATCGTGAAGCTGGTGCAGGAATATCTCGCTGCGTAGTTATATCAGACACGCGCTGAAACTGTTCCTTTCTTGTCAGCAGATTAAGCAGATTTAACGGATTATATTTTTGGACCGAACAAAAATCTGCTTAATCTGCTAAATCTGCTGATAGAACAAGACCAGGAGGATATATGACGAAGATTCGACCGTTTCGCGGGTTGCGTTACAATCCCGATAAGTTCTGTGATCTGTCTGACGTGATCACCATGCCCTACGACCGTATCCACGAGGCCGAGCAGGCGCGCTATTATGACCTTTCACCCTACAACTACGTGCGCATCATCCAGGGACGCCACACCCCCGACGACAACGCCGAAAACAACGTCTACACCCGCGCGCGTGGCTATATGGATACCTGGCTGGCGGAAGGCATCTTCATCCGTGACCCTGAGCCGGCGCTTTACGTCCTGGAGCAGACGTTCACCACGCCCGATGGGATCGAGCACACGCGCCGTGGCCTGATGGCGGCTCTTGAACTCACCCGCTTCGACGAGGGCGTGGTGTTGCCCCACGAGCACACCTTGAGCGGCCCGAAGGTGGATCGCCTTAACCTCACCCGCGCCACCCGTACCGCCTGGGGCCACATCTTTATGCTCTACCCCGACGAAGCCGGCGCCGTCAATGCCTTGCTGCAACCCTTTCTGGATTCGCACATGCCGGCTTTGCTGCACGAGCGCGTGATCGAGCCGGATGTAGAGCAGGCGTTCTGGGTCATCAATGACCCGACGCTCATCGAGGCCGTCGTCGCGGAGATGACGAACAAGCAACCGCTCATCATCGCCGATGGCCACCATCGCTACGAAACAGCCCTCAACTACCGCGACGAAATGCGCCAGCAGCACCCCGACGCTCCCCAAAATGCTGCTTTTAACTACGTCATGGCGACGTTCGTCAGCATGAGCGATCCCGGCCTGGTGGTTTTGCCGACGCACCGTCTGATCCACTCCTACACAGCATTGGACGGAAAGGCATTGCTGAAGGCACTGGAGCCTTATTTCATCATCGAGCCACTGGCCGACCGGGCAGCTATGGAGGCTGGGTTGGCGGCTGCCACCGTGGACCACCCCCGCTTTGGCTTCTATGACGGCAATTACACACTGCTCACACTCAAAACGTTAAATGCGATGGCCGCTCTGACGCCGGATCGCGATCCGCACTGGCGTGCCCTTGATGTGGCCGTGCTGCATGAACTGGTCATCGAACATGTGATGGGCCTGAGCAAAGAAAGCGTGCGTCGGCTTGAGAACATCACCTATCTGCGCGACCCTGATCCCGGTTACGTCGCCGTGGACAAGGGCGAAGCCAACTTTATGTTCCTGCTGAACCCCACGCGCATCGAGCAGGTGCGCGCGTGCACGGTCGCGGGCGAGCGTATGCCGCAGAAGTCCACGGACTTCTTCCCTAAGATTGTCAGTGGGCTGGTAGCCCTTCCCTTGTACGATACCCTATGAAACTTGAACGACATCAACTTCTGGGCGTATTGTTGACCAGCTTAGGCTCCCTCGCGCTGGAGGTCGTACTCACACGCATCTTTTCGGTGACTATGTGGTACCACTTCGCATTCCTGGCGATTTCGTTGGCGATGATGGGGAGCGCACTGGCCGGCGTTGTACTGTACTTTTTCCCGACGATTACCCGGCCTGAACATGCCCGTCGTTGGATCGGTTGGGCGGCATTGGCGCTGGCACTTTCCGTCCCGTTGACCTTCTGGCTGTATCTGAAAATGCCATTCCAGGTGGCGATGAATCGCACCGGCGGCTTCAGTGCGGCACAATTTCTGGTGTTCATCTTGATTTACCTGGATTTGATGATTCCTTTCTTCCTCAGCGGCGTGGTGATGTCGCTGGCGCTTTCCGGTTGGGCGGCGCAGGCCGGGCGGATTTACTGGGCCGATCTGACCGGCGCCGCTTTGGGATGTCTGTTCAGCATTTTGGCCCTGGATACCCTGGGGGGCGCGGGCGCGCTCCTGGCCCTGAGCGTGGTCACGGCGTTCGCCGGCGTTGTGTTTAGCGCCGGGTGGTTTCCGCGCAAACCGGTGCAGGCCATTCCTCTCGTCGGCTTTCTGGTGATGGCGGCCTTGCTGGTTAGCAACGTGGTCCATCCGTGGTTGCAGATTCGCATCAACAAAGCCGGTGGTGAGGAACCGCCGTTGCTCTACGAAAAGTGGAACGCGCACTCCCGTGTGACGGTCTATGAACCGAACTACTATCCTTTTTTCTGGGCCGTTGCACCCCGGTATTGGGATCGAACTTTGCAGGAGAGCAGCACCTTCGGGCATGCCCTGTTGCTCATTGATAGCGTCGCCGGCACGCCTGTTCAAAACTTCAAGGGCGATCTGCAACAGGTGCGTTTCTTGCGTTACGATCTCACCTCTTTTGTCTATCACTTGATCGAGCGTCCTGAAACGCTGGTCATCGGCCCCGGCGGCGGACGGGATGTGCTGGCGGCTCTGGCGACCGACGCCCCGCACGTCACCGCCGTTGAAGTGAACCCGGCAGTCATTGAAGCGGTGCGCGGTCCCATGCGCGACTTCGCAGGCGATCTCTACAACCGACCCGATGTGAGTGTGGTGATTGCCGATGCGCGTGGCTACATTGACCGTAGCCCGGCGCGTTACGACGTGATCCAGGCGTCGTTGATTGACACCTGGGCCGCCGGCGGTTCCGGCGCTTTTGCCTTGTCGGAGAATAGCCTGTACACCCGTGAGGCTTTCAAAACCTATTACGAACACCTCTCTGAACGTGGCATCTTGAGCGTTTCCCGGTGGTATTTGCCGGAGCGTCCTGCCGAAACGATGCGGCTGGTGGCGACCGGCATGGCCGGCTGGAAAGCCGCCGGCGTTGCCGACCCGCGTCAACACATTGCCGTCCTGGTACGCTACACCTCCGGCGCGACGACTGAGGGACTGTCCACGGTGCTCTTCAAGCGCGAACCATTCACGGAAGCGGAGGTTGCCGCGCTGTTGCAAAAAGCTGCCGATTTGGAGTTCACGGTCATCTATGCGCCCGGCATGCAACCTACCGAGGAAGTCGGTGCGCTCATTGCTGCGTCGGACCACGCGGCTTTCATCGCCGCCTACCCGCTCGACATCTCCCCGGCAACCGATGACCGGCCGTTTTTCTTCAACCTGGTGCTGCTGGGGGATTTGCTTGATCCGACGCTGAGCGGCAGTGGCGTCTATCGCACCAGCATGGAGGCCATCATCATCCTCTTTGTGGTGATCGGCGTATCGGTGCTGTTCGGCGTCGTGTTTATCGTGGTGCCGCTGCTTATCGGCACACGCAAACGCAAACTGCCCCGTCCTCCGGCGCGCATTTTGGGCTATTTCGGCGCATTGGGCATTGCTTTTATGCTTTTGGAAGTCCCCACGATCCAAAAACTCACCGTTTACCTGGGCCGACCGGTATACTCGCTGGCCGTTGTACTGTTCACACTGTTGCTGTGCAGTGGATTGGGCAGTCTGTGGAGCAGCCGCTGGCCTGCGGAAACCATCCCGCAGCGCATCCGCCGGGTCTTTCCGTTGTTGCTGACCGTCATTGCCGCGTACATCGTGTTGAATCAAGGCATCCTGCATCTGACTCTAGGGCTGCCGTTGGGAATCCGCATCGCCGTGGCGGTACTGATGCTTGCGGCATTAGGCTTCTTCATGGGGATCCCCTTCCCGGTGGGGATGCGCTGGTCTGGCACGCGCTGGCCGGGCGTGGTGCCGTGGTTATGGGGTGTGAACGGCGTGATGTCGGTCCTCGGCTCGGCGTTGGCGACGGCACTGGCGATCCACGTGGGTTTTCGCGTGACGCTGCTGTGCGCGGCCATCGTCTACGCACTGGCGGGCCTGTTGCTGACAAGAGAACTTGCCACTTCTTCTTGATTTTTGGATTCTCAATTCGCTGATTCCTATGCCCTATATCATTTTCGATCTCGACGACACGTTATACACCAACGATACCGGCCTTTTCAAGGAACTGGGAACGCGGCTGGTCTACTGGGTTTCACAACAGTTACACATTTCTCTGGAGGAAGCGGCAGTGCTGCGCCGTCAATACTTCGAGGCACACGGCACGATGATGCGCGGCTTGCTGCTGCACCATCCTGAAGTGGACGTTAATGCTTATCTGGATTACGTGCATGACATTGATGTCAGTCGCTACATCACGCCGAACCCTGCTCTCGATGCCATGCTTGCGCGGCTGGGGGCGCCGAAAGCCGTCTTCACCAACAGTATCGCGGATTGGGCGGAACGTATCTTGCGGCAGTTGGGAATACGGCATCACTTCACGCACATCATTGACGTGCGCGCGGTGGACTACCAGAGTAAACCGCATCCCCATGCTTTTGCGCGGGCGCTGGAGATTCTGGGGATGCCGGCTTCTGCGTGTGTGATGGTGGATGATCAGGTCAGTTACCTGCGTGGCGCAGCGGCGGCCGGGATGTGTACCGTGCTTGTCCACCCGGACGCCGAAGCCGTAGATGGCATTGATTATGCCGTGGATACCATTCTGGATGCTGAGCCAATTCTGCAACAGTGGCTCACTGAACGGCAAATCGTTGACTGATCGTATTCTCTAGATTGAGCCAGCGTTGATGGCTGATAACAAACCCGCCCACAGATGATTCTGTGGGCGGGTTGATTTGACCCTATTGGGTGTTGGGGGACTACTTGCCGGCCGCCGCCCAGCTATAGTCCAGCGCGGCCAGTTGTCGGTAGTACACCCAGCGCGCCACGGCATCCTGACGGGCCAGTTCCAGCAGTTGCTTGGCAATCTCCGGCTTCGATTGCGTCAGCGTCTTGAAGCGCACCTCGTTGTACATGTACTCCGCAATGTCCAACTGCGGTTTCTCCTCGCGCTTGTGCGGACCGTAATCCAGTTGCAGGGGGTTCTTGCCTTCCTGGATCAGGCGGGGATCGTAGCGGTAGAGAATCCACGCACCGGAGGCCACGGCCTTCTTCTGCTGCTCGAAGCCGTACTTCATCTGCGGAAGCCCCTGGTTGATGCAGTGGCTGTAGGCGATGATGAGGCTGGAACCGGGATAAGACTCGGCTTCGCGGATGGCCTTGAGCGCCTGTGCGTCATCGGCCCCCATCGCAATCTGCGCGACGTAGATGTTGCCGTAGGTCATTGCAATCAGGCCGAGGTCTTTCTTGGGCAGCGGACGCCCGGCAGCGGCGAACTTCGCCACTGCACCGCGCGGCGTTGCCTTCGACATTTGCCCGCCGGTGTTGGAGTACACCTGCGTATCGAGCACCAGCAGGTTGACCTTGCGACCCTGCGCCAGCACGTGATCCAATCCGCCAAAGCCGATGTCGTAGGCCCACCCGTCGCCACCGAAGACCCAGACGGAGCGCCGTACCAGCACATCGGCCAGACTCAACAGGTCTTTGGCTTTCGGGCTGTCGTCCTCGGCCAGGCGGATGCGCAGTTGCGCCACACGCTCGCGTTGCGCGGCATAATCGGCTTCGGTCTCCTGTGGTGCATGGAGCAACCCTTCGGCCAGTTCATCGCCGAGCTTGTCGCGGAACTGGGCCACCAGCTCCCGCGCGTATTGCTCCTGCTTGTCCAGCGTCAGCCGGAAGCCGAACCCGAACTCAGCGGCGTCCTCGAACAAGCTGTTGTTCCACGTCGGGCCGCGACCCTCGGCGTTCTTGGTGTAGGGCGTGGTGGGCATGTGCCCACCGTAGATGGATGAACAGCCGGTAGCGTTGGCGATGATGGCGCGGTCGCCGAACAGTTGCGACACCAGGCGGATATAAGGCGTCTCACCGCAGCCACCGCATGCGCCGGAGAACTCGAACAACGGGCGCAGGAGTTGGGTTTCCTTGACCGTGTTCAGATTCAGCTCACTGCGGTCGTAATCGGGCAACACGTTGAAGAAGAAGTTCCAGTATTCACGCTGCTGCGCGCGGATCGGCGGTTGCGGGGTCATGTTGATGGCCTTGCGACCGGGATTCTGCTTGTCCTGCGCCGGGCAGGTTTCCACGCACAGGCCACAACCGGTGCAATCTTCGGGCGCGGCCTGGATGGTGAACTTCTTGCCCTCGAATTTCTTCCCCTTGGCGTCGGTGAATTTGAACCCGGCGGGTGCGTTCTCCAGATAGGCCGGATCGTAAATCTTCATACGGATGACGGCGTGCGGACAGGCCATCGCACACTTGCCACACTGGATACACACGTCGGGGTTCCACACGGGCATTTCGAGCGCGATGCTGCGCTTCTCATACTGCGTGGTACCGCTGGGCACCGTGCCGTCCACAGGCATGGCCGAGACGGGAACGGTATCGCCCGTGAGCGAGGCGATCTTGGCGGCGACCTCGTAGACGAATTCCGGCCCGCCGGGCATCATAATCGGCGGCACTTCGACGGTGCTGGTAGCTTCGGCGGGCACCTGGATTTCGACCAGGTTGGCCAGCGCGTTATCTACGGCGGCGAAGTTCTGTTTGACGACGTTCTCGCCTTTCTTGATGAAGCGTTTGTGGATGGCTTCCTTGATCTTCGCAATCGCCTCATCCTTCGGCAACACACCGGAGAGCGCGAAGAAACAGGTCTGCATGATTGTGTTGATGCGTCCGGGCATTCCTGCTTCCTCGGCCACTTTGTAGGCATTGATGGCGTAGAACTTGAGCTTCTTGTCAATAATTTGCTGCTGGATGTGGCGCGGCATCTTATCCCATGTCTCACGGGGATCGTAGGGCGTGTTCAACAGGAACGTGCCGCCTTCGATGGCCGGGCCGAGCACATCCAGTTTCTCCAGGTACACAAATTGATGGCAGCCGATGAAGCTGGCCGACGAAATCTGGCAGGTCTGCCGGATGGGGCGTGGCCCGAAGCGCAGGTGCGAGACGGTGTACCCACCCGACTTCTTGGCGTCGTAGGCGAAGTAACCCTGGGCGTAGTTATCGGTTTCCGTGCCGATGATCTCGATGGTGTCGTGGTTAGCGCCTACCGTACCATCCGAGCCTAGTCCGAAGAACATGGCACGCACCACATCCGGCGGCTCAATATTGAAGGAGCGATCGTAGGCGATGCTGGTGTGTGTCACATCATCGTTGATACCTACGGTGAAGTGGTTCTTGGGGTTGGCCTTCTTCATTTCGTCGAAGATGCCCTTGACCATTGCCGGGGTGAACTCCTTGCTGGAAAGGCCATAGCGCCCGCCGATGACCTGGACATCCGCGCGCCCGGTCTCTTTCAACGCGGCAATGCAGTCCGCGTACAACGGTTCGCCGATGGCGCCGGGTTCTTTGGTGCGATCCAACGCGGCGAGCAGCTTCACGCTCTTGGGCAGGGCCGCAGCAAATGCCTTCACGTCGAACGGACGATACAGGCGCACCTTGAGCAGACCGACTTTCTCGCCGTGAGCGTTGAGATACTCGACTGTCTCATGGGCCACTTCCGCGCCGGAGCCCATCATGACGATGACGTGCTCGGCATCGGGCGCGCCAACGTAGTCAAAGAGGTGATACTGTCGTCCGACGAGCGCGGCGAATTTGTCCATCGCCGCCTGGACGATGCCGGGGACTTTGGCGTAGAACGGGTTGACCGTCTCGCGCCCCTGGAAGTAGACATCCGGTCCTTGTGAGGTACCCCGCACGATGGGTTTATCGGGGTTCATGGCGCGTGCGCGGTGCGCGCGCACCAGATCGTCGTTGATCATTGCCTTCAGGTCGTCAATCGTCAACTGCTCGATCTTGTTGATTTCGTTGCTGGTGCGGAAGCCGTCGAAGAAGTGGATGAAGGGGACGCGCGCTTCCAGCGTGGCTGCCTGCGAAATCAATGCGAAGTCATGGGCTTCCTGGACGGAATTGCTGGCCAACATCGCAAAGCCGGTCGAGCGCACGGCCATCACGTCGCTGTGATCACCGAAGATGGAGAGGGCTTGTGTGGCCAGGCTGCGCGCCGAAACGTGGATGACCAGCGGCGTCAGTTCACCCGCGATCTTGAACATACTGGGGATCATCAACATGAGGCCCTGGGATGCGGTGAAGGTGGTGGTCAGCGAGCCGGTTTGCAGCGCCCCATGGACGGCGGCCGAGGCTCCGCCTTCAGACTGCATTTCCACAACGAGGGGCACCGTGCCCCAAATGTTTGTCTGCCCCGCCGCCGAGAAGGCATCGGCCATCTCGCCCATCGAAGTAGACGGGGTGATCGGGTAAATGGCAATGACCTCATTGATTTTATGGGCGACCCACACGCACGCGGTATTCCCATCTACCGTAACCATTTTACGTTTTGCCATAGTATAGACCTCCTGAATAGTTGATTATAAAAACTATATTCGTACCCTTGCCGGGTGCGTATTTTTCTTTTGCAGAAAACGGGCGGAAGTGGTGAGGACGTTTTCTGTATCCGAAAGCGTATTGTAACCTTAAAGATTATAGCACACCCTCAACATTCGTCAAAAGTAAAATTCCAGGGACGCAGAGCCTTATTCTTAGAAACGCGGATCTGGCGATCCGCTCGAAGCCGGTTGAAGCCTGGCGACCCGCTCGAAGCCGGTTGAAGCCTGGCGATCCGCTCGAAGCCAGTTGAAGCCTGGCGACCCGCTCGAAGCCGGTTGAAGCCTGGCGACCCGCTCGAAGCCAGTTGAAGCCTGGCGATCCGCGCGAAGCCATTGTAACGAGAATGACAGAGCCTTACCGGGGAATTTGCTTTGTGGGCAAGAACTCCTACAATGTAGGTATTCTGCGCAGGACGGGGATTGTTCACATGCCGGAATCCGAAACCTTTATCCGCCCACCTGGGTTGTGCTACAATCTCATACCGCCGCCGGTTGACTTTACCGGACGGAAGGTAGAGCTTGCCACCCTGCTGGCGAATTTCGAGCGCGGCGTCTTGATTACCAGTCCTGCCGATGAGCTTGGCAACGGTATGACGGCGTTGGCCCGGCGGCTTGCCGTTGAATTGCGCAAGGATTTCCCCGATGGCTGTCTTGAAATTGACTTACGCGGCGGTCTGGCAAACTTTATCGAACCTCTCTCGCCGGCTGAGGCACAACGTCGTCTGCTTTTGCCTTTCTATCCCGACACATCGCTCCCCGATGATGAAAAAACGCTGGAGGAGCTGTATCGTGAGACTTTTGCTGCGCGCAAGGTACTGTTGTTGTTGGACAACGCCGCCGGCCCTGCCCAATTGCGTCGCCTCGTGCCGCGTCAGCCTTCGGCGGTGATCGTCACGGCGCGGACAGAGTTCCCTACGCTGGCGAAACTGTATCCCTTAAGCCTGGGTGGCTTGCCTGCAGAAGATGCGCGGGCATTGCTAATTCGTATCGCTCCTGCCTGTGCAACCTTGCCGCGACGTTTGATGAACAAAATCCTGGAAAATTTCGGCAGTAGCCTGCTTGCGTTGCGCATCGTTGGGGCGCTGCTGCGGGACGTGTTTGCTAAGAATCCACGGGCGCTGCTGAGCCGCTACAATACTATTCACCGACGGCTCATGGCGCTGCGTCCCACCGGCATCAATCTTCCGGTGGCTATTGCTTTAGAGCTGGCTTATGAGACTTTGCCCGTCGAACAGCGCACTTTTTTTGAAGCCCTGGCTGTCTTTCCGGCACCGTTTAGCCGTGCTGCCGCTGCGATGATCTGGGGGCTTGATCCGGCGGCAGCCGACGCCTTGCTGGTGGCTTTTGTGCGTCGCAACCTGGTTATGTATTACCCGGAAGCGGATTTATACGCCTTACACGATCTGGTCGCTGTCTACATCCAGGAGCTTTTGCTTGGACAGCCGGAGTGGACCCGTCAGGTGATGGGACGCTATGTACGTTATACCCTGATCGAAGCCGGTCGCGCCAATGCCCTCTACAGGGCAGGGGGTGTTCATAGGGAAGAGGGGGTGGCGCGTTTCCTCGCGGTCTGGCCGCACGTATGGGCGGCCTGGCTGCGGATGAGCAGCGCCGATCCCGGTTGGCCACGCCCCGATGATGTTGATCGCTGGTTGTGTGAGTTTGCCGGCCGCGTCTTGCCCATTCTACAAACCCTGGTGCCGCTGGCCGAACGCACGGTGATGCTGGAGCGTATCCTGCAGGCCGCCCGTGCTTTGGATCGCGCCACCGAGGCGCTGGTCTTGAACTACCTGGGACAAGCCTACACTGCGCAAGGTGATGCAAAGCGGGCATTGGAGGTTTACGAAGCCTATCTCCAGATTGCTTACGATCTTCACGATCGCACCGGCGAGGCCACGGCTTTGATGCACATCGGCACGGTCTGTGGGGCTTTGGGAGACATCAAACGCGCGCGGGAAAGTTGGCGGCACGCTCTGGCGCTTTTCAAGATGATCGGCGACCCACGCGCCGCGCAACTGCGCTTGTGGTTGGAAGCATTGGAACGCAATCTCACACAAAGTATGCTTTCGATCAGGTGAACAGAAATGACAACATATCTGGAGGATTTGTTTACGTTTGTTGCTGAGAAATTTGTGTCGGAATCGTAAGTCAGTTGGTCTTTTAAGAACGCGCCCGATTGGAGACACAATCGGGCGCGCTCTTTCTGTTTTATCTAGCTTCCTTTCAGATAGGCAATCATCGGCTCGGTAACGAGCGGCACTACATCGCCGATCATGTGCGGCATGAGGTTGTCCATTACCTTCGGCATCAGGTCGGGCATCTGCTCGGCCATGTAGTCGGGCATCGGGATTTGCGCGGCGACGCGGGCGAGCATGGTGTCCATCACCTTCGGCATCATCAGCGGCAGCAGTTTGGGGAAGAGCACCGGGAACAACGGCTTCATCAGCTCCAGCGCGCCGGGGATTTTGCCCATCGCGCGCATCATCTTGCCCATGCCGAACGGCATCGCGTCAATCAGCTCCGGCCACATCGTCCCCATCAGGTCGGCGAAGCCCTGCGGCGTCATCAGCGCGATCATGGCTTCGAAGACGGCCCACTGCGCCTTGACCTCCGGGTGTGGATCGGGCAGGTCGGTGTAGCCAAGTGCCTCGGCGCAGAAGCGCGCCAGGTCTACGATCTCAATGTCCAGGTTCTTCTTGTCGCGGGCAACGCGGAACTGAAATTCGCAGCATGGGCAGGCCGCCAGCACTTTCTGCGCGCCGGCTTCGATGGCTTCATCCAGCCGATGCTTACCCACTTCGGCGGCCACCGGTGGCTCCTTGATGAGCGTGAGCACGCTGCCGCAGCAGTGCGCAGCATCGCGGTTGTATTCCATATCCACGTAGTTCACGCCGGGGATGGCCTTGATGATCTCACGCGGCTCCTCGTAAACGTGCGAGACACGCCCTATGTGGCAAGAGTCGTGCCAGGTGACGGTCACAGGCGCGACGCCGGCTTCCGGGAAGGTGAAGGAACCGTCGCGCACTTTCTCGGCGACGACCTCGCTATAGTGCCTGGCGGTGATGCCGTATTCGATCCCCAGTTTCTCGCACCACTCCGGGTAGACGTGCCGCCACATCATATTGCACGCCGGGCAGGAGGTGATCACGGTGTCGGCTCCGGTAGCTTTGACGGCGGCAATGTTCTTCTTCATCGTCTCCACGAAGACATCCCATTTGCCTGCGACGAGCATCGGCGTGCCGCAGCAGTTCTCCTTCTTGCCGACATAGGTGAAGTCCACCCCGGCCTCGTCCAGCAGCCGCACCGAGGCCTGCCCGATGTCGTGTTCGACGTAGCTCACGGTACAACCGGCGAAGTAAACCGCTTTGGCCTTTTTGTCACTGTGTTTTTCGCGCAGGTCTTCCGGGAACCAGGCATCGCGGTTGCGACGATACCCGGCCCAGATGTTGCCCTGGTCGGTGAGCGCCGCCGCCATCATCTCGAAGGGCGGGAAGGTCATCTTGCCGTCCTCGTGGATCAGCTTGCCGCGCAGTTTCATCCATGAGGATTCGATGGGCAGCGAGGCCGAACAACGCAGATTGCACAGCTCGCAGGTGGTGCAGACCAGGAACGTATCTACCATAAATTGATCCCACTTCTCGCGGCCTTCCATAAACTCGCGCAGCCAGTACCACTTGCCGCGCGGACTCTGGCTTTCCCAACCGCGCCCGTAGTATTGATCACATTCCTGGACGCAGTAGCCGCACTGTGAGCAGGCGTAGGCATACCACGCCACATCGGCAGGGATGCCACGCACGGGCTTGTCGGGGAATTTCTCGCCCACGTCGGTGCTTACGGCGTTGCCGAACGGTCGCAGCAGCGGCTCGAAGGCGTTGGCGGCAATGAGCGCGTTGCTGATGAGCGCGTTGCCGATGACCTTGCCGGGGTTGAGAATCCCGGCGGGGTCGGCTTTGGCCTTGAATTCCTTCATCACGCGCGCGCGTTCCGCCCCCAAAATCTTGGGCGCCATCTTGGAATAGTACAGGCCGGTGGCATAGGGCCGCCCGCCGTATTTCTCGGCGATGCGGGCGATGGTCAGCGAGAGCGGGAAGACAAAGTTGTAGCTCAGCTTGCGCTGGTCGGCGGGGATGAACCCGAGGATGACGACCTCCGGCTCGCCTTTGGGGTTGCGTCCCTGGCGGATGAGCACCCCTTCTTTTACCACGGGCTGCGCGATTTTGGTTTCGACGTCGGACAGCATCGCGCCGAGGCCGGAAAGCGGCACGACGACCTCCGCCGGCACCAGGCTTGGCCCCAGACGCTTCACCGTCATAATGCGGAAGCGGTTGGCCCACTCGTGTTGCGCGATTTCGTCGCTGAGGAGGGTGGCCTTGCACTTGCCGGTGTTCATCCGCTCGGCCAGCTTCGCCCGCACCATCTCGCTATCTGTTTGGCGGACGGCAATCGTGGTGATATAGGTTTCGGGCAATTCGATGTGCTTTTCGACAGGATGGCCCTGGTGCATCATGGGGGGCGCCTGGTTTTTCAGCGCGGCCATGCGTGGGTTGATGAAGTGCATAGACCAGATTGGCAGATTGCACTCCATAAAGCCTTCCAGCAGGTGTTGCAGCTCGTGCGCGTCGGGGCAGCCGATGGAGAGGATATCCAGCGGGACTTCGGGCATGATCTTGATCGTCATCTCGGTGATGATGCCGGTGATGCCTTCGGCCTCGTAGATCATATCCAGGCCCTCGCCGTCGAACATACCGACCTCGCCATTGCCGAGCACCACGCGCGCGCTGATGACGTTGTCGCGGAACCACCCCGCCTCGAAGGCGCCGTAGCCCGCGCCGCCCTGCGCCAGCCAACCGCCCGCCGTCGCCGAGGGGTAGCTGCTGGGGTAGGTGCGCAGCGTCATCCCGTGCTTCTTCAGTTCGCGGTCGGCATTCTCCCAGACGATGCCCGGTTGCAGCGTGGCGGTTTGCGCTGCGACGTCCACGTGCAGCACCTTTGCCATACGGAAGAAGTCAATGACCACGCCGCCCTTTACGGGCAGCACGCCACCATAGCCGGAGGTTGCCTTGCCGCGCGGCGTGAGTGGGATGTGATTCGCTGCTGCCCACTTTACCAGCGCGACGATCTCCGCTTCCGATTCCGGTTGCACGATGGCGTCGGCCATCGGCGTCCCGATAAGCGGTTTGATCAACAGCGGCATCTCGCCGACATCGTGACTGTAGAGCTTGCGCTCCACGCGCCGGGTTGTCATCCGGTCGCCAAAAGTCGTTTCAAGCCAATGGATTTGTTCTGCCGATAAGTGTCCCATAGGTTCCTCCCGTGAAAGGGTAACTGGTGATTGGGTAAAGTGCAAAGAGCAATTGGGTAATGGGTAAATGTGGTGTAGCTTGCCTCTTACTCCGTACTCCGTACTCCGTACTCCGTACTTCCTGCTTCTTGTATCTTGTCCGCCACAAAACTGCGCAAGATGTTCATCGCTTCGAGGATGCGGGGATCGCCCAGAGAGTAGTAGATGGAGGTACCATCCCGCTCGGCGTTGACCAGGCCACGCTCGCGCAGGATGCGCAGATGGTGGGAGACGGTCGGCTGCGTCACGTCCAGCAGCTCGGTCAGCTCGGTGACATTGCGGGGGCGCTCGGCGACGAGATAGAGCAGCCGCAGGCGTTTGGTATCGCCGATACCCTCGCAGATATAACGGTGCATCAGGGCGACTTCGTCTTCGGAGATAATTTGGTTGAGCGTCATCTTGTTTATATATTGATAGATGTCTATATAGAACACTATCAATATAGCATGGTGTAGGGAAATGTCAAATATGCTCAGGCAAAAGCTATGATGGGGTAGAGGATGCGCCTTAACTAAAAATCACTGCGGCTTTGTAGTCAACTCTGACCATGCCAGGCTAAAATCCTCCAGAGGTACTGCTTGCGGGCCAGTTTCCATCAATGTTTCCGGGCCGAGCCGAGGTACAACGCCGCGTTCCAAGAGGATTTGCTTCATTATTCCTTCTTATGTTTCTGGATGCTTCTATCACTCCAAACGCCGCCGAATGTCTGGCAATTTTCCACGTTTTCTACGCACTCGCGCATGATGTCTGCCAGTTCCGCGCGCCGTCCCCATGCCAGCGCGGCCTCGAAGTCGGCGGGGGGGAGATGGGGCCGGATTTCAGCCAGCAGTGTGGCTATATCGCTCCTGCCTTCGGACGAGTCGGAGGGCAGGGTTTGCGTGAATCCGAGCACTTTCGTCGCGGCCGTATACTGCGCGGTGGCAAACAGGTATTTTGCCCACCCATTGAGTGCCATGGCGACCATCCGCATATTCTCGACAGCGACGGCGGTTTGTATCCCGCTGTCAAGGTGTTGCCGAGCCGTTTCGAGTTGTCCGTTGTCGAGCGCAAGATGGCCCAGGTTGATGTGCTCCAGTGTCACGCCAAACTTTTCCCCTAACGCTTCGAAGATGGCCAGACTTTCTTCGAACATCGGTTGGGCGCGCGCGGTATCGCCGGCTTGCATGAGAAATGAGGCCCAGTCGTTGAGGGTGTAGCCTACGATGCGCTGGTCGCCGTATTCTTTGCCGATGGCGATGCACTGCGCGAAGTATGGTTCGGCCTCGGCCAGGTTGCCGAGTACGCCGGCCAGGTGATTGGCGGCGAAGGCCAGGTTCATCTGCGCGTCCAGGGATTTGAAAATCTCATAGCTTTGGCGGAAACATGCCTGCGCGGTGCCGATGTCCCCCGTATCCCGTGCCACAACACCGAGATGATCGAACACCTGGGCGATGCTGTACAGGTTGCCGGTCTGGCGGAACAAGGCCAGGCTGCGCTCGAAATAGCTCTGCGCCTCGGTGTAATTCCCGAGTGCCCAGGCTACCGTTCCCAGATAGTCGAGTGCCCGTGCCTGGCCATTGGGATTGTCTGTTGTTGTGTGGAATTCGAGGGCCTGGCGATAGTGTTCGACCGCCAGGGGATACTCACCGCGCGTCCACGCTACACGCCCCAATTGCATATGCGCCGCAGCGACGGCCGCAGCTATGCCCAGTTTCTGGTTGAGTGCCAGGGCGGCTTCTGCCAGGGCTTTTGCCTGCTCCAGTTTGTTGCTCGCCGTGGCCAGGCTTGCGGCGCGCGCCAGCAGCCAGCCGCGGGTGGATTCTGCTTCGGGGGTGGATAGCGGCTCCAGTGCGGCGAGCGCCTCTTCGAAGAGTGCCAACCCTTCCAGAGGATGTCCGCGCAAACTGAAGAAGAACGTCAAACTGTGCATGGCCTGTTCCAGGCACGCGGTACACTTTTGTCGCGCCGCCCACTGCCAGGCCGCGCGCACATCGTCGAGCACGTCGGCGATGGCGTCCAGCGCGGCGGTTTGCTGCGCGCCTTCCAAATCTGCGTGCTGCCGCTGCACAAAATCGGCGTAGTAGGCGCAATGGCGTTGTCGCACCTGTGCTTCGAGCGTGGGATCGGCGTGCAGCTTTTCGAGGGCGTACTGGTGCAGCAATGCCTGCATGGTGTACGCGCCGTTGGTGCGCCGCTGTAGCATAGACTTGTCCACCAACGCTGTCAGCAGCGCCAGCATTTCCAGCGCGCTGGTGCGCGCATCCGGCGCGCGCAGCACGGCGAACGCCGCCTCGCGCCGGAAATTTCCTTGAAAGACGGACAGGATTTGCAGCGCGGTTTTCTCTTCGGCGGTGAGCAACTGCCAGGAGTACTCGAAGACGGCCCGCAGGCTGCGATGGCGCTCCGGCCGGTCGCGCATCTGGCTGCTGAGCAGGTCCAGGCTGTTTTCCAGCTCGACGACGATCTCCTGACACGAAAGCATCCGCAGCCACGAGGCCGCCAGCTCGATCGCCAACGGCATCCCATGCACCTGCGCGCAGATGCGCGCGATGCAGGCGCGCGTGTCCGCGTCGAACGCGAACATCGGCGCGGTGCGCTGGGCGTTTTGCAGGAACAGTTGCACCGCCGGATACACCTCTATGTCGGGATCGGATGTCTTGGTCGGATACTGCATCCCGTCAACGGTGAAAATCCATTCGTTTTGCACGTTGAGGCGCTCGCGTGACGTCGCCAATATTTTGACGCCGGGCGCGTGCGCCAACAGCTCGGCGACCAGCGACGCGCCGTCCATGACGTGTTCGAAGTTGTCGAGGATGAGGAGCAGTTGCTTTTCCCGCAAGTAAGTGAACAGTTGGCGCTGCGGCGGCTCATGCTGGTAGAAGAAGAGGTGCAACGCGTCGGCGATGGCCGAGATGATCAGCTCGCCGGACGTCAGCGGCGCGAGCGGGACAAAGTACGCGCCCTGGGCAAACGCTTCAAGCTGTTCGGCGGCGGCCTGCAACGCCAGTCGTGTCTTGCCGATGCCGCCGGGTCCGACAAGCGTGAGCAGCCGGCAGGCCGGGTCCGCCAACCGGGCCGCAATCTGCGCCAGTTCTTCCTCGCGCCCGATAAAGGGCGTGGGTTGCGGCGGCAGGTTGTGGGGATGTGCCGAGAGGGTGCGCAAGGGCGGAAAACCGCTGGGCAAGGCGGGATGTAGCAGTTGATAGATGTGCTGCGGTTCGTTCAGGTCTTTGAGCAGGTGATTGCCCAGATCGTAGAGCGCGGCATCGGGTGGGAGCGTTGCGCTACGCGCCATCTCGCAGGTGAGCAAGATCTGTCCTCCCCAGCCGGCTGCCAGCAAACGCGCCGTGCGGCTGACCTCCAGGCCGAAGTAATCACCCTCGCGTTGCCGGGCTTCGCCGGTATGCAACGCCATGCGCGCCCGCAGCTCGCCGATCTCGCCCCAATCCTGCTGCGCCAACAGCCGCTGAATCTCGATGGCGCAGGCCAGCGGCTCGCCGCCCTCGAAGACCGCGAAATAGCCGTCGCCCGTATTCTTGACGACCTTCCCGCCGCACCGCACAATGGCCGCCTCGACAATGGCATTGTGGCGCACCAATGCGGCCTCCATTGCCTGGGGGAACTTTGACCATTTCTCGGTCGAACCCTCGATATCGGTGAACAGGAAAACGGGCAAGGCAATCGCTCCTTCCATAGAAACAGTCACAATTATACGGTAATTTTGTCTTTTGTCATAGACTGTAAGCGAAAGGGGGGTATCTCTGTTTTCCAACCCTGCGAAGCGTGTATAATATCCCCTCAAGGCCAGGAGTTACGGAGGAAAAGGAGGAGAGAAGTGATGAAGACATTAGTGATGAAATTTGGCGGCACGTCGGTCGGCGGCGCGTCGGCCATTGCGCAGGCCGCCGCGATTGTGCAGGAGCAGGCGCGGGCCTGGGATCGCCTGGTGGTGATCGTCTCGGCGATGCGGGGGGTGACGGACGCGCTCATCCGGGGAGCGCGCACGGCGGCAGCCGGCGACACTCAGACGTATCCCGCACTCGTCACCGATCTGCGGGTACGGCATACGCTGGCGGTCGCCGAGTTGTTGCGGGACATCGAGGCGCGCACGGAACTGCTGAAGGTGTTGGATGCTTATTTGGATGAGTTTGCCACCTTCTGCCGCAGCGTGCAGGTGCTCGGTGAGGTGACGCCGCGTGCGATGGACGCGATCAGTTCGTTGGGGGAACGGATGAATGCGCGTATCGTGGCGGCGTATTTGCGACAGTTGGGGCTGCGCAGCGAGGCGGTGGACGCCACCGAGTTGATCGTCACCGACCGGCGCTTTCAACAGGCCGCGCCGTTGATGGAAGCCACCCGTGTCCGCACGCAAGCGCGTTTGTTTCCGCTGCTGGAAGCCGGCGTTGTACCGGTAGTGACCGGTTTTATCGGCGCGACCGAAGACGGCATTACGACGACATTGGGACGCGGCGGCAGCGATTACAGTGCCTCGATTCTGGGCGCGGCGCTCGATGCCGATGAGGTGTGGACGTGGACCGATGTGGATGGCGTCCTCACCACCGATCCACGCATCGTCCCCGACGCGCGGGTGATTCCTGTGCTCTCATACAGCGAGGTGGGCGAGCTGGCCTACTTCGGCGCGAAAGTGCTGCACCCCAAGACCATCAGTCCGGTGATCGAGCGTGGAATTCCGCTGTGGGTGAAGAATACGTTCAATCCCACCTGCCCCGGCACGCGCATTGTGCGCGAACCTGAAAGCACGCCGGGGACCGTCAAGGCCGTCACCGCCATTCATGGGCTAAGCATGGTCAACGTGGAAGGGCGCGGGATGATGGGCGTGCCCGGCATTGCCGCGCGGACGTTTGCGGCGGTTGCCAGCCAGGGGGCAAGCGTGTTGATGATTTCGCAAGCCTCGTCGGAGCAATCCATCTGTTTTGTGATCCCCACCGAAGCTGTGCCGGGGGTGATTGCCGCCATTGAAGAGGAAATGGCGCTGGAACTGGCGCGGCGCGATATTGACCGCGTCTGGGCACTGGATGATGTGGTGATCGTGACTGCCGTGGGCGCGGGGATGCGCAGCACGCCCGGCGTGGCGGCGCGGCTCTTCGGCGCGCTTGCGCAGAAACAGATCAACGTCATCGCCATCGCACAGGGATCGTCGGAGTGCAGCATTTCCCTGGTCGTTTCTGCCGATCAGGCCACCGACGCCGTGCGGCAACTGCACAGCGAGGTGATCAATGGGGGGAGTAAAGAGTAAAGAGTTGGGAGGCAGAACCTCGTTACTCGTTACTCGTTACTCGTTACTCGTTACTCGTTACTCATTTCTTCAGGGGGAGCTATGGAAACATTGAACAAGATTCCGGTTGGCGTTTTGGGCGCGACCGGTGCGGTGGGACAGCGGTTTGTGCAGTTGTTGGCAGACCACCCGTGGTTTGAAATCGCGGCACTGGCGGCTTCGGAGCGCAGCGCGGGGAAGCGGTATGCTGAGGTCTGCAAGTGGGTGATTCCCGGCGACCCTCCGCCGGCGGTATTGGATATGCTGGTGCAGCCGCTGGAGCCGACACTGCCGGCGCGGCTGGTCTTTTCGGCGTTGCCGGCGGATGTGGCCCGCGAGGTCGAGCCGCAGTTTGCACAGGCGGGGTACGCCGTTTGTACCAATGCATCGGCTTATCGCCCTGTGGAGGATGTGCCGTTGCTTATCCCGGAGGTCAACGCCGACCACGTGGCGCTCATCGAAGGGCAGCGCCGTGGACGCGGCTGGTCCGGGTTCATCGTCGCCAGCCCCAATTGCACGATTACGGGCGTGGCGTTGCCGCTCAAGCCGCTGGATGTGGCGTTTGGTGTGCGCAAAGTCTTTATGGTCTCGATGCAGGCCATCTCCGGAGCGGGATATCCCGGCGTGGCCTCGCTCGACATTTTGGACAACGTCATCCCCTACATTGCCGGTGAGGAGGAAAAGTTCGAGCAGGAGCTGCGCAAGATGCTTGGCCGTGTGGTAGATGGTCGTCACGTGAACGCGGACCTTGTGCTCAGCGCCCATGCCAACCGCGTGCCCGTTTTCGACGGACATACGGTCAGCCTGTCGGTTGGCTTTGAGCGCCCGGCATCGGTGGATGATGTCATCGCTGCGCTGCACGATTTTCGCGGCGCGGAGATAGCGCGCGACCTGCCCAGTGCGCCGGAACGTCCGCTCGTGGTGCGCATGGAACCGGATCGTCCGCAGCCCCGGCGTGACCGGGATGCTGAAGGCGGCATGGCGGTCTCCATAGGGCGCGTGCGTCCCTGTCCGCTGCTGGATATTCGCATGACAACCGTGAGTCACAACACCCTGCGTGGCGCAGCCAGCGGCGCGATCCTCAACGCTGAACTGCTCGTGGCGACGGGGTACGTGGCTTGAAGCTGGATGCTGGAAGCTGGATGCTGGAAGCTGGATGCTGGAAGCTGGATGCTGGAAGCTGGATGCTGGATTCGGGCTTCTCTCTGATCCGAATTTGCCATTTACCATTTGCCATTTATTGAGGTACTCTATGAAAAACTATGGTCTGACATCGGTTGCTGAATTTGTCGGAGATCGGATTGTGTACCGGAATCTGGATGCGGTGGATGAACGCCTGCCGCGTCTGGCCGACATTCGCGCGGAGGCAGGGATTCCCGATAACGCCATCCCCCGCAAGAGTGAGCCTGGTTACGCCCGCGTGATCGTCCATCTGCTGCGGCTGGCCCGCGCGTTGGATGTCCCGGTGCCCATCAAACGTCTCATCTTCGTAGGGGATACACGTATGAACGATGGCACGGCCTTTGTCAACATCTGCCGCGCGGGAGACTGGCCCGGCCTGGCCTTCATCGGAGCGGAGAAGCCTGCGCCCCCACACGCGGAGATGACGACATTGGAGGGCTACCCGCTCTACCTGGCGAATCGCTGGACGCTGCTGGCGGAGTTCGACACATTCTGTGGTCAACAAGGCTTCCCGGTGGACGAGAGTACGGCGGTGGTCCTCGATCTGGATAAGACGACGCTTGGCGCGCGCGGGCGCAACGATCACGTGATTGATGCGGCGCGGGTGGCGGCGGTCAAGCGCACCGTCGGCGATCTGCTAGGGACGGCGTTTGATGCTGCGCGCTTTCAGATGGCCTACGATCAGCTCAATCAGCCGGAATTTCATCCTTTCACCGCCGACAATCAGGATTACCTGGCTTACATTTGTTTGATCATCGGCAGTGGCCTGTACGAGCGAGAAGCACTCATGGCAGACGTGCGGGCGGGGCGCATGCCGGACTTTGTGAGTTTCATCCGTGCCGTGGATGTGCGGGCTGCCGAGCTGCCGGACAACTTGCGCATGTTGCATGCCGATATTTATGCGCGGGTACAGGCCGGCGACCCCACGCCGTTCAAAGCCTTTCGCTATAACGAGTACCGCGAAACTGTAGGGCGGATGGGAACATTGCCGGCAGATGCTGCACCGGAGGATTTGCTGGCGCGTGAAATCTGTATCACCCACGAAGTGCGCGAGTTGATGCTGGCCTGGCGCGAGCGGGGCGCGCTGCTCTTTGCTCTTTCCGACAAGCCCGATGAGGCATCCCTACCCTCGGATGAGTTGCAGGCTGCGGGCTACGCCCCGATTCACCGGACATTGACGCATGGAGTAGGCGCGTCATGCTGATCGGTCATCTGGGCGTTTCCGGGCTGGCGCACCGCTATCTCAAAGCCGATCTTGCGCCGGTTGTTATCGCCGGCATCGTCCCCGACGTGGTGGATAAGGTGTTATGTTATGGTGTGCACCTGATGCCGAGTGGGCGGATGTGGGGACATACCTTGCTCGGCCTGGTGCTCTCGACTGCCGTTGTGGGGCTGGTGTGGGGACGCCAGACCGCATGGAGCTGGGCCGTGGGTTATCTGGGTCATCTTGTCGCCGATCTCGGTGGGCAGGTGCCGTGGCTGTATCCATTCGTCCACTATGACTTTCCCCCTTCGTTGGGCTTTTGGGAAATGCTGTTGCACAAACTGCAACATCCTGCCGAACTCGTCCTGGAACTGGCGCTGCTGGGGTGGGCGGCTTTGGCTCTCCGAGGACGTTGCAGCCTTGCGCGCCCTGTGGTAGGATTGGGAAATGAGTAACGAGTAACGAGTAACGAGTAACGAGTAACGAGTAACGAGTAACGAGTAACGAGGTCCATACTTCTCACTCTTTACTCCTTACTTCGTACTCCGTACTTTTTGAGAGGACATCCGATGATCTTCGGACACGTTGCCGTTTCGGCGTTGGCTTATCGTTATCTCAAAGCTGATTTTGTACCGGTGATGGCGGCGGCGGTCGTGCCGGATATTGTGGACAAGATCGCCCACTACACGCTGCACCAGGGCGCCGGCAGCCGCTGGATGGGTCACACGTTGATCGGCGTGGCGGTTTCGACGGCGGTGATCGCGCTCGTGTGGGGAAAACGTCCGGCGCAAAGTTGGGCACTCGGCTATCTGTTGCACCTGGTTGGGGAATTCGGCGGCGTCGTGCCGTACCTGTTCCCATTGATCCAATACGAGTTCCCCTACGACTACAGTTTCACCGAGACCTTGGGCCTGTCGCTGATGAACCTGCCACGGATGGCCCTGGAAGTGAGCCTGTGTTTGTGGGCCGGTGTGGCACTGTTCGACTTGTGGATTCTTAAGGAGAAGCGCCATAACTCCATATTATTTGGGAGGGGGAAATGACATACACAAGCTGGCTTGAATGTGTGCGCGGATGTGGACGTCGCTATTCCATTTATGACGCCGTCTATCGCTGCGAAGATTGTGGAGGTTTGCTGGATGTGGTCCACGACGTTGAGGCATTGCGGGACCGCAGCGCGGCCGTGTGGATGCAGCTCTTCGACCGCCGTATCCGCACCAACGAATGGCCTTACGGCAGCGGCGTGTGGGGGAAGAAGGAATGGGTCGCGCCGCAGATTGACAACGATAACGTGGTCTCGATGTACGAAGGCCATACCAACTGCTTCTGGGCCGAGCGGTTAGGTAAGGAAATCGGCGTCTCTGACCTGTGGGTGAAGTTGTGCGGTAACAGTCACACGGGTTCGTTCAAGGATTTGGGGATGACGGTGCTCATCTCGGTCGTGAAGCAAATGCGCGCCGACGGCAAACCCATTCGCGCGGTAGCCTGCGCCTCGACGGGCGACACCTCGGCGGCCCTTGCGGCGTATGCGGCGGCGGCAGATATTCCGGCCGTTGTGCTATTGCCGAAGGGCAAAGTCTCCACCGCGCAGTTGATCCAGCCCATTGCCAACAACGCGCTTGTGCTGGCACTCGACACCGACTTTGACGGTTGCATGCGCATCGTGCAGCAGATCGCCAGTGACCCGACGATTTACCTGGCGAACTCGATGAATCCGCTGCGCATGGAGGGGCAGAAGACGGTCGCCATTGAAATTGTGCAGCAGTTCGATTGGCAGGTGCCCGACTGGATCGTCATTCCTGTCGGGAACCTGGGCAACGTCAGTGCCCTGGGCAAAGGCTTTCTGCTCATGCGGGATTTGGGGTTGATTGACAAATTGCCGCGCATCGCCTGCGCGCAATCTGCGCGCGCGAATCCGCTTTATTTGAGCTATCAGACCGGTTTCCGTGAATATCGTCCGGTTCAGGCGCAAAAGACGCTGGCCAGCGCCATTCAGATCGGCGATCCGGTGAGCTATGAACGCGCCGTCAAAACGCTCAAAACCTTCGACGGCGTTGTCGAGCAGGCCACCGAGGACGAACTGGCTAATGCGGCGGCGCGCGCCGACCGTACCGGCATGTACTGCTGTCCCCATACCGGCGTGGCCCTGGCGGTGTTGTTCAAACTTATCGAACGAGGGGAAATCCGCCGCCATGACCGCGTGGTGGTCATCTCCACCGCCCATGGCCTCAAGTTCACCGACTTCAAGGTGGCCTATCATGATCGCGCGCTGGCCGATGTTATCGCCCGGCACGCAAATCCGCCGGTGGAATTGCCGGCGGATTACGAGGCGGTGCAACGTGCCATTGATGCGCGGTTTGCGTGATCGGTAATCGGTAATCGGTGATTGATAATCAGCGTGGCTGTTACCTATCACGCCTCACGTTTCACGCATCACGTATTACGAGATCACATTCAACGCCTTTCCTACTTTCGCAAATTTCTCCAGCCCGAAATCCATATCGTCTTTGCCGAGCGCGGCGGAGATCATCACGCGGATGCGTGCGAGACCCTGGGGAACGGTGGGGAAGCCGATGGCCATTGCAAAGACGCCTTCCTCGAAAAGCTGGCGGCTGAACGCCTGCGCGAGCTTCGCGTCGCCGAGCATCACCGGCGTGATCGGCGTCACGCTGTTGCCTACGTTGAAGCCCAGCGCCTTCATCTGATCCTTGAAGTAGCGGGTGTTCTCCCACAAACGCTCCACCAGTTCGGTCGAAGCCGCGAGCGCCTGAACGGCGGCGAGACATGCGGCGGTATCGGCCGGCGTGACGGCGCTAGAGAAAAGGAACGGACGTGCCTTTTGACGTAAGTAGTCCACGATGAGCTTTTTCCCGGCGATGATGCCGCCCACCACGCCGAAGGCTTTGGAGAACGTCCCGATTTCCACGTCGAATTTGCCGTGCAGGCCGAAGTGATCCACGATCCCGCGTCCACCGTGGCCCAGCACACCTTCGCCGTGCGCGTCATCCACCATCGTGAGCAGCCCGTATTTTTCCGCCACCGCGTAAATTTTGTCCAGTGGTGCGACATCGCCATCCATTGAAAAAACCCCGTCGGTGACAACCAGCCCACGCCGGTATTGGGGCAGGGATTCCTGAACCTTTGCCTCCAAATCGGCGGGATCACAATGCTCGTAGACCACGATCTTGGCGCGGCTCAGCCGTGCGCCGTCAATGATGCTGGCGTGATTGAGCCGGTCGGAGAAGATGACGTCCTCTTTGCCCACCAACGGGGGGATGGCCGCTTGATTGGCGACGAAACCGGCCTGCACGTAGAGCGCGTCTTCCACATGCTTGAACTCTGCCACTGTCTGTTCCAGCTCCCGGTGCAGCGAGAGCGTGCCGGCGATGGAGCGCACCGCCGTCGGCCCCGCGCCGAAGCGGTCAATCGCGGCTTTGGCGGCGTTCTTCAATCGTGGATCATCGGCGAGACCCAGGTAATTGTTGGTGCAGAGGTTAAGCACGCGCTTGCCGTCCACCGTCATCCACGCACCGGGGGGTGAGTCAATAGTGCGCAGATGGATGAACAAGCCGCTTTCCTTCAATGCCGCGACTTCTTCCTCAATCCAGGCCAGTTTTTGTTCGGTCATCGTCAGTCTCCTAAACAGTCGCGTAGTTTTGTAGTCGAATAGTCGTTTTTTAGTGGATTTTCTTCCGTTTGTACCCGTTTACTCCGTTGAGAATGGATGATTTAGTATGACGGTGTGTCAGTCTTTTTGCCGGCGATCTGCTGCCAGAGGATGCCGCCGAGCGCGCCGAGGCCCGCCATCAACACGATGTCGAGCACGCCAAAGCACACACCGCCGCCGATTTGGGCAGTGGGAATCATCGAGGGGTCGTAGGTGGTCGGCAGACCGAGCTGCTCCAATACGTTCATAATGGTTTGCGGATCCACCAGCACACTGTTGATAATCCCACCGATGAACTGACCGAGCAATGCGCCCACACCGCCGATTGCGCCGGCGATTGCACCGGCTTTGGCCGCGCCGCCGGATGCGAAGGGCTTTTCGTAGACGCCGGCCAGATAACCGGCTCCTAGCCCTGCCAGCAACGCAATACACGGCACACAGAGCGGCGTAATCAAACTCACGCCGACTCCCAGAACTAACATCACTGCTCCTAAGATCAACCCTGCTTTGACCATTTTTTTCCTCCTTTCCTTGCTTGTCTTGTTTTAACTCTTATTTCTTAACCTCTTACGCCCCTGGGTACATCACAATTTTACCACTATTCCCCGAAACCATCGTATCGAGGGCTTCCTGCCAGCGGCTGAGTGGGAATTCGTGGGTGATAATCGGCGTCAAATCCACGGCACCGGAGGAGATCAGGGCACGCATTTGATACCACGTCTCCCACAAACGACGTCCCGCGATCCCATGCACGGTGATGCCCTTCATAATCACCAGATTGTTGAGGTCGAAATCGTTGAGGGGATTCGAGCTTAGCCCCAAAAGAGACGCACTCCCGCCGGGCTTGAGCAGAGTTAGCCCCTGCACCAGCGCTTTGGGCGCGCCGGACATTTCGATCAACACATCGAAGCCCTTGCCGCGCACCATATCCTGGGCAAGCCGCATGACATCTTCTTCGGCGGCGTTGATTGCCAGGTCGGCGCCGACTTTGCGCGCCAGGGCCAGGCGGTACGGGCTGATGTCGGTGGCAACGACGACCTCCGCGCCGAAGGCCCGCGCGACCGGGATGGACATCAGACCCGCCGGCCCGCAGCCGGTGACGAGCACCGTCTTGGCGCGCACATCCACCGCAGCGACCGTATGAACCGCGTTCCCGAAGTTTTCTTGCAGGCTGACGACGCGCGCCGGCATGGTCTTGGGGTTTTTCCAGGCGTTTTCAACGGGGATGGCGATGTACTCGGCATAGCAGCCGTCTGTATCTACCCCCAGAATACGGGTGTTGGGACAAATGTGCGCCTGTCCTAACTTGCATTGGGTGCAAACACCGCATACAATATGACTCTCGGCGGAGACGAAATCGCCGACTTGTGGCTCATCGGGGCGGACCTGCGCGCCGACCGCCACAATCTCGCCGGCGAATTCGTGGCCGATGATGAGCGGCGGCTTGATGCGTCCTTGTGACCAATGATCCCATTTGTAAATGTGGACATCGGTGCCACAGATGGAGGTGGCAATCACTTTGATCAAAACTTCCCGTGGACCGGGGGTGGGGATGGGCACCTGGATAAGCTCAAATCCGGGACGAGGTTGCCGTTTGGCAACAGCCTGCATAATTGTCATAGACAAATCTCCTGGAAAACAGTCTTTTCGTCGCGAGCCGGTCATGCTTTTGTCAATGGCTACTTATGCAGTATAGCACCGTGGTCAGGAGGGGACAACGTGCAGAGTGCTATAACCCGGATGACATGTGTAACTTACTTGCACAAAAAAACACATTCCTCTTTCCCTCTAAAGCTCCTTCGTGGTATACTAGGGTGAGAGTGATGTGAAAGCGGATTTACCAAACCTACACCAACAGCAGGAGGCATGACCCATGAAACATTTCTTGACATTGGCCGATCTCACATCGGAACAAATGCGCCACATCCTTGACCTTGCCGTGCGTATCAAGGCCGCATGGAAAGCCGGTGAAGACACCCCTTACCTGAAGGGCAAAGTCCTGGGGATGATCTTCCAGAAGCCCAGCCTGCGCACCCGCGTTTCCTTTGATGTAGCGATGCTCCAACTCGGCGGCAATGCGCTTTACCTTTCACCGGATGAGATTCAGTTGGGCAAGCGGGAAAGCGTCGCCGATGTCGCGCGGGTGATCTCGCGTTATGTCAACGTGGTGATGGCGCGCGTCTTTGCGCATGCGGATGTTGAGGCACTGGCAAAATACGCGACCGTTCCGGTGATCAACGGCCTTTCGGACTACTCCCATCCCTGCCAGGGCATGGCCGATTTCCTGACGATTTTGGAGCACAAGGGGAGCTTCAAGGGCAAGAAGCTCGTGTATTTGGGCGATGGCAACAATGTCGCCACCTCGCTCCTGTATGGAGCGACATTGCTGGGCATGGACTTCACCATCGCTTCGCCGAAGGGATATACGCTGCATCCGGCGATTTGGGAAATCGGTCGCCGTCTGGCTGCGGCAAGCGGCTCGAAGATCGAGGCGACGTCCGACCCGTTCGCGGCAGTCCAGGATGCGGATGTCATCTACACCGACACATGGACCTCAATGGGCCAGGAAGCCGAGGCCGAACAGCGGCGCAAAGTCTTCCCACCTTATCGCGTGGATGAAGCCAAATTGGCCCTGGCAAAGCCCGATGTCATCGTGATGCACTGTCTGCCGGCCCACCGTGGCGAGGAGATCACCGATGCCGTCGCCGATGGACCGCACTCGGCTATTTTCGACCAGGCCGAGAACCGTCTCCACGCCCAAAAAGCCATCTTAGTTTGGGTGCTGGATGCCGAAAACTGATAACTGACGACTGATAACTGACAACTAACAACTGACAACAGGGGGGTGCTCTGTGGCCGGTAATCGTTTGCGCTTTGACGAAGCCATTCAAAAAGCTAACGACTGTGTTTGGGACGAGCGATGGGACGAAGCCGTGCGGTTTTATCGGCGTGCGTTGGCCGAGTTCCCCGATGATGTCTCGGCCTTGATGGGGTATGCCTGGGCGCTGCTGAACGCAGAAGAACTCGAAGAGGCGCTTGAAGTCTATCGCCGGCTCACCTTGTTAAGCCCTGCAGACCCCGGCCCCTATGAACGCATTGCCGAGATTCTGGAGCGTACCGGTGAGACGGCGCGGGCTGCCGAAATGTATTATGAAGCCGGAGTCCGCTACGGCAAACAGAATCTGACAAGCAAGATGGCGACGGCTTACGAGGCTTCTTTGCGCCTGCGATCTGACAATGATAAGACGTGGCGCGCGCTTTTGCAACACTATCAAGCCCAGAAACAGGTGGACAAGGCCGTCCTGGCGGCGCTCTGGCTGGCCTATCTGTACCAGAACACCCATCCCGATTGGGCGATCGAAATCTGTCGGCAGATGCAAGGCTTCATTCCTCACGAACCACGCATCGGGCAGACGATGATGCTGTTGCAGAGTCAGCGTCCGGTTCCGGAGCCGCCGCCAATCTCCTCACAGGAGGTTTTGCTCGAAGGCATAGAAATCGAAGCGGGCGACGAGGGCACGCCGGTGGATATCGCCAGACAGCATGCCCTGGCAATGTTGGCCGAGTCCATTTTTGCAGAAGACAAACCTCAGATTCAAGGCGTCTCGCAGATGGAGGTAGACCTGCTGATCGGCAAAGCCGTAGACGCCCAAACGCGCGGAGACCTGGCGGCCGCCCTGCAGGCTTACGAGCAATTGGTCAAGGCCGGCGTTTCGATGCCCTCGATCCATTTTAACCTGGGGCTGCTTTATAAAGAGCAGATGCGCTTTGCCGAAGCCATCGAGCAATTGTCGAAGTCCCTGGCGTCGCCTGAGTATGTTCTGGGCAGCCATTTTGCTTTGGGCGAATGTTATCAGGCTCAGGGCAATTTCACCGAAGCTGCCAAACACTTCTGGGAGGCCGTAAAAATCGTTGACCTGGCGACCGTGCAGCGTGAGCATGCCGATGACCTGATCCGCGTTTACGAGAGCCTGGCACAAAACCTGGTCAGCACCGGCGACCCGGAACGCGCACAACGTCTGAGTGAATCGCTGGTTGAATTTCTGGGACGGCAGGGATGGGAAGACAAAGCCATCACCGCGCGCAAACGGCTGGATAGTCTGGCGCGTTCGGGCATTGTGCTCAGTCTGGGGGAGCTGGTCAGCCTGACGGGATCGGCGGATATCCTGCGCTCCGTTGCTCTGGCGCAGGAATACCACCGCCGCAAAAAGGTTTACAACGCTTTGGAAGAACTCTTCCACACACTCAGCCAATTCCCGGATTACCTGCCGCTGCATTATCTGTTGGCGAGTTTACTGCAAGATGCCGGCCGTATCGAAGAGGCGGTTGCCAAATTCCACATTGTTGCGCGCACCTATGAGGTGCGTGGGCAGACGCTCCAGGCGTTGGCGATTTACCGTGAACTCCTGCAATCCTCCCCTCTGGATGTGACGGTACATCGGCATGTGATCGAGTTGCTCATCCAGCGGGGGCAAATTGACGAAGCCCTCGGCCAGTATTTGCAGTTGGCAGATGCGTATTACCAGTTGGCGCAAATGGATCGCGCCCGCGAAGTTTACGCCGAAGCCCTGCGTCTGGCGCCGCGCGGTTCACAGGATGCCCAGTGGGAAGTGCGCATCCTCCACAGAATGGCCGACCTGGATTTACAGCGTCTGGATTGGCTGGCGGCGATCAAAAGCAATGAGGAAATCCTGCGCATTGCTCCCGGTGACGAACGTGCTCATCTGGCACTCTATCGCCTGTACCCCCGCACCGGACGCCCGCATTTAGGGCTGAATGCTTTGGACAAACTGATCAAACTCTATCTGGAAGCCAAAAATGTTGACCGCGCCCTGGTCGTTCTGGAAGACTTGATCCATAACGAACCTGAGAGCATCCCTTTGCGTGCCAGAGGCGCGCAGTTGTATTTGAACATCGGTAAGCGCGATAAAGCGTTGGAACACCTGGATGTATTAGGTGATCTACAACTTGAAGCCGGACAGAAAGAAGCGGCGGTCAAAACCATCGCGGCGATCCTGGCTTTGGATCCCCCGAATAGAGCAGCTTACGCCAGCCTCTACCGTGAGTTGACCGGACAAGAACCACCACCGGGACGGGGCGTGTAAACGGAGGGCTGGTTTTCGCCGCGATTGAGTATGTGGAACATTGTATGGCTTTTGGAACGTATATCGTGGGTAGATGGCCTGGATATCCTGATTGTCGCCTTTTTCTTTTTCATGGTCTTTTACGCGATAAAAGGGACCCGCGCCGTGCCTCTGGTGCGTGGGATCATGGCCTTGCTCATCTTTTTGGCCCTGATCACGCGGCTGGTACACCTGCGGGCATTTTCCTGGCTGGTCGAGCGGCTTCTGCCGGCATTCATGGTGGGCGTGCCGGTGCTCTTTCAACCGGAACTGCGGCGCGCCCTTGAACAACTGGGACGCAATCGCCTGTTTTGGACGGCGCCGCGTGACAATGACAGGCTGGCTTTGATGATTGCCAACGTCGTCAAAGCGGTCAGTTACATGGCGACGAACTACGTCGGTGCATTGATTGTCTTCGAGCGTCAAACCGGCTTACAGGAGTACGTGGATACCGGTGTCCCCATCGGCGCCGAGGTCACATTTGAGCTGTTGACCTCCATTTTTGATCCTCACGTGATTCTTCATGACGGTGCGGTGATCATCCGCAACGGCTATCTGGCTGCGGCCGCTTGTGTCATGCCGCTGACGGCGGCCTTTCTGGCGGACCGGGAATTGGGATTGCGGCATCGGGCAGCCATCGGCATCACCGAGGAAGGAGACGCTGTGGCCGTCGTCGTTTCTGAGGAACGCGGGAAAATCTCGCTGACGCACAACGGGCGCATCATTCGTGATATTGATGCCGGTCGGTTGGAGTCCATTCTGCGCACTTTTTTGATGCCCGAAGTCGAGCATACTCCGGGCCTCCTGCGCCGTTTTACCCGTCGTGCGGCAAAATCTGGAGCAGAGACGAAGGAAGGCACGGTTATATGAATCGCTGGCTGGGACAAAATATCAGCCTGTTCCTGGCTTCGCTGCTGCTGGCCTTTTTCTTCTGGGCCGTTGCCATCGAAACCGAGGACCCCACGCAGCAAGGTCCGTTTGCCCTGTCTATTCCGGTTGAAATTCTGAACCTGGATGACGATATGATAGCTTATGGCATCAACGGGGCGCGGGTGCGGGTGGAACTGCGCGCGCCAAAATCCATCTGGAACAACCTGACGCTTGAGGACATACACGCCTACATTGATCTCGCCAACGTCAATACCGGCACCCTGTCGGTGCCGGTGCACGTGGAGGTTAAGGCGTCGCCGGTGCAGGTGCTGAAAATCATACCCGCCGCAGCCTCGCTCACCGTTGAAGAGATCGCCGAGAAAGAGGTGACGGTCACGGTGCGGGTAAAAGGCACGGCTGTTTTTGGTTATAAGGCCGAGGAGCCTATGGTTATCCCACAGACGGTGCGGGTGCGCGGACCGGCTTCATGGGTCGCACAAGTGACCCAGGCGCAGGTTATGGTTGATGTGCAGGGGCAACAAAGTGACGTGCGGGGCGATTATCAGCCTGAGCTTTTGGATCAGAACGAACACAGTGTCCCCTACGTCGAGGCGGTTCCCAAAGTGGTGACGGTCAATGTGCCCATCTCCCAGTTGGGCTATGTGCGGGATCTCGCCGTGACGGTGGCCTGGGAAGGGCAGCCGGCCGCCGGTTATCGCATCGCCAATCTGGTCGTGAATCCCCAGATCGTCAAAGTCTTCGGGCGTGTGGAAGTGGTCAAAGCCGTGCCCGGCTACCTGCAAACACAACCTGTCAGCCTCGAAGCGCTGACCCAGAGCATGACCACGACCGTGGCTTTGCAAATGCCCGAAGGGATATCCCTGATTTCGCCGCCGCGTCCTTACGTTACCGTCAGCCTGACGATTGAAGCCATCCAGACCGGGCTGACACTGGCGGTGACGCCGACCATCCGTGGCCTGGCCTCCGAAATGACCGCGACCCTGAGTACCGAGTCCGTGGTGTTGATTCTGAACGGTCCGTTGGCGATCATGGAGCATTTGCAGAGCACGGACGTGCGCGTGGTGCTGGATTTGACCAAATTGATGCCCGGAGACTACACCATCATCCCGACAGTCTATGTGCCTAAAGGCGTGACCATCCAGAATGTCATCCCTGAGGCAGTTCTCGTGCGTATTGAACGGGTGGTGGCGCCGGTATTGCCTTACCGGTGAGGGTTCAACTGACTTATAATTTCCCGGCTTCCTTGAGGCCGAGTTTCATCGCGTTGAGCGGCAGCAGCGCACATTTGACGCGCCCCATGCTCAGCCGCACGCCGCCCATGATTTCCTGAATCTCCGATAAGCCCATAGCGGCGATCTCGGCGGGGGTTTTACCCACGACGGCCTCGGTGAACATAGACGATGACGCCATGCTGATGACACAGCCCTGCCCTTCAAACATCACTTTGGCGATGCGCCCTTCGGTGTCCAGACGCGCCGTCAAGTGGATCATATCCCCGCATGTCGGATTATCCATTTCAATATCAATATCGGCATTTTCAAGCACGCCGAAGTTTTCGGGATTGTGGTAATGCTCCAGCAATTGCTCACGGTAAAGGTCGCTGCTCATGGATTGATTTCTCCTCGGCTTCTTATTTTCCCAAAATACGCTCGACTTTGTGGAGTGCCTTCACCAGCGCCTCCACATCATCTTTATCATTGTAAATGTAGAAGCTCGCGCGGGCGCTGGCGGCGAGTCCGAACCGCTCGTGGAGCGGTTGGGCGCAGTGATGCCCGGCGCGCACACAAACGCCCTCCTCGTCGAGGACGGAAGCGATGTCGTGGGGATGGATGCCATCCATCCAGAACGCAACCACACCGCCGCGCTCGGCAGGCCCCGGACCGAGAATATGCACTCGCGGCAGCTCGGCCAGCCGTTCCATTGCATAGGCAACGATCTCTTGCTCATGCGCGTGGACGGCATCCATACCGATGGCGCTGAGGAAATCTACCGCCGCGCCCAGGGCCACAACTTCGGCGATGGCCGGCGTTCCGGCTTCGAATTTGTAAGGGACTTCGTTCCACTTGGCATAGTCGCGTTTGACGGTGCGGATCATATCGCCGCCATAGAGGAAGGGGGGCATAGCTTCCAACAACTCGCGGCGGCCCCACAAGACGCCGACGCCCGGTCCGCACATCTTGTGGCCTGAGAAGGCCATAAAGTCCGCACCTAGCGCCTGCACATCCACGGGCCGATGGGGAACGGCTTGCGCCCCGTCCATCACCACCAGGGCGCCGGCGGCATGAGCCATCTCCGCGACCTGTTTGACCGGCGGCACGGTCCCCAGCACATTGGACATGACCGAGCAGGCGACGATTTTAGTGCGTCCATCTTCCAGCAATGCCGGCAGTGCGGCCAGATCGAGCTGGCCGGCGTCGTTCACGGGAATATACGCCAGCTCGGCCCCTTTGCGCAGAGCCAACTGCTGCCAGGGGACAAGGTTGGCATGATGTTCCATCTCCGTCACCACGATGCGGTCTCCGGCGTGGATATGCGTCTCGCCCCAACTGTAGGCGACCAGGTTGATGCCCTCCGTCGCGTTACGCACGTTGATCACCTCGGCAGGCTCCGGCGCGTTGATGAAGGTTGCGATTTTGGCCCGTGCCTCTTCGTAGAGTGCGGTGGCCTCTTCCGCCAGCGCGTACAACCCTCGATGGACGTTGGTGTAGCTGTGTGTGTAAACGCGCATCAGCGCACCGATGACGGCGCGCGGTTTCTGTGAACTGGCGGCACTATCTAAAAACACCAGGCGCTTGCCGTGGAATTTGCGCTTGAAGATGGGAAATTCTTGCCGTATTGCGGCAACATCTAATGGCATGCCTACCTCCTCGTAATAGTGATTGGGGATTAGGAATTAGAAACCAGACCAGGGATCAGGAACCAGTTCATCATCCCTAATCATTAGTCCTCAGCCCCAAATCCCCAGTTCCTCATCTCCCGCCAGATTATACCACAAATAAAGAAGAAACCTATATGTCAATTGTAATCAGCTCAGCTATGCCCACCGCCTGGTGATCAATCACCAGGCTCAGAAAGTATCCGCACGGGGATGCCCGCACGGGGATAAACCCCCATGCCACGTCTCCGCTATGTCGCTCTATGTCCGGGTTAATTTGTTAAAGATCATTATCGTCGGGCTATAGTGACAGGGGGGCTTGCTTTCACCCTCAATTGACTATAATGGGAAGCACGATGTCTGATGAGCCTGTCTCTCAACAATTGCCGCTTTTTCAGGTGGAGCCTGCCTCTGAGGAGAAGGCCGCCGCGCCTGCTGCGGAGCCTGTCTCGCCGACGGCTTCGCTGGCAGCGGAGTTGACGCCGACCTCGCCGCTCAACGTCGCGCTGGGCGCTTTCGAGAAGTACATGCGGCTGCGCGGCTTCACGGAAAACACCCAGCAGGCGTTCCGGCTGGATATGCAGATTTTGAGCGACTATCTCAGTCCCGTGCAGCGCATCGGTGAGATCGGCGCGGCCACGTTGCAAGGCTTCGTCAAGTGGATGGAATCCTCGCGCGGCGTGCCGTGTAGCCCAAAAACACTCGAACGGCGCATCACCACGCTCAAAGTCTTCTTCGGCTGGCTGGCGGAAGAAGGCGTTTTGGCGCGCGATCCTGCTGCGCCGTTGATTCACCAGGCTGTCTCTGCGCCGCTGTCGGAAATTCTGACCGACGCGCAGATTGAGGCGGCGCTGGCGGTGACGCAGGCGTTACGGGCCGGCAGTGAAGCGCGCAAGGCCGATGTGCGCCCTCATACGCTATTCACCCTCATCCTGCATACCGGCATCAAGAAAAGTGAGTGTGTCAATCTCCACGTCAATCACATTGATTTGAGCGATCCCCAACATCCGGCGTTGTGGGTGCGCTACAAAGAAGCGCGGCGGCGTCATAAAGAACGGCGGATCGCCTTACCGCATGAGTGGCCTGCCATTCTGAAAGAATATCTGGAGCAGTACCCCTCGCGTCAGTATCTCTTCCCGTGGAGCGCGCGCAACCTGGAATACGTGCTCACGGACATCGCCGCAGAAGCAGGGATTCCCCGGATTACCTTTGAGATTCTGCGCTGGACCTGCGCCGTCCGTGACTTCGCGGCGGGGATGGATCACACCGAGCTGCGTCACAAACTCGGTCTCTCGGAGATTAGCTGGTACGAGGTCGAAGTTAAACTGGCACTCCTGGCGCAGCGCGTGGGCAAAACACCGTAAGGTTACAGTGAGAATTTCCAGGTTATAGTTACCTGCGCTCTTTGTGGTCAACCGTTCAGCCGGACATATTTTGTGCCACAGAGAACACGGAGAACACAGAAAATTTCCTGCGTTCTTTGTGGTCTCTGGGGTTAATTCTGATGGAGGGTTCATGAACACATCACTTTCCGATAAAATCACCTATCGTACGGCGAAGGTGGCCGTCGTCGGCGTGGGGTACGTGGGGCTGCCGCTGGCGTTGGCCTTTGCCAAAGCCGGTTTTGTGACGGTCGGCATCGAGGTCAACGCCGACCGTGCGCGTGACCTCAACGCCGGTCACAGCTACATCGAAGACGTCTCCGATGCTGAGCTGCTTCCCTATGTGCGCGATGGTCGCCTGAGCGCGACGACCGATTACGACATCATCCGTGATTGTGATGCGGTGTTTATCTGCGTGCCTACCCCCTATACCATCCAGCGCACTCCAGACATGAGTTACATTATCGCGGCAACCGAAGGTATCGCCCCGCACTTGCGTCCCCAACAACTCATTGTTTTGCAGTCCACGACCTATCCCGGCACAACAACCGAGGTCGTGCAGCCGATTCTGGAGCGGGTCAGCGGGATGAAGGCCGGTGCCGATGATTTCTACCTGGCGTTTTCGCCGGAGCGCATTGATCCCGGCAACAAGCAATGGAGCGCCTACAACACTCCCAAAGTCGTTGGCGGGTTGACGCCGAACGCCACCGCCGTCGCTGCCGCGCTGCTGCGGCAGATGGGCGCACCGGTGCACGAGGTCTCCTCGCCTGCCGCCGCCGAGTTGACCAAACTGTTGGAAAACACTTTCCGCGCCGTGAACATCGCCCTGGTCAACGAAATAGCGCAACTCGCCGAGCGCATGGGCATAGATTTCTGGGAAGTCATTGACGCGGCGAAGACCAAACCTTTCGGCTTTATGCCTTTCCGTCCTGGCCCCGGCGTGGGTGGACATTGTATCCCCATAGACCCCTACTACTTGCTCTGGAAAGCGCGCGAGTACGATTTCTGGACGCGCTTCATCGAGTTGGCGGCGGAGACCAACGAAGCCATGCCCTATCACGTGGTAGACCTGGTGACGCGCGGTCTGAGCCTGGAGAAGAAGTCTCTGTACGGCGCGCGAGTGCTTGTCCTGGGTGTGGCCTTCAAACCCGACATCGGTGACTCACGCGATACCCCCGCCGAGCGGATCATCGAGCTGCTGTTGGGGCGCGGCGCCGATGTGCGCTATCACGATCCTTTCGTGCCGACTTTTCACGTGGGGGGTAACGTCTTCTACCAGGATACACTGTGCCTGGAGTCCGTTCCCTTGACGGATGAAGAACTTCAGGCGGTTGATGTTGTGGTGATCGTGACCGGCCATCATAACGTGGACTATGGGCGGATTCTCCAACGAGCCTCCCTGGTGGTGGATAGCTGTAATGCGACGCGTGGCTTCTCGGGAACGGCCAGAGTTGTCCGTTTGGGAGCGCCGCTGGCGTAAAGGGCATGCCAGATACCACCCCTAAAGCCACCAACGACCCTCCTACCCACACTCAAACCAAACAGACGCGCAAGACGGTTTTGCGGGTGGTATTGGTGATTTTCTTCGTGGGCTTCACCACATTGATCGCGCTCAACCGTGAGCGCATCACCTTTGAACACCTCAGCGGGCTGGGCTACCTGGGCGTCTTCCTGATGGCCTGGATCGGCAGCACGACGGTATTGCTGCCCATCCCGCATCTGGCGTTTACCTTCACGATGGGTTCGGTGCCGGCGCTTATACCCTGGTGGATCGGTCTCTGCGCCGGGTTTGGTGATTCGTTGGGTGAACTGTGGGGCTATCTGGCCGGATACGCTGTCGAAGACCTGGTGGACCGCTGGAAAGTCTACCCTAAGATCGAAGGCTGGGTGCGCCGACATGGGATGTTGACCATCTTTCTGATGGGGGTCGTGCCGATGCCGCTGTTCGACATGGCCGGCATGGCCGCCGGCGCGACGGGGATGCCCGTGTGGAAGTTCTACCTGGCAACGTGGAGCGGCAAAACGTTCAAGGCCATCGTCGTAGCCTGGGCCGGACGCTATAGCATCACCTGGATTGCCAATCTTTTAGGGCTTTAACGTTGACCACGTTAGCACGTTATTATGGCTATAAGCCTAACGCCTAACAACTAACGCCTAACGCCTAACGCCTAACGCCTGACGCCTAACGACTAGCGACTAACGACTAATGACTAACGACTAACGCCTAACGCCTAACGACTAACGACTAACGACTAACACCTAACACCTAACGACTAACGACTAACGACTAGCGACTAATGACTAACGACTAACGACTAGCGACTAACGACTAACGACTCTATCTTAGAGATGAATGTAAAAATTCTGCAACACCCGCGCATTTATACCGGCGACGCCCATTATCCCTGGGCGCGGATGATGGCGGTGGTGGATGACCGCATTGTCGCCCTGGACGCTGAAGCGGAAGCCTGGGCGGCTGCCCCCGGCGCGCTGATCGAGGATGTGGAGGGCGCGCTTGTCATCCCCGGCCTGGTTGACGCGCATATCCACGCGATGTGGTACGCGCTTAGCTTGCGTGAGCTGAACCTGCGTGATCTTTCCCGTGCGGCACTGCTGGAGGCAGTGGCGGCGCGGGCGCGCGAGCTGCCGCCCGGCGCCTGGATCATCGGGCGCGGATGGGATCAAAGTGTGTGGGACGACAGCCGCTTTCCTACCGCGGCTGAACTGGATCGTGTGGCCCCGGCGCATCCGGTGGCGCTGATCGCCAAAAACGCGCACGCCTGGGTGGTCAACTCGACGGCGCTGCGGGCAGCGTCCATCACGGCAGCGACGCCTGACCCGCCGCATGGCCGGATTGGGCGCTGCGCCGATGGTTCGCCGGACGGCATGATGTTCGAGGAGGCGACGCGGCTGGTGCGGGCGGTGATCCCGCCGGCGACGTTAGATGAGGTCGTGGACGCCCTCGACGAGGCGCAAGGTCATCTCCTGGCCTGCGGCATCACCGGCATCCACGACGTGGACGCCGAACCAGCGTTTGCCGCGTTTCAGGAATTGCGCCGCCGGGAACGCCTGCGTGTGCGGGTGGTCAAGTACGTGCGCCTGGAATCGCTCGACGCAGCATTGACGGTAGGATTGCGCAGCGGCTACGGGGACGATTGGCTACGTTTCGGCGGCCTCAAGCTCTTTGCGGATGGGGCGTTGGGTGCGCGCACGGGCGCGATGTTCGCACCTTACGAGGGTGAGCCGGACAACGTGGGCTTGCTCACGCTGACGCCGGATGATCTGACGGCAATCACCCGGCAGGCAGCGGCAGGGGGACTGGCGCTGGCGATTCACGCGATCGGCGACCGCGCCAACGCGCTGGTTCTGGACGCCTTAGAGGCCGTGCGCAACATCAACCCCGCGCTACGCCATCGTGTGGAACACGTGCAGCACATCCGTCCGGAGGATCAGGCGCGGCTGGGCCGTGCCGGTTTTGTCGCTTCCATGCAGCCGATCCATGCCGTTCACGATATGGTGATGGTGGAGCGTCATCTGGGGCCGCAGCGCGCGCCACAGGCGTACCCGTGGCGCTCCATAGCGGACGCCGGCGCAGTACTGGCCTTTGGCTCGGACGCGCCCATCGAAATTTTCGATCCGTTCATCGGCCTGTATGCGGCGGTGACGCGCCGCCGCGAGGATAATGGTTTCCCCGGCCCCGAGGGCTGGCACCCCGAACAGCGGCTCACCCTGGAAGAAGCCCTGCGCGCCTACACCTGGGGCGCGGCTTACGCTGCCGGCCTGGAATCACGAATCGGCTTGCTTACTCCCGGCCACCTCGCGGACCTGGCCGTCCTTGACCAGGACATCTTCACCCTTCCGCCCGAAGCTCTGTTACAAACCCGTGCGCTTCGCGTTATGGTCGGTGGCCACTGGTGTACTTTCTAGGGATTGTGGAATAGGGAGTAAGGGACCCTTTCCCCTTTACTCTTAACTCCCTACAAAAGCTCCTTATGCTTTTCCTCTGCGAAGCGGCGCAACGCCTTGAGCCGCTGGAGCGGGACGTCCTGATTGGCCACCAGTGTCTCTTGAATGGCTTTGCTCCAACGATCTATGGCTGCACGTAGCTCTTCCCAGAGCGCCGTGATTTCGCGGTAGTAGAGTTCGGCCTGTTCGTCCAACCCGGCAAAATGCTCGGTCACTTTCTGGTTGGCGAGGTCCTGACGTCGCCAACGGTCCTCCTCGGCGACCAGACGCTTTTGCCAGTCGCGGGCGAAGGCCGCTTGCCACTCTTCCCATTGGCGGCGGAGCCGTTCCTCGGTGAGCCGCTGCATTTCCGCGATCTCGTTCTGCCGTTTTTCCAGCCGCGCCTGGAAAGCATCCAGGCCGTCGAGCGCCTGTTTGTTTTGATTGTACAACAGGGCGTATTTTTGCGTTTGCTCAACCAGGCGTGCAACTTCGGCGTCCACGCGCGCGCCCTGTTCTACGTATTGCTTTACCCGTTGTTCCCGCTGGAAATCTGCCACGCGCAGCTCTTCGATGCGCGGATCGTAGGATTTGGCGATCTGGATGGCCTCTTCAACGCGCGCAGGGAGCTTGCGGATGCTGTCTTCAAGCCGGGTCTGTTTGGCAAGCAATTCATCGAGGCTCTTGCGCAGCCCCGGAATTTCGCCTTCAACCGCCGCAACGCGCCGTGTGTCGGCCCGGCGCTGCTCTTCCAGATAGACGATGGATTGCAAGCGATCTTCGGTGCGTTTGGTCAGGTCGGCAATGGCGTTGGTCACGGCCTGAATCTGCCCCTGCAGTCGTTGTTCGCCGGCTTCACGGGCCTTGAGCAACTCCTCGTAGCGAAACATAGGGCGGATTTTCTTGTCCAGGTCGGTCAGTTGTTCGTTGATGATCTCGACTTCTGAGCGGCGCAGTTGTTCGCTTTCCAGACGCTCGCGGCGCACCTGAGCTTTGAATTCTTCCAGGTTGGCATTGAGGTCACGGTGCGTTTTTTCGATCTGTGCGGGATAATCATCGGTGCGTCGTAAATCGGTGCGTAATTCAACAATGTCCTGGTGCAGCCGCTCGATTTCCACGGATTGCGCTTCGATGGTGTGGATTTGCTGTTCGACACGCTCTTGCAATGCTAGAATGACGGCCTTGTCGCGCTTGCGTTCTTCATCCAGCCAACGGATCATCTGTTCTAGCTGTGAAAGCTCCATGCGTCTACTCCTCTGACAAAGTTTTACCTATTATAACCGCTCTTATGGGGAGAACAACATCCCGTATCATCTGCCAGGGCCTTATCATGCTTGCTCCGCGGGAACGTCAGTTCCCCATTTTTAGCGAGAAACGTGGATCTGGCGATCCGCTCGCAGTCAGTTGAAGTCATTATAGCGAGAATGATAAAGCCCTATATCACCTGCGGCGGAGCAGCGGCGCCAGCAATGCCTGTTCCTCCGCTGTCAGCAGTTTGAGCCGCCAGGCGACCAGTGGGAAGACGACAACCGCGCCTGCCAGCGCGGCGCCGCGTCCAACCGGCATCAGGAGTAGCGCCACGGCCACCATCGCTACCGTCGCCAACAGCGGTTTGCCGACAATAGAACCCCAGTGCAACCGCTCGAGTTGTTTTTGTACACCCATTACAAACGGTACCATCAACGCCAGTTCTGAGAAGATGTGCAAGACGGCAGAGACCCGGTAGCCGTAAATGGGCATCAAGATCAGGTTGCTGATCAGTGAGAACGCGAACGCGAACAGATACGCGCGCGTCAGATAACGTTGCTGATCCAACGCAATGAGCACGTATTGGGTCAGGCTGTTCAGCCACCCAATCGGCATAGACCAGGCCATCAATTGCAGGGCGATCATCCCGCCGGGCAGATATTCCGGTCCGCCCAGAACCAGCACCATCTCACGCGCCGCCAGTGTGGCGATGACGGCCAGAGGGAGCGCGAGCGTCAGCAGGATTTTCGCGCCAAGCCGGTAGAAGCGCAGGAAGCCGGCACGGTCTTCTTTGGCCTGCCGTGAGATGACCGGGAAAAGCGCCAGCGTGAACATCGAAGGAACGACCATCACCGCATCCAGAAACTTATACCCGATGCTGTACAGTCCCAGGATGATGTTGCCCAGGATTGGCTCCATCAAAAAAACGTCAATTTTGTAGAACAGGGTAGCGAGGAAGTGGTTGACCATCAACGGCCACGATTCGCCGATCATAGCTCGCCGCAACATACGGTCGCTTTCCCAACGCGGGCGGAAGAACATCCGCACGGCGAGGCTGCCCAGGATGCCCAGCGTGATCAGATTGATGGCAATGGCCGATCCCGCCAGTCCGATGATGCCCCATCCCGCCAGCAGCACCGCCGTCTGCACGCCCACACGCACCAACGTTGAAACCGTCGAGATGGCTGCCGGGTATTCCGCTTTCTCGTAGGCGTAAAAGAGCGAGGTCAGCCCTTTGGAGATGGAGCCGGGAATCAAGCCAATGTAGAGCAAGACCAGCGCGATCATCGCTTGCCTGGCGGCCGGCGCGGTGAAGTCCGCGATGAGTGTTTGCCGCAGGACGATGAACCCAAGCACCAACGGGATACCGGCCAGGCTCAACCCCAGCCGCACGGCGGTTGTGTTGAACAGGAAACGGTTAGCCCGGTCGCGGGCGCGAGCCACCTCACGGGTGAGATAAGCGTCGAGTCCGAAATTGGTGAGGATGTCGAACCATAAAAAGACATTGACCGCGTAGTAGTAATCACCGGTATTCGCCGGACCGAGAATCCGCAACATCAGCGCCGCAAAGGCCAGCTCGATGACGCGGTTGAAGAGCGTCAGCAGGATAGGAGCCACGCTGTTCTTCGCCAGCCGTTGTACTGTTGAATGGTCGGCCTCATCGCGGTAGGCGCGTCGCCAGACCCATACGACGGCGAGAAAGACAATACCCATCCCTGCCAGGAATGAGACGAACGCGCCGATTTTCACGCTGTCGGGACTGTACTTGAAGCGCACGATGCCGCTTTCCTCAAGCCGCACGCCCCGGAAGTTCCCGGCCACACGGGCAATGGGGACTTCACGCTCGGCATCTTCCCCTGTTCCCGGTGGGCGGACGAAAGCCTTCCAGCCGGGGAAGTAGCTATCGGTGAGGATAAGCCAGGCCGGGCTATCAACGGTCACTTCGATGAGGACTTCGTTGCGTCCGTAGGCGAGCACGGTTTGGCCCGCGGGAGTGGCCGGGGTGGTGGGAGACGGTTGCGCGGGGGTGTTGCCCATAAACTCCGCTTCGATGATGGCGTAGAAGCGGGGGTCATAGCTCTGGATGAGCTGTCCCACAGCTTCCACATCCGGTGCAACCAGCGTCGCCGTCACAGGCAAGGTGAAGGCGCGCGGCATGACACCCAGATTCTCATAAACGCGCACCGCTTCATCCTGGTACACGAGCTTGTACTTGGGCAGGGGAATTTCTTCCTCGGTGACGATGTATTTGACGTTGAGCAGGTCGGTGAGCGGGCTGTCGAGGCTGGAAAACTGCGTGAAGGGTGCGATGCGGTTGTAGAGCAACTCGTTTTGCGGCTCAATCCAGCGCATATAGCGCGCGTATTGTGCCGGAAAGAGACTATCGTAACCGCGCACATCCTGGAAATCGTAGAACATTCCTGTATTGGCGTTGAACGTCTTGCGTCCGTGGGGATCGAAGGTGGAGAAACGCCACACCCCCGTATCCCGGCGCAGAAATTCGACGACGGGCGGCGTATAGCTCAGCAAATCCGGGTTGACGGCGGGATTGAAGCCCGCGCCAAACGCGACGAGATCTACCACCAGGACGAGGATTGCCAGGGCTTCCCATACCGGGCGGCCCCCCAACCGCTTGGGCCAGTAGATGGGGCAGCGGGACACCCGTAGCACAATGCCGGCGCCGATCAACAATAGCGCTGCGCGTTGGATCCAGGGAAAGAGGTAAGCGTAAAATGTGCGATGATCTGGAAATGCGTGGGATGCCAGTGCCAGCGACCAGAACACCCGCTCGACCAGTGGCTCGATCCGCCCGAACGCCAGCCGCGAGAGCCACAGCCCGCCCCACAATGCCAATCCTGCCCAAATCGTCCCCGCCCCGATGATGCTGACAACATTTGGAGCCGTGTCGAAGAGCAAGAGGCGGCGCATGGGGCGGGAGGTGTGAGTTGAGGGGTGTGGGGAATTCGTGATTCGTGATTCGCTGACTCGCGTCGCTCCCAGGCCGGCAAGCGCGGCGACGGCAACCGTCAAGGGGAACACCCAGCGGAAGGGCGAGTGGGATTGGCTCAGGAAGGGCAAGGCGTACACCAACGCATAGATCGGCGTGCCGAAAATGCAGCCCAACGAAAACAGCGACAACACCGTGAAAAACGGCACATAAGGCTGTCTCAACCAATCGAGTGCCTTATCTACAATCTTTGACCTGCGACTTTCGACTTTCGATTTTCGACCTTCGACTAACGACTGCGGACTAACGACTGCCACCAACGCCAGCAGCAACGGCAGAATCCCCAAATACGCCCCCCCTTCGACGTAATTCTTGATGCCCCAATCGAAAGAAGAAATGGCCTCTCCGTGGGCGTTGACGGTGGCCCGGAGCGTCTCGCCGGTGAAGAAATTCCACAACGTTGTATGCGTGGGATTGCCGAAGAAGTTAGGAATCAAGAAAGTGATGATTCTGCGTTTGGGATAAGCCCACCTCAACACCTCAGAAAGCGTAACGGTGCCCTGACGGAAGCTGCTGTTGACGACCTCATAGAGCGGGAGGAGTTGCAATGCACCAAGCGCCAGCCCCAGACCGACCATCAACAGTAGGCCCAATGCCGGGCTGAGGACTTCCGTGCGCCATGCCGTGTGTGGATGGGTCAGCGCCGTATGGATGAGCCGCCAGGCGCCGAACATCGCCATCACCAACAGGGCAAAGTAAGTGATTTCGGCGTGGCCGGCGAAAATCTGTAGCCCCAGCGTGAGCGCGCCACCTAAGGCCCAGGGCAACATTGCGCGTTCCTGCCGCATAAAGCGCGCACGGCGCACGGTCAGTTCGACGAATGTCAACAGCAACGGCAACCATGACGCCGCCGCAACGATCATCGGATGGACAACCGAGACGACCAGGAACCCGCTTAACTCAAAGGTGGCGCCGGCCAGCAGCGCTCCCAGGCGGTTGGCGCCGATGGTACGTCCCAAAACATACATTGCTATACCGGCAAGCCCCAATTGCAGGGCAATGAACACGCCGAACGCACGCGGCAGAGGCAACAGGAAGAAAATCCACGTCAGCGGATAGAGGGCCGAATGTTGCCCGTTGGCCAGAAAGGGATGTCCGGCGAAGATGTAAGGGTCCCAGAGAGGCAGTTCTCGTGTCTGAAGTGCCGTGGTCAAAAAACGCTTCCAGGGATAGTTCTGTAAAATCAGGTCAGCAACCAGGCCGTTTTGCACCTCGGTCATGCCCATTTTGTCGGCAGCAGCCCGGTAAGGCGCGAAGGTATACAGCGCGTCCGCCGGGAGCAGGGTTTTATCTCCCAGAACGATCGGGGCGAAAATCAACAACGGCAGGATAAGCAGTATCCCCACCGGCACAAAATCGCGCCATAGGTTTCGCAGATTCATTTTCATGACTAATCCGATTATCTGAGTAAGGGTTTGGGATTATAGCAATCCTATCATGCAACCGGTAATAGGCAATCACCAGGATCATGGCCTTATCATTCTTGCTCCATTCTTGCTCCGAGGGGAACGCCAGTTCCCCGTTTTTAGCCGGCCCCATTCTTGCTTCGAGGGGAACGCCAG